>JAEUHN010000042.1 GCA_016795365.1 Verrucomicrobiaceae bacterium
TTTGTAACGCGGTCCGACCCCTTGGGACCGGCGTCCGACCCCTCGGGAACGTCGTCCGACCCCTTGGGAACGTCGTCCGACCCCTTGGGAACGTCGTCCGACCCCTTGGGAACGTCGTCCGACCCCTTGGGAACGTCGTCCGAGCCCTTGGGAACGTCGTCCGACCCCTTGGGAACGTCGTCCGAGACCCCTGGAATCGTTTTCTCGACCTCGAAAATCCTTTTCTCGAGGTCGAAAAAGTGTTTCTCGAGGTCAGAAATCTCTTTCTCGAGGTCGAAAAAACGATTCCCAAGGGGCTCCTTTCACGCTGGAACGCCCGAAAACACGTCCTTGCAGCCCCGCCGAGTAGCAAGGCAAGCACAAAATCGGGCTCCGGCTCCGCCTGCAAGGCCCCCGGGCAGCGGTGGGGATAGATGCCTGCGGCCATCATTCCGCCATCCATCCTTGCGGCAGGATCATCCTTCGCTCTCATCGCCATCCGCATGCCCGACGACGCCAAACAGACCCTCCACACCCAGCTCTGGAACATTGCGAACACGCTGCGCGGGAAGATGGGGGCGGATGAGTTCCGGGACTACATCCTGGGCTTCATCTTCTACAAATACCTCTCCGAGCGCATCCACCTCTTCGCGAATGAGATCCTGAAGCACGATGGCGTGACCTTTGACGAGCTGGATGAAAAGTCCGCCGAGGGCAAAGAGATGCTGGAGGCCATCGAAAAGGAGGCGGTGGAGCGTCTGGGCTACTTCTTGAAGCCGGCGGAGCTGTTTCACAAGGTCGCGGAGAAAGGCGCACGGAAGGAGGACAATTTCATCCTGGAGGACCTCGCCGCCATCCTGAAGCACATCGAGTCCAGCACCATGGGGCATGACAGCGAGGAGGACTTCGAGGGGCTGTTTGAGGACCTTGACCTCGGCTCGTCGAAGCTGGGCAAGACGGAGAATCAGAAGAACGAACTCATCGCCAAGGTGCTCGTGCATCTGGACAAGATCGACTTCCGCCTGGCCGATACCGAGGCGGACGTGCTGGGGGATGCCTATGAGTATCTCATCGGCCAGTTTGCCAGCGGCGCGGGGAAAAAGGCAGGCGAGTTCTATACCCCGCAGGAGGTCAGCACCATTTTGGCAAAGATCGTCACCACCGGGAAGAAGAGCCTGAAGAGCGTCTATGACCCCACCTGCGGCTCCGGCTCCCTGCTGCTGCGGGTGGCAAAGGAGGTCGAGGACGTGGGCCACTTCTACGGGCAGGAGATGAACCCCACCACCTACAACCTCGCCCGCATGAACATGATCCTGCACGGCGTGCATTATCAGCGCTTCGACCTGCGGAATGAGGACACGCTGGAGCATCCCGCGCCGGAGCATGCCGACCTGCGCTTTGAGGCCATCGTGGCGAATCCACCCTTCTCCGCGAACTGGTCCGCCAGCGAGGTGCTGAAGGGCGATGACCGCTTCAGCGCTTATGGGAAGCTGGCACCGTCTTCCAAGGCGGACTTCGCCTTTGTGCAGCACATGGTCCACCACCTCGACCACGGCGCCACCATGGCCTGCGTGCTGCCGCATGGCGTGCTGTTCCGTGGCGGCGCGGAGGAGCACATCCGCCGCTACCTCATCGACACCTGCAACTACCTCGACGCCGTCATCGGCCTGCCGGACAATATCTTCTACGGCACCCCCATCCCCACCTGCATCCTCGTGCTGAAAAAAGGCCGCGAGCACCCGGACGACATCTTGTTCATCGATGCCAGTCAGGGCTTTGAAAAGGTGGGGAACCAGAACCAGCTCCGCCCCGAGCACATCGAGCGCATCGTCACCACCTACCGGCAGCGCCGCAGTGAAGAAAAGTTCAGCCACGTGGCCGACCTCAGCCAGGTGCAGGAAAACGAGTTCAACCTCAACATCCCCCGCTACGTCGATACCTTCGACGAGGAGGAGCAGATCAACCTCGATGGCGTCGCCACCCAGCTCGCCGAGTTGGAGAAGTCCATGCGCGAGAACGATCAGGTCATCGCCGGGTTCTGCGTGGAGTTGGGAATCAAATCTCCAGTCTAAAGCCGGATGCGAGACGCCACACACATCGCCCCAGTGCTCCGGTTCGGAGGTTATAGTGAGTCATGGCATGAGAATCCGCTATCGGATCTCATTCAACTGATTGAGTCAGGTTGGAGTCCGCAATGTGCGTCAGAGTCGGCCGATGAGCACCAGTGGGGAGTGTTACGGACAACTAGCGTTTCCTGGGACGGTTTTGACGATTCTGAAAACAAGCGCTTGCCTGAGGGGCTAGAGCCTCGTCCTGAAATCGCGGTAACTGCGGGAGACATTCTTGTGACGAGAGCAGGCCCAAGTGATCGGGTTGGGGTCGTTGCGTATGTTCGGCGGACGCGGCCCAAGATCATGTTGTCGGACAAGCTGATTCGGCTTCGTGTAAAGGCTCTTCATTGCCCGGACTTCATAGCTCGTTGCCTCGGTTCTAAGCAGGCCCAGGACCAGTTGAAGGGGCAGAAGTCAGGGCTTGCCAAGTCTCAGACGAACATCTCGCAGCAAGGATTGCTTGCTGTTCGGCTTGTCACGCCCACGCTCCCCGAGCAGCAAAAGATCGCGGCGTTCCTGACGGCGGTGGATGGGCGGATCGAGCAACTGAGCCGGAAGAAAGCCCTGCTGGAGGCCTACAAGAAGGGCGTGATGCAACAGCTCTTCACCCAAACCCTCCGCTTCCAAGACGACCACGACCACGACTTCCCGGATTGGGAGGAGAAGACGCTGGGGGACTTCTTCACCTTCAAGAATGGTTACAACGCCGAAAAGGACCAATACGGCAAAGGCACCAAGTTCATCAACGTCCTGGATGTGTTGAGTTCCAAGCCCATCACACATGAAAGCATACTCGGACGCGTGGACATCCCAGAGAAAGAGTTCGCGAAGTTTGAAGTGACCTACGGCGACATTCTGTTTCAGCGAAGCTCCGAAACCCGCGAGGAGGTCGGACAGGCAAATGTGTATCTTGATCGAGAGCACTCCGCCGTCTTCGGAGGCTTTGTGATCCGTGGGAAGCCGATCCGTGAGTTTGATCCCTTGTTCATGAACTACCTGCTGCGCACACCCATTGCGCGAAACGAGATCACTTCCAAAAGTGGTGGTAGCACTCGCTACAACGTGAGCCAAGACACCCTCGCCGAGGCCCGCATTGTCATTCCTTCGTCCCTGCCCGAACAAACAAAGATCGCGGGCTTCCTGAGCGCGTTGGACGGGAAGATCGGGGCGGTGGGAGAGCAGATGAGGCAGACGCAGGCCTGGAAGAAGGGGCTGCTGCAGCAGATGTTTGTGTGAACGCCTTGAGCCTTGAACTGAGAACCCTTTGCCCCCAATGTCTGCCCATGAGCCTCTCGGACCAACTGCGGGAATCCCGCTCGAAGCACACGTTGAAGAACTACGACGACGCTGTGAGGCAACTGCGCGCCTTCAAGGCGGTGCTGCCAGTTACTGGCAGGAGGTCCAGCTCTTCCGGGAGTATGCGGCTGAAAGAGGACTCCCTCGTTTACCAGACGAAATCCCAGAGCTGAGTCGCCCGCCGGATGACGAGGGCAACGAGCATCAGGTGTGGTTCCAGCCAGCAACGGCCACCTACCTGAAGGTGACGTGGCCGGACTTCTTTGGCCTGCTGGTGCTGCATCGGCCGGATGAGGAAGAGCAAGCCTCACCCATCGCTTACCTGGAACGCTGGCAGCTGCACAATGAGCTGTTCGGTGACCGTGTGCGACTCGTGGGCGTGCTGGATGTTGACGGGCAGATGCGGCTGGTGATCGAGCAGCAGGCCATCATCGGAACCCCGGCGACGCTGGAGCAGATCAACGACTTCTTCACCAGCAACGGCTGGCTGCGCTTCACCGTGGGCGGTGAGGTGGCCTACTTTGACCCCGAAAACGAAGTGGCGATCTCCGACACTCACCAGGGCAATATCATCCTCATGGACGACGGCCTGCTGGCACCGATCGACCTGCGCGTGCAGCCTCTCTCCGGTGCCCTGCTGGATTATGTGGTGAAAGCCTGCCGGGCGTGATTCACTCTCTGCCTTCATGTCGAACACCGCCCCACCTACCCAGCCCGAGCAAGCTCTCGAAAACGAGTTGGTGGCCCAACTTGGGGGACTGGGCGTTGCCGAGGTAGTGGTGGCAGATGAGGCAGAGCAGGCCTGGAAGAAGGGGCTGCTGTAGCAGTTGTTTGTGTGATCCTTTTCCTGCATCATCTTATCCCATCCCTATGCCTGATCTTTACGAACCGCCCTTCGCCGTCACGCCCCGCGTGCTGGACCTAGTGGTGCGCATCAGTGAGGAGATCGGGCGGCGCGGGCTGTCCCAGGAAAGGGCGCTGACACCTGCACTGCGGCGCGGGAACCGGCTGCGCAGCATCCAGGCCTCCCTGGCGATCGAGAACAACTCGCTCTCCCTGGAGCAGGTGACGGCGGTGGTGGCTGGGAAGCGGGTGCTGGGCCCCCCGCAGGAGATCCAGGAGGTGCGCAATGCCTTTGCCGCGTATGAGGCAATGGAGGGCTGGCAGCCTGGTCAGGAGAAGCACCTGCTGGCAGCGCACCGGCTGATGATGCAGGGCCTGACGAATGATGCTGGGCGCTGGCGGCGCGGAGCCGTAGGCATCGCCCAAGGTGCGCAGGTGGTGCACATGGCTCCGCCTGCGGGCCGGGTGCCGGGCCTGATGAAGGATCTGCTGGGCTGGCTGAAGCGCACGGACGTGCATCCGCTGGTGGCTGGCTGTGTGTTTCATTATGAGCTGGAGTTCATCCACCCCTTCTCCGATGGCAACGGGCGGATGGGCCGCCTGTGGCAGACGTTGATCCTGAGCCGGTGGAAGCCCCTGCTGGCCTGGCTGCCGGTGGAGAGTGTCATCCGTGACCGGCAGGTGGACTACTACGCCGCGCTGGCGGCAGCCGACAAGGCCGGGGCCTCGACCGTCTTCATCGAGTTCCTGCTGGCGGCGCTGCTGGAGGCCCTTCTGGGAGTGCCGGGGACCGATCAAGTCACCGATCCAGTGAGCGACCAAGTCAAGGCGCTGCTCAAGGTGCTGGGGAACCGGACACTCTCGGGCATGGAGTGCATGAAGAAACTAGGCCTGGCCCACCGCCCCACCTTCCGCCAGAACTACCTGCAACCCGCGCTGCGAGCCGGGCTGGTGGAACGCACCCTGCCGGATAAACCGAACAGCCGCCTGCAAAAATACCGCCGCGCGCTTCCCCGTTCCTCCCAGGCATGAGCAACACCGTCCCACTCACCCAGCCCGAGCAAGCTCTTGAAAACGAGCTGGTGGCTCAACTCGTGGGCCTGGGCTTCGCCGAGGCGGCGGTGACGGATGAAGCGACGATGCTGGCGAACCTGAAGGCGGAGCTGGGAGCCTTTAACGGGCTGCAACTGTCTGACCTTGAGTTCAGCAAGGTCTTGAACCACCTGAACCGCGCGGCGGGTGTCTTTGCCAAGGCGAAGACGCTGCGGGACCGGATGCAGTTGAAGCGTGATGATGGCAGCACGGTCTGGATCAGCTTCTTCGACAGCGCGAACCCGCTCAAGAATCGCTACCAAGTGACGCAGCAGGTGACGGCCGAGGGCACCTTCAAGAATCGCTACGATGTGACGATCCTGGTCAACGGTCTGCCGCTGGTGCAGATCGAGCTGAAGCGTCGCGGGCTGGAGATGAAAGAGGCCTTCAACCAGATCCAGCGCTACCAGAAGCACAGCTTCTGGAGCGGGCAGGGCTTGTTTCAGTTCGTGCAGCTCTTTGTGATCTCGAACGGGGTGAACACGAAGTATTACGCCAATGCACGGCGGCAGAGCTTCAAGCAGACCTTCTACTGGGCGGCGGAGGACAACAAGACGATCCGCGAGCTGCCGGCTTTTGCTTCCGCCTTCCTGAACCGCGAGCATTTGGGCGCGATGATCGGGAAATACATCGTGCTCAACGAGACGGACAAGGTGCTCATGGTGCTGCGTCCTTATCAATACTACGCGGTCGAGCGGATCGTGGAGCGGGTGCTGAACCCGCCCGCCGAGAACCCGAACGGCTACATCTGGCACACGACCGGCAGCGGCAAGACGCTGACGAGCTTCAAAGCGGCGCAAATCCTCACCGCGCTGTCGGGCATCGCCAAGGTGGTCTTTTGCGTGGACCGCAAGGACCTCGACTACCAGACGATCAAGGAGTTCAACGGCTTCCAGAAGGACAGCGTGGACAGCACCAACGATACGAAGACGCTGGTGCGGCAGTTCAGCGATGACACGACGAAGCTGATCGTGACGACGCTCCAAAAGCTGAACACGGCGATCAGCAAGCAGGCGCACCTGAAGCAGATGGAGAAGCTGAGGGGTGAGCGGATCATCTTCATCTTCGACGAGTGCCACCGCAGCCAGTTCGGCGACACGCACCGGCGCATCACAGAGTTCTTCACGAATCACCAGATGTTCGGCTTTACCGGCACGCCGATCTTTGCCGAGAACGCGGTGAGCAAGGACGGCAAGAAGCACACGACGAAGGACCTCTTTCACCAGAAGCTGCACAGCTACGTCATCACGGACGCCATCAAGGACGAGAACGTGCTGAAATTTGCCGTGGAGTATGTGGGCCGCTACCAGCGCAAGCCCGGCAGTGCCACGGAGGTGGACATCGAGGTTGAGGGCATCGACACGAAGGAACTCATGAACTCTCCGCAGCGGCTGGAGAAGATCGTGGACTATGTCATCGAGCATCACGCGGTGAAAACGCGGAACAAGGAGTTCACCGCGATGATGTGCGTGAGCAGCGTGGACACGCTGATCCAGTATTACGAGCTGTTTGCCGCCCGGAAAGCCGCCGGGAAGCACAAGCTGCGCGTGGCGACGATCTTCAGCTACACGAGCAACGAGGAGGACAAGGACGCCGACGGCATCCTCGACGAAGGCGGGGAGATCATTGGCGGCGAGGGCGGTGATCCGCACACGCGGGAGAAGCTGGAGAAATTCATCGGCGACTACAATGCGATGTTTGGCACCGCCTTCTCGACGAAGGACACCCAGAGCTTTTACAACTACTACCAGGACATCGCCAAGAAGGTGAAGGAGCGAAAAGTGGACCTGCTGCTGGTCGTGAACATGTTCCTCACCGGATTCGACAGCAAGACACTGAACACGCTGTGGGTGGACAAGAACCTGAAACACCACGGCCTCATCCAGGCCTACTCCCGCACGAACCGCATCCTCAATGAGGTGAAGAGCCAGGGGAACATCGTGGTCTTCCGCAACCTCAAGAAGCGCACGGATGAAGCTCTCGCGCTCTTTGCCGATGTGAATGCGAAGGAGACGGTCTTTGTGCCGCCCTACGAGGACTACGTCTCGAAGTTCAACGAGGTGGTCGTGGAGCTGCTCAAGCTGACACCGACGGTCAAGAGTGTGAAGGATTTGAAGGACGAGGAGGCGGAAATGCAGTTCGTGAAAATCTTCCGTGAGCTGATGCGACTGCGGAACATCCTGGAGAGCTTCTCCGAGTTCGACGACAACGATTTGTCCCTGCCCGCCCAACGTTTCGCCGACTACCGCAGCGCCTACCTGGACCTCTACGACAAGGTGAAGTCCGACAACCAGGTGCAGAAGGCCAGCATCCTCAACGACGTGGATTTCGAGCTGGAGCTGATCCACCGGGACGTGATCAACGTGCAGTATATCCTGCAACTGCTCGCGAAGCTCTACGGGGCCGATCCTGCCGATGTGCCGAAGATTCGGAAGCTGATCCTGGACAGCATGGCCTCCGACTTGGAACTGCGCAGCAAGAAGGAACTGATCGAGAAGTTCATCGAGCAGCAACTGCCGAGCGTGGACGATGTTGCGCAGATTCCTGAGACCTTCGAGACCTTCTGGGAACAGGAACGCGTAGAGGCTTTCAATCAACTCGTGAAGGAAGAGCAACTCGACGCCGACAAGCTCAAGCAGGTGATCGACCGCTATGTTTACACCGGACAGGAGCCGCTGAAGAATCCCGACATTGCCGACGTGATCGTGAAACCGATGAAGATCCTCGAACGCGGCCCCACCGTGAAGCGCGTCTTTGACCGCGTAGTGGATTACGTCGCGACGTTTATCCGGGGAGTCGCGGCCTGACGGGCGGACTCCAGAGACCTCACTCCGATGAGGTTACGGAGCGAGGACTGGCTGTGGTTTGGATACCTTCCGCAAACTCTCGCACGATGCGCAGGCATTCCTCGGGGCTGGCGGGCATGGGGAGGGTGAGGGGCTGGCCTTGGACGCGAAGGTGACGCAGGTCGCCCTCGCGACGCACGTCGGTGACTTCGATGCCGTGCATGGCGAAAAACTGGGTGACGTCTTGATTGCTGGCGTAGCGGCTCATGGGAAGGAGGAAGGACAAGGATGAAGGATGAAGGATGAAGGATGAAGGATGAATGACGAGCCGAGCGAAGCAATGACCAATGACCAATGACCAATGACCAATGACCAATGACCAATGATGAAGGCGGGCGAAGGGGGCGGGTAGCGAAGCGATGACGAATGACTTTTGACTGGGGCGGCAAGTGAGGTGGCTCTGGGATTGCGAGTTGCCAAACTAGGCCTAGGATGCGCGCCTTTTCGATGCCGTTCTCTCGCGTTTTTCTCCGCGCCTTCGGGCTGAGTCTGATCTGCTGCTTCCATTGGCTGGCGGGGGCGAGGGCGGAGAGTTTTCAGGTGGGGGCGAAGGCCCCAGGTGTGATGCCGCCGTGCATAGGAATGGAACTGGTGGTGCTGAGTGCCACGCAGACGACGCAGGACCTGTGGTTCCGTGTGGGCGTGCGGAACCTGACGACGGAGACTTACCGGGCGACGAAGGTGCTGGCGTGTGAGGATGTGTCGCTGACGGCTTTTGTGAAGGGGCAGCGGCTGAAGGTGGAGCCCACGACGGTCACCTTGAACCAGCTTTTTCCGGCGGCGGGATTGAGGCCGGGCGAAACTCATGCTGGGATCTTCACCTTCGCGTGGGGCAGTCGTGAGGCACCTGCGGATCAACTCGGCTCCATGGAACTGCGGGTGCCGGGGTTTGCCACGGTGGATGTGCGACTGGATCGGGGGAAGCTGTTTGAACCGATCGACTGGAAGCAAGTGGAGCGGAGGTCGCTGCTGAATGTGGAGGTGATTCCGAAGGTGGAGCAGCTGGCGATCTTCCCGATGCGATTGCACACGATGATGGTGCGCGAGGACGATCTGGAATTCACGGTGTCCTTCCGCAACGCGCATCGTCTGCCGGTGCAATGGCAGGGGCGATTGAGCGGGCGGATGGCAGGCCTGATCACAGAGCATCAGGAGGCGCTCTTGCCGTCTGCAGTGTCGGACTCGCTGACGGGGACGATCGCACCGCCGGGCGGCGAGTGGGCGGCTGGGGAGGACAATGTGGGCTGGATCCGATTTCCCCGTCCGCACTCTCATGCGGCCGGGAGGCTGAGTTTTGCCCTGCCGGGCTATGGCGTGACGGAGCTGGCGTATGATGCGGAGTCGCGCACGTGGAGGCCAGCTGCCGAGGCGGTGCCGGCGGCGGGCTCACCGGCGGGCGTGGTGGCGCTGCTGAATGAGGAGCGGACCTTCGATCAGCTGCGCTCCTTCTGGAGGGAGAAGACGCTGGCGCTGACGAAGCGCACGTGGCCTGCGTTTCTCAAGAACTTCCGGGGCACGGCGCTGGAGGATCAGCGGGCGTTTGTTCCTCTGTGGGAGCGGGCTCCGATCACGTCGGCGGAGTTTCGTTTGTCCGAGTTCCAGGCGGTGAAGCCGGATGAAAAAGGGCGGCTGCGCGAGGTGAAGGTGGAGCTGTCTTACACCATCGCTTCGCTGCCGGAGGAGAATGTCTTCGTCACCAACATGGTGTGCGACATGCAGCGTGATGAGCAGGGGGAGTGGCATGTGGACTTCCTCCGCTACACGGAGCTGCAGCCCTTCTGGATGCTGGGCTACACGGAGACGATCAACAGCGAGCACTTCCTCATCTTCCACCGACCCAACGAGGAGAATGCCAAGCCGGCGGATCTTGCGGCGAAGCAGCTGGAGCGAGGCTACACGAAGCTGCTGCGCACGGGGCTGAAGCTGAAGGCTCGCTACGCGGCCTTCTCCATCGCGCAGAAGAACGACTTCGAGAAGCTGACGGGTCGTGATCCGATGACCTTCTCGGGTGGTGCCTCGTCCGCTTACATCTATCAGAAGGCGGGCGTGAGTGTGATCAATCAGGCGCTCTACCTCAATGACTACCGCTTCTTCACGCTCCAGCGCGCCTGGGGACGGCAAGACCGCCAGGTCACGATCCTGCATGAGCTGGTGCATCTGGCGCTGGCCGATTACACACGGCCCTGGACGCCCTCCTGGCTAGCGGAGGGAACAGCGATGTATTTCGCGGAGCAGGTGGACTCGGGCACCCGATCCTTCCTGCGTGAGCACTTGCTGCCGGTCACCACCATTCGGGAACTGAGCAAGCTCAGCCATCTGGGCGCGGGCATCGAGAATCCGCACGAGATTCACGTGCAGTATCAGTTCAGCGGCCAGACGGCACTGTGGCTGGCGAGGCACTACGGCGAGTCCGGGTTGCTCAATCTCTACACGGCCTTTGCCACCAATGTGCCCGACGAGTGGCAGACCTATCGCGGTGAACGCACCAACAGTCTCATCGCGGCCTCGCGGTTGCGCATTGCCACTCGGATCCTGGGGCAGACGATCCCGGGGCTCACCCTGGAGGCGCTCGATGCGGAGGTGCGGGCCTCGCTGGGGAAGTAGGAGTGAAGTCTTTGCGTCGCTGCTGAAGAAGCCGAGCGCAGAGGCTCAAAGAAAAACGCCGCATCCACGTGAGGTGAATGCGGCGTCTGTGATTCATCGGACGATCAGGCGATCGTCGTCAGGTTCATTTCGGAGCCTTGGCTTTGCCCTTGCCCTTGCCGCCGGCCTTGAACTCTTCGAGGTCGAGGCTGCCGTCCTTGTTCTTGTCCTTGGCGTCGAACATCTTGGCGAGGCCGTCAGCCTTGGTTGCGTCCTTGGTCTTGGTGAACTCTTCCTTGGAGACCTTGCCATCGCTGTTGGCGTCCTTCTTCTTGAAGGCTTCTTCAGGGGTCATTTTGGCCTTGCCCTTGTCCTGAGCGTTGACGGCGAAGGTGCCCAGAGCGAGCACGGCGAGGATGGTGGTGAGTGCTTTCATCAGTTTGGCTTTGATCAGTAGGTTTAGTGTGACCGCAGGAACGCTGGAACACCCAGCTTCATGCGTGCCCCATTAACGGGGCTTTCGTTGAACCTATTCAAAAACTTTTGGTTCTTTTCGGGGCGATGATTTCTGAACTTTCTGGACGTTCTCAGAACTCATCGGCTCCACGATCCACACGACCGTCGCGCAGGCGCGAATCGCCGAAGAAGTCATCTTCCGCGTCACCGGGCTGGTAGCCAGGGCTGGGAGCACCGGTATTGATCGCGGGCGAACCGGAGGCCAGTTGCCACGCGGTCTTGGGCTCGGCAGCCGAGGGATGGGAAACGATGAACTTCGGATCGCCTGCGGAGCTGCCCACGTCGCCACCGCTGAGTGAGGTGGCGGCCTGCCAGGCACTCAGATTTTTGCTGCCGCTGGCTTCAAAGGTCGGCGCGGAGCCTGACGGAGCGTAGTAAAGATTGTAGCTGAAGGTGTTGCCCGTGAAGCCGCTGACGGCCGAGCCAGTGACGCTCACCATGCTCGTGGTGCTGCCGCGGGCGACCACGATATTGTTCTTGAACACATTGCTGGAGACGTGGTGCTGCACCTGAATCTGGGGTCCGCCGCCGATGGTGCCATTGCCATAGATCGTGTTGTTGATGAAGGTGCAGTTCGTCGTGGAGCCTCGACCTGAGTTGTAGCCACCCATGATCAAGCCCGCGCCCTGGTTGTGGCGGAGGAGGTTGTTCCTCAAGGTGATGAAGTCGGCGATGCCCGTGCCGAAGTCCTCTTCACTGGCCACTTCGACCCCGAAGTTGCAGCCAAAGACAAGGTTCCGCTCGATGATGATGCGTGTGCCACCATCGACGTAGATGCCGCCCGCGGCGCGGTCGCCGCCGCCTGTGGTGAAATCGCCTTTGTAGGCCGGATTGTATGACGAGTCGATGTTGTAAACCACATTGCCAGACACCACGCCGTCGCGTGCGCGATCAAGCGTGCTGGGCAGCGTGCCTTCGAAGCCGATGAGGTCGATGCCGATGTTGTTGCAGTCGTGAACGACGTTGTTGTTCACGCGGAAGTTGGTGACGTTGCCATTGATCACCAGCGCCTCGCTCGCACCCAGCCGGAGATTCGAGAGGTGGTTGCCTTCGACGATGATGTCCGTGACCGGTGTCGTGCTGCGTCCGGCCACCTTGATGCCATGGGCGTTCGCGTTGAAGTTGCCTTTGACCGTGTTGTTCTGCTCGATGTTGCGGATCGTGTTGTTGAGCAGACGAATGTTGGTGCAGGTGCTGCCATTGCGTCCGGCGATGAGAATGCCTTCGGGCAGGCCTTTCTCGTTCGAGGTGCGCCAGTTCTGCAAGGTGAAGCCCTGGACGATGAGGTGAGAGCGATTGAGGATCGAGATGATCGCAGCGTCCGAATCATTGGACGGCGGCGTCTGGCCGGTGAGGTCGAAGACCGGCGTTTCTTCCGGGTAGTTGCGGAAGATGATGGGCTGCGTTGCTGTGCCGCTGACGGTGATGCTCACCGTGCTCGTGTAGGTGCCACCGCGGACATACACGATGTCACCCGCCACCGCAGAGCTGGCCGCCTTGGCCATGGTCCACGGGGCGGCGAGAGTTCCAGGATTTGAGGCGCTGCCCGTCGGGCTCACGTAACGGTCTGCTCCCATCGCGAGTGAGGCGGTGCACAAAGCAAAGCTGAGGATGAGAGCGGACCTGACCATGGGACGACAGTAACCGCATCCTACGGCCTAGGTCGCGTCCGGTCACGAAAATGATGCAGCTGGTCAGGCAGCAACAGCACCTGGAGCCCGCCGCTCACGCAGCTTGAGCCAGGCAGCGATGAGCAGGAAGACGCACTGGAGAGCCCAGAACATCGAGAGCCAGAACCACACGCCATCGGTGAAGCCGTAGGCATGGAGACCCACGCCCAACTGGTTCACGCCGAACCATGAAAACACGGTAATCATGCCGGTGACGATGTTGCACGCGTGCAGTCCGATCTCCCGGATGTAGCCACCGAGGCGGGCGTGAAGAATAATGAGGCACATGAGGACGATCATGAGCGCGCCGTTCTCCTTCGGGTCCCAGCCCCAGAACCGGCCCCAGGAATAGTTTGCCCAGATGCCGCCCAGGATGGTGCCCACGAGTGAGAGGAACAGACCGGCACCGACAAAGCCATACGCCATGCGGGTGAGGCTGCGGGCCGAATCATCACCGCCCTGGATGCTGCCGAAGAGGCGCTTGATGAAGTAGGTCATCGAGATGATGGCGGAGACCATCGCGGCGGAGTAGCCCAGATTGATCAGCGGCACATGCGTGGCCAGCCAGAAGTTCGTGATCAGCACGGCTTGCAGTTGCTGCATGGTGTCCTGGCCTTCCATGGTTTCGAAACGGATGGAGAGGAACATGCCTGCCGTGCCAGCGACAGCGGCGATGAGCAGTCCGTAGTGCTTGCGCGTCAGCGCCTCGGCGATGAGGCCAAAGATGGCCGCTGTGGCAGTGATGAAGATGATCGTCTCATAGAGCGTCGTGATCGGCGGACGCTGCATGATAATGCAGCGGATCACGATGCCTAGCGTGCAGAGCACGGTGGCGATCGAGAGGGAGACCCAGGCTCCCCCGCGCAGCATCGAAGCCCAGCCTGCGGCAGGGGACGCCCAGGTGATGGAGAGGAGGATCAGGCCCAGGAAGAAAAGGCAGAGCGCGTAGTAGAAGTAATCGGCGCGGAGGTAGCTCTCTTCGAGGTTCACATACTTCGCCTCACCACGCTCGGCAGCGGCGGCGCGGATGTTGTTGGCGAGGCTGGTGACGCTGGCCTTGAACTTCGCCGCATCGGGCAGCGCGAGGTAAAGCTCCTCGTATTGCTTGAGCCAGTTGAGATCCGCAGCGGTGGGTTCCTTGCCCTGCACAGCACCCATGATGATCCAGCCAGGGCCATGCCAGGGCTCGATGTCCTTCGCGGGCGGCGGGAAGAGACGCATGCTCAGCTCTTGATTGCCGCTCATCATCGCGCCGAGCGCTGCACGCATGACATTCATCATCCACGGATTCTGCATTGGCGCGGCCGCCTCGGGATGCGCTTTCACATGAGCCATCACAGCGGGAAGGAGTTCCGTCATGCGGGAAGGCTTGCCCTCCATGGCCTTGACGATCTCGGGCGGCATCGACTTCATGTCCTCGGAGATCTTGCGCACGAAATCGAAGTGCGTGATGAGCATCTCGTAGTCGAGGAAGTTCACGCCCAGATTGGCGATCATGCTCTGCACGGCGGTGCGCTTCTTCGAGTCGATCTCCTGATACTCGCGCATCTTGCTCATCAGCGTCTGACGCGCGGGCAGGATCTCGTTGTAGCTGTAGCGATCGCGCTTGCCCTTGCCTTCCGTGCTCACGCCGATCTCGGTGATCGCGGCGGAGTTATCCACCACGAACAAAGGCATCGTCTGCGACAGCTCGGGCCGGAACCAGGTGACCAGCAGCCACTCCATCGCGGAGAGGTATTCCTTCTTGTTGGTGTCGGGGTTCTGGAAGCCGATGGTCCGCTTCCCGGCGAAGCGCAGCAGGCGATAACGGGCGAGGGTGTCGAGCGGCTTCAGGCGGCCGGCTTCCTGAACCGGGATGGTGGCGAAGGTGCTCACGACTTCCTTGTCACGCAGGACCGACAAGGGAACGTCGGCGGCGAAGGCCGTGGTGGCACTCAGCAGAAGGGCGAGGAGAAGGGTTTTCATAGTCGTCATTAGGCTGCGGTGGCGGATGCGGAGCTGGAGCGCTTCATAAAGCGCCCGAGCATGGAGATGAAGTGGATGAGCAGGCCGATGGCGGCGGCCACGCAGGACCAGAGCGGCCAGTGATCGGAGGGGTTCTGCGCGACGGCGAAGACGGACTGTTTCACCGCGCTGCCGCCGCTTTGATCCATGCTGAAGCTGGCCTGGAAGAGCACGTAGCCACTGTCGCGCAGCGGTTCGTTCATGGTGATGATCTTCTTCTCTTCGTGGGTGCCGTTAATCTTAGTGATGTGGCTGGTGAACTTGCGTGCGCGCTCGGTGCCGGGGTGCAGTTCGCGATCAAACTTGTCGAGGCGCACCGAGAACGGCAGCGACCAGCGCTGGCGTCCGAGGTCGATGGCATACGTCTTGCCGTCCACCTTCACGGTCCAGGGCAGGGGAGCAGTGTTCATTGCGGAGGCAAAGCCCCAGAGAATGCCTTTCTGCTCGGCTCCATTCTTCTCCTTCACCACGGCATAGATGCCATCAATGTTCTGTTCGGAGGTGGGATTGAGCGGCTTGGCTTGCAGGTAGTAACCGTCCACGGCCTCCTGATTTTCGGAGCCCTCGGCGCGCTTGGGCTCGCAGTTGGGTTGGTAGTTTTTCAGCACCAGTTCAAACGGCAGGCTGGGATGCGTGAAGGTGCGTGCCTTGCCGCCGGAGGAGTCAGGCACGAGGTCTTCAAAGGCGTCGTCATGAATCACGAGGGCCTTGCGTTTTCCATCGGCGGGCGGGGGATCGACTTGCTCGATCTCCACCACGCGATTGTGGAAGCTCTGAAACTCATCGCCGGTCTGCCCTTCGATCAGAGCGAGATTGCCTTCCTTCTTGAACGAGAAGGACACGGCTCCGGCGATCAACATGAACAGCATCGAGAAGTGCGCGATGACGACGCCGATGGTGCGGGGATTCTTCCGAATACGCAGCAGTCCACCGAGCAGAAGGTTCAATCCGAAAATTGCCATCACGAGGTAGCCACCGGGCAGGATGACGGGCAGCTCGAACTCCTTCGCCGGGATGCTCATGGCCCGCAGGCAGGCACCGACGTCGATGCTCCAGATGATCATCGAATCGAAGTATTTGGCCTGCGAGTTGAACAACCCATGTTCCACCTGCTCCAGGGTGCCCAGCAGGGTGATGATCAGCAGCAAGATGAGTAGCACCGTGGCCAGTCCGTAGGAACACAGGAAGGCGTAGATGCGCGCGGGGATGGATTTGGAAGTGGAGTCAGACACAGGAAGTGGGGGCGGAAGGGCGAATGACGAACAGAGGAACGTTGGACGGAAGATCGTTGGCGATCAGATCAGGGAGCAGCGGGGCCTTTGGGTCGGAATTTTACGCTGCCGCAGAAGGTATCGAAGGCGGCGGCATTCTTCTCCACGATGTCCTTCGGTCCGGTCATCTTGATGAAGATCGTCAGCTCGGGTGCCTGCTGAATGATGCCAAGCATTCGATAGCCCGACTGCGCGGCCTCGGCGCCCACGCCTTTGAAGTCGCCGTCGATGGTGACGAAGTGGGCATCGGTGCCGAGCAACGTCTTGCGCGGCAGTTTGTTGATCTCGTCCTCGGTCAAGGCGGGCTGGCCCATCTGACCACGCCAGCGGTTGATATTGGCGGCCAGACCACCGGCTTGTCCTGGCATGGCTGAGAGGTAGCACTCGCCTTCCTGCTTCGGTCCGAACTTCAAATCGATGAGGCGCATCTGGCTCGGCGGACCCTCCTGCCAGCCCTCAGGCGTGGTCCATAGCAGCGGATGCTGGCGGGGCTCGTCGCTGGACTCCTTGCTCTCATCAAAGAAGCGCGTGGCACTGCTCGCATCGAGCACGGGCTTGCGTGCCGTGGCTGACATTTCGCGGGTCTCGGTGATCTCCATGCGCTCGCCCGCACGCTTGCAGGACGGGAGCACACAGAGGGCGATCAGCGCGATCGCGGGGCAGGTTTTTTTCATGAACAGAACAACGGGGGTGAGGTGCGAATGGAACGAAGCGAGGCAGCGATCCTTAGATGATGAAACGGTAACCGGGGACAAGAGCGCTATTCCATACGCTCGCCGCCGGGGTTTCGTGCCGATGAAGCACGCGAGGATTTTACTTCAGTGCGGCGTGAACGCGGTGCACATCGGCATGACCATCGAGAGCTTGAAGGAAGTTCGTGACCTCCTCGCGCTGGGCTTCGGTGAGTTCGGGGAATTCCTTCGCCCGATACGTCATTTCCGAGGTCGTCACATTCCAGCCCGCCGCCCTGAGGGCTTTCGTGACCGTGTCGAGATTCGCGATCTGGCAGTAGAAACGTGAGGCCACTCCGGTCTCGCCTTCATCAAGATCCATCGGTTCCACATCATCCGCATCGGCTTCGATGGCCGCGGTTTCTGCGTCGATCGAGGCATCGGCATGCGTGGCCTCGATCATACCGCAGTGATCAAACATCCAGGCCACCTTGCTCATGCTGCCCGCCTTGAAGAGCTGTTTGATCTCGGGGGCTGTGCGGTTGTTGTTGTCCGTGAGGCATTCGACCACCACGGGCACGCGATGCGGGGTGAAGCCTTCAAACACCACCGTGTCATACTGCACGGCGTCAGGGCCGGTGCCGCTGCCCTTGGCCACGGCGCGCTCGATGGTGTCGCGGGTCACGCTTTGCTTCTTCGCGTTCGAGATGGCCGCAGCGAGGCGTGCATTGAACTCTGGATGCGGGCCGCCCATCTTCGCGGCCACCTGGATTTCACGCACCAGCTTGCCCACGAGCTTGCCTTTCTGATCGGCGGCCAGTTCGCGCCATTTCTGCTTCCATTGTGCTCCCATGTCGTGTGTCGAGGTTGGTTAAAGTGGCCGCGACTGTGGGGATGGACGGTTCTTTTGCAAATCAAACCATTGTGCGCGGGTTGTGGGCCGGAGGGAAGGGGGGAGAATGATGAATGATGAATGATGAATGGGCGGGGCCGGGCGCGATTCGAGTGAGCCTTGTCACCATGCGGCATTCGGGCATTCATCATTGATTCGTCATTCGCCATTCGTTCATTAGTCATTCCCCTTCATGCGCTACCTTCTTTCCCTCTTGCTGGTCATGCTGGTCGCGTGCCATCGTGATCCGGGACCCAAGCCGGACCTCAAGTTCGAGCTTTATGATCTCGGCTGGCAGCGGGGCTTCAATGACCAGTTGATTCCAAACAAGGCCGACTGGGAGCGTTTTCGATCGGTGATCGAAGAGTATGCCTTGGTGCCGGATCGCGAAATGATCTTCTCCACCGGCTACAGCGACGGCTATCACCAGCATCCTGAGGTGCCTCGCGACGAGGACGAGATGCAATATGATCGCGACTTCCGCCAAGGACGGCGAGATGCCTGGGCCGATGCCCCCAAGGCCAATCAAAAGCAAGGCTACAGCGACGGCTACGAGCAGCGACCGCACAAGTTCACACGGCCGTATTGATCAACGACTACTCCTTCTTCGCGTCCTTCGACGGATCGTAGTAGATGTGAATGTCCGCGTCGATGGTGCCGAGGATTTGCTGGGCTCTCTTGAGGGCGCGACGAGTGGCGAGGTTGGGATTCGAAGGGTCGCCAGCGAAGATGTTTTCGTCGCCGATGGAGGCATTGACGCCGGAGTCCTGCAGCACGCGGATGACTTCTGCTGAGGCGCCACTGACGATCAAATCGCGACCACTGGCTCGCATCACGCGCACCAACTCATCGAGGGCCATGACGCTGGTCGCATCGAGGTGGCGGGCGTTTTTCAGTCGCAGAATGATGATGCGCAGATTGGGATCCGAGCAGGTGCGCTGGATCTGCGTGCGGAAGAGTTCCGCTGCGCCGAAGAACAGCTCGCCCTCCACATGCACGATGCTGATCGAGGGATTCTGCCGGCCTTCGCGACCCGCTGCCGCGAGGTTGCCCTCTTGATTGAAAGCATACTCCACCAGGGTGGGGCGGGCAGCCTTGCGCAGGTAGAGCATGATGGAGACACCCACGCCCAGGAAAATCGCCACGTGCAAGGGCACCACCAGCGAGGCGATGAAGGTGGTGAGGAAGACGATGGCATCCGAGCCCGTGGCTCGCAGCGCGATGCGAATCTGCTGTCCATTGAGCAGTCCGGCAGCGGCGCACATCACGAGGACTCCCAGCGATGCCTTGGGCACATACGCGACCAGTGGACCCACCGTGAGCGCTCCGATCAGGCAGAGCAAACCGCCGACGATGGCCGAGATCGGAGTCTTGGCACCGCTTTGGAAATTGGCCATCGAGCGCGTCAGCGAATGCGAGGCCGGCATCCCGCTGAGGTAGGCGCACGCGAGATTGGCAGCGCCGAGACTGAGCATGTCTTGATTGGCATCCACATCATGTCCTGAGCGGCTGGCGAGCGTGCGGGCCATCGACGAATTCTCCAGCATGGCGAGGAAGGCGAGGGCCAGCGCGAGCCCGAACATCTGGCTGAACTGACCGGCTATCTGGAGGCTGGCGAAGTCGGGGAACATCGGCAGCAGATTGCGCCAGGTGAAGCTTGCATCCGCATACGTGATCGGGTGGATGCCGAAGGTTTGCAGGAGCTTCACGACCACGCCCATGAGCACCAGGGTCAATGCCATGGCGGGCCAGCGTGAACGCCAGCGGCGCAGCCCGAGGTAGATCGCAAGCGTCGCCAAGGACAGGCCGAGGGTGCTCCATGAGACGGTTTGCAGACTAGTGAGCACATGTCCCACCTCGCCGAGCAGGGTGCGGCTTTCCAGTTTTCCAGATTTCAGCACGCCCTGAGCGGCTTCGCTGATGCCCAGGACCTTGGGCAATTGATGAATGATCATCTGCACCGCTGCGCCGGACAGATACGCCACCACGACGGAGCGACTGATGTATTGGCCCAGGTCCGCCACGCGAAGGAAGGCTCCGACCACGAGCAGGGCACCCACGAGGAACACCAGCATCGGCATGGCATCAAGCTGGTCGATGTTCGGATACGCTGCGAAGAAAGAGGCCACCATGAAGGCGCTCGCGTTCGTAGGACCGTAGATCGAATGGCGCGAACTCATGAGCAGCGCGCCCACGATGCAGGCGATAGCAGAACAGGTGATGCCATAGGCCAGTGGCAGACCTGCGATCACGGCGAAGGCGATGCCTTGCGGAATGGCCAGCAGCGCACCGTCGGTGCCACCGCGCAGGTCGTCCTTGAACCACGCCATGCGGTAGCCCTTGAGCATCCGCACTAGCGGAAAGGCCTCCAGCTTGCCGGTCACTGAGACGGTGTTCGCTGCGGTCCATGCATCCCGCATCAGCGCCCGGCTGTGGTGGAGGATGGAGGACCATTTCATAGCGGCTCAGGGACGTTCAGCGCATCACTTGCATTCAATTCCAAAGAAGTCCGCAAACACTGCCCGATACACGGACTTCTTGAATCGCGGCACCCAGTTGAGATCGAACTCCTCCGGCTTGATCCACTTCACCTGCCTGAATTCCTGATGGTGCGCGTCCAGCCGGATGTCGGCATCGGTGCCGAGGTAATCGCAGAGGTAGTAGGTCTGCTCCTGGCCGCCATAGACACCGTATTTCAGGCGACCCTTGGGAAACGAATAGCGATAACCGCCACGTTGTTGCTTCACGGCAACGAGCGCCGCCGTGACGCCGATCTCTTCCTCCAGCTCGCGGAACAAGGCCACGTCCAGGGACTCGCCTTGATCCACACCGCCCTGCGGGAACTGCCATGCTCCGGCCACATTCAACCGCTCGGCGATCAAGATCCGGCCATCAGGCCTTTGCAAAATGGCGGCTACATTCGGGCGGTAGAGGATGGGATCGGGCGGCACTTCCATGGATAGACAACGATGAGGGTGGGTCAGTCTAGCCACCTCGTTGCCGCGTGCATTCGGCAATTCCATCATTTCACGATGAGGCGATCTGATGCAAAGCTCGCGCCTCGAAAGTCGTCCTCCACGTAGCCTCGTCTTGTTGATTTCCATACCCATGCCCACACTTGATCAAAGACTTGCCACTCGCGCTCATGGCGTTGGTTCGCCCGTGATGTATCAGCGCTGGAGCCAGTTGCTCTTTCTGCACTGGAAGTGGGATGCCGACGAATTGCAAAAGCGTCTGCCGCCTGGGCTCTTCATCGACACCTTCCAAGGCGAGGCCTGGCTGGGCATTGTGCCTTTCTTCATGGAACGCATCCGTCCGCGCTTCCTCCCGCCTGTGCCGTGGATCTCGTGGTTCCTCGAACTCAACGTCCGCACCTACGTCCATGATGAACACGGCACTCCGGGCGTGTGGTTCTTCTCGCTCGATTGCAATCAACCCCTTGCGGTCCGCATCGCTCGTGCGGGCTTCGGCTTGCCCTACTTCGATGCGCGCATGTCGGCACCCATCGGGGATGGCGGGATTCGCTATGAGTGCGAGCGTCGCGGTCAGGCGCAGACGGCGCGGTTCCAATATCAACTCGCGGACGACACCCGCCTTGCGGAGCCAGGATCGCTCGAGTTCTTCCTCGCGGAGCGTTACACCTTGTTTGCCAGCACGCCGCGCGGGCTTCGGCTGGGGCGGGTGCAGCATGTGCCGTATCCACTCGCGACGGCGACAGTCACGGCGTTTGATCCCGCGCCCATCGTCTGGGATGGACTGGGGTTCCCGAAGGGTGCACCCGATCATGTGATTGGTTCACCGGGCGTCGATGTGCGAATCGGGGCGCTGGAGCGGCTGTAGCCCGGCGGCGAGAAAAGGCATTGCGTGTTGAGGTGCGATTTGCTGGAATGCGCGCCGTTTGTTTTCCCCTTCCACCCTCCTCCTCTCCGCATGAACTCCACCGAATCCAGCAAGCCGGATATGAAACTCTTCTGGGCCTGCTTCATCGCCCTGGTCGCCACGTCGTTCGTCTTCGGCGTGCGCGCGAACACGATTGGTGAACTGCAAGGCAGCTTCAACCTCTCCGAGAATGAGAAGGGCGCGATCAATGGGGCTGGCATGTGGCCCTTTGCCTTGAGCATCATTTTCTTCAGTCTCGTGATCGACTGGATCGGCTACAAGACGGTGGCTCTGTTCGCGATCGGATGCCATGTGGTGTCGCTGGTGCTGACCCTGAAGGCGGATGGTTACTCGTCGTTCTACTGGAGCACGCTGCTTGTGGCGGTGGCGAATGGCACGGTCGAGTCCTTCATCAATCCGGTGGTGGCCACCGTCTTCAACAAAGACAAGTCGAAGTGGCTGAACATCCTGCACGCCGGCTGGCCGGCGGGTCTGGCGCTCGGGGCCTTGTTCTGTGCCTTGTTCCCTGAGACGAAGCTCTTCTTCGATGCTGTGTGGAAGTTCCGTTTTGCTCTCTGCTTCCTGCCGGTGCTGGCCTACGCCTTCCTGATTCTGCCCTGCAAGTTTCCGGTCAATGAACGTGTGGCTGCAGGCGTGAGCTACCGCGACATGCTGAAGGAAGTCGGTGGCGTGGGCTTCTTCATCATCGGGTTCCTGATGTATTTCGCGATCATGCAGCTGGCGGGCAAGGAAGCATCGCTGAGTTCATCGCTCATCGCTGGTGCAGTGGTGGGCGCCGGTGCGCTGGCCTACACGAAGTCGCTGGGCAACTGGTTGTTCCTGCTGGTGCTGGTGATCATCGGCCCTCTGGCCACCACGGAACTCGGCACGGATGGCTGGATGCCCGAACTGCTCAAGCTGAACGCTCCTGCTGCTTCGCCCAACTTCGCTGCCTGGGTCTTCGTGTATGTCTCAACCATCATGACTGTGCTGCGATTCTACGCCGGTCCGATCGTGCATCGTTTCTCGCCCATCGGCCTGCTGGTGCTGGGCTCGGGCGTGGCCATCGTGGGTCTGCTGCTGCTGTCGAAGAGTGTGGGCTATGCGATCGTCGCTGCGGCCACGGTTTATGCTTTCGGCAAGACCTTCCTCTGGAGCACCACGCTGGGCCTGACCTCGGAGCAGTTCCCGAAAGGAGGGGCATTGACGCTCAATGGCGTGTCCGCTGTGGGAGTGCTCTTCCTCGGCGTCCTGGGCAGTCCGTTCATCGGTTACCAGCAGGATCAGGACCTCCACGCTCGCCTGAGCAAAGGTCACTCTGCCCTGCTGGCCAAGGTGGAAGGCGAGGCCAAGCCGAGCATCTTCGGCAGCACGCCCAGCCTCGATCAGGCGAAGATCAAAGCCCTGGATGCCGCTGGTGTGGAAGAATTGAACAAGGTGCAGGCTGACAGCAAGCGCGGTGCATTCGGCAACATCGCCGTGCTGCCCTCCTTCATGCTGCTCTGCTACCTGATCATGTGGTTCTACTTCCGGAAGAAAGGCGGCTACAAGCCCGTGGCCATCGGTGCCCACTGATGAACCGGCGATTCAGCGGGTGATCGTGTATTGCGATGCCCTCTGGAGGTGAAATGAATCGGTAGGCCGGTGCCGCCACCGAATGGTGGGCGACGTATTTGCTTTCGTTGCAAGACTATCCGGACTGGCCACGGTTACACGTCTGGCTTTTCGCCACTCTCTCACTCTCACTCGATCCCTTTCTGCATGTCCACAGTCGCCATCCGCGCCGCCCAGCTTCCTCCTCCTATTCCTGTGACGGTTCGTCGTGTGCGACAGCCGAAGAAGAATCTTCCGCAGACCAAGATCGAGCGCGACCACGTGCTCAACACGATCCGTGACTATGTGCATGAGCACAAGCTGGTGCCGCCCACACCGCTGGACGAGCTGCGCCAGCACGCGGAGAAGATCATTGCCGACAACAAGTTCAATCCCGTGTGGATCGACTACATCGGCGTGCTGCTGGCCAACGAGAGCTGGCGCGAAACGCTGGCCACGGTGCCGTATGAAAAGCGTCTGCTGCTGATGCCGAAGTGCCTGCGCGTGGAATCGAAGTGCCCCGCGCCGTTCGATGAGTTCGGCCTGCTGTGCAAGCAATGCGGCCTGTGCACGATCCAGGACTTCCAGAACGAAGCGGAGAAACTCGGCTACGCGGTGCTGGTCGCTGAAGGCAGCGCCATCGTGATGAGCTTGATTCAGACCGGGCAAATCGAGGCCATCGTCGGCATCTCTTGCCTGCCGGTGCTCGAGCGCACGTTCCCGTATGTGGAAGCCGCTGCCATTCCAGCCGTGGCGATTCCTTTGCTCCAGGACGACTGCATTGATACCACCGTGGATATCGACTGGGTGTGGGACTACATCCATCTCACCAGCGAGGACAAGACGCGCCGTCTCAACCTCAACGCGCTGCACGAAGAAGTGCGCGGCTGGTTCACCCGCGAGTCGATCGACGCGCTCATGGGTCCCTCGACTGGCAAGAGCGAAGACATCGCCCGCGACTGGCTGGCACGCGCTGGCAATCGCTGGCGTCCCTTCCTCACCGTGGCGGCGCATCAGGCGCTGCGCGATGATCCCGAGGGTCCGATCACGGATGCTTTGAAGAAGGCGGCGCTTGCGGTGGAGTGCTTCCACAAGGCCTCGCTCGTTCACGACGACATCGAGGACAACGACGCACAACGTTACGGCGAAAGCACGCTGCACGCGGAGCACGGTGTGCCTGTGGCGCTCAACGTGGGCGACCTGCTCATCGGTGAAGGCTACCGTTTGCTCGCGGACTCAGACGTTGATCCAAAACTGCGCGCCGCGATGCTCAAGGTGGCCGCCGAAGGCCAGCGCGAACTCTGCCGTGGTCAAGGTGCGGAACTGCTCTGGAACAACCACCCCGTGGCGCTGAGCAGCAAGCAGGTGCTCGAGATCTTCCGCAGCAAAACGGCACCGGCCTTCGAGGTCGCGCTCAAAGTCGGAGCGGCCTTCACCGGCAAGCTCGACGACGTGGCGACGGAGCTTCAGGCTTACAGTGAGGCGCTTGGTATCGCTTACCAGATTCGCGATGACCTCGATGATCTGGGCGACGACAGCGCGACGGACACCAACGTCACCATTCGTCCCAGCATCATCCTGGCGCTGCTGCGCGAGCGTGGTCAGGGCGAAGTCGCGGACACGATGGAGAAGCTCTGGAGCGGCACCTGCGAAGTGCAGCCTGATCGCGCCACGATACGCAACTGGGCGCTCGACAGCGGCGCGCACGAGAAGGCGATGCTGCAACTCGAGAGCTACAAGGAAGCCGCGATTCGCAGCCTGCAATCCGTGGACAACGCGAACCTCAAGGGCCTGCTGCGCCGCGTGATTGGCAAGATCTTCAACGATCTGGAAATCAAGGGCTGGTGCCGCGAGTTCGAGGTGAAGAACGCTCCTGCTGCCGAATCGACGGAGGCGCTCGCCGCTTGATGTGGTTTGCGAGCTTCTCGCGAATCTCCTTTTCGAGCGGTCCTTCGGAATTCTGATTGTTAAGGCATTTGGGTGCCGCAACATCCTTCACAGCGTGTATGAGACCTGTGGATCATGAAGCCTCTTCTCCGGCGATGCCTGGACATCGGTCCGGACGCTTGCTAGCAACACTGGTCGGCGGCTTTTGTTTGGTAGCTGGTATTGTGACCTTGATTCTTATCGAGCAACAATCCGGTCGTCTGATGGTGCCTATTGACGCCAATGGGTCGGCATCGAGCGAGCAAGTCGAAAGGTTGTCCCGGACCACGTCAAGATCACCTTCGGAACCAACTGATGAGGAAAGTATTGCTGCGTATCGGGAAGCTCGCCGACGCTCAGATGAGGCTGACAGGCGGGCATCGGAGACTTACCGGAGTCACAAAGGCACTTACACTCCAGAGGTGCGGGCTCGGCTTGTCGAATCCGAAATGAACTACCGCATGCCTGGTTATCAGCGCCTCTTTGACGAGTGGAAATTGACGCACGACGTTCGTGCCGACGTGCTAAAGTCGATTCGAGCACGGGAAGAGAACTCCATTAACAACATTTTGAACTACACTGGCGATGGAGCACAAGATCACAAGGGGCTCCAAACAAAAGACCTGATCAACGATGGCGTCGCCGAACTCGAATTGAAGGCATTGCTAGGCGACGAGCGTTTTCGCCAATTGGTCGCCTACGAGAAAAAGCTTCAGCAGGAAGCCCGTGGAAAACGGCTCGAGGCAAGACGTCCCGGTGGGTAGCCCCCTTGATGCCGTGCCGTGCAACTGAAGCCTCCCACTGCGTGCAGGTCACTTCGATTTGATCAGCTGCTCGATGGATTTGCCTTGGGCCACCGTGCAAACGCCTTTGCTGTGTGCCCCGACAACGACTCCCGCCAGAGTGCCCGCTTGGTCGAGGACGGCTCCGCCGATGAAGGTGGAGGTGGGGATGCCATGATCGAGCGTGATCTGGATATCGGAGGCATCCTTGGTGCCCTTGGTGACACGGGCGGCAAACACTAGCTGGCTGATGTTGTCCGGCGCTGTGGCGACGAGATAGACGCGGGTGCCATTGGTGAGTGCGTCGCTACGTAGGCGGAGGGTCTTGATCGAACTGCTGGCATCGGTGCGGGGAGCTTTGAGGGCCAGCACGTCTGCGTTGTGACGATGAACGAACAGGTGGCTGTTGGTCACCGAGGCAACGTTGTTGCCCGTGGCGGGGCAGACGGCGTTCCATTTCACCATGTTGCGGGACAGATCGGGAGGATTGATGGGAGGCGAGATGCCGCCTTCCTCCCCGAGCATCCGGGTGGGCGTGATGATCCAGAGATCGCTGCCGGTTTCTACCAAGATGCAAGGCGTGCCCTGCACCCAGGACTGACCGCCGCGCATGGTGCCGTCGTTTTGGAGCACGACTGGGGGCCAGACTTCGACGGGTTGGAGCATCCATTCGGGCGTGCCTTTGATGGCGTCGGTGATCTCCAGCAAACTCGCTCCATAGATGATCTCAGTGATCTGATTGCCAGAGGTGTAGCCGATGATAGGACCTCCACCGCCGCCGGTCGCCTCGTTGATGTAGGTGGACATCGATGAAGCGGATCCTCCACCGCCTCCGCCTCCGCCTCCGCCTCCGCCGATGTAAGGACCTGGTGCCTGGCCGCCTGAACCTGAGCCGGAACTGATGCTGGTCATTCGTGGGCCGGAGGCGAAGCGGGTGATTCGCTGCTGCCGCATGGGGGCTCCCCAGATCGGGCCTTGAGATGACGACATGACAGGGGTGCCTACGAAGCTTCTTGCTTGGTGCGGGCTCTGCTGGCGGAAGGTTGCTGACACTGCCCCCTGTTGATGAGGCTTCCATTCGCCCCCGCCTGTGGACGAGATTGGCACCGAGGCGAAGTTGTTCGCTGGCGAGTCGATCATCCGCCGACGTTTCGCGTTGTCGGTGGGTTGAGCTTTCTTGATCGTTTCTTCCTGCCTGGACGGAGTGAGGCCGAGGGCAGGGGCCAGCTTGGTTTCGAGTTGATTCCAGAGTGCCGGCGCAAACCAGATCACGGGCACCAAAACGACGACTAGAGCCGCAATCTGGAGCATCAGGGCCCGCGTCTTGTTGGTCTCCACCACGGTGAACTTCACGTCCTTGAGGAGTTCCTCCACCGTTTCGGGCTCAGGTGGCGGAACTGCGGCGGCTGCAGCTGCGACCGGCACGAAAACCGAGTGCATCAGAGAAGGACGGGCCTCCTCGGTGGAGGGCTCCGCCTCAGTTGCAGCCTCCGAGCTTTTCTCCGCGACGACAGCGACGAGGTCGTCCGGCTTCTTCAGGCCCTGGGTGAAGCCTACAGCTTTCGCCAGCGCAGCGGGGCGCGCCGGGATGGGGGCAATAATGCTCTCCCCACAGCCGGGGCATGGGGATTCGACACCTGCGAGTTGGGCAGACACGCTCAGCGACATGCCACAGGCATGACAACTGAAAGTGAGGCAATCACCGGCCAAGGTGGAAGGTGGTTGGGTTAATTGGCGACTAGGGAGAGTCACGGTTTAAATGTTAAATTATGGAAATTATAATGTGACTAGCGCATTAAAGTCAACCCATCCGTGCATCTTCTCGGTCCAAAACCCCGAGTTTGGCACACCAAATGACAACTTGATGGCGTTGAATAACAAAGCCTGCTCATTTGCTATCAGCGCTGCCACTCGCTAGAATTTCCGCCTCATGTCACAACCGCCCGCTCTTCCTGACAACGAATCCATCGCCAAAGCTGCCTCCTGGGTGCAGCCGCTCCGCAGTGAAATCGGCCGGGTGCTGGTAGGCCAGACGGAACTCGTGGATCGCCTGCTGGTAGCCTTGCTGACCAATGGACACGTGCTCCTGGAAGGTGTGCCTGGTCTGGCCAAGACGCTTGCTGTGCGCACTCTGTCCTCGTGCTTGCAGGCCAAGTTTCAGCGCATCCAGTTCACGCCCGACCTCCTCCCTGCCGATGTGGTCGGCACCATGGTTTACCATCCCAAAGACGGCACTTTCACGCCGCGTCTCGGCCCCATCTTCGCCAATCTGATCCTGGCTGACGAAATCAACCGCGCTCCGGCCAAGGTGCAGAGTGCGTTGCTGGAAGCGATGCAGGAGCGTCAGGTGACTTTGGGTGAAGTCACTCACAAGCTGCCCGATCCCTTCCTCGTGCTCGCCACTCAGAACCCGATCGACCAGGAAGGAACCTACACGCTCCCCGAAGCCCAGCTTGACCGCTTCCTGCTGAAGGTGAGGGTGGACTACCCGACCCCTGCCGAAGAACGCAAGGTGCTCGACGCCATGGCCACCAGCGCGCCGAAGCTCGATGTGAGTCCGATCGTCGATGTCAGCGCCATCACGGCCAGCCGAGCCATCGTGAACTCCCTCTACATGGACGACAAGGTGAAGGACTACATCGTCGCCCTGATCCACGCCACTCGTGATCCCTCGCCGTATGCGCCGCACCTGAAGCTGCTCATCCGTTGTGGTGCCTCGCCTCGTGGCACGATCAATCTGGCCCTCGCGTCCAAGGCGCTAGCCTTCCTCAACGGGCGAAACTTCGTCACGCCGAACGACGTGAAGCAGCTCGCTCCCGACATCCTCCGTCATCGCGTGCTGCTCAGCTACGAAGCGGAAGCCGAAGGCAAGACGAGCGAGGACGTGATCCGCGAATTGCTGGAGAAGCTGCCCGTTCCTTGAGTCTCAGCGGCTCCCGCCCCGGAGCATGACCGATGCAGCCCGTGATCGCCATGTCAGCCAATGAAGCAGGAACCTTGATCGGGTTCGTGCTCGGTCTTGGTTTGTGCGGATTATTCATCTTCTGGGTGATCCGTCGGCTGACACGGAAGACGCCACCGCCACTGCCCTCTCTCACGATGGCTTCTGCCGCTGAGTGGGGACGGGGACGTCAGATGACCCAGGAGGAGGTGGATGAACGCCTTGCCCGCATCCTGAAGCGCGTGCGCAAGATCGAACTGATCACGCGTGGACTGGTGAAGGAAACGCTCGGCGGCCAGTATCACTCGCGCTTCAAGGGGCAGGGGATCGAGTTCGATGATTTCCGCGAATATCAGCCCGGCGATGATGTGCGGTTCCTGGATTGGAACGTGACGGCGCGCATGAACAATCCGTATGTGCGGAAGTATATTGAGGAGCGCGAACTGACCGTGATGCTGTTGGTGGATGTTAGTGGTTCGGGTGACTACGGTAGCGAGGACGACAGCAAGCGGGAGCTGGCCGCCGAGCTGGCTGCGGTGTTTGCGTTCAGTGCCGTGTCGAATCAGGACAAGGTGGGCCTCGTGCTTTTCAGCGATCAGGTGGAGGCCTATGTGCCGCCGCGCAAAGGACTGCCACACACCCTGCGCATCGTCCGTGACATCCTCAATATCACGCCGCGCAGCCGAGGCAGTTCCTTCCAGCCAGCTTTGACCGTGGCATTGCAAAGGATTCCCCATCGGGCGCTCGTCGTGCTGGTGTCGGACTTCCTGCTGCCAGATACCTCGTGGGAGCAATCGCTGCGAGCCGTCGCAGCGAAGCACGATGTGGCGGCGGTGAGCATCGCGGATGCGAAGGAACGAGAGCTGCCCAGCGTGGGCACCGTGTGCATGCAGGACCCCGAAACCGGCCAGCAATGGATTGTCGATACTTCCAGGTCGGCCGTTCAGGAGGCCTATGAAAAACAGATCGCTGTCCATCGCGAAAACACAGCCTCGGCGCTGCGTCGTTCAGGGGTGGAGATGATTGATGCCGTCACCCATCAAAACTATGTCCCAGCCCTGAAGGCCTACTTCAAAGCCAAGCGGAGGAGGAAGCGCTGACCATGGCCGGAAAGTTACATGCATGGCATCGCTGGTGCCTGGCCTTCGGGCTGATGCTTGCCCCTGGTCTGGTGCTGGGACAGATGCCTGCCCAGGAGCCGCCGCCGCTTCCGCATCCTGAGATTCCGCCGCCCGTGGACGTGATGACGCCCTGGCCGTGGTGGTTGCTGGTGCTCGCTGGACTGTTGCTGCTGGGGCTCGTCGCCCTGGTGTTGTTCTTGATCCTGGCGAACAAGCCCAAGGCCGTGGTCCCAGTTAGGCGTCCTCTTCAGGATGCTGTCCGACGCATGAAGGATCTGCGCGGCAAAGCGGATGTCCTTCCGCCCTCGGAGGTGGGCCATGGAGTCTCGGAGATCCTGCGGCGCTACTACATGGAGCGCTACAGCATCCCGGCTCCCTTCAAGACCACGCAGGAGCTGTTCCCGCTGAACGCCGACGTGGACAAAAACTTCCGCCGTCGTGCGTGGCGCGAGCGATTTGAGCCCCTCGCAGAGCTTTACGACTCGCTTGCGTATGCACCATTGCCTGCGACTTCCAGCGAGGCCATCGCCCTGGTGGAGACGGCCATCAACAAGCTCGAGGAGGAGCGTTTGCTGCCCGATGAGTAACTTCCTTCATGACTATCGCTTTGGCAGCCCGTGGTGGCTCCTGCTGCTGCTGCTGCTGCCGGTGCTCAGCTGGATGCGCGGGCACTGGGGTCGAGCACCTGCCATCGTGTTTCCCACCGCCTTCCTGCTGCGCGGTGTGGCGAGGCCAGCGAAGGCGCGGGCGGGAGCGTTGGCGTTCAGCTTGGTGCTGCTGAGTCTGGCGGCGGCGATCTTCGCGATGGCTCGTCCGCAGCGCGTGTTGTCCTTTGACGAGACCAAGACGGAGGGCATCGCGATTTGTCTCACCGTGGACGTCTCGCTTTCGATGCTCACCGAGGATTTCGTGATCGGCGGTGTGCGGTCAAATCGCCTCACGGCGGCGAAGCGCGTGATGCAGAACTTCATTCGCGGGCGTGCATCTGATCGCATCGGCATCGTCGCCTTTGCGGGCGCTCCGTATTTGCCCTGCCCGATGACTTTGGACCACGAGTGGCTGGAGCGGAACATCGAGCGTGTGCAGACCGGCATCACCGGCGATGGCACGGCCATTGGCTCAGGCATCGCTGCTGCGGCGCGTCGGCTCGATTTGGAGAAAGGCGCGAAGAGCAAGGTGCTGGTGCTGCTCACCGATGGGGCGAACAACTCGGGTCGCCTCAGCCCGCAGGACGCGGCGAAGCTTGCCGCCACGCTGGGCATTCGCGTTTACACCATCGCTATCGGCACGCCCGGCGAGCATCTCATCCCATTACCAGGCGGACGCATTCACAACTCAGGCCGGCAGGAGTTCGATGAGCCCACGCTCACCGAGGTGGCACGCATCGGCAATGGAGCCTTCTACAAGGCGCAGGACCTTGATGCTCTCGAACGCATCTTCAAAACCATCGATCAACTGGAGAAGACGGAGGTGCAGAAGCGCACCCGCATTGAAACCGAGGAGCGCTACCAGCCGTTCGTCATCGCTGCCGTGGGCCTTCTCGCCCTCGCTCTGCTGCTGAGTCAAACCCTCTTCCGCACCGCGCCGATGGCGGCCACGGCTTGATCGCATGACCTTCGCCCGTCCAGATTACTTCCACGCGCTCTGGCTGCTGCCAGTGCTCATCGCGCTGCGCATCTGGGCCGAGCATCGTGGGCAGCGCGCTGCGGACTCGATGGTGGCAGCACGGTTGCGTGAGTTCCTGATTGCGAGTGCTTCGCCTGTGCGTGCCTGGATTACGTTCGGGCTGCAATTGCTGGCCACGGCTGCCTTTGTCGCCACCCTGGCGCAGCCGCGCTGGGGCGAGGAGAAGCGCACGATCACCGAGAGCGGACGCAACGTGATCCTCGCGGTCGATACTTCCAAGTCGATGCTTGCCGATGATGTGTCACCTAACCGGTTGATGCGTGCCAAACTCGCCGCGCAGGACATCGTGGAGGCGCTCAAGGAGCAGCGCGTGGGCTTGATCGCATTCGCTGGACGAGCCTATCTCCAGGCACCGCTCACCACAGACCACGCGGCGGTGATCGAGTCCCTTCAGGCGCTGGACACCTTCACCATTCCACGCGGCGGCACAGCGATCAGCGAGGCGTTGACGGAAGCCATTGACGCCTTCGACAAGAACAAGGCACGCAATCATGGGCTTATCTTGTTTAGCGATGGTGGCGAGGAGGATTCGGCTCTGGACTCGTTGCTCGTGAAGGCCAAGGAGAAAAACATCATCATCGTCACCATCGGCGTTGGCACCGAGACCGGAGCACTGGTGCCTGATCCTGATCCTGACCGCCAGGGCGACTACATCCGCGATCCTGCTACCGGGAATCCGGTGCATGTGAAGCTTGAGGAGGCCACCTTGCAGAAGATGGCGTCCATGACGGGCGGACGGTATCTCCGTCTCGGCGCACAGAGCCTGACCAATGGTGTGGTCGTCCAGGCGCTCAATGTGCTGGAGTCCACCGAGTCCGGCACGCGTGAAGAAACCAAACCCATCGAACGCTTTTATTGGCCGTTAAGTCTCGCTATCTTCTCACTCATGATCTCCTTGTTGATTCGTCCCGCAGCACGGCTGCCACGTTTTTCACCTGCGGCAGCTGGTTTGATCTTCCTCCTCACAGTGCCTGCCCAAGGCGCGGTGCTTTCGCTTCAGGAGACCATCGACGGCGCTCGAGATGCCTACAAAGCGGGCGATTACGGGAGGTCTCGCGACCTTTACGCCCGCTTGCTGGCCGATGATCCGGCGCCAGGGCAGGCCGGGGAGTTTGCGTATGGTCTGGGCGCGGCAGCTCACAATTTGAAGGACTACGACCGCGCGGTGGATGCCTTTTCCCGGGCGCTGGAGTCCGACTCCAAGCCCCTGCAGGCTCGCTCGCACCTCAGCCTCGGCAACGCCCTCTACGCTCAGGGTGCCAAGGCGGTCCAGCAGCAGCCCGAGTTCACCATCAAGGCGTGGAACGACAGTATCAATCACTACGAGTCGTCGCTCGAGATTCAGGATGACTCGAAGACCCGCGAGAACCTCGATTTCGTGAAGAAGCAGCTTGAACAGCTCAAGCAGCAGCAGGAGCAGCAGAAACAACAGCAAAAGCAGAAGCAGAAACAGGACAAAGGCGACGAGGGTGAGAAAGGCGACAAGCAGGACGGCCAGGAAGGCGAAGAGGGCAACCAAAAGGACGGCCAGAAAGGCGAGCAGGGCGATCAGAAAGACGGCAAGGAAGGTGAGAAAAAAGACGGCCAGTCCGGCGATCAATCCGAGCAGCAGCAGAAGGATGGCAAGCAGGGCAAGGGCGAGGAGCAGGAGGCCAAAGAGGGCGAGAAGGTGCCCGAGGGCCAGATTCAGGCGGGCGAGCAGGGGCAGTCCGGAGATCAGCAGAAGGAGCAGCAGCAAATGCGCGAGGTCGAGATGGAGAACCAAAAGCCCGACGACCGCACTGGCTTCAGCAAGAACGAGGCTCGCTCTTTGCTCCGCACTTACAACGATCAGATGCAGCTTCAGTTCCAGCAACGCCGCCGGGACAACTCCGTGAAGCGGGACTGGTGACCGGCGTCGTTCCTTCCGTGATGTCTTTCTTTGCGACCATGCGTGCCTTTTTCTTCCTCACCTGCCTGACCCTGCTGACGGGACTCTCCTCCCATCTTCAGGCCCAGCAGCCCACCGCCTCGGCTGAGGTGACTCCCAATCCGGTGAGCCCAGGACAGCAGGCGACCTTCACGATCACCGTCGAGAATGCCAACCCTTCGGCCTTGCCCAACATCAATCTCCCGGCCCCGCTTTCGGTGAATGGTGGGGTGTCCACCTCGAACGAGATCAGCATCGTCAATGGGGTGCAGAGCATCATGGTGCGCTTCACCTGGCCCATCTCGTCCGCTCAGGCGGGCACCTTCACCATTCCGCCCCAGGACGTGCCGATCAGTGGTGGGAGTGTCTTGAAGTCCAATGAGGTCACGCTCGAGGTCAAAGCAGGGTCCCAGTCCGCCCGTCCCGATGGCGTTGATCCCACGCAAGACAACGGCCTGGGCCAGATGGAGCCGATCCTCCAGATGCGGATGGCGAAGACCGAGTTCTACCAGGGCGAGATCGTGCCCATCACGGCCACGCTTTACCTGCCCCGCATGGTGCAGCTGCGCCGCCTGGGCTTGATCGAGGTGGCCAAGCAGGATCTCGCCATCCAGCGCTTCCCTCAGCAGGCCGAGCAGTCGCTCGAAACCCTCGGCAACGTGCGCTACATCACGCTCAGCTTTCAGAGTTCGCTCTCCGCCTTGAAGCCTGGCAAAATGAAGGTGGGTCCGGCGAAGACCGAGTTGATCCTCGACATCCCGATGGGAAACTCCCGGAACTTCCCCTTCGGCTTCATGCAAATGGATCAGCGCAAGGTGGAGGTGAAGGCCCCCGAGATCTCGATCACGGTGCTTCCACTTCCGCAGGAAGGCCGGCCCAAGAACTTCAGCGGGGCGGTCGGCGATTTTACTCTCGCGGCTACGAGTCAGGTGAAGGAAGCGTCGGTGGGCGACCCCGTGGCCGTGGACCTCATGATCGAAGGGCAGGGGAACTTCGATGCCATTGAGGCCCCCATCCTTGCCAATCCCGCTGGCTGGAAGACCTATCCGGCCAAGCGCTACAACGTGGACTCGGGTGACCCGAACACCGCGGACCTGATCAATCGCAAGGTAGGCTTCAATCAGATCATCGTGCCCGACAAAGTGGCCACTGAGATTCCGGCTTTCGAGTTTTCCTTCTTCAGCCCGCGCACCAAGCAATACACGCACCTGCGCAGCCAGCCGATCCCGATCGTCATCAAGCCCTCCGCTCAGGCCCCGGTCGCGACCTCGGGTGCCGTCGGCACGGTGACGAATGCCACCCAGTCAACACCTCCCAACCTCGCTCCCGAGGCCGACATCTCGGACATTTTGATGCCCATCCCTGCTCAGGCACGTTGGGCATCGGCCTCGGTGCCGCTGCTTTCGGACAAGCGCTTCCTGGTGGTCAATGGGGTCCTCATGCTCGCCTTCCTGGCGCTCATCGGTTGGTCGTTGTGGTCCCGCATTCAGCAGAAGGCGGCGAATTCGACGGATCGCCAGCGTCGGCAGTTGCGGCAGGCCGTTGAGGCAGGTGGCCTCAGCGAGGCGGAGTTCTACCGTCGCGCCGCGCACTATGTGCTTCACATTTCCCATGGTCGGGTCCCCGAGGATGCCCGCGAGATCATGGCAGGCTATGAAGCCCTGAACTTCGCAGGACCCCAGGCTGGTTCGCAACCGATCGACGGTGCCCGACGCGCCCAGGTGCTGGCCGTGATTCGCAAGATCGAAACGGCTCCACCTTCGCCGCCGTCCCTGCCCAAAGCCGTCGCTTTGACCGCCGTGCTCGCCCTCGTCTGTGGGGCACTTCAAGCGTCTCCGCAGGATCAGTATCAAGCCGCGGTGACCGCTTTGGAAAAGAGCGACTTCAAGGCAGCCAAGGCGGCTGCCGAGGAGATTGTCAAAGCCGGCGAGGTCAGCCCCGAGGTCTTTACCGTGCTCGGCCACGCGAGCTACAAGCAAGGCCAGCCTGGCATCGCCGCCATCTGGTATCAGCGCGCACAGATGTTCCCCGGCAGCGCCCCGGAAATCCGGCAGAACCTCCGCCACATTGAGGAGAAGATTCACTTCTTCGCGGTGAAACAGAACGAATGGGCGCAGCGCTTCGGCTTCTGGATGAGCCGAAATGGCTGGATCTTCGTGGCGACCATCGGGGCGTGGCTGTCCATTTTTAGCCTCGCTTTTCTGATCCTGGGCGCAAGGCACCAGCTGAAAGCCTGGGCGGCGCTGACCCTAGTCCTCGGCTTCATCGCTGTGGGGCTCGGCTGCACCGGCTATTGCCTGCGTCCGGCGGCGGAGGACCTGAAGGACCTCGCCTTTGTCACCGCGCCCAAGGCCCAGGCGCACACCGCAGCTTCCATGGTGTCTGGCAGCGTGATCATCGTCCCGCCAGGCAGCGTGGTGCGCCGCATCAGCGAGCGCGGCAAATGGACCTACGTGGAGATTCCCCAGCCCGAGGAGCACCTCCGCGGCTGGCTGCCCACAGATCAAATCGAGCCCTGGTGGCCCTACGACGTGGCCAAACTCCCCTGATCTCCCACAGGTTTGACCCCATGCTTGCCAGCCGACCCGACTCCGGGTAGAATGGTTAGCCGGTTTCCTCCCATGAACTGCCATGTTTGAATCTTTTCGAAGAACCCAACTCCAGAAGGAGGGACTGTGTGGACGGACGCGCCGCAAGCATCAGGAAGATGACTTCATGGAGTCCCTGCGCAGCCATCCGCTCGTTATGGCGGTCATCATGGCAGGCTTTGTGGTGGGCGTTTTGCTGCTCATGCACCTCGCGGGTGGGCTGGCCGACGGTATTGCCAAGCCGGGCCTGACGGACTCGCTTTACGCCGGAGCCTTCGCGGCAGCGGTCCTGATCCATCTGCACATCGGCCACCAGTATTTAAAGGAGGACAACCGACATGTGCTGCTGGTGCTTGTCACCCTTCTTCTCCACCTGGGTGCGGTGCTTGCCGCGGTGAAGTTTGGCATGAAGCAAGGCTGGGGCGGCGGGTTGCTCGTGCTCACCTTGCCACATGCGATCGCGCCCTTGGTTTTCTCCGTGGTGCGCGGGCGTCGTCTCGGCCTGTTCGGAGCCTTCCACGCCAGCCTCCTCGGGAGCGTGGTGTGCCTGCCCGTCACTCAACGCCTCACCTTCCTGGCTAGTTCGGTGCTGGTCGGTTTCCTCGCCGTGGTGGCCACGCGCCGGGTGCGTCGTCGCAATCGCCTGTTCATCGCCGGATGCTACGTCGGCCTCACCGCCGCAGCCTTTTCCGTGCTGCTCGCGCTGGCGGAGTCAGGCGCACGCTCCGTTTCATGGTCGGAGATCATTGGCTGGCCGCTGCTTTCGGGCGTGCTTACCGGCATGGCGGTTGGGGGATTGCTGCCCGTGATCGAGTCCGTGTTCGAAGTCACGACCGACATCACCTGGCTGGAACTCGCCGATCTCAATCATCCGCTCATGCGCCGCCTGAGCATGGAAGCCCCCGGCACCTACCATCACAGCCTCATGGTGGCGAACATCGCCGAAGCCGCCGCCGAGGCCATCGGAGCCAGCGCCACGATGTGCCGCGTGTGCTCCTACTTCCATGACATTGGGAAGCTGAACAAGCCGGAGTATTTCATCGAGAACATGGATCCGGCGGACAATCCGCACAAAGATCTCACCGCTCGCATGAGCGCCCTCGTGCTCATCGCGCACGTGAAGGACGGCGTGGACCTCGCCATCAAGAGCGGGCTCAACAGCCGCATTATCGACGTGATCGAGCAGCACCACGGCACCTCGTTGGCCTGGTATTTTTACCGCCGAGCCCTCGATCAGAAGGCCGAGGTGCTCCGTCTGGTGCAGCAGGACAAGGCCACCGAAGATGACGTGCCGCAGGTGAGCGAGGACGTGTTCCGTTACCCAGGGCCGAAGCCCAACTTCCGCGAATCCGCGATCATCAGCCTCGCCGATGCGGTGGAGAGCACCTCGCGCACGTTGGACAAACCGAACCCAGGTCGCATAGAGGCGATGGTCGATGAACTCGTCTGGAACCGTCTCATGGATGGCCAGCTCGACGACTGTGATTTGACCATCAGTGAGCTCGCCAAGGTGAAGGGCAGCTTCGTCAAATCGCTGGTCAGTATGATGCACAGCCGCATCAAGTATCAGAGCAGCCGTGTGGAGAGGGAGGAACCCATTGCCGAAGGCAAGGTGGTGCCGATGGAGCCTGCTACGAATCCTCCTACCACGCAGATCATGATCGACGACTCGCCCTACGGCGAACCGCGCAAGCGCAAGCGCTCCAGCGGTGGCAAGCCTCCTCCCGCAGCGTGATGCCGGCCCAGGTGCAGATCTACAACCGCCAGCGAAAGCATCGCTGCGATTTGAGCGGGCTGCGTGCCGCGATGGCCAGGGCGGTGCCGCTTTGCCTCCAGCACATCAAGGTCCCCGACGCACCGCTGGCCCAGCTGCAGGAGATCGAAATCTCGATCGTGACCGATGCGGCCATCGCCAAGGTGCATGGCGAGTTCCTCGACGATCCCACGCCGACCGATGTGATCACCTTCCATCACGGCGAAATCATCGTCAGTGCGGATACGGCGGCCCGCGAGGGCCCTTTCCACGGCCTCTCCTTTGATCACGAACTCGGCCTCTACATGATTCACGGCCTCATGCACCTCGCCGGCTGGGATGACCACGACCCTGACGAAGCCGCCGAGATGAAGCGCCGTCAAGAGTCCGTGCTCGCCGACGTGGTGTGAGTTTGCTGTGAACCTTCATTTCATTGGCTGATACTGCCAGGTCCAGTCGCCTTTGTAGCTCTGCTTCAGGTAATCACTGGCGGGGTTCGAGTTCGGGCTGCGAGTAACTTTGCCACCGTCATCATTCTGGTCGAGCGCGATGCACCACAGGGCATAGCGACCATTGCTGGTGGTGCGGTAGCGCATCGGCTGGCCGTCGATCAAATCGTTCTCCATGGTGCCCATCAGGCCGGGCACGAGTTCGGCGAGCGTTGCTGGATACGCACCGTGTTGGAGCTTCCAGCGTTCCAAGGCGCAAGCGATCACTGCCTGACGACGCTGGCACTCGATCGCGATCACCTTGGCTGAGATGCTGTTGATGGAAGGCATCGCAAGGCGGGTGAGCATGGCGTCAAGATGCCACATCGGGTGATCGCGAGAGTCTTTGAGCTGGGCTTCGAACTGGTTCGCCGCCTTGAGCAACCCGCGCAGACCATCGCGCTTCATGGGCAGCACTAGGTGGTCGAGTTCAGATTCGATCAGATGAGCGCTCGCCATCGAGATGAATCCGCGCGGTATGAGCAGACCACTGAGCGAATGGCTGCTGGGATCGGAAGCATTGCCGAAGCCTGACAGCATGGAGCCCAGTTGTTTCGCAGGAGCAGACTGAAGGTAGAGCATGGTGGAGCCAGCCATCGCGAGTTCGCCGCGAAGGGCGAGCAGCGCTGCGGGCTCCAGACTGGTAGCGAGTTCCTTCTGCAGCGACTGCAACTGCGCCTCGTTGAGTTTGCCCGAGCGAAGCAGATGCCACACGGCTTCATGCGCCATGCTTTGAATGGAGGCAGACACGAGCAACGAGATCAGCATGGGCTCGCGCTGCATCGCGGTGGCGAAGCGTGACAGCACCCGCACATCGGCCACGGCGGCGTCAAAGTCACCTGTCTCCGTGCAGACGATGGAGTGCAGGCAGATCGTGCGCGAGGACTGCATCACGGCGCTGAGGTGAGGCACCTCCAACGCGAAGAGGTTGGCAGGCAGCCCTCGGTGCAGCATGGCGGGTGTAAACTCGCATTGCGGTCGTTGTTTGGCCGCGGCGGCGAGTTTGGCGATGAGAGGGAAGGACTTTTCCAAAGCACTGCGAAGGGCTGCGGCGTCGGCGTTGGGTGACAGGTGCAAGGCTCCAGTTGAGGCCTCTGCCCACGCTTTGAGATCGGCTGGTTCACCAAGCATCACCGCGTGCCATGGCAGAGGCCTCTCGTTCTTGATGGTGAGCGAGGCCAGAGCTTCGCGGCGGCGGGTGGCCTCGCCATCGGCCTTGGGCTTGGCGATTCCTTGGAGAGCAGGGATCGCACCGAAGTTGAGACGCTCATCGACAGGGGCGAGCAACAGCTTACGCAGTTCGAGCGTCTCGCCCTCCGCTTGCAGACGTGACAAGGCGTGTTGCATGGCGTTCCCGCCTTTCCACTGAAGCACACCATAGAGGACTACCTGCAAGGTGAGCAGCGTGACGACAGTCCAGACGGTGATGCGTAGTGTGCGACGCACCCAAGGGCGACGAAGAAGTGATTTCATGGCGTGACTGAAAGGCTGGCCAGCAGGGCCTGGCGTGATTGCAGTTGAGTTGGCAATGGCTGTTCAAATCGAAGCAGATCATCAGGAACGGAGATGCTTGGCGTCATGGCTTCCAAGATCAGGGCCGTGAGCCATAGGGCGGCGAGGCTCCATGCGATCCATCGCGGTGGTGCGAGGGATCGCAGCAGGCTTGGAGGCTGTGCATTGGCCAGGATCTCCGCCTTCCACTCGGCAGGCAGCGCGCGTGGGCAGAGCGCTAGCAGTTTGGTTTCGAAGTCGTCGTTCATGGCTGGAGTTCGTCGTAGAGCGGACGCAGCAACGTGCGCAGTTTGTCGAGAGCGTAGCGGTAGCGGCTGGCCGCTGTGTTCAAAGGGATGTCCTGGGCTTCGGTGATCTGGTCGAAGGTGAGGCCGTGCCAAAGCTTGAGTTGTGCGACACTGCGTTGTTCGACGGGCAAGCCTGCGAGCGCAGACTCCAGTCTCACAGCAAAGGCCGCTGTGTCTGGATCATCGTTGGGAGCAAAGAGTTCCACCGGCTGCGCTGTCTCGGCCTCACGACGGACACGATGTTTGCGCAACCAGTCCACCGCTTGGCGGTGGGCCATGCGATAGACCATCGCCTGCGGGTTGGCCACGTCGGCACCGAGTGGTTTCGCGGCGAGCCGGATGAAAAACTCCTGCAACAAATCTTTGGCGTCAGCTTCGCTGCGGACGATGCCAGCCAAGTAATGAAACAAGCCTGCCGCGTGGGCATCGTAGAGTTCTTCAAGTGACGGCGGGCGCGGCATCGTGAACAAGTCGTGCCTCGCGAAAGTTTTTGTCTAACCGATTACAACCGCCTCTCTTCCAGCACTTCGAGCCCCGTGATCTTCCATTCACTTTCGATCGGCTGGACGGTCAGCTTTGCCTTGTAGCGATTCACGCGTTGATGCTGATGGCCCCAGTGGCCGACGGTGCCCAAGGCAGTCCACTCGCCCTCGGCGATGAAGCCGTCAGGCGCGGGCGAGACCTTGTCGATGTCCACCGAGAGATCGGTGACATGAACTCGTGCGCCCTCGGAACCATCGAGTGTGAGAGCCTGCACGGTTTGCAGATAAAGCGTGCGGAGCAGTTCACCGTGCACGCTGCGATCGAGGCGGTCATAGATGTCGGATTCCGTCCGGTAATCGAAAGCGCGATACACGTTGCGCAGCAGCGGCTGCACGATGCGTGAGCCTTCCTCCGTCGTCTTCACCTCCGCTGCCTTGGTCGCAAACGGATCGGTGATGGAGATGGTCATGTTGTAAGTCACGCCAATGCCGATCAACCACGAGGCCAGGAAGGGCGCGAAGCCGCCAGGGAACTTCTTGTCCTTCACCTCCATGTAAATGTAGATCACCAGCCCCAGCAGCACCCAGACGATCATCGGCAAAGGAATCTCATACACGTAAGGCCGCGGAATGGTGGGCACCTCGGCCAGGGGTTTCGGCTTTGGCAGACGACCTTTGTTCTCCCAGCGTGCCACTTGCAGCGTGGGCGAGAGTTCCATGCTTTCGCTGCTGTTGGCGAAGAAGATGGTGAGCGGCAGTCGCTCCACGGGCGCCTTGAAGCTGCTCCATTGCAGCTCGAGCTGTGCTGGAGACCCCGGAATCGTGAACTCAAACATCAAACCCACCATCAGCTCCGTGGCGGGCACGGCGGCACCGGCCTCCATTGGCAGGGTGCGCCCCGGTTCACCTTTCACAAAGGCCACGCCCGTGAGCTGGCCATTCATCGCCGATTCATCAGCACGCAGCTTGCACCAGTTCTGCGCCATCGCGGTCATCTGAGCGACCACGGTCGCCTGCATCTGCGCGTTCACCAGGGTCCCCGGAGTCGTTGGCATATTCAGCCAGCCGAGCACCGTCGGACTGTCAAACAAGACCTCCACACGCGCCTGGAACGGCTCCAGGTAAAGATAAGCCTGGGCGATTTGGCGGGGCGATGACGGCGGTGCGACAGGCGCAGCTGCGGGCTTGGTCGCCGTCGGCGGGGTCGCGGGTGCTGGCGCCTCAGGCTGCTGGGCTCGAAGTGCGGCAGACCCCATCAGGCCTGCCGCAAGGGCGAGAATGGTGAACGTGGTGCGCATTAAACAGCCCAAGGTTTGCGCCATTCGCGCTTGAGGAGGGCATTGATCTTGTCGTCCGCGGACTTCTCAGCTGCCGGGTCCCACTCGAACTTCGACACGCCCTGGCGCAGCGCGATGTTGGCGAGATGGCTGACGCTGATCGTGCGATGCGCAGTCTCCACCGGAGCGATGGTCGGCTTGCCGGAGTAAACGCAGTCGATGAAGTTCGCGGTGTGGTCCTTGCTCTGGTAGAGCTTCACTTCGCCTTCCTGAGCGACCTGACGCAGGATGTTGACGTCGCTGGCGGCGATCTTGTCACGGTTCACCCAGATCCACTTGCCGTCGGTGCCTTCAAAGAGGATGCCCGTGTGGTCGAAGTTCTTGCCGGTGGCCGGATTGCCCACCACTTCGGGCATGAGTTCCTCCGTCTTGTCAGCGACGACCATCTCCACGCCATTGGCGTAGCGGCACTCGAAGTGGAACTTCGTCGCCGTGTTGTAGAGTTCGGTCGCGGCGGGCACTTCACCACGGATGTTCTTCATCTCCACTGGGCCGGTGCTTTCCACATCCATGCCCCAGTGCGCGATGTCGATGTGATGTGCGCCGAAGTCCGTGATCATGCCGCCCGAGAAGTTGTAGTTGTGGCGCCAGTTCAAAGGCAGCAGCGCGGGGCGATATTCGATCTCGGGAGCAGGTCCGAGCCACAGTTCCCAGTCGAAGTCGGCGGGCAGGGGAGCGGGCGCTTGTTGATTGCCCATCTGGTTCCAGTCCGTGTGACCGCCGGGCAGACCCACGCGCACGCGCTTCAGCTTGCCGATGCGCTGATTGCGCACGAGTTCGCAGGCCAGGCGGAACTTCAGGTCGCTGCGCTGTTGGCTGCCGGTTTGCCAGGTGATGCCCGCTTTCTTCACCTCGTCGCTCATGAGGCGACCTTCAGCGATCGTCAGCGCCAGCGGCTTCTGGCCGTAGATGTGCTTGCCTTTGCGAGCGCAGTAAACAGCCATGTAGGCGTGCCAATGATCCGGCGTGGAAACCTGGACGATGTCGAGGTCTTCCTTCTCAATCATCTCGCGGAAATCGACATACGTGGCGCACACCTTGGCGGGTTTCTTCTCGGCCTTCGAGTAATGCGCATCGACAGCTTCCTTGCCCGCATCACGACCGCCCGTCTTCTCGCCCTTGTAGCCGTAGTGGCCGTATTTCTTCATCGGGTCGGCACAAGCGATGACTTGCACGCGCTCGTCCTTGAGGAAGTTGCCCGTCCAGTCCGTGGCGATCGTGCCGTAGCCGATCAAGCCGACCGTCAGTCGCTCCGATGGAGCCGGACGACCATCGCGTCCCAGCGCGGAAGCCGGAATGATCATGGGAAAACCGATGGCCGAAGCCGCCTTCGTAATGAACTGGCGGCGTGAAGTGGTGGTGGGTGTGTTCATGAGGAAAAACTGGCCGCGATGCTAGCGGGCCGAGGCGCTCGGGCAAAGAGTAAAGTTCAGCCTTCTCACCCTCTCTGGCGTTCGCCATCACGACCTACTGCTTTCCTTTCAAGATCTCCGCCATCTTCTCCTCGTGTGTCTTCACCATTGCATCGAAGGCTGCGTATTGATCGGGGCGGAGCATGGCGCGCAAACGAGGGTAGGTGCGATGGAAGACATCGAAGCGCTCCTTTGTGGCGGGCGCGGTCTTGGCGATCTCGTTCACAAATGACTGCGCCTCTCCGAGCACGATCTGCTTCTGGCGCGGCGCGAGCTTCAGGCGTTGATCGAGAAAGCTGACGAGCATTTGCGGCGTGATCGTGCGGCCTTCGGTGCCGGAGAACTGCGCGGCGACAGGCGTCGGCGCGGGTGAGGTGTAGCGTCCGGTGGCGATGCCTGCGGCGAAGATGCAGGCGACCATGACGATGATGCGGAGCAGTTGAAACGTGTTCATGAGCAATCAGAAAGGAAAGTCGTCGTTCGGTGTGTGACGCGCGGTGAAGAGCGTGAGCATCACGTCGTGCTCGACTGGTTGCGGACGAAGCCACGCGCTCAGGGCACAGATAATGAGCGACAGCGCGAGCGCACCCGCGGTGACGCGTTCCCAGAGCGCGAGCGGGTTCGCACGCTCCGACGCCCAGGCCGCAGCAACGCGCGTGATGAACGCGGGCGAGGTCGGTGTTTCCTCCGGTGCAGGTGGCGGCGTGGCCTCGCGTTTGAGCTGCCAGAGGGGTTTCAAGGGATCGTCGTTCATGGCGTGGGTGGTTCGAGTTGATCAAAGGCGCGCTTCAAACGGTGGCGCGCGCGAAAGAGCCGGACGCTGGCGAGCCCGAGGTTCCAGCCCGCTTCCTTCGCGACGTCAGTGAGCGAGCGCTGCGCGAGTTCGACCTCGCGCAGCAACCAGGCATCCACCGGTCGCAGCGTCGCGAGGAGTCGATCAAGCAAACCCGACGCGACATCGGCGGAAGGCTGCGCGGTGTCGTTCGCGATGTTGTGAAGCAGAGTGCGTTGCTCCTCGCTGAGATCGCTCATGCGTTGCTCAGGACGCGACTTCTTCCGGCGTAGGCGGTCGATGCAGGCGAAGCGCGCAAGGCGTGAGGCCCAGTGGATGAACGGTGCGTCACCACGATAGCTGGAGAGCTTATGGAAGACCTTGAACAATATGTCCTGCATCAAATCATCGCCGTCCTCGGTGAGTGTCGGATACGAGTTCACGATGCGACGAAGCTCCGGTTCGAGTTGCGCCACCAGCACCCGCGCCGCGCTCTCATCGTGCTGCTGCACGCGGGCAAGGAGTTCGCGGAAGTCGTCGCTGGAGGAAGGCATTCGAGGGGAAAGTTGGAGTGTAGGCTTGAGCCGAAACTCGGGCAAGAACGCCGGTGCGTTCGAGTCGAATCTTGCACTCCTAGCGCTGCGCGCATCGTCGGGGGTCGGCTAAAGCCTAGACTCCAACGTGCGCGTTCGATGGCTGAGATCGAGTTCATGGGGAGCCCCTCCTCATGCGGAAGAACGCTCGCGTCGTCGCGCTTACGTCGATGCTTTGCGTGGTCGTCGTCTGCGAACTCGTGGGGAAGCCGCCGAGCGTCTGCCAGTTGAGGAGGTCGGTGCTGACTTCCACGTTCCAGGCGTTCGCGGTCACGGGCCAGTTGAGTTGCATCAAAGGCGGGTTGGGGCGTGTGATCGAGATCGATGGCCATGCGGACCACTCGCCGCGCGCGATCCAGGCGCTGTTCGTGGTGGCGGCGACGCTGTTGTCGAAGCCTCCGATGTAGATCGCGTCTTCGCCGAAAGGCGACACGGCGAAGCAACGCGTGGCACGCAAGCCTGGCGCGAGGTCGGCGACTTCATACGTCGCATCGAGATGGCGGATGAGGAAATGCGCGTCGCTGTCGATCCACAGTGGGATGAGATGCACGATCTCGCCGGTCACGGGATTGGCGACAGGCGTGAAGGCATTGTAGCCGATGATCACGCCGGAGGTGCGGATCGCGTTGTTGTTCCAGGTGCGGGCGAGGAAGTCGCGCACGTCGAGTTCGACCGTGACGGCGTGGCCGTTGGCGGGATCAATGCGCTCGATGAAACCTGGCCACGAACGCGCCGTGAGCAGCACGGCTTTGCCCGAGCCTCGCGGATCGGTTACGGCAGTGAGACCGCGCATCACGCGATCCTCTTCCGGCACGCCAACGAATGTCTCCTGTGAGAGCCATTGATACACGGGCGACCAGATCGTGGTGGTGTCATTGCGTTTGTAGAGACCGCCATTGCCACTCGTGCTGTGACCGCACGCGGCGTAGATCGAGCCAGCGGCATTCGCGAGCGCCGTCACGGGGCCGGTGCCCGTCTTCTCCGGGTTCGCGGCAAAGGTAAAGCGATTCGGCAACACATGATCCGCACTCTCCGGCTCGAAGGTGCCGCGATGAATCTCGCCGCCTGAGATGCCGGCGAAGATGTGCTGCATCGTGGTGCTGCCGACCTGTGAAGTATGCTCAGCGAGACACAAGGGCACGCCACCGCTGAGGCTGTGAACCTCCGAGTGCCGCCAGTCGTTCTCCGTGATGCGCGTGCGAATACCGACGAGCTGGTTGCCTGGATTGATCACGTCACTGAAGCTCCCAACCAGCGTGTCCACCGGTGCAGGGAGCAGCGTGGCTCCCGAGTAGCTGAAACGCAGGCTCGCCATCGATTCCATGCGCTTGTGCGCGATGAGCTGTGCATCCTGCACCCAGGCTCTCGTAGCGCTGTCGAGACGCATGATCTGCGTGCCGGTGAAATCCACGTCCACAGGCGCACCGAGAGAACCCTGACCCGCGAACAATGATCCACCGTGCGCGACCATGTGCGTCACCTCCGTGCCATGAAAGGCGCTGCTCGGATTCGCATGAAAGCTCTCCGTATAAGACATCGACGTGAAGCCGCTCGGCGTGCCTTGGTAGTCCGGCAGCTTGATGCCGGTGGCGCACACGCGCGACTGCGTGCCGCGCGCATAGGTCACCAGCAGTTCATTGCCAACGATGATCGAGTCCGGCCAGTGATGGTTGCTCGCGGTGCCTTCATCCACACGACGCGACACACGATGGGCGCTGTCGGGACCGAGCCCGAGCAACCAAATCTCTGTCGTGCCGGGATTGAGCGCGTCATTGTTCGCCGCAGCCACGCAGGTGAACCACGTCGTGCCATTGACCGCACGCGCTTTCACCGAGAAGAGGTAACGCGAAGGCACGCTCAGCGTGGCAAAGACGCTACCGGAGCTTCGCTTCAAAGTGATGCCTGCGTGCCCGGTCGTTTCAGCGGTGCAGACTTCGTTGTTCAGCTCGGGACAGGAGAACACAAAGACTTTCGGTGGCTCGGTGAAGCCCGTGATCGTGCTCGTGGCCGTGTCTTCCAGAAGGAACTCGGGCGTGGAGTAATTGAGATTGTTCCAAGCCCAGCGCGGCCTCGCCATCTGCTCGCTCCAGTCATCGTAGTCAGCGATGAGCTGCTGCATCAGCGCGGGATACGCATCGGCGAGGTTTGTGAGTTCACCGGGATCGGTGAGGAGGTTGTAGAGTTCCCAGGTCGAAGTCGCGGAAGGCTTGATAATCTTCCACTGGTCCTGCAGCATCGCGCGCAAGCCGTCCTTCGCATCGCCAGCGGGCGGGATGCCGTCGGTCTCCATGCGCCAGTAAAGATTGCGCACCGGTGCACTCGCCTGGCCTGTGAGCCACGGCAGCAAGTTCACGCCGTCGAGTTGCCACGCATCGGGAATCACATTGCCCGTGGCAGCGACCGCCGTGGGCAAAATGTCCAGCGTGCTCACCGGCGTGTGCTTCACATCGGGCGTGAGATGGCCGGGCCAACTGATGATCATCGGGACGCGGATGCCGCCTTCGTAGAGGTCGGTCTTGCCGCCTTTGAGCGGCAAGTTGTTCGCGCCGAAGCTCGGATCGCCGCCGTTGTCGCTGGTGAAGAAGATGATTGTGTTCGAGAGGAGGTTCTCCGCTGCCAGCTTAGCAATGATGGATGCCACTGCGCGATCCAGACCATACAGCACGGCCGCCATGTCGTGCCGTGTGGGACCGGGCGCGATGTAAGGTGTGACCGCGTCGTGATACGCCTGCGGTGCAGGCAGGACGAACGAATCGGGCGGATCACCAGGTCCCGACTCATCGAAGTGCGCGGCGCTGAACGGCGCGAGTAGCAGGAACGGGTGGTCCTTGTGCTGATGAATGAACTGCACGCACTTCGTCGCGAGAGCATCGGTGAGATACTCCATCGCAGGCTCTGGCGGCACATCAGTAAAGTTGTCCAGGATAGGTTCTTCTCCTTCGGACTGATTGGCGGCGAAGTAGTTGTGATGGCTCTGAAGGAAACCGAAGAACCGGTCGAAGCCGCGATTCATCGGATGATAAATCGACGCGCTCCCCAGATGCGACTTGCCGATCCAGCCAGTCGCATAGCTGGGCGTGAGTTGCTTGAAGCGATTGCCCATCGTCGCTTCACGCTGAGCGAGGCCGAAGGCGAAATTCTCCTCCAGCGTGCCCCCAGGATTCGTCTCATGCCCCGAGCGCTGCTGGTATCGCCCTGTGAGAATGCCTGCGCGCGACGGACTGCAGATCGATGCCGTCGCATACGCATGAGTGAACCGCACGCCATTCGCCGCCAGCGCATCAATCGCAGGCGTATAAACATCCGTCGTGCCATAGCAGCCGAGGTCTTGCCAACTGAGGTCATCCGCGATGATGACGATCACATTCGGCATCGCCAAAGCGGTGGTGGAGACAACGAAAAACAGGAGAGCGCGAAGCAGGTTCATGCGCCTTCCGACGCATGAGTGCGGAGGCGATTACACCCTGCGGAAAAGTTTTTGCCCGGACTTCCACCTTGAACATGGGGTGCGTCTCGCTTCACACTACCGGCATGTCCGCCAAGGCCGCCCTCACATTGCTTCGTGCGAATCTCGATCAGCTTCGCAGCTCGGGGCGCACGCGGGTGGCGCTGAATGAGCATGGGCGCGAGGCGCTGCGCCATCTGGTGCGTGAGCCGCTGACAAGTCGTGCGAATGCGGGGCCGAAGCGGGTCTTTGAACAACCGGCACCGCTGCCGCCGCCGGGTCCGACGACCCCTGCGCCGGTCGTGGCATCTCAGGATCTGATCGAGGTGCCGGGCTCGTCCTTGGAAGAGCAGTTGGCTCATCTCGCGGCGATGGCGGAGGACGATCCGAAACCTCGTGCGCTGGGCACTTTGCGAAGCACGATGGTCTTTGCCGTGGGCAATCCACGGAGCGAGGTGATGTTCATCGGCGAAGCACCGGGCGCAGAAGAGGAACGGCAGCGGGAGCCCTTCGTGGGTCCGGCCGGGCAGCTGCTGACGAAGATCATCGCGGCGATGGGAGCGAAGCGGGAAGACGTTTACATCAGCAACATCTGCAAGTTCCGCCCCAGCACCGGAGAAGGCCAGGGCAGTGGCAATCGACAGCCGACCAAGGACGAGATGAACGCGTGCCTGCCGTATATCCGAACGGAGATTTCATTGATTCGCCCGCGCGTGATCGTGGCCTTGGGGGCGACGGCTTCCACGGGCCTGGGCATCGAGGGGCCGGTGGGTCGCTTGCGTGGGAAGTTCCAGGCGTTCGATGGGGTGCCGGTGATGATCACCTACCATCCGTCGTATCTGCTGCGCCAGGAAGCCGAAGGCCGTGGCAATGAGGCGAAGCGTGCGGTATGGGAGGACTTGCTCAAGGTGATGGAGCAGCTCGGCTGGCCGATCAGCGAGAAGCAGCGGGGCTACTTCAAGCCGAAGGCGTGACGCGGAGGTGAGAGGTGCGCCTCGCCAACAGCTCCATGCTGTCCGCTCGCATCTGTGGTGAACGAGCCGAACACTGTCGAGCGTAGTGCTCGGCGATGAAATCCACACGTCGCTCCTTTTTGAAGTCTGCTGCTCCCTTGATCCTGTCGTCGTCCGTTCTGGGCAGAGCGGGTGCGGTTTCGCCGAATGGCAAGGTCCGGCTTGCCTGCATCGGGCTCGGTGGACAGGGCACCTCGAACCTGCGGAACTTCCTCGCGGATGAACGGGTGGAGGTCATTGCCGTGTGCGATGTGGATGCGAAGCATCGCGAGGCGGCGGCTGCGCTGGCCAAGCTGGGCAAGGCGGATCAATACAATGACTTCCGCGAGGTGCTGGCCCGTAGCGATGTGGATGTGATCATGAATGCGACGCCGGACCACTGGCACTCGAACGTGGCGATCGCCGCAGTGAAGGAGGGCAAGGATCTGTATTCCGAGAAGCCGCTGGCGGCCAGCATCGCCGAGGGGCGTGCCATTGCAGCAGCGGTGAAGGCGAACCAACGCATCCTGCAAACGGGCACGTGGCGGCGCTCGGGCATGAAGGTGCGCATGGCCTGCGAGTGGGTGCGCAATGGTTACATCGGTCAGATCAAGGAGATCGAAGTGGGTGTGCCGGGCAAGTTCGCCGTGCGTGGAGGCTTCACCGGACTGGAGGCCCCGGAAGCGGTGCCAGAAGGTTTTGATTATGCGATGTGGCAGGCCACCACGGTGGAGCGGCCCTACACGGCAGCGAGGTGTCACTTCAACTTCCGCTGGGTGAATGATTATGCGCCCGGCTACATCACGGACTGGGGCGCGCACTTCCTGGATGTGGCGCAGTGGGGCATGGGCATGGATGAATCCGGCCCGGTGGAAGTGGAGGCCCTTCAGGTGAAGCGTCGCGATCAAGGGATCTACGATGCGCCCGAGGAGTTCACGATTCGCTACCGTTATGCAAACGGCGTGCCCATGACGATGCTGAGCACCACGGATCCGAAGAAGTATGGGGTGAAGTTCATCGGCAGCGAGGGCTGGATCTTCACCGAGCACGAGAAGCTGGAAGCCAGCTCCAAGGACATCCTGCGCATTCAACTGAAGGAAGGCGATGTGCGGCTCTACCAGTCGAAGCATCACCATCGCAACTTCATCGACGGGGTGCTCTCGCGGGGTCAGGTGGCCGCGCCCGTGGAGATTGCTCAGCGCAGTGCCACGGTCTGCCACCTTGGCACCATCGCTGCCGCCTTGAAGCGTCCGCTGAAGTTTGATCCGAAGACTGAACAATTCGAAGACGCCGAGGCCAATGCCATGCTCATGCGCCCGATGCGCGATCCTTGGAAGATTGCGTGAGCTGGGTTGTTACGTGTTGTGACGCGTGAGGGTCCCGCATCAGAAGGACCGCACGTTCCACTCTTCCATCAGGTCTTTGTCGAGGTCGGTGATGAAGCGCGAGGGACGTTGCAAGATGTCGCCGTCGCGAGCCTGGTGGTAGATGAGCGGGTAGAGCATATACAGCTCGTCCTTGGCGCGCGTGACGGTGACGTAGAACAGACGGCGCTCTTCTTCGACGGCCTCGGGATTGCCTTCATCGAGCACGCGACGATTCGGGAACATGCCGTCGGCGAGCCAGATGGCGAAGACGGCTTTCCATTCGAGGCCCTTGGCTTGATGGCCGGTGGTCAAGGTGACGGCTTCGCGATCTTGCGGGGCGGTGTTGGGATTCTCGTCGGTGTCCACACCGCTGAGCAACGCAAGCTGGCTGAGGAACTCGGCGGAGTCCGTGAAGCGGCTGGAGTAGCTGCTGAGCTGGTCGAGGTCCTGCGCGCGCTGGTCGTAGTTCTTGAACTTCGACTTCATGTAATCGGCATACACGCCCTCCACGATGCTGGTGATCATCGACGAGGGCGGCACGGGCAGGCCCTTGGTGTCGATGAGTTCATCGAGCGTGTAGCAGAACTGCTCCCAGGTTGATTGCGCCTTCTTCGGGACCTTCAAGGGCAGCAGCGTGGCGGTGAATTTGCTGGTCATCGGGCCATCGGCGGAGGCTTCGCTGCGCAGCCAGTCCATCCAGAGCTTGGTGGCGCTGGTGCTGCCGATGCCAGGGATGAGTTTCACGAGACGCATGAAGCTTACCTCGTCCTTGCGATTGACCGCGAACTTCATGAACGCGGCTACGTCCTTCACATGTGCCTGCTCGAAGAAGCGCAGTCCGCTGGTGATCTGAAAGGGGATGCCACGCTGGGTGAGTTCCATCTGCACTTCGAGCGAATGGAAGTGCGCGCGATAGATCACGGCCATCTCATTGAACTCTATGCCTTCGTCTTGAAGCTCCAACATGCGCTGCGCCACGAAGGCAGCCTGGGCACTCGGATTGTCCACGGCGACGAGCGCGGGCAACATGCCTTTGCCCGTGCGCGAGGGCTGGAGTTCTTTGCGAATCTGCGCGCGGTTCTGCGCGATGGCGGCGTTGGCCAGATCGAGGATCTCGGGCACGCTGCGGTAGTTGGTCTCGATCTTATAGACCTTGGAGCGCGGGTAGCGCTGCTCGAAGCCGAGGATGTTCTGCACATCGGCACCGCGCCACGAGTAGATGCTCTGCGCGTCGTCGCCCACGACCATGAGATTGCCATTCTCACCGCAGAGCAGATCGACCATTTCACACTGGAGTTGGTTGGTGTCCTGATACTCATCAACGAGCACGAACTGGAACAAGCGCTGATACTGCTCGCGCAGGTCCTCGTTCTCCCGCAGCAGCTTCACCACGAGGCCGAGCAGGTCGTCGAAGTCCATGCTGTTGGTCTCCACCTTCTTCTCCTGATACATGCCGATCACACGTTGAATCGGTTCCAGCACGTTCTCGAAGTAAGGGTAGCGCGTGTCGATGATCTCGGGGATCTCGCAGCACACGTTGTTGGCCAGGGAGAGGATGTCACAAAGCACTTCCGCCTTGGGGAAGCGGTAGCTGCCGACGTCAATCGCTGCGGCACCGACTACGGTCTCCATCAGATCCTTCTGGTCCTCGCGATCCATGATCGAGAAGCCCTGCCGGTAGCCGAGCCGCTCGCAGTGCCGACGCAGCAGGCGATTGCCGATGCTGTGGAAGGTGCCGCCCCACAGGCGATTCGTCTCCACGGGGACGAGGTTCTGCACGCGCTCCAGCATCTCTCGCGCGGCCTTGTTGGTGAAGGTAAGGAGCAAGATGTTGTCCGGCGCGATGCCGTTATCGAGCAGCCAGGCGACGCGATAAGTCAGCGTGCGTGTCTTTCCCGAACCAGCTCCCGCGATCACCAGCGCCTGACCCGGCGGGCTGGTCACGGCGGCGTGCTGCGACTCATTGAGTTCCTTCCGGTAGTCGATGCCGGAGGTGGTTTCTTTGTGATGATGCAGCGTGTATTCGCGAGCCATGTGGCGGAAGGATGAAGTATGAAGTCGGAAGGATGAACGCGGGGCAGGGGAGGCGGGCTCTTCCTTCAGCACTCATCGCCGAGGGTTCCAACGAAAAAACCGTCCGCCAGACGATGCTGACGGACGGTTTCGAGGAAGGGTTGCGAATTAGGCGGCGGCTTGTTCTTCAGCGGCGGCAGGGGCTTCATCGCCGCTGCTGCTGGTGCTGGAGTCGCGATCCGGCTGCGGCTTGGCACCGCTGATCTGGAGGGCGCGGCCCATGAAGTCCTTGCCGTTGAGTTCGGCCACGGCGCGCTTGGCTTCTTCAATGCCAGCCATGGTCACAAAGGCGAAGCCCTTGGAGCGCTGGGTGCGGTTGTTCACCACGACTTCGGCGTTCTGGACTTTGCCCACGCCGTTGAACAGTTCGAAGAGATCGCCTTCCGACGCATCATAGGAGAGGTTGCCCACGTAGAGGCGACCTGAGGTGACTTCGGCAGGAGGTGCTGCCGGGCGGGCTTCACGAGGCTCGCGAGCCGGGCGTTCGCTGCGTTCGGCGCGGTTGCCGTCGCGTTCACGACGCTCGCCACGATCTCTGCGTTCACCACGGTCTGGGCGCTCGCCGCCTTCGAAGCGGACGGGCGGAGCAGACTGGGAACGGGCAGGCTTAGCTGCGGGTTTCCCTAGCAGGCCGAAGCTGATGACCGAGAGAAACTTCTGAAAGCCCGTGGGCTTGTAGCTCTGCTGGCGCTGCGGGCCACTGTTGTTGGAGGAATCGGGTCCACGTCCGCGACCACGGCGGCGGCGACGACGGCCGTCTGAGTTGTTGTTGTCTGGCATTTCGTTTTCTTTTCTTCTGGGGTGGGTGCTCCACCATGAAGGCCAGGCCGGGGGGTTGGCGTTGCGATGGCGCATCCCAGCGTGGGATGGCGTTGTGCGTCGCCGACTTCTTCAGACGAGAAAAAGCGAGGGCCTGCTCTCCAGGGAGCGGCGTAGTGATCAAAGGGCGCGTGCCCGGCAAAGCTTGGCTGCCTGCGGCTGGGTTGAGCCGCAAAAGTTCCTCCCAGCGATACACTCGGCTGGCTGAAGGATACTGATGGCGCTGTCTGCATACGGATGTGCGCGTTCAGAACCTTTCGGGAAGGAGTTCGAGGAACTTTGTGAAAGCAAAGGCGCTCTGAACACTACGGTCGCGAGACTAATGGCAATCATCCGGGGGTGCAACCGGGGAAATCACCCATCGGGAACACCTGAACACCGAGGGGGCCTTTGCCGCGAAGCCTCAGACATCCACCACCTTGCCCGTGACGGGAGCAGCCTTGCCCTGCTGACGGTCCTTCCACTCCTTGTAGCGAGTGAGTTCCTTTTCGATCAGCTTCAGGGCAAAGGACACCACCACGGCATCGTCCAGGAAACCTGCTCCCACGATGACGTCGGGAATGACATCGATCGGGCTGAGCACGTAGAACAACGCGAGGGCCGTGGCACCCATGGCCCAGTAGGGCACCTCCCGGTAGCGCCCGGTGGCATAGTCCTTCACCAGATCGATCATCACCATGCCCTGGGCGAGCAGGGACTTGAGCGCCTTTTGCTTGTGAAACTTCGATCCGATCTCGTCGGCCTTCTCGTTCACTTCATGAATGGTGTCGTCGTAGCGGTTGTCGTTCATGGCCCATGTGTAATCGGAGCGCGCGGATTGCTCAATTCCAGACTCGCGCCAAGATACGAACGCTCCATGACTCTCTTTACCCTCGAATCGATCCAGTTTCACGTGCTGCCGATGCGCACGCGCTTCCCTTTCAAGTATGGCATTGCCAGCCTGTCGTCGCTGCCCCATCTGTTTGTGACGGCGAAGCTGGTGGTGAACGGCAAGCCTGCCGAGGGGCTGGCGAGCGAAGGACTCGCGCCGAAGTGGTTTACCAAAGATCCTCACACGACACCGGAACAAGACGTGGCGGAGATGCTGTCGGTGGTGCAGAACGCGGCTCGAATCGGCCGTGAAGCGGGACGGACCGAGGTGACGTTTTTCCAATGGTGGAAGTCGCTCTACGATGAACAGGCGCTGTGGGCGAAGCATCGTGAGATGCCCATGCTGCTGGCCAATCTGGGCACCAGTCTGATCGAGCGAGCGGTGCTGGATGGATTCTGCAAGGCACTGGGCATGCCCTTGCACCGGCTTCTGAAAACCCCGGACCTCGCCATCGATCTGGGAGCGGTGCGTGGTGAACTCAGCGGTCTGACCGTCGCCGAGGTGGTTGCACCCGAACCCGTCATGAAGGTGCATGTGCGGCACACCATCGGTCTGGCAGATCCTTTGAGTGCGGCGGATGTTCCCGACTCAGAGCGGGTGAACGATGGGCTGCCCTACTCGCTCGACGAGAACATTCGTGCCTACGGCCTGACTTACTTCAAGATCAAGGTGTGCGGCAAGCTTGAGGCCGACATCACCCGGTTGCGAGCCATAGCGAAAGTGCTCGATGAGTGCTGCACGGGATCCTATCGCTGCACCTTGGATGGCAATGAGCAGTTCACTGACATGGCTGCCTTCCAGGACTTCTATCGTGCACTGGCCTCCGACTCAGCCCTCAAGCGACTCTTCGCCAGCATCATCCTGATCGAGCAACCCATTTACCGCGCTCATGCGCTGGATGAGGTCGTTGGTGAAGGTCTGCGCACCTGGAGCGACGGGCTGCCGATGATCATTGATGAGAGCGACGGCTCGCTGGATGATCTGCCTCGGGCGCTCTCGCTCGGCTACCAGGGGACCAGCCACAAGAACTGCAAAGGCGTGGTCAAAGGGCTGGCGAATGCGGCCCTGCTCAAGCGTCGAGGTCTTTCACATCTGAGCGGTGAGGACCTCGCTAGCGTCGGACCCGTCGCCACGCTCCAGGATCTGTGTGTAGCCAGCTTGTTAGGCATCACGCACGTGGAACGCAACGGGCATCACTACTTCCGCGGCCTGAGCATGTATGATGAGAAGGTCCAGGCTGACGTGTTGCGTGCTCATCAAGGCTTCTACCGTCGGCATGAGGCGGGCTTCGCCACGCTCGACATTCGTTCGGGATACCTGGATGTGAACACGCTCCATGCAGCTCCGTTCGCCTGCGGTGCGGTGCTCAACATGGCTGTGTATGAGCCTCTCAATGCCTGGATCAAGCGAGGCGGAATCACGGAACTCTGATCACGCTTGGCGGGCAGCTTCCTTGATAGCCGCCATGGTGCGAGCGCACCAGAGACTCTCGGCTTCGCTGATCCAAGGTGGTGCTTCACCTCGCACGGCGGCAGCGAAGGCATCAGCTTCCAGGGCATACTGACCCTGCGGTGCCTCGTGGCGATGCGTTTCCGTATCGCCATCGTGCTGCCAGATGAATTCAGTGCCACCCAGCCATGGATCAGCAAAACGGATACTCCCGCGTGTGCCCGATACATGGAAGGAGCGGTCATCACCGATCTCCATGCCAAACGTGATCACGCCAGGCACGCCGCCGGGGTAGTGGAGCAGGGCGGCACCACTGCGATCCACGCCGGGCTTCACCTCGTGGAGTGAAGCATCCACGTGAAGAGGCGCGGACTTCATGATCGCATTCATGAACTGGATCGGATAACAGCCCACATCCATCAACGCACCCGGCCCATGATCTTCATGCCAGCGGTAGTCTTGAGGGTGAAGGGCATCAGCAAATGAGAAGGCACCACGCAAGGTATGCACCTCGCCGATGGCTCCCTCCTGAATCAGTCGTAGCGCCTCCTGCACGGCTGGCTGGCATCGATACATGAAGGCTTCGACAAGCACACGACCGTGCGACTTGGCGTGAGCGAACATCTCCTCCACGTCCGCCACTGAACAGGCGAGTGGCTTCTCGCAGAGCACATGCTTGCCAGCGTGGAGAGCACGCAGCGTCCACTCCTTGTGCAGTCCGTTTGGCAAGGCGATGTAAACCGCATCGACCTCCGGGTTGGCGACCACGCTCGCATAGTGCGCGAGAGGCACGTTGCACCAGTGCGGCGTTTGTGAGGGGTCGCGAGTTCCGATTGTCACCAGTCTGCCCGCATCGGTTCCTGGGAGTTGAGTGGCAAAAGTTTGGGCGATTCGGCCCGTGCCGAGAATGCCCCAGCGGAGATGTGTATTCATAAAGGAATCAGGCTTCGCGACGGCGGCGAAGCAGTCGGGGTGAGTGCGGCACAGGTGACAAAATTCGCCCGACGATGTGCTGAAAAGCTCCAGTGCCGATCGGGGACAAGACGCCGTCGAGTTCGCGCGTGGCAGTTTCCCACTCCAGCCGAAGATACTCCGCGAGCATGGTAGCGGGCGTGAGTTGGAACAGGTGGGCAAGCGCAGGCCAGGAGATGCCGATGTGTCCGCTCGCAGCGCCAGATTGCACCGCCGTCCGGTAGTGACCGAGCACCCCTTGATAACGAGCCCCGTTCGTGCGCTTCAGCAGCAGAGTCCCCGCGCGAATCGAACGGGCACGCTCCTCATTATTCAAAGTGGAAGCCCACGCGTGCTCGATCTCGATCAGAGCCAGCGGATCGCGAGACTCTGCAGCGTGCCAGGCATCGAGAAGTCGGGGGCTGAGATGTTTGATGAACCTTCCCTTGGCAAAGGTCCGCCAGTCGATTTGCAGCAAGGTCTTGTGGTCCTTTCTTGGCCAGATCAAGCCATCGCATTGCTGTCTCACGCTGCGCAGCAGCCAGTGCACCCAGTCCAGACCGTGTGATTGATCTGTCACGGACAAGCCCGCATCCATCGAGATGATACTGCCCGCGTCCTTCATTCAAGGTGGAGGATTGGTGATTTGATCTTCTTTAACACACCGTCATTATGGCAAGCCGTTCACCGTGTGGCCAACCGATTTCCATCCAACATGTCTTCGCCTTATTATCTCTGTCAGCGCTGTGGCAATTGCTGCCGCTGGCCTGGCGATGTGAGAGTGGACAATGAAGAGATCGCCCGTATCGCCGAGCATCTTGATCTTTCGTTGGATGATTTTGTTGAGCGATTCACCCGCATCAATGCGAACCGCACGGGGCTCTCCTTGATCGACAAGCCGAATGGCGAATGCATCTTCCTCGAGGGCAAAAATATTTGCCAGATTCAAGCCGTGAAGCCGGTGCAGTGCAGCGGATTTCCCAATGTATGGAACTTCCCGGGTTGGCGTGAAAAATGCGAGGCTATCGAGGTGGAATCTCCACCAGAAGCCACTGTTCAATAGCTCCCTTCTTTGCCTGTCCGAATATTCGGAACCGTTAAGTATCGGGCGTTTGAGCGCCAATTTACGCATTTTGCGGAACTTTTTTCGGCACATGCACATATAAGACTTTTCCAGCAGCTCTTGGGAGGGCTATCTTTTCACGTTCTGATCGGCGCGTAGCCACGGCGTTCTATGATCGACCAAGCGACAACTTCTGAAAATGACGAGGGCTTCACGAGCCTTTCATGCCGCTTGCATGAGTTGGCCCACGCCCTTCGTCAGGAACTGGAAGGAGGCGAGAACCCGTGTGCGGTCTTCACCCGCTTTGTTGCCGAGGCCTATCAAAACAAGGATGATGCTCTCAGTGCAGGCCGGGAGTTGCTTGAGATCTTCGCCAGCCATCAAGATGCCCTTGGGCAGTTTGCTCGAGTGGTTGATGTAGCGGCAGAGCTGCAGCATGGCTCCCGACTACTGGCTGATGCCGTGGTGCAGATCTGGGATCAGCCCAAGGAAGAACACAAGCTCTCTCGACTCGCCGATGAGATCCTGAATTCGCCAGAACTCTACGCCAACGATACAGCGCGTGTATTCACTGTGCGTCTCGCCAAGCGACTCGCACTCCAAAGACCCGAACTGGCGGCCCGGCTCATCGACTTGCAGCCTGTTGAGAGTGAGGTGCTAGCTGACGATCTGGGCACGGTTCGAGTATGGCTGAAGGCTGGTGAGTTCATCCGCACGCAATCCGAAGCTGTGCGCTACTTCTGGCAGAAGCACCTGCGTCATCCATCGACGGATACCGACTGGTCGCGCATGAATGTGCAGATGTCTCTGCAGGCCGTGCGTTTTGCTCCGATGGATGTCGAGGTGGCCGAGTTGCTTGAGTCGTCCGTGCCCGCCGAGGTTTGGGACAAGGCTGCTCAACCAGTCGAGACTAAGCCTGTCATCAAGCCCGTCGAGGAGTCCAGCATGTCGGCGGTTATTGTTCCACGAGCCAAACCACCAGCTCCGCCCCAGGGGGCACTGCGTCCAGCCTACGCCGGTGCGTTCAAGCGAATGAACGGCAGCGCGTCATCGGCCAGCTCCAAGACGATGCCATCTTGGGCCAAAGTCGCCGCAGGGGTGATCATAGGTGGTGGGGTGTTGTGGCTTTCCGTCGGTAACGATGACGACACCGAAGCGCCGCTGGTGGCGGTGTCTGCGAAGCACGTTCCCGAATTGTATGTCCCATCTATCCCGGCGGCACCTGATGAGCAGTCGAAACCGAAGGTCGTGAGTCCGGCTGCTCGTGTGGCCAAGCCTGCTCCATCGACGGTCGTTGAAGGTAAGTCGGTGGCCAAAGTGGTGCCGACCAAGCCGGCCGAGAAGCCTGTCATATCAGCGCCCGCGAAGGTGCCTGTCGTCGCTCAAGTCACCAAGCCAGGGCACAAGCCCGTGGTCGCGCCGACCAAGCCAGAACCCAAGCCGCAGCCCACTGCGATTGCTGCGGTGCCTTCAGCTCAGTTGCCCAGGCACTTCAATTTCGCCCGGCCGATGGATGTGCCGCGTTCGGGACCACCGCTCAAGCCTGTGTCCTCCACTAGAGCGGTTCCTTCCCTGGCGCCTGCCGTCGTGCGTCCGCAAACGCAATCAATCGCAAGCTCGCCCCCTCCTCCGCCAGCTCCACCCGTCGAGAGCGTTGCCAAACCTGCGGCACTCACGGCGCACGACCGATGGGTGATGGCCGAGACCAGAGCACTGGCCACGCGTTTTCCTGAACTCATCGAGATGCAGCGGGCCGTCGTGAAAGGCACATGGAACGAGTCCATCATGAAGATCGACGGCACACGTCCTGTCGTGAGCGACCATGAGCGCTATCTTGCCTTGCTTCGATGGCTGGTCATTGATCCCCCCCTGCCCGACAAGACGCGTTTGATTGTTCTTCGCACTTGGTCAAAGGCAGCTCAGATCGAAGACTGCATCAGCCTTTGGGAGCAGATCGTGAAGGGCAATGCGTCGCATGTGCCGGAGATCGCTCATGTGGCGAGCGAGATGCTGGCTGGTCACATGCCGCCTCTGACCGCTGATCAAAAGCGTCGTCTGGAAGCTATCGCAGTGGGCACGACAGTGAACTGAATCAGTTGGGCGGTGAGCCTCTCAGTGCTTCACCACCGGGAATTTCGTCTTTAGCAATGCAGCAGCCTTCTGCTGCTCGGCTGCGAGTTCGCTACTGTCGATGGCATTGCGCAGCTCGGTCGGGTCCTTGATCGAATCGTAGAGTTCGCGAGCCACGACTTCGCCCGTCTTCCAGTCGCGCCACTCGGTGTAGCGGACGGCACCCGTGCGCACGCTGCAACCCATCGTGGACGGCACACCGCTAGGCTGACGATCAAAGTAAGCCGGGCGCGGATGCTGGGTGAACGACGCCTCGTGAACGCTCGTGGTCGGATCGCGCAATACCGGCACGAGACTGGTGCCTTCCAGTCCTTCGGGCTTCGGCAGAGCGCAGAGATCGACCAGCGTGGGGAACACATCGACCAACTCCGCCATCGATTTGGTCGCCTTGTTGGCAGGCATGCCGGGGGCCGACACGATCAGCGGCACATGCGCGTCGTATTCGAAGTTAGAGGTCTTTCCCCACAGCGTGTGCTCGCCGATGTGGTAGCCGTGATCGGCGAAGAAGATCACGATCGTGTTCGCGGCCTGACCGCTCTTGTCCAACGCGTCCAACACCTTGCCGATCTGCGCGTCCATGTAGCTGATGTTGGCGAAGTAACCGTGCCGCATCTCCGCGATCTGCTCGTCGCTCAGTGGCTTCTGCTCCTTCGCAGGGCCAAGGATCTCCGTGCTCTCATGGAAGGCGATGTCCGGTGCTCCGGTCGGGCGCGCGGGGTTTAGCTTCGGTAGCTTGTCGCGCTGGTAGAGGTCCCAATACTTCTTCGGCGCATTGAATGGCGCGTGCGGTTTCCACATGCCCACAGCGAGGAAGAACGGCTTGTCCTTCACCTGGGCCAGCGTCTTGATTGCCTCGGCGGCGACACGCCCGTCGTAGTAGGCTTCGTCCGGCACATCACGACATTCATCCAACGGCACCTGACCGTAATTGCGCGGGCTGAGCACCGCAAGGTTCGCTGGCACATCGCCCTTCACCTGCGGCACGTCGTCGCCATGATTCGCATAGTGCAAAAACTCCGGCGCACTCCACGAGCGCGGGTCGCCGTGCTCCTTCGTGTGCCAGTTGTGGAAGACCTTTCCACAGTCGCGAGTCTCGTAGCCATGCTGCTTGAACCACAGCGGAATCGTCGTCACCTCCGGGTTCCGCTCGCGGAAGTGGACACTGTTGTTCCAGATACGCAGCGAATCGGGACGCTTGCCCGTGAGGAAGGACGAGCGCGATGGATTGCACACCGCCTGCTGGCAGTAAGCGTTCTCAAATCTCACCCCACGGCTCGCCAGCTTGTCCAGGTTCGGCGTCAGTGCCGATGAACCATAGCAGCCGAGTTCTGGCCGGAAATCATCAGTGAGCAAGAAGAGCACATTCGGTGCGGCGGTGACACACAACGGCAGAGCGAGGAAGAGAAGAGCACGGAGCATCGGCACTGAACGCGGCAGATGCGAATGCCTTGCAGGCTCAGTCGTGCTTCTCGGGAACAAGCCGCTGGTAGCTCCAGACCCAGTCACCCTGGAAGTCCTGAGCGGTCAGCGATGGGGCGGTTTCAAACGCTACGCCTGGTGGAAGGACGACACCGCCGTCGTCCTGACCGTCCAATCCAATGCTCCATAACTTGAAGTGGCCTTCGGGTGCGATGGAGTAGCGGAGAGGTTTCCCATCTATCGCATCGTCGGGAACTGCCTCCATGAAATCAGGGACCAGCGCGGAGATCGCTTTCGGGTATTCGGAGTGAGCGTTCTTATACCTCGCTAGCGCGATGGCGGTGCGTGCCTGGGCGACGAGTGCTCGTAGAATTAGATGCCTGCTGCCCATCACAGCCGTGTGGGTAGGCAGTGTTCGAATCGCGCCGCCGTCGAGCAGCACATGGTTGTCTCGGGAGCGATTGAGGTGCGACGACAAATCCATCAAGCTTGCCATCAGTGGCCGCAGGCCAGATTGACTCGGAACAACCAATGAGTCACGAAACATGCGAACCGTTCGTGCATCGCTATAATCGGATAAACCCTCTGGACCGAACTGAAGCAGACTGCCGTATAGATGATCCCTGATGCTTTTCCACGTCCATTCCCATGGTGGGAATCGCTCGAACGGATCAAATGCGGCCTTCATTGCGGCCTTGGTTTGAGGCGACACATCCGTCACGCACATGAATGCCAGTTCACCTCGGAGGGCACGGTGAACCATCTTGTCGAAGTCGAACCGGGCCAGACTTTGGTCGATAGCCAGGAGGCCCTGCTCACTGGCTTCGCCTCGGCGGAGGACTTCCCACGTGGCGTCGAGTGCGATTTTCAGCAACGTGAATCCAACAAGTGAGTCGATTACTAGCGGCTCATTCAAGCTGCCTTCCGCGATCCTGAGCATCATCTGCACGTCGCGGCAGGCGATGCTCGGTGCACCACCTGCACTGGCTGCAAGTGCATGCAGGTTCAACGTTTTCACAAAAAGTATCAGTGCATCGGTTGCGGGATGCGCAACGTCTGTGATCGGCGTTGGCTTGTATCGGTCTGCCCAGGCGGGAGTGAACTGCGATGCCCGCCGGCTCAGCGCTGCACCGAGTTCAGCAAGTAAAGGTTCGACTTCATTCATGCCTGCCAGAATGTCCATTCCCGGATTTTCTGTGCTCGGCATCTGAAGCAATTGGGCCTCCCGAAAGTATCTTGCCCACGCGACAGCATCCCAGGGGATGCCGTAAGCGGCACCATTGCTTGAATCAGGCCGTCCATCATGAACCTCTCGGAGACTCGCAAGCACCGAAATCAATCGGGCTCGCCGCTCGGCGGGCTTGCCTTTATCCACGTCGCCATCTTCCGCTTCCGCCAAATCCTTCAGTGGCTCGCAGCCGAAGAAGTTGTCAGCATCACTAACGGCAGGCAGTGCGATTTGATTGATGTCCAGGACTTCCCCTGAGGCCGCGATCTCTGCGATGGTGTTCCGCAACTGGCGCTTGCCCGCCCAATTGATACCCATCCAGCAGGTGACAGTCAGCAGCGCAACGATGCTGCCGAGCAATGCCAGACGCACGAGCAAACGACGGAAGGTCCACGAAGGCTTCGTGGAGGGACTGGGTGCATCGGGCTGGCTCATCGTGGTCGATCATGAACGAGTATCGCAGGCGAGCAACCGTGACGTTTGATGGGAGCGGCGACTGGGAGTGTGCCAAGCAAGCATTGTGGCTGGCGATGTTTGGCATTTGGCGCTCTTCAAGTGCCAGACCCAGCATGGCGATGGGTTCGCGCCAATCACCTTCGGTGCCAAACCCAGAGCTCGCTCGCTGAGGCTCGCAGTGCCCTGGGCTGGCATGTGGCCGCACCTTTGGTGCTCAAGAATTGCTGATCGAGGGCCGAGCAATCCGCTCGAAGACTGTCGATCGCACTGGCGTTGTGATGGCTGTCTCCGCATGGCCAAATTCTTCAAACACTTCGCCCACCTTTCAGGTTTCCTGCTCATCGTCGCTCCTGCCATCGCAGCCGACTTCGACAAGGACATCCGTCCGGTGCTACAGGAGCGGTGTGTGGAGTGTCATGGGGCGAAGAAGGCGAAGGGCAATTTGCGGCTGGATGTGAAGGTGCAGGCGTTCAAGGAGTCGGAGCACGGTCATGCGATCGTGCCGGGTGACAGTGCGAAGAGTCTGCTGGTGCAGCGCATCACCACGCAGGACGAAGACGAGATCATGCCGCCCAAGGGCAAGCCTTTGACTGCGGCGCAGATCGTGGCCATTCGGCAGTGGATCGACGCGGGGGCGGTGTGGCCGGAGAATGAGGCGGATCGTGCGGCGCTGATCGACAAGCGTTTGCAGCACTGGTCGGTGCAACCGGTGGAGCGTCCGAGTGCGGGTGCTTCGATTGATGAGTTCATCGATGCGAGGCTGAAGGCCAACGGGTTGCAAAGATCGTCGGAGGCCGATGCGCGCACACGGGTGCGGCGGCTGTTCTTTGATCTCATCGGGCTGCCGCCGTCGCCGGAGGAGATGACAAAGTGGTCACAGGAGCCATACGAGGCGCTGGTGGATCACTTGCTGGCCTCACCGCACTACGGCGAACGCTGGGCGCGGCATTGGCTGGACATCGCGCACTATGCGGACACGCATGGCTTTGAGCGCGATCAGCTTCGACCAGATGCGTGGCGCTATCGCGATTACGTGATCGAGTCGCTAAATCGCGACAAGCCGTATGACCAGTTCATCCGCGAGCAGGTCGCGGGTGATGTGCTCTCGCCGAACGATCCGCAAGCAGTGATCGCGACCGGCTTCCTGGCAGCGGGGCCGTGGGACTATGTGGGGCAGGTGGAAACGAAGAGCGATGTGCTCAAACGTGCGGCGCGTGCAGGCGATCTGGACGACATGGTGACGCAGGTGATCACGAGCACGATGGGCATCACGATCAACTGCGCGCGCTGTCATGATCACAAGCTGGACCCGATCACGCAGAAGGAATACTACAGCTTGTGGTCGGTCTTTGCAGGCGTGAAGCGCGGCGCTCGTGAAGTGAGCACCGAAGAGTCGAAGCGAGCGCAGCAGGACAAGACGAAGCTCACCAAACAACTCGCCGAAGTGCGTGCGGAGATCGGCAAGCTGGCGGGCGAGGGACTGGATCTCGCCGACATCGTGGGCGGTGGCGATGGTCGTGGGACGAGCGTCGCAGGGCAGGGGATCGAGTTCGCCAACGGCAACGCGACCAAGGCGAAGCTGGGCTACCACAAGGACATCCAGACGAACCGTTTGCAGAAGGTGAACGACTCGACCGATGCCAAGGCGCGGCGCATTGCGTGGGTCTTCGTGCCTGATGGTCGTGGTGAGGTGCTGGCGGATGCGAAGCTGCCGATCAAAGGCATCCCAGCCACGTCGGGTCACGCCTGGGACGTGGTGCGCAATGGTCCGCTCAATGCGCAGGCGAGCACGGTGATTGATGGTGTGGACTACGCGACGAAGGGCCACTCCATCCTCGGACTGCACGCGAATGGTGGCATCACCTTTGATCTCGCGGGCATTCGGAAGAGTGGTGCAGCGAGTGATCTGCGCTTCACGGCGATGGTGGGCTTTGGTGCGAAGAAGGACGCGGCGAAGACGCTCGCGGACTTCAGTGTGTATGTCGATGGCGAGCAGCGCTTTCAGCGGTTGAAGATGAAGAAGACCGACTCTGCGCGAGTGGATGTGAGTGTGCCTGTGACGGCGAAGACGCTCACCTTGATCGCGACCGATGGTGGCGATGGGATTGGCAGCGATCTGCTCTTTCTGGGCGATGCAAGGCTGGTGCCTGCGGTGGCACCTAGTTCACTGAACGAGGTCGCGCGCGAGCAGTTGAAGCGATTGCACGATGAAGAGAAGTCGATCGATGCGAAGCTCAAGACACTGCCTTCTCCCGCCACCGTGTATGCGATTAATGCGGACGCTAAACCACCAGTGATTCAGGTGCAGCGTCGCGGCAATCCCGAGGACCTTGCAGATGAAGTCGCACCCGGTGCCTTCGCGTGGGCGACACATTTACCAGCGAGTTTCGGCAGCAACGAGATGTCCGAAGGCGAGCGTCGTGTGGCTCTGGCGAAGTGGATCACGGATCCGAAAAACCCGCTCACGGCGCGCGTGCTGGTGAACCGGCTGTGGCATCATCACTTTGGTCAAGGCTTGGTGAACACGCCCAGCGATTTTGGTCTGGGCGGGGACAAGCCGAGTCACCCTGAGTTGCTCGACTTCCTGGCTGATGAGTTCATGAAGAGCGGCTGGTCGATGAAGCACATCCACAAGCTGATCGTGATGTCGCAGACGTATCGGCAGGCGAGCGGAGAGCTAAGGGCGAAGAGCGAAGAGGCAGACGCTTCGCGGGCAGCGGTGCCGAATCAGGATTCTTCGGTCTCTGCTCTTAGCTCTTCGCTAGACTCCAACAACCGTCTGCTCTCGTATCAGAACCCACGTCGCTTGGATGCGGAGACGTTGCACGACACGGTGCTGGCGGTGAGCGGCAAGCTGAACCTTGCGGCGGGTGGTCCAGGCTTCCGTGACTTCGACTACACCGAGGCCTACGCGCCGATCTACGACTACATCACGCCCGACAAGCCCGAACTGTGGCGGCGCAGCATCTATCGCTTCATCGTGCGCACCACGCCGCATCAGTTCATGTCCACGCTTGATTGTCCTGATCCTGCGAACCTAACACCTGCGCGTGTGCAAACGACGACCGCGTTGCAGGCACTGACGCTGACGAATAACGAGTTCATGCTCCAGCAAGCTCGCTACCTTGCTGAGCGCATCGAGGGCGAGATCACCGAGCCCGGTGCACGCATTGCCCGCGCGTTTGATCTCTGCTTTCAGCGCAAGCCGATAGGCAATGAGCAATCAGCCGCCTTCGCGCTGGTGAAAGAACAAGGCTTGTTCTCGTTGTGCCGCATGTTGCTGAACGCGAACGAGTTCGTGTATGTGGACTGACGAGTCGGGCGGCAGAGTCCGGTCGCAGATCAGGGCGCCTGCTTCTTCACAACATGATCAAGCACGGCCTTTTGCATGGCGGCGATGGCGGCAGGGGAGTTCGCGTGGCCGCTGGGGATGTCGTTGTAGATCTGCTTCGGGATGACGAGCTGGTTATACGTGGCATACACCGAACTTGGTGGGCAGGTGACATCGATGAAGCCGACAGTGAACACGCAACCTGTAGCCTTGGCACGAGGGGCGAAGTTCATCGTGTCGAAGTAGGGCGCAGTTTTGAGCACGGCAGCGTTCGGTTTGCCATCGGGGCCATTGGGCACCAGCTTGGGCCAGCCTGCAATGCGATTCGCGATCATGCCGGTGTGATCACAACCTGCGGGGACGCCTGCGGCGAAGAAGGTGACGCGGGGATCAAGACCTGCGGCAACGATGGCTTGGAATCCGCCCTGGCTGCTGCCGTAAACCACCACGTGCTGACCATCCCACTCAGGCTGCGCGGTAAGGAAGTCGAGCGCACGCACGAGCCGGAGGAACATGCCAAGGAAGTAGCAGGTCTCGCGGAACTCGCGGCCCTGAGCGCGGTAGTCTTTGAGAGGGCCTGCGTCTTGCTCCTTGTAAAAGGCATCGGGTTTGCCGTTCGGTAGTCCGTGGGCGTTGATGTCCATGGCGATGAAGCCTTTGGCTGCCCAGCCTGCTGCGCCGCCGAGCGAACTGCCGCGGACACCCGCGCCATGCACCGTGAGGATGATGGGCAAAGACTTGGGCTTGGCACCCACCGGACGCACATAGTAGCCGGAGACAGGCGCTCCCACGCAGTCAGCTTGCATGTCGAAGGCATCGAGTGTCTTCGAAGTGGAGGTCACCGGTGTCAGACGTGCATTGACGGGCACCTTGGCGAGCTTGTCTTTCTGCGCGGTCCAGAAGGCATCGAAGTCATCGGGCACCGGCGTGCTGCGTTTGATCTCCGTGGGATCGATGGCGGCACCGGCAAGCGCCGTGATCGGAGCGGCTTTGGGATTGCTGCGATAGCTGACACGAAGCTGAAGGAACCCTGGCTCGTCGAGCCGTCCCTGCACCTTGGCCGTTCCATTGGTGATCGGTGCCTTGCCTGTTTGGTTGAGCGGCAGGCCGTCCTTGGTCAGCGTCCATTGCACTTCACCACTGGCGAGTGGCTTGCCCTTGTCCTCGGCTTTGATGACAAAGGTCACGACTTCATTGCGATGGTAGGTCGATCCAGGTTTCTCCGCACGAGCGGAGAGCTTGAGCGTGGATGCGACTGGCGTTTCGGCGTGGAGTGTGGCGACGGCAAGGAAGAGCGAGGCAACGAACGGGAGTTTCATGAGGTGCCCATGATGAAGGGCGCGTGATGGAATCGTCAATACCGAAGCTTGCGGTGAGGCGGGGCTTTTGCGTATCACTGAGAGCATGAGATGGACTCGTCGAACATTCGTGACCGCAGCGCTGGGTTTTCCTGCCGTGGTGAGGGCAGGTGCAGGCACGGAGCCTCTGGATGAGGCGATGCAAGGCCTGCTGGCGAAGCATGAAATCCCAGGCGGAGTGCTGGGCATCGCCAGGGCGGGGAAGATGGCGTATGCGAAGGGCTTTGGCCTTGCGGATGCGAGCACAGGTGAGCGGGTGACGGTCGAATCGCGATTCCGTCTGGCCAGTGTGTCGAAGCCGATCACGGCCACCGCTGTGCTGAAGCTCTGTGAGCAGGGGAAGCTCGATCTCGATGAAGCGGTGCTGCCTCGGTTGGAGCTCGAACCCTTGTCCGGGAAGTTCGGAGACTCGCGTTGGGGCCAGATCACTGTTCGGCATCTTCTGCAACACTCGGGCGGCTGGGACAAGGCGAAAAGCGGTGATGCCTTGTTCAAGAGTCCGGAGATTTGTCGTGAAGCTGGCGTCGATGGGCCAGCCGATGCTCGTCTCACAGTGCGATGGATGATGGGTCGCAAACTTGACTTTGATCCCGGATCACGATTCGCGTATGCGAACTTCGGTTACTGCGTGCTCGGTCACCTCATCGAAAAGATCACCGGCCAGAGTTACGAGGTGGCGGTTAGGCACTTGGTGCTCAACCCATGCGGGGCAAGCGGCATGCAGCTCGGGCGCAGTCTGGAATCGTTGCCCAATGAAGTGCGCTATCACGAGCTAGGCACAGCGCCGAGTGTGTTCCCTCACCTCGGCGAGCGAGCCCCGTGGCCTTACGGAGCCTTCTCCATGGAGGCTAACGCGGCGAACGGTGGATGGGTGGCGAATGTCTCGGATGTGCTGCGTTTCCTGATGCCGATGGATGAGCAGTCGCGCAGGCCATTGCTGGCTCGATCATCGTTGGAGGCCATCTACAACAGCCCGGCTCCGGGTTCTGGCGAAGCCTCCTACTACGGGCTCGGCTGGATGGTGCGCCCTGGTGGTCAAGGTGGGCGACCCAACATCTGGCACATCGGAGGACTGCCTGGAACCAAGGTGATTGCCGTGCGGCTGGGCGATGGCTTTGACTGGGCGGTGATGTTCAATGCGCGACCCGGTGGCGATGCGGATGGCTTTGATCGCTTTAACGCGGAGGTGCAAAACACCATCCATCAAGCGGCGCGCAAGGTAGAGCGCTGGGGCTGATCAAACGGGCCAGCGAAAGGGATTGGTGTCGATGAGCTTGCTCTGCGAGTAGGCGCTGATGCGGACGGAGTTGCTCGAGTTCCCACTCAGCAGCCAGACCTGGTCACCGACGATCGCGTGCAGGAATCCGACATGCCCCGAAGCACCCTGAGCCAGAGGCTTGAGGACCGTGATCGCACCATAGGTGGGACGCACCGCGCGTCCGAAGCCCGCCCATGAGGCTGCGTGGCCTGTGTTGGCGCTCGGCATTCCGGCTGCACGCAGGCACCAGTTCACAAATGCACCGCACCAGGAGGTTTCGTCGGGACCATTGAGACCCACGCTGGCGAGGTATTGAAGAATGCGTGGATTGTCCCCAGGGTTCCACTCCGCGACTCCCACCTCGCGTCCTGCGATCGTCATCCATGGCGGAGTGGCCACCATCGGCTGAGCGACGGTCTGCACGGGCTGCGCAGGCTGCACCATCACGTGCCCACCTCCACCTGCGCCCGGCACATTGACCGCCTGTCCGACATGCAAAACCTTGCACTGCGTGCCCACACAAAGCCCTGGGTTCATTGCACTGAACTGATCGAAGGTGATGCCAAACTTCTTGGCAATCTTCATCGGGTAATCGCCGGGCTGGACGAGGTATTGGGCCATGGAGCATTCTCACGATGGAGTTCCCTCGATTCAACTGGTGGTTACGACATTATGTTGGGGTTGGCGTTGCCGGGGTGAGGCTCTCGCTTGATGTTTATTGTGCCTTCGGCCCAGCGATCTGGTTGAAGTAAAAGGTGGAGGCTTTGAAAGATGCATAAAGAATGCTTCTTTTATAATGAGCCGATGATCCACTGTGCGTTCATCGGACTCCAACAACTACCTCAACCAAATCCAACCTCTCGAATTCATGAAGTTCGTATCGTCCCTGATTGTCTCCTGTGCCGCAGTGTTGCTCGCCTCCTCCTCCCTGAATGCAGAGGAGGTCAACAAGGTCTGCCCCATCAGCGGCAAGCCAGTCAATCCAGTCATCACCACGGTCTATGAAGGCCAGACGTATGCCTTTGCCGAGGACGCCTGCCGCGCCAAGTGGGTGGCCGCGCGCGAGAGCAGCCTGTATCACAAGCTGGGTGGCAAGGCTGCGATCGATGCGGCCGTGGAGTCCTTCTACAAAAAGGTGCTCGCAGATGATCGGATCAAAGACTTCTTCAGCGACATCAACATGACTGCACAGCGCCGGAAGCAGAAGGCGTTCCTCTCCGCCGCATTCGGTGGCCCAACCCCTTGGACTGGCAAGGACATGCGCAAGGCGCACGAGAATCTTCCAGGCCTCAATGAAACCCACTTTAATGCCGTGGCGGAGAATCTGCAGAAGACGCTCGAAGAGCTGAAAGTGCCCAAAGACCTCATCGACCAAGTCATGACCATTGCCGCGAGCACGAAGGACGATGTGCTCAATCGCAAACCGAAAGCCAAGTAAGTCTCTGGCACTGCTAACAATCACTGCCCTTGTCGAGCCCAGTCTCGACTGGGGTTTTGTGTTATTCCGCAGCTAAGCCAGCAGTTCCTTGGGCACGTGCCCTGCCACATTCGTGAGCCGGTAGTCGCGACCAGCGTAGCGATAGGTGAGACGTTCGTGATCGACGCCCATAAGGCGGAGGATGGTCGCGTGGATGTCGTTGACGTGCATCTTGTTGACCGCAGCCTTGAAGCCGAAGTCGTCGCTCTCGCCATACGCCGTGCCACCCTTGGAACCGCCACCAGCCATGAACATGGTGAAGCCATGCGGGTTGTGATCGCGACCGCTGCCGTTCTCGCTCACGGGAGTGCGACCGAACTCGCCGCCCCAAACGATCAGCGTCTCATCGAGCAGACCACGCTGCTTCAGATCGGCGATCAATGCAGCGATCGGTTGGTCAATGTCAGCGGCGAGATTCTTCGTCGTCTTGTCGTGGTTCGAGTGTGTGTCCCACGGCTGGCCATTGCCATAATAGACCTGCACGAAGCGCACGCCGCGCTCGCACAAGCGCCGCGCGAGCAAGCAGCCGTTGGCGAAGTGGCTCTTGCCATACATCTCGCGCGTGGCCTGTGATTCCTTGTTCAAGTCGAAGGCATCGGTCGCTGCGGTCTGCATGCGATACGCGGTCTCCATCGCTTCGATGCGTCCCTGCAAGGCCAAGTCCACGCCGCCGCGCGAGGCGAGGTGCTCGCGATTCAAGTCGTTGATGAGATCGAGTTGCTTGCGCTGATCGTTCATCGCGAGACGAGGATTCTTCAACCACGGAATCAGCGAGTCGGGTTCAAGCTTCGAGTGATTGATGTAAACGCCTTGATGCTGCGCAGGCAGGAAGGCGCTGCTCCACAGGATGCTGAACCGCACCGGACGACCGGGGCAGAGCACGACATACGCGGGCAGGTTTTGGTTCTCGGTGCCCAAGCCATACGACATCCACGATCCCATGCTCGGCACGCGCTCGGTCATGGTGCCGTTGTTCATCAAGAGCAGCGCGGGCCCGTGATTGGGATTGTCCGTGTAGCACGAGCGCAGCACGCACAATTCGTCCGCCTGCTGACCGAGCTTCGGCAGCAAGTCGGACACCATGAGCCCACTCTTGCCTTGCGGCGAAAACTTGGCTGGCGTGGCCAGCAGTCCGCCCGTGGGTCGCTCGGTGCGCAAGTCCGCTCCTGCTGGACGCTGACCCGCATACTTCGTCAGCGCAGGCTTCGGGTCGAAGAAGTCTGGGCCAAAGGGACCACCGTTCATGAACAGGTGAATCACTCGCTTCGCTCTCGGCGCGTAGTGAACCACGGGCGATGCCGCATCCAGCGCTGACGTGAGCCCGAGCATTCCCAAGCCACCTCCCATTCGGGCGAGGGCTTCACGGCGATTGATGGCGAGCGGAGGCATGCACTGGATCATACGTCATCTCGCCCGTGGCACTTGCGGCGGGGTTTTCTGTGAAGACAGAAGTTTCTGAGACTCCTCGAAGGCGTTCATCAGAGGCAATGCGGTGGTGAAAATGTAGAAGGCACACAAGATGAGTATGTGGGACCAAAATGAAACTGGGCTCTCATTCTTGTCGGTCACACCTCCACCGTGTCGCCAGTGAATCCGTCCCTCCCGAATCGTCTTTGAAATGACGCCGGCCATCGGGACACACCACAACACAGCGATCAGACTGAACCATGTGAATCGATGGATGAGCGCAGCCGCAAGAACCGAACTCAGGGTCAAGACAACCGCCGCCACCGTCCACGGAGAGCTGAATTCCATGGTCTTCGTGCGCAAGGTCATGATCAATCGATGAAGAGGAGTTCGTTCGAGGCAAGCAAGGCCTGCGCATATTGCGACCACGCGGTGGTGTCGGACTCGCGGTCGCTGACGAAGGCTGTGCCGAGCGCGAGTTCTTTGCTCGTGGGCTTGCGTTGGAAAAGCCACTCGTAAGCACGTGTGATGCGGTCCCTTGGTGAAGGCACAGATTGGAGTCGTTCTGTGAGGCAATCGGCCATGTCGAGCATGAAGGGGCCGTTAAGTGCAAAGAGCTGTTGCAGCGGGGTGATCGTCTCCGAGCGCCACGGACTGTGCGCGCCGGGATCGGGGAAGTCGTGAATGCGCAGCATCGGATCGAGATCCTGGCGGTCGGCCTTGCTGTAGAGCGTGCGGCGGTAGTAGCCGGAGGTGGACACGATTTTCGATTCGCCGCCGAAGCTGAGGTCGATGGTGCCGCTCGCGCTCAGCATCGAATCGCGCCACGATTCGAAGTCGAGTCGGCGACGTGACATGTGCGAGTAGAGCTTTCCTTCTGGGTCCCTCGGCGACGACGCGAGCGACGATTGCCTCCAGGCCGATGACAGCAAGATCTCGCGGTGCAGCCATTTGATCGACCAGTTGTTGGCGATGAAGCGAGTGGTGAGTTCGTCGAGCAATTCAGGATGCGTCGGTGCGTCGCCGAGATTGCCAAACTCGCTGGGCGTATCGACCAAGCCGCGACCGAAGTGATACTTCCACACGCGATTCACGATGACGCGGGCCGTGAGAGGGCGGGCATCATCGACGAGCGCTTGCGCAAGCTCCAGGCGACCGGCTCCGGTCTTGAACGTGCGTCCGCCGAAGGCACCGAGGAAGCCGCGCGGCACCATGTCGCCGAGGTCGTTCGGGTTGCCGCGCTTCATGAGTTCCAGGTTGCGCGCCATCGCTGGTTTGTAGTCCAGCTTGGTGCCCTTCTTCGTATCGGCTTCCACCACGAAGAGCGCCGCATCCTCCACCGCATTCGCCATGATCATGTTGTAGTGCGGCGTCGCTTTGAGCTTGCCGATCTGTGCTGTGAGGTCGGCGGTCTTGGCGATGGCGTCCTTGTCCTTCTTCGCCACCTTGGCTTTCAGCGCGGTGACTTCCTTGTCGAGCTTGGCGACTTCCTCGCGCGCCTTGAGCACCGGCTTCGCAATCTCATCCGCCATGATTGGTCGCTCGCTGAGCTTCACACTCGCGAACACGCCAGCGAGTGCGTAGTAGTCGCGTGCGCTCACGGGATCGCTCTTGTGATCGTGACAGCGTGCGCACGCGAGCGTGAGTCCGAGGAAGGTGCGACCGAGCGCATCGACGTGCTCTTCCCATTCATCAGCGACCGTGGTGCGGATGATCTCGGGCGGCAGTTGCAACTCTTTGAAGTAGGTCGGCGAGAGGCCGAGGAAACCCAGCGAGGGCAGATCGGTGACTTTGAAGCCGGGCATCTGATCGACCGCGAGCTGACGCATGACGAACTCGCGATACGGCATGTCGTCGTTGAAGGCCTTCACCACCCAATCGCGATACAGATACGCGCCGGAGGTCGAGTCGAGCCAGTTCGGCGTCGAGTCCGCGAAGCGCGCAAGGTCCAGCCAGTAGCGGCCCCAGCGTTCGCCGTAGTGCGGCGACGCGAGCATCTGATTCACGAGCGCCGACCAAGCGGCCTCGCTCGGATTTGCTTCAAAGCCAGCGACTTGCTCGCTCGTTGGCGGCAGGCCGAGAAGATCGAATGACAAGCGTCGCACGAGTTCGCGTGGCGTAGCGGACGGCGATGGCTTCACGCCCGCCGTTTCCATCTTCGCCAGCAAGAACGAGTCGATGCTCGTGCGCGGCCACGCCTTGTCCTTTACTACTGGCAGCGGGTGCGAGTGCAGTGCTTGGAATGACCAGGGCACCGGCTTGGGCTCATTCTTTTTGGCAGCCATGGACAAGCCACCCGTGAGGAGCAGGGTGGCGAGAGCGAATGAGATCGGACGATTCACGCTGGGACTACAGCCCGGCGCGTGGTGTCCTTTCACGCGAAGAGGCGATGCCAATCGTCCAGGGCTGCTTGAGTGCTCGGTGAGTTCTCTGGTGGTGCCCAGGGGGCAAAGACTTTGTCGTGAGCGGGATCATAGGGGCCACGTTTGATCTCGATGATGACGGTGTCCGGCTCGAGCACGATGAAGCCGTGCCACACGCCAGGTTCGATGTCGATGAAGCCGAGGCCATTCGAGCGCAGTTCGTGAAGTGATTTCACCGAACCATCCTCGTTGAAAATGATGAAGCCGAGCGCGCCGCGAATGACATGGATGGTCTCCGATGCATGTGGGAGGGGATGCAGGTGCGGCTGCAGGTAGGTGCGGGGCTGGAGGAAGTTGAGCATTCGCTGCACGAGGGCGTCCTGCGTCCGATGGAGCGGAAGAATGATGCGGCGGCGCGGGCTAGCTGAGGCTTCGGCGCATCCGGTGCGCAACGTGTTCTCATCGTATGTGAAAACGTCGCCGTGAACGTTGGGCAGAGCTTGAGGCATGGGATGGTGTGGTGGTTGATTTTGAAATGAGAAGTTCGGAGGGGTTGCAACGTTGCTCAGCAAGTTCGACTCTGACAACCTCCGTCGGACGTTCCTTCCATTCGACCAACCGTCTATCTGACTCGTTCCCTGCCATGCGTTTCGTTTTCATCGCTCTAGCACTCGCCTTTCCGGCCTTTGCCGCCAACAAACCCAACATTCTGTGGCTGACCTTCGAGGACAGCAGTCCGCACCTTGGCTGCTATGGCGACCCTGAGGCTGTGACTCCGAACATGGATGCGCTCGCCAAGGAAGGGCTGCGATATCAGCGTGCCTGGTCAAATGCCCCGGTGTGTGCACCCGCGCGCACATGCATCATTTCGGGGCGATGGGCCCCTGGCAATGGGGCCGAGCACATGCGCAGCGAGGTGCCGCTGGCTGAGGGCATGAACATGTTCCCAGAGTTGCTACGTGAGGCTGGCTATTACTGCACGAACAATGCAAAGGAGGACTACAACCTGACGAAGTCGGACAACGTGTGGGACGAGAGCAGTGGCAAGGCGCACTGGCGGAATCGCAAGGACGGCCAGCCATTCTTTGCCGTCTTCAATCACGAGGGAACGCACGAAAGCAAGATTCGGGCGAAACCACATACTCTGATCCATGATCCTGCCAAGGTGGTGGTGCCGCGATACATGCCGGACACACCCGAGGTGCGTCACGATTGGGCTCAGCACTTCGACAATCTGACCACTGTGGATGCGCAGATCGCGGCGAAGATCAAAGAGATGCGGGATGCAGGGCTGGGTGATGACACCATCATCTTTTGCTTCTCCGATCACGGCACAGGCATGCCTCGGAGCAAGCGCTGGCCGTATGACTCCGGGCTTCGTGTTCCCTTCATCGTCTATTTCCCCGAGAAGTGGAAGCACCTCGCTCCGAAGGACTACAAGGCGGATGGCGTGAGCGAGCGGCTGATCAGCTTCATCGACCTCGCTCCCACGGTGCTGAGCATCGCAGGCATCAAGCCGCCCGAGTATCTGCATGGGCGTGCCTTTGCTGGAGCGCATCCAGGAGAAGATCGTGGGATGGCGTTTGGGTTCAGAGGACGCATGGACGAGCGAATTGATTGCACGCGCAGTGTCACCGATGGGCGGTTCATCTACATCCGCCACTTCATGCCCCATCTTCCCGAAGGTCAGCACGTGAACTATATGTTCGAGCAGGCATCGACGCGAGTGTGGTTCGATCTCTTCAAAGAGGGCCGGCTCAATGAATACCAGGAGGCATTCTGGAAGCCGAAGCACCAGGAGGAGCTTTATGATCTACAGAAGGATCCCTGGGAGACCGAGAATCTGATTTTCGATCAAGGACAGGCCTACCTGGTCAAGAAGCAGGTGATGGAAGTGGCGCTTGCACAGTTCATGATGGAGACGCGAGACCTTGGAATCGTGCCGGAGGCGCTGAGGCTCCAGACCGCGAATGGAACCTCTCCTGTGGCGACCTATTCGAAGGATGACGCCTTGCCCTATGCTGAGGTCTTGAAGAATGCGATGCTCGCTTCGGATCGCTCTCAACCTGATCCGAGCGCTCTGGAGCCGATGCTGCGGAGTCCGCGGCCAGAAGTCCGGTATTGGGGTGCCTTGGGCAGTGTGATGCGCGGCGAGAATGCGATCAAGGCCAACCACGAACTGCTGGCTGGTTTGCTGAAGGACAAGGGATCATCGGTGCGCATCGCGGCGGCAGAAGCGCTTGCGGCTTATGGCAGCGAGACGGAGAAGGCGGAGTCGTGGAAGGTTTTGCTGGCCAGCGCGAATGCTGCCAATGGCTCTTCGATCGAAGCGGCAGAAGCTTTGAACGTCATCGATCGTCTGGGCGATGCGGCCAAGCCGTATGTTGCTGAGCTGGCGGAGATGCCGACTAAAGCACCCGAGTCCAGTCCCGCTCGCATTCGCGAGTATCCGGTGCGGTTGCTCCAGTATCTGGGTGAGAAGCTGGGATTCGAAGCGCCAAAAGGGGAGCCCAAGAAAGGCAAGGGACGAAAGAAAGGCCAGTGAGAGTCCTCAGATGAGATGGCGAGCGAGGCTGTGCTGGAGATGCTTTTCAGCCACCTCGCCCATGGACGTGCATGAGTTGAAGGCGGTGCTGTGGTGGTATTCGCCGAGTTCTTCCCTGAGGTTGTTCACTTTTTCGGCTGGCTCTGCCGGATTGTTTTTCATGCAGTTGAAGAGGGCGAGCACGCGCTGTTGCTCGGATAGATAACGGCGGGCAATCAGGGTCCGTTCCTCTTCCTGGTATTGCTTCATCGTCGGATAATTCAGGCACGACGAGCACATCTGAACGACGGGTTGGTTCTCTTTGAAGAACTGAGGCAGATACAAGTTCTTCCGGCCCTCGTAGCTCTGCTGGTCGAAGTCGATGGCCCGCACGCGATACTGCACATCCTCGAAGTCGGGAGTGATGTCGATGACGTAGTTGTAGGCCCGCATGTCCCCGAGCAGCCTGACAAAGCAGCGCTCGCTGAACTTCACGAACTCCTTGGCCACGCGAACACGATTGAGATCCGGACGTTCAAAGTAGTCGCGGATGAACACGTCGCCAGGCACCCCTGCGATGTGTTCCTCCACAAGTGTGCCTTTGTGGGCGAAGTAGGTGATGCGATTCGGGGACAGCAGATGCTCCAAATCGAGTCCGTAGATGCGGGAAGCATCGGCGACCTTCATGTAAAAGTGGTCATAGTTGTCATTGTATTGGTTGACGACACGAACACGAAAGGGCTTCGAGTTGCCGAACTCACAGTAGTCCACGCGCTCGACATAGAGATGCGGCGCGGCCTGGAGTTCGCCGGTTTTCAGCAGCGAGTAGATACTGGTGAGCTTAGGCCACAGCTCTTGCTGCTTGGACCGTTCATACATCACCGTTGACCAGTGCGTAGGATGTCCGCTCCGGTCGTAAAGAGGGTAGCTCTGGTCGAACTCTTGAAGATCGTGGTAAGTCGCGGGAAGGGGGGAACTCCGGCCAAAACGATCTAAATAGTCACCCAGCTCAGAGGTGATGGGCAGGAAGTGTTTCTTTCGAGTGATCTCGACCATGATTGAATGGTGGCAGCAAGTGCCGGGCCATGCAATGCGTTCGGCTCAGCGTTCAGGCACAAGTTTGACAGCCTTCGACCGCGCGGCATGCAGATCGACTTCCATCTTGAGGATCTCATTGTCCAGCTGCTTCAGCAGCAGCTTGTATTTAAGCAGGGAAGCTTCGAGCAGAGTGGTGCTCTCTCCAGCTTCGTTGGCCTTCCTCACTGCTTCCTCTGCCTGTGCAACGTCTCGCATCAGTGGCGTCTTGCGGCTTCGGAGCGAAGTGAGTGCTTCTTCGATGGTGCCGATGGCGTTGTCGCGATTCGCCCGTGCTTGAATATTCTGCTGTCGTGGACTGAGGGTTTTGATGTCCCGAACTTCTGTCGGCTTGTCCTCAATCAAGAAGCCCAGCATGTCCTGCAACGATTCGGGAAGGTCCTTGTAGTGGAGCTTCATGATGCCGCCATCGTGGGTGAAATTCACCTGCGAGTCGGTGATCTCCTTGAGCACCACGTGTTGATATGCCTTGCCATCGGCGCTGGTGAAGTTGCCGACTTCCAGACCGGGAGCGCGCTGCCGCATGCTGAGCTTATATTTGGATTTGTAAGTCTCGAAGTCCTTCTGAAGCTGCTGGAGGTCCTTTTGAGCACTCTCACGTTCGGCTTCCACCCTGGCCTTCTCTTCTTCGAGTTTTTTTCGTTCATTACGGGATGACTCGATCTGGGACTGCAGGCGGGTCACCTGTTGCTGAGTCTCGTAATTTTGATGGTTCAATTGATCGATCTCATCCCGGAGGCCCTTGATCTTGATGTTCGCCCCGCCGTCGTCGCACTGGCAAAGCAAGAGGACGAGCAAGCTCGTGGCAGTCGAGGTCAGGCGTGGCCGGTAGTTCATAGGATGGCAAAATGATATATAGAGACCGTAGTAAGGTCTCATAAATGGGGCAAGAACTTTCCAGTGAACCCAAGCAAAGATGCCGAGGTCATCAAGAGTGGGAAGCAATGAACTCCTTCACCGCTGCCGCCGTTGCCTCCAACGGGTGAGTCACCAAAGGCAGCGCCTTCAACGCATCGAGAGTGGGGTGCGTGGGTTCATTGCCAGTCGCCTGGGTGACAACGTCAGGGAACTTGGCTGGACTTGCCGTGCTGAGCACCACGCTCGTGGCATCGGGCCGCATGTCGGTGAAACCGCAGGCGGTGTGAGGATCAATCACATAGCCGTGCTGGCGCCACACTTCGGCGATGCACCGCTCGATCTGTGCATCGGTCATTCTAGAGGATCGAAAGCTGCTGCTCACGTGGGGTAGATGGATCGGCGTGCCCGATTTCATCTGGGCCATGACTTCCCGGACGCGATCTGGCTGCTCACGGAGCATGTAGTAGAGGTAACGCTCGAAGTTCGACGCGGCCTGAATGTCCATGCTGGGTGCATGACTGGGATGCACTTCTTCCTGCCGATACTCCCCAGTGGAGAAGAAGCGATGAAGGATGTCATTCTGATTGGTCGCGACGCGGAAGGAATCGATCGGAAGGCCCATTTGCTGGGCGAGCCAGCCAGCCAGCACATTGCCAAAATTGCCCGTGGGCACGACAAACTCCACCTTGGAGCGAGCCGATTCAGGAAGGCGCAGCCATGCCCAGATGTAGTAAACACATTGGGCCAGGACGCGTGCGATGTTGATGGAATTGACGGCGGAGAGGTGATGACGGGAGACGAAGCCGGAGTCGGCGAAGCACTCCTTTACGACTCGCTGTGCGTCATCGAAAAAACCGGGAACAGGGATCGCATACACATTGGATGCGCCCGTGCAGGCCATCTGTCTCTCCTGCAGCGGTGCGACGCGGCCATGCGGGTAAAGGATGAATATTTGAATACCCTCCTGGCCCATGCAGCCATGGATAGCGGCGCTTCCGGTGTCTCCAGATGTGGCTCCTAGAACGGCGAGTGTCTTGCCGCTTTGTTTCACTTGCCGCTTGTAGAGAAGTCCGAGCAACTGGAGGGCGAAGTCCTTGAACGCGAGCGTTGGGCCGTGCCACAGTTCCAGCACGAAGGTTTTGTCATCGAGCTTCCGCAGCGGTGCCACATCCGGACTGTCGAATCGAGAATAAGCCTCAGCTGTGAGTGCAGTCCATTCGTCTGCGCTGATCTCAGGAGCGAAAATTTGAAAAAACTCCGAGGCGAGCGCGGGGTAGGATAGCACTGACCACGACGACAATTTGTCAGCAATCGAAGGAAGGTGATCGGGGAGAAACAGCCCGCCATCAGGAGCCAGCCCAGCTTCAACGGCTTGGGTGAAGGTGTGTGGAGATGTCTGGCCGCGGGTCGAAATGTAGTTCATGCTGCTTTGGAGTTAACGCAAATCATGGCGGGATAAAGTCGCGAATGATGAAGGAATGAAGTGGAGCAGAGGCTCGGTGGCAAGCAAACTGACAAGAATGGATTTCTCTTTGACCCCTTCTCGCCTGACGATAACGAGCAAGATGCTCAGTGAGATCGAGGTGCGGGACTTCCGCTGCTTTGCCCATCAACGTCTGGAACTGCACCCCCAAATGACGGTGTTGGTGGGGCGCAACGCACAGGGCAAGACTTCGCTCCTCGAAGCGGCGTGCGTGCTCCTCCGGCTGCAATCGCCGAGGACATCGGTCCGAACAGACTTGATCCGGTTTGATAGCTCGACGCTGATGGTTGAGGGGCGATGGAATGGTGTGTCTTTGCGCTGTGGCATGTCTGACTCACGTCGAAGACTCGCGATCGATGGGACTATTTGCGGCAAAAGCAGCGACTACTTGGAGAGAAGTGGGTTGGTCGTGTGGATGGACCATAGCGATATGAATCTCCTGCGTGGCACGAGCGAGCATCGACGCCGTTATCTTGACTTTGCAGCCAGTCAGATTGAACCCGGCTATCTTGAGGCTTTGCAAGGTTACCAGCGGGCCCTGAGGTCAAGGAACTACATCCTCAAGCGAGATGCCACTGTGCAATGGCGACAAGTCGATGCCTATGGACAACTCATGGCGGGATTCCACCAAACGCTGGTGCTTCATCGCGAGCAGTTGGTGCGGGCGTTGAAGCCCAAAATGGGGGAGGTCATGTCCAGGCTTAGCTTCGCAACGGAGGAAGTGGGCATTGAGTATCTGCCCGCATGCAGTGCTGAGGGGTTGATGGATGCGTTGACGAGGCATCGAGCCGAGGAAGAACGCAGCCGAACAACCTACACCGGCGCACACCGCGATGACTTTGCCTTGTCGATCAACGGACGCAATGCGGAGGCCTTCGCATCCGAAGGTCAACAGAGGTCCATATCGATCGCGCTCAAGATTGGACAGGCGCGAGTGCTGGACGAAGCGCGTTCGATGGCGCCGTTGTTGTTGGTGGACGATGTGTTTGGGGAATTGGACCCTTCGCGGCGACGGGCATTGCTCAGCGGGTTGCCCCTGGGCACACAATCCATCTTCACGACAACCCATCTCGACTGGGCCGGAGAATTGGGAGAAGGCTGTCAAATCGTCGCTGTCGAAAAGGGCGAGGCGAGGGCGAAGATTCTCAAGAGGGTCTGAATTTCTGTCATTTCCATATCCGAAAGACTAGGGGTAAACTTCCCTTGCGGAGTGGACGCCGATATTTTAGCTTCATTACTGTCCGGGCCGCGATGCCCTCATTTTCTTGTGATTCTCAGTTTAGCGAGGAATTCTGCGAAGTGAAGGGGTCGCTTCGGTCAGTTTGTCACATTACATTTCTTTAACCTTCTCCCGCTTACACTTTCATGCTTGGACGTTTTTTTGGATTTGCCTCGCGAGACATCGGAATTGATCTCGGCACCGCCAACACCCTTGTTTACGTCAAGGATCACGGCATCGTTCTCCGCGAACCCTCTGTGGTCGCCGTAAAATCTGGCACTAATGAAGTGGTCGCTGTCGGAGATGACGCCAAGCGGATGCTTGGACGCACTCCGGGGGGCATCACGGCCATCCGTCCACTCAAGGATGGTGTGATCGCTGATTTCCGAGTGACGGAGGCGATGCTTCGTCACTTCATTCGCAAGGTCCACAATCGCCGCTCAATGGTTCGTCCTCGCGTCGTGATTGCGGTTCCGTCTGGGATCACTGAAGTTGAAAAACGAGCCGTCAAGGAATCGGCCGAGCAGGCTGGTGCACGTGAAGTTTATCTCATGGAAGAGCCCATGGCGGCTGCCATCGGGGTGGGACTGCCAGTGCAAGAAGCTGCGGGTAACATGATTGTGGACATCGGTGGGGGCACCACGGAAGTAGCTATCATCTCGCTCTCGGGTATTGTTTACGCACGTAGTGTTCGTGTGGCCGGCGATGAGCTTGACGAGGCCATCATCAACTACATGAAGCGCGCTTACAATCTCATGATTGGCGAGCGCACGGCTGAGGAAATCAAGCTTCGCATTGGCTCCGCTTTCCCGCTGGGCAAAGAGGCGACTATGGAAGTGAAGGGCCGCGATATGGTCGCGGGACTTCCCAAGACCATCACCATCACTTCGCAGGAAGTTCGCGAGGCAATGCTTGAGCCTCTGAATACCATCATTGATGCAGTTCGCACCACACTCGAGCGTTGCCCGCCGGAACTTTCTGCTGACCTCGTCGATCGTGGCATCATGCTGGCAGGCGGAGGTGCATTGCTGCGTGGGTTAGACAAGCTGCTTCAGGAAGAGACGGCTCTTCCCGTTCATGTGGCCGAAGATCCTCTCAGTGCTGTGGCTGAAGGAACTGGGCGCGTGCTCAGCGAACTCGAATTCTTGCGCAAAGTCGGCACCACGGACGTCTAGTTCGCTGGCTGTGACTTGCTTCTTGTAGCGGTGAAGGAGTCTGTTCAGACGCTCCATGAAAACGCTTAACCTCATCGCTCTCTCGGTCTTCATGGCAGCAACCATTGCGGTGCTGACTCTGGATACGCCGACGACACGTGCGGTGCAGGCGAAGGTGCTGGCGGTCTTTGCTCCCTTCATCCATGCCAGTGGCACGGTGCAGGACACAACCTCCCAGGCCGCCGCACCTGACATTGATCCGAAGGAGTTGTTGCGCTACAACGAGCAGTTGAAGCTGGAGGTCGCAAAGCTGAAAATCCTGAGTCAGCGTCACGACGAACTGCTCGAAGAGAACAACCGTCTTCGGGAAATGGCGGGTTACAAGATGCGTGCGCCGTTCAAGCAGCTCATTGCCGCGCACGTGATCAAGCGTTCAGCGGCTATGTGGTGGAACACGCTGATTATCGACAAGGGCAGTGAAGATGGCATCGAGCCTGATCGCGCGGTTCTCACAGATGCGGGCCTTGTGGGCAAGACCGGACGTGTCACAGCCAACATGGCGGAAGTGGTCCTGCTGACCGATGAATTGTGCCGGGTGGCGGCCATGGTCGAAGGCACTCGCGAGAAGGGAATTTTGAGCGGTGAGCGCGGCGCATTTACTTCTACGCCGGATCTGCGCTTGCGCTTCTTGAGCCGTAATGGTGAAATCGCTCCCGGAATGAATGTCTTGTCCTCTGGTGATGGTGGTGTGTTTCCTGCGAAATTGCTGCTGGGGCGCGTCAAAGTTTTCGAAAACAAAGACATCGCCGGCGAGGCAGTCGTAGAGCCTGCCGTTGATTTTTCCAAACTGGAGGATGTCTTCGTTGTTGGCACCGATGTCGTCCGCGCCATTGAAATTCGAGCCCCCTAAACTTTAGCGGACATGTTGTTCAACCTCGCCGTCATCTCTTTGACCTTCCTGGCCTTTGTGGTCGAGGAGTTTCTTCCGATGGTGGGCGTTGCGCACAATGCGAGGCTCTTTATCTCGCCGATCTTTTTCTTTTGCGCTGCGGTGGCCGTGCCGTTTCCGGTCATGCTCTTGCTGGCTTTCATCACCGGTTTTATCTGGGACGCCCGGTATCTTGTAGCCGTGGATTTGGATTCTGGTGCAGAGAAGCTGGCTCAGTTGAGTTCTTTTGGTTCTGCTATGGGTTACAACGCCGGACTGACCGGCATTTCGAATTTGGGTTTTGGTTCATCCATCATCTTGTTTGGAGTTCTTGGCTGCTTGATGCAGGGGATTCGTCCTCTGTTTCGAAAGGGCCGCTGGGAGCTTCCTGTTTTCATGGTCGGCTTCGTCACCGTCATCTGGTTGCTGGTGCAGTATGTGATTCTCACGTTTCTGCGCGGCGACATGTTCTTTCCGAACGAGGTGTGGGTGAAGACAGTCTCTGTCACTCTGATGGCCATGCTCGCTTCGCCGCTGATCTATTTAGTTCTTCATACACTGGCGCGTGCGACCAATTACGAAATCCGGTATGAAGGACTGAGGTATCGGTTCGATGGTAGTTAAGTATCGTTTCCGCCTGTATCTTTTCAGTCTGGTCGTGATGGGTGCATTTGCGACGCTCATCTACCGGCTGCACTACCTTCAGATCGAGCGTCACGACGAGTTTGTGACCAGGATTCCCGGGGCCAAGCTGTTGAAGTCCCGCGTGCCGCCGGTGCGTGGTGAGATCAAGGACTGCAATGGCATCGTGCTGGCCAGCAATCGACCTACCTTCGAAGTGCGCATCAATCTCAAGGAAGTGGTCGATGCGAAGATCCAGGAACTCAAGATTGCTTCAGGGGGCAAGGATGTAGTGTTGCCCAAGATCAACGTCAAATACATGGACGGCGGCTTTGAGCGTATCAAGAAGGAGACCGACATCGTCACGCTCATGGAGGAGAAGGTGTTCAGGCCGCTCCGTGAAATGCATTTGGCGAAGGACGACTACGATCCAGACCAACTCCGCATTCACTTCCGCACCTTTGCCGGCACAGTCCCATGGGTCTATCGCAGCGACCTTTCGTTCGAGGAGTTCAGCCGCTTTGCCGAACACAACCTACAGTTGCCTGGAGTGGTGCCAGAAGTCCGTCCGGTGCGCCAGTATCTATTTGATGCGCTGGCCTGCCATCTCATGGGTTACGTGCGGCTTCCCGATGAGTCCTTGGTGCCGAAAGAGGAGCGCGCTGCGTGGGATTTCTATGTGGGGGATGACTTTGGTTACTCGGGCGTCGAAAAGACAATGGACGCGATCCTTCGAGGAGAAGCCGGGGCCCGTGTGTGGCTCAAGGACGAAAAAGGACGAATCGTGCGGGAAGAGACTGACAAGTATGTAGCCCCCAAAAAAGGCAACGACGTGTGGCTGACCATCGACGCTCGAATGCAGGTGATTGCTGAGCGTGCGCTGCGCGATGCCAAGCTCGGGCGTGCGGCCATCGTCATGCTTGATGTGAATTCGGGAGAGGTGAAGGCGATGGCTTCGGTGCCGAGCTACAATCCTAACAAGTTTATTCCTACCATTAGCCTTCAGGACTTTGACAACTATCGCCTGAACCCCACTACGCCATGGCTGAACCGGGCTATCAAGCCGTATGCTCCGGGCTCGACGTTCAAGATCACGACCGCGTTCGCCGGCGTGCTGGCGAAGATTCAGAACCAATACTTCCCGTGCAATGGCAGCGTGACCTATGGCAACAAAGCGATGCAGTGCTGGATTCAGCGCCAGTTCGGTGGATCGCATGGCTCATTGAACCTGTCGGACGCCATCATGCGTTCATGCAATTGCTTCTTCTACCAGTATGGCAATGCGGCGGGTATCGAGTCGATGGGCAAGGCGGGCCGGATGCTCGGAGTGGGGGAGAAGACTGGCATCGAACTGGAGGACGAAGATCCCGGTGTGCTGCCCACGCGTGAGTGGTTCCAGCTTCATCAGCCCAACGAAAATTGGAAAAGCCCCGGCTTGCTTGCCAACACGTCCATTGGTCAAGGCTTCGTCCTCGCCACGCCGCTCCAGATGTGTTCCGTGGCCGCTACCGTCGCCAACGGAGGCAAGTCCTACAAGCCACACCTGCTCAAGCGCGTGATGGCGGGCACCCAGCTTGTCAGTGAGCATGCTCCCGAGCTTCGAAGCGATCTGGAAGCGGAGGGCATCAGCTCGAAGAACATCGAACTCATTCGCAATGGCATGTGGAAGGTGGTCAATGGCAGCAATGGCACGGGCAAGGCGGCGCAGATCCCTGAGCTGCCCGGTGTCGAAGTGGCAGGCAAGACCGGGACTGCTCAGTTTTGGCGCAAGGTGAAAGGCGAGAAGACTCCCGACAACCACACGTGGTTCATCTCGTTTGCGCCCTACAACCAGCCGCGTTTCGCCGTCTGTGTTCTGATTCAAGGTGGCAAGTCCGGCGGCGGATGCGCAGCTCCTGTGGCCAAGCGAGTGCTCTCTCAGTCCCTTGCGCTCGATCAGGGTTACCAGGTTGCCATCGCTCCCATCAGCGAAGTCGAAGGCAGCTTCCAGCCCATCGAGTCCGTGGTGTATCAAGACGATGCCGCCATGGCCAAGGTCGCCAGTCTCGGTGATGACAACGACACCGGCGCCCAGGCTGGTGAGCGCGAGTCCCAGGACGTGACCGTCCAGGACCGGAAGGTCGCCGACGAGTCTATGATCCGTCGTGAGCGCCGTGCTGCTGAGAGTCAGCGCGAGTCCGCTCCTCAACCCGCCTCTCAACCTCAACCCCAACCCGAGCGCCGCGGCCTGCTGCGGAAGCTCTTTGGCCGCTAGGCCTTCCATTTCAACCCAATCACCACCACCCAACCAACCATCATGGCTCTTACTTTTGTTCAACGTCTCAAGGAGTTCTTCACTGGAAAGAAGGACATCAAAACCGGCACCCGCATTGCCATCAGCTGCGAGGCACTCGAGAATCGCGTTGCGGTTCTCGACTGCGGAGTGCTCGAAGAATACACGATCGAACGTGTCGGAACGCAGACCCTCGTGGGCTCCATTTACAAAGGCCGGATCAAGAACATCGAGCAGGGCCTGAAGGCCATGTTTGTGGACATTGGTTTCGACAAGAACGCCTTCCTCCACTTCTGGGATGCCATCCCCGCAGCGATCGAGAGCGGCTTCGAAGAGATCCATCGCAGCAAAGGCAAGAAGAAGGCAAAGATTGAGGCCAAGGACATTCCCACGCTCTACCCAATCGGCTCCGAAATCATGGTGCAGGTGACGAAGGGGCCCATTGGCAACAAAGGCCCTCGCGTCACGACCAACATCTCCCTCGCCGGACGCTTGCTGGTGCTGATGCCATTGAATGATCAGTTTGGCATCTCGCGCAAAGTGGAAGATCCGAAGGAGCGCGCTCGCCTGCGCACGATCCTTGAGAAGCTCGATCTGCCCGAGGGCATGGGCGTGATCATGCGCACGGAGGCCACAGGCAAACGTGCCCGTCACATTGTGCGCGATTTGAGCATCCTGCTCGAGCAGTGGAACGACATCGTCCAGGTGCGTGACAACAAGAACGCTCCCGTCTGCTGCTTCCAGGAGCCCGATGTGCTCGAGCGCACCGTTCGCGACTTCCTCACGGACGATGTGGATGAGGTGATCTGCGATGACAAGGCGATCACCGAGCGCATGCAGGAGATGGCGGCGACCGTGTCGCGTCGTGCCAAGCGCCGCATTAGTTTCTTCCAGGGTCCCGGCTCTTTGTTCGACGCCTATGGCATTCAGAAGCAGATCGACAATGCTTTCTACCGCCAGGTCTGGTTGCCGTGTGGTGGCTATCTGGTGATCGACCAAACCGAGGCGCTCGTCTCGATCGACGTCAACACGGGGCGCAACAAGGGCAAGGACGTGGACAAGCTCTTGCTCGAGACCAATCTCGAAGCCGCTGCCGAAGTCGCTCGTCAGCTTCGCCTGCGCAACATGGGCGGCCTTGTCGTGGTGGACTTTATCGACATGAAGCATCGCCGCGATCAGCAGGCCGTTTACAAGTGCATGCTGGAGAACGTGAAGCGTGACAAGGCGAAGACACAGATCCTGCCGATCAGCCAGTTTGGCCTCATGGAGATGACTCGTCAGCGCCTGCACGAGTCGATCGGCAGCGCCCTTTACGAGGCCTGCCCCGCCTGCAAAGGCCATGGCCAGGTGAAGACTCCGCTCACCATGAGCGTGGACATTCAGCGTCGTTTGTCCGCCATTCTGTCCCGCAATCGTCCGGAGCAAAAGGACCTCATCGTGGTGGTGCATCCCGACGTGATGCAGCGCCTGCGCAGCGAAGACGGCGAATTGCTTGCCGAACTCCAGCGCAAGTATGAAGCCCGCCTTGGCTTCCGCGTGGATCCTACTTACATGCGAGAGCAGTTCATGATCGCTCACGCTCAGTCTGGCGAAGAGATCAAGAATTAGCGATCTCGATGAATAGGGTGCTGGACTGCCAGTTCAGCATCCGTCATTCCGCATCCCACTTCCTGCCATGCACGAATACCACCGTCTCCTTCGCAAAGTCCTCGAACAGGGCACCTTTCGCCCCGATCGAACAGGCACGGGGTCGTATGCTGTTTTTGGTGAGCAGTCGCGTTATGATCTGTCTGTGGGCTTCCCGTTGGTCACCACGAAGAAGTGCCATCTGCGCTCCATCATTGTGGAGCTGCTGTGGTTCTTGAAGGGCGATACCAACGTTCGTTACCTCCAGGACAACAAGGTCACCATCTGGGACGAATGGGCCGACGAGCAAGGTGATCTCGGTCCTGTTTATGGAGCGCAATGGCGACGTTGGCGCGGCGCGGATGGCAAGGAGCATGACCAGATCGCGGATGTGATCGAACGCATTAAGACCTCGCCCAGTTCGCGTCGTCACGTCGTCAATGCCTGGAATGTCGCCCACATCGAAGAGATGGCGCTGCCGCCTTGTCATTGCTTGTTCCAGTTCTTCGTCGCCAATGGCAAGCTCAGCTGCCAGCTCTACCAGCGCAGTGCCGATCTGTTCCTCGGCGTCCCTTTCAACATCGCCAGCTACGCCTTGCTCACGATGATGATCGCGCAGGTATGCGATCTGCAGCCAGGTGATTTCGTCCACACCTTTGGCGACCTTCACCTTTACGCTAACCATCTGGATCAGGCCAAGCTCCAGCTCACTCGCGAGCCTCGGGCCCTGCCCACCATGCGTATCAATCCCGAGGTCAGGAACATCGACGACTTCAAGTTCGAAGACTTCACCCTCGAAAACTACGATCCGTGGCCGGCAATCAAAGCACCGATTGCCGTTTGATACTGCTCTTCAGCAGGCAGGGAGGGCGTCGGATGGGAGGGCGCGAGGCCCTCACGGAGCCGGGGTTGAACGCGTGGCCTCGATTCGCATGAAACGGCGTGATTGCGAAGGCACACTGGCATTGTCTCGAGCTTTCAGTTCCACGCTGTTGTTCGTGATCACTGTTGTTGCCGACCAGGTTGTTAGGTCTGAGGAGGACTTGATGGCGAGTGTCATGTCGTTCGGTGGCATGGGGCCTTTCATCGCCCGTAGGGTGAGATAGGGCTGGCCGCTGATGTTCTCGATTTGTGACTGCGGCCCGGTGCTGGTGCGGAAGGTGGTGTCGAGCCCGAGGGCGTATTCGATCCAGTCATTGATTCCGTCACCATCGGTGTCGAGCCGCTCGTTCCCGGAGCCGATCGTGACGGAGATGGTAGCAGGTTTTGAGTCAATGAAACTGCCGGAGTCGCTGGCGATGTAGGTGAAGTAGTCGGGGCCCTGGTAGCCGGTGTCCGGGAAGTAAGTCGCCACCTTCGCGGCGATCCCCACCGTGCCGTGCATCGGCTGTTGGATCACGCGCAGCTGCGGGTTGGAGCCACTCGCCGTGAGCGTGATGTTCGTGGGGGTATTCAATGGCACACTCAGCTGGCCGCTCGCCACCGTGGGCCCCACGTGAGTGCTCGGGTCGCTGCTGCTCGGGCCGTTGTGACAGTAGTAGCAACTCACTTCCATGCCGCGCTTCAGTGTGAGCGTGCCGAACTTCGTGTTCAGGGAGCGGTCCGCCTGAGCCCGCGAAAGCACCGTTCCCTTGTAGTCGCTCCCATGACACTCCCGGCACTCGTTGATGCCGATCGTGCGCGCGATGTCGGCGTGATCCACCACCCACGTCTGGCTGCCGATCGGATGAATCCCATGCGGTCCTCCCACGGAGTTGGATGGCATGGACGCGTGGCAGACGGTGCAGTCCGCGAGCTTGCCTCGATGCCCCTGCTTGTTCCACGAGTAGAGATTGTCATCACGATGCAGGGACGGAAACTCTGCGTGGGTGGAACCATGGCACGCGCTGCACACCAGGCCGCCATGCCCTTTCGAGAAACGGAACAACGACACGCCAGCAGCAGGCGTGTTCGCATTGGTGGCAAAGCGTTGGTTCGCCGGCACTCGAATCGTGCTGCCCGAGGCGAAAACGGACGTGAAGCGAATCTGACCTTCGTTCGCCAATGCGTCACCCGAGTGACAGGCCTGGCAGTTGGGCTCCATGAGCCAGCCCATGCGCGTCGATGCTCCGACGTCACTCATGTGGCCATGACAGCTCTGGCATTGCATCACCAGTGAGCCATCATTCGCGTTCACCGCGCTGCCCATCGCACCCCGCAAACAACGAGTCGTCGAGCCCGGGTGGCAGAGGTAACAGGAGTTTCGGCTCAGGCTGTCGTTCATGAGCAGGCCATTCGTCGGGTTCACCACGTTCGCGTGTTTCGCATGCATCGACTGGGTTAGTGGTGGAACGCCTGCCGCCCCGCCCGTGCCGAGCGCCTCGGATGCATGGCATGCAGCGCAGAGGACCTGCTTGTTGGAGTTCACCACGCTATGATACAGGCCTTGCGATGGGTAACCCATCGACGCCAGCGCCGTCGCGTAGTTTGGGTTCGAGGCATTCTTTTCATCGTGCAGTCGCAGGATGTTCAGGCGGAAGTCACGCTTGTCGTTCGGGTCATTCACCCATCCAGCCGCAGGCATCGCTGCTGCGCCCGAGCCTGACTTGTGGCATGCTCGACAGTCCATCTCGTCGCTCACCGGCACCACAACGTCTGCGCTCGCCAGCACCGTGTTGGTAGCATTTCTCACTGATACCCGCATCAGTGGATACGGATTGCGGCGACCGGCGTCATCCGTCGGGCAGATCGGAATCCCCGCCGCCTCGAACCAGTTCATCCCGGCATTCCAAACCATTGTCTGTGGCGTGTTCGACGCGCCCGGCATCGACTTGCCAGCCAGCCCCTGGTCTATCGTGACCCCGGCGCCATAGAGCACCGCAGCGTAAGTGTAGAAGTTCGTCTTGTTCAGCGAGGTCGTATTGATCGAGCCGTCAGGACTCGCCAGTGCTTCATAGGTCACCGTGATACCAGCCGTCGTCGGATTGGTGATGAGATGTCCGGCTGCATCCATCACCTGCGCATTGATCGTGTTGAACGGCGGCAGGATGGAGAAGACGCTGTAGTCATCGTCCATGCAGTGCATCCCCAGATTGTTCCAGGCAACCACTGTCCATTGACCACTGCCCGCGAAGGATGGGTTGAGGAGTGAACCCAGGACGAGACTGAGGAGCGCGAGCCAGCGAAAGTGCTTCATGCTGGAGATTGTCCCACAGTGCCCATTTGTGCCGCACGTGAAGGATTGATAACAAAGCCAACCCAGGGCCTTCACTGCGCAAGATAAGATCACCACCGCAATGAGTTGTTTGGTTTGTCCATTTTGTTCTGGGCCGCACTGTTCTCAGCGGACAACGGAGAAGGTAATGAATGGAAATGCCAATGCCTCATCGAACAGCAGAACGCAAACAGCGCAACGTCAGCCGTCAAAGGGAGAAGGTGCAGAACTCATCTTCACGGGGCCAACCCTCCCAAGTCGGATCACCGGAGGATGAATAGTGCCCCTTCTCGCGTTGGCGGCTGCGTTGGCGACGGGTGCGTTGTTGCGGATGCGCGCGGCGGTCGATTCTGGTGCCGCGACCACGCACATCATCGTGCGTGATCGCGAGCGAGGGGACACTACACGAAGGAGTCGGCGAAGATATTATTCGCCCACTGGAACATCTGCTTCATGCCGTCGGAGGTGGGCTTCGCTGCCTCGGCGAACGAGGCGTCCACGCGCTTCATGGTCTTGCTCACGGGATCGTATTGGAACGAGGCGGTGAGCCAGGCGGCGGTGGTGGACGTGATCGGGCTGAAGCAGGCAGAACTGGTCACCGGATTCGGATCTGGTTCCTCACCATTGAAGGCGCGGATGATGGCGTCGGCGCAGACCTTGGCCTGTGAGTTGGCCATGTGGCCGGATTTGGGCTGGCCGGTGGCCTGCGAGTCGCCGAGGATGTGGATGTCGGGATGCACGGTGGAGGCGTAGTTCAACGGGTTCACCGTGGACCAGCTTCCAGTAGCATCATTGGCGAGGCCAGCGGCAGTGACGATCCGTCCGGCGCGCTGGTTCGGGATCACGTTGAGCACGTTGGCGTTGAACGTGCCTGCGGCGGTGATGATCTTCTTGGCGGATGAATCCACTTCGTTCACGGTCGCATTCGGCACGTAGGTGAGGATGCCTTTGTAGGTCTTGGTGAAGGCGTTGCCGAAGTTGATCGGCTCGGCCTGGATGGAGGCATTCGCATCGAGCACGATGATCTTGCCGTTCTTCACCTTGCGCTTGAGGTAGTCGGCCACCGAGCATGCACGTTCATACGGCCCTGGCGGGCAGCGATACGGTGCCTTGGGGATGGTCATGACAAAGGTCTGGCCCTTAGTCATGGAGGCGAGCTGGTTCTTCAGAAGCAAGGTCTGCGGACCGGCCTTCCACGCGTGCGGTGTGAGCTGGTCGTTGTAGTTGCCTGCCGGATTGATGAACTCGATGCCCGGTGCGAGCACGAGCTTGTCATACGCATAGGCATAGGTGGTGCCGCCGACATTGACGACGACCTCCTTTGCACTCGGATCAACCGAGAGCGCCTCGCCCTGCACGACATTCACGCCGCGCTTAGTTTTGAGGCTGTCGAAACTGAGGTTGATGCGATCCATCGGCAGCGCGCCGGTGACGACGAGGTTAGACAAGATGCAGGCGTAGTGGCTGGCGGCGCGGTCGATCAGGGTGACGTCGATATTGCCGCCCCAGAGCTTCAGATACTTGGCGACCGTGGCTCCGCCGAAACCGCCACCAATGACGACGACGTGAGGCGGTGTGGTGGCGGCGCTGACGGCCTTTGGGAAAGCCCAGCCTGCTGCAGCGAGCGCTGCGAACTGAAGGAAGTCTCTGCGATTGGAGTTCATGAGGTCAATGGACGTGAAGGGTTAACCATCGGAGTTCGCCCCCTTGGGCATGGTCGCGAGGTAGTTGGCGATTTGTAGGATCTGGCCTGGTGTGAAGGCTCTTGCCTGCAGGTCCATGATGCCTTCTGGCGTCTTGCGTTTGCTCATCTCGAGCAGCTCGTTGTAGATTTCACGGGCGCTCTTGCCTGCGATGCTCTCAAAGCCGCCCACGGCCTGTCCGTTGGTGCCGTGGCACTGGAAGCACATGGAGGCGAGGAGTTGACCAGGAGGCGGTGCCGCCCGGACGGAGGAAACCATGACCGCTGTCACAGCAATCACAGCTGACTGTATGTGTCGTTTGGTTTTCATTTGGCGTTGTTGGGTTGTCTTGGTTGCGATGTGTGTGGCAAACAGGTCGTCAAGGGTGGGTGAGGCGGATGAACCGGCTCCCACTGGGATTGAGTATCGAGACATGCTTTTGGCCACCGCTCGTCGTGATGGGCAGCGCGGAGGTCGTCCAACCTGTCGGGCTGAGATCAGCGCTCTCCTCCAAGACCCAGCCGATGGCTGATTCCGGCCAGGCAAAACCGATGGTGCCCGGTGTGGTGTTTGCGATGCCCACGATGGGAACGAAGTTTGCCACCAGCGCGCGGTTCGTAGCCGCGTTGAAGGAGAAGCTGTTGCTGCTGCTCACCACGGTGCCGGCTTCGGTCCAGCCGGTGAATTGATAGCCTGCGGCGGGTGTGGCGAGCAGTGTCACCACGCCGCCGGTGGCGTATCCGCCGCCTCCGCTGACACTGCCGCCTGGCGCGAAGGATGGCGTCGTCGTGACGGTAAAGCCTGCGGCGAAGGTTGCCTGGAGCGTGCGCTGATTCAGCAGGGTGAACGTGTAGGCGGACGTGGTGCTGACGGTATTGCCACCTTCCTTCCAGTTGAGGAAGACATAGCCTGGCTTCGCTGTCGCCGTGGCGGTGACGCTACTGCCGATGATGAAGGTGCCAGCGCCTGCCACGGTGCCCATCGCGGTGGAAGAACTGGTGAGCGTGAGCTGATACGACGGCTGAAAATTTGCGACGAGCGTGCGATTCGCCTCCGCAGGAAAAGAATAGAGCGCAGACGAACTCACGATGGTGCCACCTTCGGTCCAGTTCACGAATGCGTAGCCATTTTTGGCCGTGGCGGAGAGGTTCACCACGGCATCGAGCGCGAAGGTGCCCGCACCGCTGACACTGCCGCCATTCGCTGAGGAAGATGTGGCGGCGATGGCATAGCTAGTGGGCACATCCGCCGAGAGCGTGAGCGCGAGATCGCCCGTGCCGCTGTAGTAGCTGTTCCCGAGTCGGCGATAGTGCGCGTTGTTGCCACCCGCGCCGGTGGCGTGGCCCCAGGTGAGTGGATAGCCGTATTGTGAGGCTTCGATCTGAATCCAATAACCAACGCCTGCTGTGGCGACGAACGATGTCGGCAGCGTGACTGAGTAATCATACATCTGCACTCCGCCGACCAGTTCCGCAGCGGTTTGATTCGCGTTGCCGGTGACGGTGTATTTCTTGAGATGCGGGTTCACCAGGTCGGGGTAGAAGCCGTTGGCCGTGGAGCCGTAGATTTTGATGTTGAACTCCACCACTGGATTGGCCGCCGAGTTGTTGCCGATGTAGCCCCCGCGCCAGCGCAGATGCGAGATGCCCGTGGTGGTGGCCAGTGTGAACTTCTCAAAGCGATACTCCATGCCGTCCACGTTCCCATCCGGCGCGAGATACGAGGAGAGCAGCAGCGTGCCGGAAGTCGTCGTCGGCTGGGAAAAAACGATGCCGAGATTGCTGGCGGATGAAGTGAAGTTCGCGACGAGATCGCGGTCTCCCGTGGCGGTGAAGGTGTAGCTCGCGCTCGCACTCACCGGCACGCCATTTTCGGTCCAGTTGACGAAATTGTAGTTCGCGGAAGGCGTCGCCTGCACGGTGACGCTGCTGCCATTCACAAAACTGCCGCCGCCATCCGTATTGCCACCTGTGAGCGGCGAGGAGGAGGTCGTGATGAGCGACCCAGTGGCGAAATTGGCCACCAACGTGCGGTTTCCCGTCACGGTGAAGGTGTAGTTCGGATTCGTGCTGACCACGATGCCGTTCTCCGTCCAGTTCACGAAGGCAAAGCCAGCGTTCGGCGTGGCGATGAGCGGTGCAGCGGCGTTTTGCGGATAGAGGCCCGCATTCGTGACCGTGCCGCTGCCGATGGGTGATTCAGTCGCCGCGATGCTGAAAGTCGGCCCATCAATGGTGACGATGCTGAACGCCGCGTCACCCGGCGCATACTGGAAATAGAAATCCGCCTGCCCGGCGATGCGCCGGAAGTGCGAGCCATTGCCTGTGCCCGCCGCGAATCCCCAATACGGCAGCCCGTTGGCAAACTCGGCCTCGATCTGCACCCAGTAGAGCTTTCCTGCCTGCGCCTGAAACACCGTTGGTAGCGTGAAGTGATAATCAAACATCTCCACGCCGCCAAACAGCCCCGCGCTCGTCTCCCCCGCTTTGTTTCCCGTGTCGTAGGCGATCAGCGTCGCAGGCGTGCCCGGGTAGCCCGGCCCCAGATGCGGCTGCGACAAGCCCGGCGTGGATTCATAGATCGACACGCGGAAGTTCACGATGTCTCCGCCCCAGTAAGCCATCTGCGGATCATAGCCGCCTCGCCAGCGAATCTCCGTCACCGCCTGCGCCGTAGGCACGCTGAATGAGTCCCACACGAACTGATCGTTGTCCGTCCCATTCGGCTGATAGCGCGACGATGCCCGCAGCACTCCGCTGCCATCATGCGGCTGTTCAAAGACGACGCCCGCCTGTGCGACGAGCGAAGTCAGGAGCAGTAAGAATATGAGGAAGCGTTTCATGATCTCAGTCGTCATCGTGCTTGCGACCCTGCTTGCCTTTGTCGCCCTCGTTTTCGCCAAGCTGCAAAGTCACTCCGATGCCCGGCAGTATGACTGTGGCCGTGCTGGCGTTGTGTGCGGCAAACAGCGCCGCGATCCACACACCGGCCACGATGGCGATCACCACGCCCCAGACCGCGTGACTGGATGAGATGGCATCCTCCGCCTTGCCCGACTTTTTCCCCGTGACCATGGCGAGCGAGATATTCTCCCGATGCCGAATCGTGTGCCAAGCCAGCCCGGCCAGATGCATAACGATGACCATCAGCAAGCCCCAGGCAAAAACTTCATGCAATTCTTCGAGCGCTTCACCACCGGTGCCGATGCCCGAGATGAACAAGGCGGGCACCAGCAGAAACATCAGCACTGCCGCCACCGCCGAGCCAGGATTGTTCCCCGCATACAGCTTCGTCTTCGATACCAACGCGCTGATCAGGTAGCCGATGACTTCACGCGGATGCACCGGAAAGCTGGCGAACCGCGAGTAGCGCGAGCCCACGATTCCCATCACCACGCGCATGCCCAGCAAGAACAACGCGACGATGCCAAACAGCATGTGCAGCTGAAACAACGGCGCATGATCATCGACCAGGAAGCCGATGGCGATGGCCGCACTGAGCGAGCCGGCAAAGGCCCAGTGAAAGAGGCGGGCAGGGATGTCCCAGACGAGAATTCGATTCATGATGTGTGGGTGCTGGCGGTTTTCACCACTGCCTTGCTGTCGCGAGCTGGTGGCATCATGGATACGTGTATCCTCCCACCCATGCGTGATGTAGCACATGATGGTTTGGCCATGCAGCCAATCTGCGCGTAGCCGAGCGCAAGATTGAGCCGCCGCCGATGAGTCCCTCTACACAACATCGGCAGCGGAGTCAGGCCGCTGATGGCCGGTATGTTATCTCGATCCATATCGCGAAGCGCCAAGGCATGAGCAGAAGTGACGAGGCATTACATTAATGGGACGGCCGCATCAGGAATGGCTTCTGGGTCAGTTCTTGGTGCTACAGCGGAGATTCTGCCCTCACTACTCAGAGCCTGCCAGCTCATTACCCAGCGATAAAGAACGGGCAACAGCACGAGCGTGAGGAAGGTGCTGCTGAGGATGCCGCCAATGACGACCGTTGCCAGCGGGCGCTGCACTTCGGCACCGGGACCCGTGGCGATGGCCATGGGGATGAAGCCGAGCGCAGCGACCATAGCGGTCATCAAGACGGGACGGAGACGCGTGATGGAGCCTTCGATCACGGCATCGCGTAGCGAGCGGCCTTCTTCGAGCAGCTCGTTGAAGTAGGTGACCATCACCAGGCCGTTGAGCACGGCCACACCACTGAGCGCGATGAAGCCGACGGCGGCGGTGATGGAGAACGGCATGCCACGCAGCCACAGCGCGACCACACCACCGGTGAGTGCCAAGGGAATGCCCGTGGCGATGACGAAGGTCTGCTTGAGGCTGCCGAACGACATGAAGATCAGCAACAAGATCAACACCAGCGAGGCGGGCACCACGATGGCGAGACGCTGCCGCGCTTCGTTGAGGTTCTTGAACGAGCCGCCGAACTCGAAGGTGTAGCCCTCGGGCAGCTTGAGTTCCTTTTGTAGCCGCGCCGTGGCTTCGTTCACGAAGCCCTCCATGTCACGATCCTTCACGCTGACCATGAGGCCCACCTTCCGCTGTGTCAGCTCATGCGCGATGGGTTCCACCACTTGTTCGCGCTTGAAATCAACGACCGTGCCGAGCGGCAGCAGGCCGTTCTCGCCGACACGAATCGGCAGTGCGGCGATCAGCTTCTCATCGGCGCGTTGTTCATCAGGAAGACGCACCACGATGTCGTAGCGACGATTGCCATCCATCATCGTGCCCACGGTTTCACCGCCGAGTGCGACGCTGACAGCTCGGTTCACTTCGGCAGCGGAGAGGTTGCGCTTCAGCATCTCGCGACGCTTCACATTGATCACGAAGTTGGTGGTGCGACCATCGACTTCCAGTTCAGCATCGCCACCGGGCACGCTGGAGACGATCTGCTTCGCCTGACGCGCGACCTTCTCCAACTGATCGAAGTCGGAGCCAAAGATCTTCAGCGACAACTCGGCCTTGGAGCCTTCCAGCATCTCGTTAAAACGCATCTCGATGGGCTGCGCGAACTCAAAGTTATGTCCAGGCACTTCCTTGTTAATCGCGGCTTCGATCTGCTCGCAGAGTTCCTTCTTGTTCTGCGGACGGCCTGCGGTGCGCGGCCATTCCTTGAGCGGCTTGTAGAAGATGTAGAAGTCGTTCTCGTTCGGCCCCATCGGGTCGGTGGCCACCTCGCTGGTGCCCACGCGATCAAAGACATAAGTCACTTCCGGGAAGTTCTTCAGCACGATCTTCTCAGCCTGCAACTGCATGGCCAGTGACTTGTCGAGGCTCATGCCCACCTCCTTGTAAACCATGGTGGTGATCGCGCCTTCATCCAGCTTCGGCACGAACTCCGCGCCCAGCGTGCCATACAGTGCCACGGCTCCGGCGAAGAGTGCGATGCCGCCCGCGACGGTGAGCCAGCGCAGCTTCAGCGCGATGCCGAGCGAGGGACGATAGATCGCCTTCGCCGCGCGGATCATCCAGTTGTCCTCTTCGGAAATTGATCCGCCGAGGAAGAACGAGCACAGCACTGGCATGAGCGTCAGCGACAAGATCAAGGCACCAACCAGCGCGAGGATGACGGTCATCGCCATCGGATGGAACATCTTCCCTTCCACACCACTGAGGCTGAGGATCGGCAGATACACGATGGTGATGATGAGCACGCCGAAGAACATCGGCTGGCCCACTTGCTTCGCCGCACGCAGCACCACTTTGCTGCGTTCTTCCGCATTCAGGACACGGCCCAGATGATGCTGCTTCTCGCCGAGCTGACGCACGATGTTTTCCACCATCACGACCGCGCCATCAATGATCAGACCGAAGTCCACCGCGCCGAGCGACATGAGATTGCCCGAGATGCCGTAGTAGTTCATGCCGGTGATTGCGAAGAGGAACGACAGCGGAATCGCGAGCGCCACGATGATCGCCGCACGCCAGTTCCCGAGCAGAAGCAGGAGCACCACGATCACGAGCGCGGCTCCTTCAAAGAGATTGTGCTTCACGGTGCCGATGGTGCGATCCACCAGCTCGGAGCGTTGATACACACTGGTGAGCTTCATGCCTGCGGGCAGTTTCATGCGCACTTCCTCAAGACGCGGTGCCACACGCTGGCACACCACGCGTGCGTTCTCGCCCGAGAGCATCATCACGGTGCCCAGCACGCATTCCTCACCGTTGTAGGTCGCGGCTCCGGTGCGGTAGCGTTCACCAAGTTCCACCTTCGCGAGGTCCTTCACACGAATGGGCTCCACTGCCGCGCCATACTTCACGGGCAGATCAGCAATCTCATCTGGCGACTGCACACGGCTCACGGCGCGGATGGTCAATTGCTTGCCGTCCTTCGAGATGATGCCGCCGCCCGCGTTCTCTGCGTTGGCACGAATCACGTCGGCAAGTTCAGCGAGCGTCAACGATGCAGCGCTGAGCTTGGCAAGATCAGGCTCCACCACGACCTGGCGTTGATAGCCGCCGCTGCTGTTGATCTCGGCTACGCCAGGCACGGTGCGCAGCATCGGCTTCACGATGTATTCCTGCGCTTCACGCAGTTGCATCAGCGCCTGCGCCTGATCAGCGGGTCGCTCTTTCGCATCCGGTGCCCAGCTCACGGTGTAGTAGAAGATCTCGCCGAGGCCGGTGCTGATTGGCGCGAGCTTCGGTGAGACACCGGCAGGCAATTGATCGAGCACACCTTGCAGACGTTCGGCCACGAGCTGGCGCGAGCGATAGATGTCGGTGCCATCCTCGAAGTTCATCGTCACCTGCGAGAGGCCGAACTTGGTGATGGACCGCATCTCCGACACACCGGGCAGTCCTTGCATCTCCATCTCGATGGGGCGCGTGACCGCCTTCTCCGATTCCTCCGGCGCCAGCGCAGGAACCTCGGTATTGATCTGCACCTGCACGCCGGTGAGGTCTGGCACGGCATCAATCGGCAGCTTGATCACGGAATAGATGCCCGCACCGAGCAAGGCGGCGGCAAGCATGAGCACGAAGGCTCGCTGACGGAGTGAGAACTCCAGAATCTTGTCAATCATGGTGATGCCTCCGGTTTAGTTCTTAGCGACAGGAGCGGTGCTGCTGAGAAACTTCAGCCCGGTGAGCAGTTCGAGGTCCTGCAGGTTGGCGATGGCTTCACTGCGCGTGGAGAGCAGCGCATCGAGTGCGTCGAGATAGCTCTTCTGCAGCTCGATGTAAGTCGTCACCGGAATCGCGCCGAGCTTGTAGTGCTGGTTGCCGAGTTGTGCGGCTTCGCTGAACCGTTGCAGCGAATCGCTGCGCCATTGCGACATCTCTTCGAGCTGTGTGGCATACGTCGAAGCCTTCGCGACGACTTGCTTCTCCACCTCGCGTGTGGCCACGGCAAACGAAGCTTGTGCCTGCTGCTGGCGTGCTTCGGCAGCGGCGACGTTGCCTTTGTTGCGATTCCACAGCGGCAGCGGAATGCTCACCGAGATGCCCGCAGTGGTTTCTTTGTCGCTGCCCGCGCGTTGCGAGCTGACGAAGGGTTGCACGGTGATCGCTGGCTTGCCTTCGTTGTAGGCAAGGCTCACAGCGAAGCCCTGCTGGCGCAGTTCCGCCTCACGTGTGCGCAGATCGAAGTTGTTCTTCATCGCGGCTTTCAGCAAGGCCGTGAGGTCTGGTGCCTCCGGCAACGTGAGGTCCGTCTTCGCAATGGTTAGCGCGGTCTCTGGACGGACTCCACGCAGCAGGTTCAGCTCGAGACGCGTGTTGTTCAGTTCCTGCTTCATCAGGCTCGTCTGTCGCGTGAGTGAAAGCACCGTGGCTTCCAGAATGCGAGTCTCCACCAAGGGCGCAGGTCCCGAAGGATCGCGCTGCACCAGCACGGCCAGCACATCCTGAATACGCGTGGAGGCTTCATCGCTCGCAGCGACTTTCTCCTGCGTGATGAGTGCCTTCACAGCGAGCGCACGCACTTTGGTCGCGAGCGAGTTCTTGAACGATGCGAGGCCAAGCTCAGCGATCTCGATCTGACGATCCGCGATGGCCTTGCGAAGACCGAGGCGACCCGCCCATTCGAAGGTTTGCGAGATGGCCGCCTGCCACGCCGGACCATCGCCGGTGTCTTTCACCGACCAGCGCGACAGCTCCGTGGTGAGTGTTGGATTGCTCTGCTTGCCAGCGTCGATGCGCTGACCTTTGGCGATGGCGAGCTGCGCTTCATAGAAGGCAATCTCGGGATTGTGAGCCACCGCGCTCGCTACAATCGTGGCGATGGATTGTGGTGTGGTGGCAGTGGTTTCGTTGGCGAACGACAGATGGGAAACGAGGCAAAGAGAAAGGATGAAAAGGGGGCGTGAAAACATGGGTGTAGAAGTGAGAGTTGAGTTTGAGAAGGCGGGCGCAGATGTGCGGTCCCGGTCAGCGCGCGATGGCGCGGGTGCGTGTGCCTTGATGGCTGTTCGCATCCGTGGCGGATGCGGCGAACTCGCAAGGCGCTAGGCCTTCTTCAAATCAACATCTGCACGGTGCATAGGCCGATAAGGCCTGGCGATGCGATCACTTCGTCCCGCGATGAGGCGTGGACGAGCGTGGTGTGGGTGCGAGCAAGATCAAGCCTTGTATCCACCCATGTAAAGGGCAGCGGCTGCGGTGCATGTTTGCTTCCGGCAGATTCGATCACGCTGCTGCGCTCGTAGCGATCTGTGGCGTTCTTGAACGAAAGCTTGTGATCAGGGTGCGTGCCGCCTTGCGATTGCGCGAAGGTCAACACCGCGCGTGTCAGCAGACCGTGCTGATGACCTTGGGGTAACGCGGTGTCGTTCTGCCCGAGCTTGCGCTGATGACGCAGCATCAGCGTGAGCCCGTCCGAGCCAGCGGTGAACTCCACCTTGTGCGAGCCATCAATCCACACTGCCAGCGCAGCCGCCGCAGGAAGGACCGGCGTTTGCGACACCACGAACAGCATCAGCACAATCACGCGCAGGGCGAGATGACGGAGCATGGTGAACGATGTGCAGCAAAGCATGGTGAGAGAAAGACAATACGCGCATACTTCTTTCGCGCGCATGATGTTGAGATTGCTAGCAAGCCAGTCGAAGCCCGCAACTACCGGGCTTGTAGCGTGGATTATCGTTTCGTAATCATCGACACAACGTGTTATGGAACCGGTATGAGTGGTGTCGCATGTGTGTGCACGAGGCACATGGCCACTGCTCTCGCGTGCAGGTTTGTGAGGTTCCTTCAGTTCCAACCGTGTTATCCGCAATTAAAGAGGATGCCGGTTTGTTTGACAAAAACGCAATGATTTGATCGTCAACGTCATATCATGCAAATGCATCTGGCGCTCGACGGAAGTGGGTGTGAACTCAGATATGGCGATGCTTCAGTTTGGATGCCTCACGGCTTCACCAGACGGAAGAATTTGCCGCCCGTCGGATTCGCGATCACGGCACTACTTTGTGCTCCGGCTGTGGTGATGGGTAGGCTTGAATTGACCCAACTGCCGGGACTCAAATCTGCGCTCTCCTGCAAGATCCAGCCTGCAAGCGATGAGGGCCAGTTCAGGACGAGGCTACCGTCCGATGCTGGAGGCGTGAATGCCATCACGGGTAGCTCAGCAAAGTTCGCAACGAGTGTGCGAGCGCTGCCGACAGTGAAGGTGTAGTTGGCTAGCGCACTGGCTGCGACAGTCGCCTCGGTCCAGTTCACGAAGTAGTAACCGGGACTCGCGGTGGCGATGAGCGTGGCGTTGCTGCCCGATGGATAGGAGCCTCCGCCGGTGACGGTCCCGCCGATGGGCGATGATGGGGTCGCAGTGACATTGAACGTCAGAGGAGGCGTGGGTTCCAATGAGACATTGTCATAGTGGACCAGCGCCTGATCGTTCTGCTGGGAGGCACCGATGGTGCCCAAGTAGATCACATGCACTCCGGGAGTGAGCGTCAGCGTCACTGTCTGATTGAGGTGCCACGCGCTCGGTGAACTTTCGCTCATGTAGGTTTTTGAGAAGAGAGCCTGTGATGCCGTGACATACCAGTTGTCGATGGCGATCTTGGCTCCGTTGATCAGCGTTCCCGCATTGGCGTTTTCGAGGTAGTAGTCGAAGGTCAGCGTGAAGGTGCCTCCGCTGCCCGCATCGAAGCTTTGGAAGACGTAGTATTTGTGCGTGTTGGCATTGTGAAGCCCCGCTGTGCTGAACCTCAAGTCACCGTTAAAAACGCCCGCGTTTTCCGTGCTGCCGTTCATTCCTGACCAGTTCGTCGGCAGGCTGATCGCAGGTCCCACGGGATCGTAGGTCTGGGAAAAGTCTCCGTTTGTCAGGAGATTGGCGTGGGCGTGAATTGCCCCCCAAGTCAGGAGGAGAAGTGCGAGTCGGGTTTTCATGTGCTGACAATGAAAATTCATGGCCGTGCGAGACGGAAGAACAGGCTGCCTGTGGGGTTCGGGATGGAGATTTGGTTTTGCCCGCCGCTGGTGGTCACTGGCAGTGCCGAGTTCACCCAGCTCGCGGGGCTCAGATCAGGGCTCTCCTGCAAGACCCAGCCCGTCGCGCTTTCTGGCCACGAGAACCCCAAACCTCCTCCTGCCGGCGCTGAAATGCTGACGACTGGCAGCGCGATGAAGTTCGCCACGAAAGTGTAGTCGGCGCTGGCGGTGAAGGTGATGGGATTAGTGCTGCCTGCGGGAGCGCCACTGAGGGTCCAGTTGCTGAAGATATAGCCTGAAGATGGAGTCGCGGTGAGCGTGACGGTGGCTCCATTGCCAACGACGCCTGAGCCGCTGACGCTGCCGCCTGCGAGGGGAGCAGCGCTGGCGGTGATGGTGCGATTGGTGGCGATGTAGGCGGCCGTGAGCGTGGTGTGATTCGTGATCGTGAAGGAGTAACTAGGGCTGGTGCTCTTGATGGTGCTGCCTTCCTTCCAGTTCGCAAAGGCATAGCCGACCGCAGGCGTGGCATTGACGGTGACATTGGAACTGTGCGCAAAGGTTCCCGCTCCGGTATTGGTGCCTCCTGCCACGGGAGATGAGGCGAGGGTGAGCACGGGATTGTTCGGCTCGAAGTAGGCGGTGATCGTGGTGCCGTAGCAGACCATGTGCTTGAGCGTGGGATTGGTGCCCACAACATGCGGTGCGCCGCTGATGTCGCCGAGACCCGCGCCCTGCTTCCAATACGCGAAGTGATAGCCGGGATAAGGTGTGGCATTGATGGTGAGCAGCGTGCCGCCATAGTAGCTGCCGCCGGAGAGTCCCGCCGTGCCTGCGATGACCATCGTGCCGGATGAGACCGGTGAAACGACGCCGTTGATGAAGCTCGTGTAAGCCGGATAGGCGAAGTTGGCCACGAGCGTGCGGTCTGCCGTCGCGGTGACTTCAAACACCTGCGTGGCAGCGTTGAAGGGGAGGTTCACGATCTCGCCATTCTCCGTCCAGCCGACGAACGACAGGCCGTCCGCCGGCGTGACATCAAGTTCGCGGATCTCGCCCGCGTTGACCATGCCTGCACCACCAACGGTCCCGTTCACTGAGGGATTCGCGATGGCGTTGATCATGTAGGGGCCGGTGTTGGGGCCTGAGAAGTTGGCGGTCAGCGTCTTGTTTCCATCGGCGGCAAAGGAGAAACTGGCGCTCGTGCTGACAATGACTCCAGCTTCGGTCCAGTTCAGGAAGGTGCGTCCGCTGGCGGCGGTGGCGGTCGCCGTGACATTCGCTCCCCCTGAATAGGTGCCGCCACCCGTGACTGTGCCGCCCGCCGCTGGAGCTTTCGCAAGAGTGATCGTCACGGGCACGGTGGCCTGATTGAGCAGCGTGAACGCGACATCGCCGCCCGCGCCGACGTAGCGGTAGTCGCCCGTCACGGCAGGCACTTGTGCGAGGTGTGAGCCATTGCCGCCCGTGCCCGCGCTCCATTGCCAGTAAGGATAGTAGTTGTCCACCAAGCCAATGACCTGGAGCCAGTAGCCCTGTCCTCCCGTGAGCACGAAGCCCGCTGGCAGCGTGAACTTGTAGTCATACACGCCTGGCGTTGCGGTCGGTGTCTCGCTCGCCACGCCATTTGTATGCCACACGGTGCCGCCAGGAATGGCAATGGTGTTGATGCTGATCTGAAAATCCAGCGGCGCAGGACCTGAACGCGGGCCACGCCACTGAATCTCCCGCAGCGTCTGCGTTGTTGGCGTGCCAAAAGAGTCCCACACGAACTCCTCCAGATTGCTGCCGCCATTGCTGTAGGTGGAGGAAAGGTAGCCCATCGATCCCGCATTGGGCGACTGCTGGTAGATGACTCCTGCCAGGGTGAAGCCGGACAGGGCAAATACCGTCAAGGTGAGAGCGACGATCTTCATAGGGACTTGGGCTTTGCGCGAGGATGCGATCTACTTGATCACGGCTTTCGCTGTGCCCTGATCGATGATCGCGCCCAGCTTGCTGTAGAAGGTGATCGGGCCAGCGTAACTGCCGTCAGTTTGCAGCGCGAGGCGAGCATCACCATTGGTCTCGTAGTTGGGCGTGTAGAACCAGGTGAGGCTGGTGCCATACAGTGTGCCGGGATAACGCTTGCCACTGATATTGACATTGCCCTGATAGGCCACACCCCAGCTGCCCACGCGCACTGCTTTGACGGCAGTGAACTTCATGGTGCCAGACTTCTTCGGTGTGACGAAGGTCCCAGTGACGGAGGGAGCAGCTGCAAATACGGTGCCGATACTGAGTGCAAGGATCGCGATGACAGAGGCGAGGATGGTGCGGCGATGGTTCGTTCTCATGACGCTGTTGAGTTGGTTCTGGTTTGGGTGATGGAGGAGATCTTTTCAGCCGCCGCCGAAGAGAGAAGGGGCTTAACCCTCCTTTGTTGCTCCCAACCCTCCCAAGTCAGGTGCAATGAAATCGAGTGAAGCACCTCCTCTCGGCGGCGGCGGCACCGTAGAGCGGAGTCGTGCTATGGATGAGCGAGGCGATAGAAGGTCATTCCGCCCGCGCTGTTGATGGTGACAGTGCTCACATTGCCGACGGTGTTGATGACAGCGGTGGAGTTCGTCCAAGTTGCCAGGTCAGGGCTCTGCTGGAGCACCCAGCCGGTGGTGTCGCTGGTCCACTGGAGCTGCAGGGTGCCGGGGGCGGTGACGGTTTGCGTGATCTTCGGAATCGCGTTCGCGGTGGGCGTGGCGAGAGCGAAGGGCGAGAGGCTTGCGGTGGTGACCGTGATCGTGTCGTTCACCGTGTCCACGCGACCGACGAGCTGTTCCCACGCGCCGTTGGTGAAGTGACGGATCGTCAGTTTGGACTCGTCGTAGCCGGGCGGCAGCAGGGTGGCGTCGTAGTGGAAGACGAGCTTGATGCGACCATTGTGCGTGCCGCTGTAGGTGAGGTTCCAGAGCTGCGTGACGGTGCCGTTAGGAGTGTCGAAGGTGGGCAGGAGAAACTCGCCGTCGTCTTCGCGCTCCTGGAGTTCGAGATCATCGGCTTCCGTGAACTCACCAAAGAAGGTGCCCTCAGTGTTGATGTCTTCGAACTCAAAGTCGAGACCGCCAACATGCTGGCTGCCGCCATTGCAACTGCCGCCACCGGTGTTGTTGCCGTTGCCTCCGCCGGTGATGGTGACCGTGGTGCCGGTAAGCAGGCTGAGCACAATATCAAAGTTCAAGCTCTGGCCATCCGCAATGGTGCCGAGGTCCCACCGTTGACCACCCGAGACCCAGCGATTGGCCGGAGCGAAGTAGTCCCGGTTCTTGCGAGCGAGGAAGGGCGCGCTCTGCCAGTTGTTCTCGATGGACAGATGCACACCATCGCTGGGCTTGCCGACGGAGTGATCGTCAATGCCATTGCCCTCGGTGCCATAGGCTCCGATCTCAAACGCGGTCGGTGCCACCTTGGAATGGAAGGCGATGTAGTCTTCCAATCCCGTGGTGCTCGCGCCATCGGCTCCGACGCTGGTCTGATCCACTCCTGCGAGCGTGGCGTCGTATTGATACGGGCTGAGCTTGCCTGCATACGAGCGGTTGTCATACACGCCGCGCTGCGAGGTGAAGCCGTGCAGCAGTTGGAAAAGCTGCACATTACTCACAGAGCCGCCGCTGATGTTCTTCACCGTGAAGGTCTGGTTCATCACATAGCGGTTGCTGTTCACCGACTTCGGAGCACCGGCACCGCTGGCCTGCGTAACGCCCATCGGTGTGCCGGTGACGGTGTCCACCATTTCAAATCGCAGGGTCACTTCCAGGTCGTTGTTGGCGATGATGGAGCGTGCGATGGGCAGGCCGTCGAGATTCGTGCCGACGAGGTGAATGCCTTCCACGACATGGAAGTCGGAGTTCGTCTTCCAGTCGGGGAACATGAAGTTCGGCTCCATCCACTTGGGCGAGACCGTGTTCCCATTGCTGCGTGTGTAAGCAACCGCACTGCCCCATTCGCCGCTGAGGTATTCGCGACCGACAAAACCAGGTGTGTTGTCGAGAAGGAAATCCGAGTAGCCGAAGTCCGTGAGCGTGATGTTCCAGTTCGGATTCGAGAGCGTGAGCGAGCCACCGAAGTTGCCGCCGGGGCTGACGACGATGTCATCTATCAGGAACTTCTGCGCACCAGCGGGCAGGCTGGGCAGCTCAATGCGGATGGTGTCGAAGGGACCGTTCGCGGAGTTGAACGTGAGCTTGCCGCTCGGCAATGAATCGCCTGGAGTGACGGTGCCGTGCGCGATGGCCGTTCCGACGAGCACCGGCTGGCCGCTGCTGTTGTCATAGGCGGTGACTTGCACATCGGAAGGCACGGCAACGTTTAGGGCCTCGACGGTTGCGAAGGTGAGTTCCACACCGGTGAGCTGCATGTCGAACGCGACTTCGACCACGGTGCCGGTGTCGTTCGAAGGCGCGAGATACTTGCCGCTGAACTTCGAGAGCGTGTAGCTTGTGCTGCCTGCGTTCTCGATGGAGGGAGGGTTTGCATTCGGCGTGCTGAAGGTCGCGGTGATGCCTCCCGAAGTTTGAGCCAAGGGCATAGGCGCGTGAAGGGCGAGCAGTGGCGTGCCGGTATCGAAGTCGAAATGAACGCCCACTACGGGCGCTTCGAAGTTCGCGATGAACGTATCGCTGGCCGTTGGTGTGAAGGTGTAGCTCGCGTTCGTGCTAACGATGTTGCCCAGACCATCGGTCCAGTTCAGGAAGGTGAAGCCCGCATTGGCGGTGGCTGTCAGCGTGGTGCTGGTCCCGGACGGGATCGAGCCATCACCTGTCGTCAAACCTGCGCCCGGCGGCGACACATCCGTCAGGATCTCCACGCCTTCGGCGAAGTGCGCGACGAGAGTGGCGCTCGCCGCCGCAGGGAAGGCATAGACCGGATTGCTGCTCACCACGGTGGCACCGTTGGTCCAGTGGGTGAAGACGTAGCCCACAGCGGGGGTAGCGGTGAGCGTGACGTTCGAGCCGCTGTTGTAAATGCCCGCGCCCGTGACCGAGCCTCCAAGCGCAGGTGCAGCGCTGGTGGCGATGTTGAATTGCACCACCTGCACGAAGTTCGCGACGAGCGAGCGGCTGGCAGTGGCGGTGAAAGTGTAGTCCGCGCTGCTGCTCACAATCGTTGCGCCTTGCGTCCAGTTGGTGAAGGCATAGCCGGGGTTCGGGATGGCACTGACGGTGACGCTGTCACCAATCAGATAGCTGCCTGCACCAAGGGCGTCGCCGCCCGCGACAGGAGCGGAGGCGGTGTTGATGTTCACGCCGCCAATGAGAGCGAAGTTTGCCACGATGGTGCGGTCTGCAGCCACCTTGAACGAGATCGGATTGTCAGCGCTGAACACGACACCGTTTTCACTCCAGCCAACAAACTCGTAGCCAGCGTTCGGGAAGGCATCGACCCGCGCATTCTCATTGAGCTTGTAGCTGGAGCTGTCCGTCTCCGTGGTGCCGCCTACGGCAGGAAAGACATCCGCTGTAACGTAATACACGCGGTTGAAGCTCGCGGTGAGCGTGACGTTGGCGCTGGCCGTGAAGGTGTAGCTCGGGTCAAGGCTGACTTGGGTGCCTCCGATCTTCCATTTGGCGAACTCATAGCCCTGCGCAGGGGTGGCCGTGACAGTTACACTCGAGCCATCGGCATACACTCCGGCACCCGACAAGGTGCCACCAGCAACGGGGCTGCTACTGGTGCTAATTGTGCGGAGTGTAGCGCCGATGACCGAGAAATTGGCGACGAGCGTCTGGTTCGCCGTGACGGCAAAGGTGTAGCTCGCATTAGTGCTGACCTGCGTGCCGTTCACCGTCCAGTTCACGAAGAAGAAGCCGGCGTTCGGCGTGGCGGTGAGGGTGGCATTGGTGCCCGAAACAAATGAGCCATCACCCGTGGTCGTGCCGCCTGCGACCGGCGCGGCGCTGGTGCCGATGGTGTAAGTCGGCAGCGCGGTGAAGTTCGCAACGAGATCGCGGTCAATGCCCGCAGCAAAGGTGTAGCTCGCGCTGTTGCTCACCGGTGCGCCCGTTTCAGTCCAGTTCGTGAAGGTGTAGCCAGCGTTCGGTGTTGCCACCACGGTGACGTTCGACGCATCATCATAGAGGCCGGCGCCTGTCGTGGTGCCACCGGCAACCGGTGCCGCGGCGGTCGTGATGTTCCACTGCATGACATCAGGCGCAAAGTTCGCGACCAGCGAATGGTTCACGTCCATCGCAAGCGTGTAGCTGGTGTTGGTGCTGACCACCTGCGCATTGTCCGTCCAGTTCAGGAACTTGTAGCCAGGGGCGGGCGTGGCGGTGACCGTGGCGTTCGTGCCGGGCGCATACGATCCGTCGCCCGTGGTCGTGCCGGTGCCGACGGGTGACGCGGCGGTATCGAGCAAGGATTGCGCTGGCAGCGCTGCATTCACGGCAGCGATGCTCATCGTGTAGTTCTTCTGCACGTCAGGGTTGATACCATCGCTGGCCGTGACGGTGAACTTATACTGACCGGAGGTGGTGGGCGTGCCGCTGAGGATGCCTGTGGCATCGTTGAAGCTGAGACCCGGGGGGACGGTGCCGTCGTGGGTGCAGGTGAAGGGCAGCGCGCCTTCCACCACGACAGCACGCGGCGCTATGGCTTTGTTCACCTTGCCTTCGCCCACGTGGTCAATGAGGCCCACGGGTTCATTCACATCCACGGCGGCCATTTGTGAGCCAGTGAACTCGCCCACGATCTCAAAATTGGCCATGTCATTGGTCACGGTCACCCATTCCCCTCCGACCATGTGATCATTGTAGGTCCTCATGCCAGTGCCATGAAGGTCATCCGCGCCCACGGCGTCAGCCATGGCTTCACCGCTCTCGGCATCCAACGGTCCTGTATATTTGTAGAACTCATAGCGGCGGGTGACGACTTCATCGCCGCCGGGCAGATCTTCGGGCGCGCCCGCAAGTTCGGCATTCGGCCCTGGGTCACCGACGACATTCTTCTTTTGCAGGATGCGCCATTCGACTTCGACCTCGTCGGGCTCGCCCTTCTTCCAGTTTTTGTCGTTTGGATCAGCGGGGTCGTCGGAGACGAGTTCGCGCAGCTTGATCTTCTCCGGGTTGTGCGTGGTGGTCTTGATCTCCTTCACCCAGACAGCCTTGCCGAACTGCTTCACCGGTGGCGCAGGGGGAGGCGGTGGAGCGATGACGGCCACGACCTGCGCGGGTTGGGCAGCCACGGGGGGATAATACGTGAATGTGGGCGTGGAGACCTGCACCGCGCCGCCATGCACGAGCGTGCCGGAGCCATTATCAATGAGCCAGTTGTAATGCACCGCCGAGGGCTGGACCTTGTAGCCGACACCAAAGTGTTCGCCGCCGAAGTTCACAGCCGGATTGGTGAACATGTGGCCGTTCGTCGGAGCGATGGGTCCGCTCGGGATCGCTGTGTAGGCTGCCCATGTGCCGTTCGCGTTCTTCTTGCTCTGCCACTTGATGAAGCACTTCGGGTGCGCCGGATCGGTCTTGTCCTCCGTGATCTCGGGCACGCCGTAGTGGTTGTAGTTGTAGGTGTAGGTGATGTCGGTCGAGTGGCAGTCGTCGAGTTCGATCTCAAAGCCGTGACACTCATGTCCTGTGTCGTTGACGGTGTCGAAGTTGTTAATGCTGCCGTAGGCGATGCTGGCATCGGCCCGGAAAGGTGTGATGGCCAGCAGGCATGCGATGAGAGCGCTGGCACGTGAGATGGGAGAAAGGCAGTTCATGAGATTTGATGGGAGAATGGGGGGCTGGGACGGCGGGCACACGGCATGGAATCACCTGCGAGGTGATGGTGGAGGCGCCGCATGAAGAAGTCCGGCAGGCCGCATCAAGGCGACCACGGGCTACAGGCTTGGAGAGAAGGGAGGCTCTGAAGATGCCTCAAAGTTCCGACGAGCCATGCGGCTCAGGAGCGGTATCAAACGAGGAGCACAAGGGTGCCCATGTAGGGCCGTGCTGCGTCGTTGCTCGCGCGCATGTCAATGATGGCGCGGGGCATGGTCCAGTTCGTCACTCGATGAAGAGGGAAGAAGCCTTCAGCAGAAAGCGACGACCATGGGGCGCTCCGTTCGTTGCCAGTCCTCGCCGCAGCGTCGGCGCGCGAAGCCTTGGGCTCCATCGTCGGAGCCGAGGGTGACATGTTGAAGACATGGTCGCCTGCGTCATCGCCTTTGCAGAGCGAAGCCAGGATGCGGTCCACCGTTCCTGAGTGATCACGCACACAAGGAGTATAGGTATGGTGGTGATGAAGCACGACTTCCAGCGAGCCTCTGCCATCCATCACGATCTGCACTTCATGTTCCTCGCTGACCAGCGCCATGCCCATGAAGGCGAGCGAAGTCACAGGCGTCGCCGCCATGCCATAAAGGCAGAGCAGCAGCAGGGCGACGCATCTGGAGCGGATGAAATTCATGCGAGAGACTCGAACGATGCCGAGTCTCTCAAATCGGCGTGCGAAAGCCAAATGACCGTTTGGTCATGTCGTAGTTTCTGAAGCGGGCAAACTCCCAGCGTTCGGGCGTGGCTTATTTCTCGAAGAACGACTCATCCTCACGATCCGCCACCTTGAGGTAACGATAATAGACCTCAAGCTGAAGGGTGCAGAGAGCGGTCTTGTAAACGCCGCCTTCCATGTTGCCTGGACCACCACGTTCGGCTTTCCAGCTGCCATCGTTGGCTTGATTGTTGAGCAGCTGAGGAAGCACCTGCTCGTTGTAGAAGCGCCAGTCGTCGCCACCCTTCTGGAAGAAGGCCTGGGTGTAGTAATACCAGGCGTAGAGATTGGCGTTCTTGTTCCAGTCGAGCGGCTCAGCCGTGATGAAGGTGCGCAGGAACTTGATGCCACCGTCAATCACCTTGGTCTTGCCTTTGCCCAGCGTTTGAAGGCCAAGAACGCCAGTGCCAGTGAGGTTCCATTGATTGTAGCCTGCGTCGCGGTTGTTGTTACCGATGCCGCCGTCCTTGGTCTGCTTGCCTTCGAGATACTTCATCGTGTTGGAGATGGTCTCATGCAGCTTGGGAATCTTGAGGCCGGTGTGCTTGGCTGCCTTGAGCGCCTGATACTGCCAGCCCGTAACGGAGAGGTCCTCGCCGTTGCCGGCGACGTAAGCGATGTCGTCCTTGCCACCGTAAGTCCAGGAGCCCTTGGTTGTTTGGTTCTTGATGATGAGCGACACGCCTTTCTCAAAGGCATCCTTCATGCCGGGCAGGCTCTTCGATCCCAAGCGGGCCAGCGTATACATCTCACCGAGCGCATAAGTAGCGATGCCGTGCTCGTAGGTCGCGCCGTTGTCTTTGATGTTCTCGGCGATCATGCCGTATTGGTTCTTCTTCGAGAGCTCGATGAGATACATGATCCCCTTCATGACATTCTCCCCGTAGAATGGAGACTCGGGTGTTTCGCAGCGTCCGAGGTAGCAGAGCAAAGCTAGGCCGGTCATCGCAGACTTGTGGCCTGAACCCCAGGAGCCGTCTTTGTTTTGCTTGGTCTTCAGCCACTCGAGGGCCTTCGACACCGCAGCCTCGCACTCGGCGCTGCCACCATTCTGCCGCAGCTTCTCAAGACGTTCCGCCGTGCTGCAGCGAGCGCGCATCGTTGGCGGCAGGCTCACGAAGCCACCGGCCGCGCCCATGCCCATGCCGTTGCCGAATCCACCACCGCCACCACCTTTGCCAAAGCCGCCACCGCCGAGGCTGCCGCCGCCGAGCATGCTGCTCACGTCGGGCACATCCAGGATGTCAGGTGGTGCTTCTGGTAGGCTGATGCTGGCGTTCTGGCTGTTGCTCACCACCTTCTTCATCGGGGTGGTCTTGGCGATCGTGCTGCGGCGCTTCTGTTGAACCTTATGCTGAAGGTCTTGCGAAGCCTGTGCCCCTTGGGCAGTGCCGCCACCGGGGAGGAAATCAACGTTCTTGGTGATCTGGGTGCTAGTGAACACGACCAAGCCGGCGACGAGCAAGATGCCTGCGTGGATCGCGACGGAGAGCGTGAGCGAACCACCACCGATCTTGCGCCACAGCTCGACGAAGTGATTGCGCTTGGGCGGAGGGCCGAAGTCGTGGGCTGCCGGAGGATGATAAGGATGTGGAAGGCCGTCTTCAGAGAGAGCCTCTGCATGAACTTCAGCAGCCGGTGCGGCGGCAATGGCGGCCGCGACAGGCACTGCCGCGACTGCGATGGGAGCTGGAATCGCCACGGGAACGGGCTGTGGTGCGACGGCAGGAGGCGGAACTGCAGCAACAGCCGTCGGGACCAAAGGTGAGGTGGGAGCGGCCATCGGGACCGAAGCGTGCGCTGGAGCCGCTGGCACAGGCGCTCCAACCGGAGGCGGCGGAATGGGGGCCGGGAGTGGACCCGTGGCCATACCTGGGTGCGGCGGCATGCCATAGCCCGGGGGCATCATGGGCTGTCCGGGATAAGGTTGGCCTGGGTAAGGCTGGCCAGGATACGGTTGCCCTGGGTAGGGCTGACCGGGATACGGTTGGCCAGGGTATGGCTGGGGATAACCCTGGGGCGGGTAGCCCGGCGGCATCTGTTGCGGATACTGACCCTGCATGGGCTGCGGATATCCAGGTGGGTAGCCCATGGGCATCTGCTGAGGATAGCCCTGCGGCGGCACCATTCCCGGCGGATACCCAGGTTGCTGAGGGTAACCCGGCGGCATGGCGGGGTAACCGGGAGGCAAACCGGGATCGTTGGAGGGAGCGGGTGCTGGAGGAACGGCGTTCGGATCTTGACTCATGGCGGCAGGGGCAGACGACGGATAAAATCAGATCAGCACTCCCATGGGAAGGACAAAAATGGTTCATGCGCATGATTGCCCGGCCGCGGAACCGACGGCTGGCAGGCGCGCGTCGAGTTTTCCCTTCGATCCGACGATCTCCACTTCTCCGTGTGACCGTTGGGGCACGTCAGCGCTTGGCTGTATGCACGGGCTTCTCTTTGATTCGCTCCAACCGTAGATCGCGACTGAGCAACCAGTAGAACCCAAACGTTCCCGCCAGCAGCAGGGCCAGCAGCCAGAAAGCCCACTGATGCCGGGCAAGCAGCGAGCGACGATGACGATGGGAGGGGGCCATGAGGTGAAACTATGCCGGAATGCGCCGCAGGGTAAAGCGGTTGCTTGCAGCGAGCGTGTCGGCTAGGCACGAGGGCTTCGAATTCGATGATCAAGAACCTCATCCTCGACTGGTCCGGCACGCTGGCCAATGACCTGCCTGCTGTGCTCCAGGCGCTCAACCGCATGCTGCGCCTGTTTCGCAAACCCCAGCTCACGGAGGAGGAATTCCGCGAGCGCTTTCGGCTGCCGTTCACCGAGTTCTACGACGAGGTGCTGCCCGGCATCCCGCTCGAAAAGGTGAAGTCCCTTTATCTCCGGTTCTTTCCCAACGCGGTGCCGCAGATCCCTCTCATCGATCATGCCCGCGACTTCCTGGAGCATTCGGCCGCCGCTGGCCGTCGCATGGTGCTCTTCTCGAGTGCGCCTGGCGACCACGTGGAGCAGCAGGCCCGCAACCTTGGCGTGTGGGACTTCTTTGAGCACGCCGCCTGCGGTGTGGTGGACAAGCGCGAGCACATCGCCTCCCTCATGACCCGTCAGCAGTTCCTCGCTCACGAAACCGCCTTTGTTGGCGACATGCGCCACGACATTGAAGCTGGCAAAGCCGCAGGTGTCCTCACCGTTGCTACCTGCACCGGCTACGAGTCGGTCGCCAAACTTCAATCCGCGCAGCCCGACCATCTCGTGGCCAATCTGCGCGAATTCATGAATCTCCTCGATCAACGCGCCACCACCTCGCCCTCACCATGAACCGCATTTTTATCGAAGGTCTCGATCTCCCTGTGCTCATCGGCGTGCCCGATGACGAACGCGCCGACTGGCAGGTGCTCCGGGCCAATGTCACCTTCACTTCGCGCCTCAGCTTTGCTGCGATGAACGACGCCATCGACGCGACCATCGACTACCAGGCCGTGGCCAATCGCCTCCGCGCCCTGGCGGCTTCTCGTCCGCGGAAGCTCATCGAGACCCTCGCCTCCGAGATGGCCGATTGCCTGCTCACGGAGTTCGCTGCCACCTGGGTGCGCATCGAACTGCGCAAACGCATCCTCCCTGGCACCGACTGCGTGGGCGTCGTCCTGGAGAGGGCAGGGGAATGACAACGGTTCGCCTGCGCTAGGCGGCGAGGTGGAAGTAGCCGTGGATATGAGGCATGCCGCGGAAATACCAGACCATCTCAGGACCTTCGATCTGCCAGGTGTCCCACACCTTGTCGTTGCCAATGTCGAAGGCACCGCCGTAGCAGGAGACGAAGAGCCGCTCGACCATGTTCTTGTCTTCGATGATCTTCATCGTGGCGGTCACATCATCAGGTCGGAAACAGGCGAGCATGCGTCGCATGGTATCGAGGAGCTTGGCTTGCTGATCCTTGGTGAGGTCTGCCCCGCTGAGACCTGGGAGATCTGTTTTGCGCTTCACGATCACCGTGGCGGGATTCTCATCACGGGGCTCGGCACCGACGAGGATCTTCTCACGCTGCTTGCCATCGAGCGCGGTGTAGAACTCATTGAACAAGAGACCCTGATACCAAAACGGATTGCCCTCGTGGTCCTTGGTCTCGCGGAATGCCTTGGCGAAGTTGCCGTAGAAGATCGGTGCGCCGCCAAAGCCGAGCCCGCGGTCGGTGTGCGCATTGCAGCGTCGTGTGACGTGATGGCCCGTGTAGATGAACTCGAAGTTCTTGTCTTTGGGCGTGCCGAAGAAGCCGACGGAGGGCGTGTTCTTGATCTGGCCCATGAGATCCTTTTGGACCTGCCAGTTCATCTTCTCGCGAAACTCCGGTGCATGAAGCGACTCGAAGATCTGCTTCACGAGGTCCTGCTGGTCCTTGGTGTAGAAGGTGTGCAGGCGTTGCTCGGGGCAGATATACCACCAGTTGCTGATGAACTTCCGTTTCGCGTGGTCCACGGGAAGGACGATCTTGGCATGCTGCTCTTCCGTCAGGCTTTTGTAGAACTGCATGGGCAGCGAGTCCTTGGCCGACGGTTCGGCGCGAAGACCTGGCAAGGCGGCCAGAGCGGTGCTGGCACTGAGTCCGCGGAGGATTTCGCGGCGGCTGAGGACCTGTCTGTCAGTGGAGTGGAGAAGTGTTTTCATGAGGTCATGCTCTCGCGAATCGAAGCAAAAGGCCAGCCCGAATTCGATGCGTGTGGTTCGATTGAATCAGAACCCTCATCATCATCGCGTGTCAGTTCATGCCCTCCCAGACCTTTACGTCGTCGATCAGGCAGGTGCCGAAGTCGATGGCTTTGAAGTCAATCTGGGCCTGCCCAGCCATGTCGATGTTCTTGCTTTCAAAGGTATGCTTCGTGCCGTCGATGGTGAGCAGGATGACGCCTTTCTTGAGTTCGATCGCCACGTCGTGCCACTGATTGATCGTGAAAAGAGGCTGCTCCGTGGACAGGGTCTCGACGTTCTTCTTGATCGCGAGCGTAGTGGCCTTGGCGCTAAAGCTGATCGTGTGAATGTGATGACCGAGGTCGAGCAAGGGAAAGCCTTTTTGGTAGTCCTTGCCATCGTAGCGAACGCGCATCGTGCAGACAAAATTCTCCGGCACCCTCTTGAGCCAGATGACCGGCTTCAAACCGGCGTGGGAAGGATCATCGCTGGCTTTCTTTTTGGCCTGAAACTCCTTCGACGACTCCCTGCCCAAGAGCACGCCGTCCTTGATGGTCCACGTGGTATTCTGGCGCACTTCCCAGAAGTCGGTGTTGATCTTGCCGCTGTCGAAGTTGTCGGAGTAAACCAGCCTGGTGGTCTTGAAGAGTTCCGGCTTGTATTCTGGGGTGGCGGCTTCGGATTGAGGGGCCAAGGTGAGTGCGAAAAGGGAAAGCGCAGCGAGGCGGGTGATGGGTTTCATGGTCGCCCGAGAACGGGACAATCGCGTGGAGCTTTCATCCGATGCGGATGGCGCCAACACGCTGAAGCCGTCGCATGAACTAGCGCTCGGCAGTCCTGCGCATGTCGGAAGGCATGAATTCAGTGGGCACCATGAAGTGATTGCGCTCCTGTGGTGGTCATCATCCTTTCCTCCATGAATCCCATCCAAGGCTATCATTTGATCAAACCGGAAGATCTCTTCTGGCGTCCTTCGAATCTCATGAAGATTCCGAATGCTGACTACCTGGAGCGCACCGGAAGCGAGAACATGGGTGCGCGTCTTTGGCGAATGCCGCCGAAGAGTGCCAACACACTGCACAAGCACATTCGATCCGAGGAGTTTTACTTCGTGCTCGAAGGCACCGGGCGTCTGCGTGTGGGGGGTGAAACGTTGACCGTGCCGAAATACGGAGGAGTGCTGGTGGGACCCGAGCAACTGCGACAGGTCTTCAATGACACGGATGAGGAAGTGCTATGGCTGATCATCGGTGCTCCTGAGGAACTCGAGTTTGTGAAGGGCTCACAGTCCCAGGTGGACCTGAAGCTCTTCTATCCGACCGATCCGACACAGCTGCCCAAAGAACTGGCAGGCGTGCAGTGGCCACCCGTGGAATGATGCGTCCTCTTCTTGCCTCACGACGTCAGCCGCACGATGAACACGGCCTGCCCCATGTCACACACGCCCATCATGAACGAAGTCGCTGATCGCTCTCCTCAGCAGCGGAGCACCTTTGACTCGACGTGGTTTTGCTAAACGAGTTCATGCATTACGTCTCTGCATCACAACGGTCGCTTCCCGATTTGTCCACCTGCGAGTTGGAGCAATGGATGGAGCACCAAGGTTACAAGCCTGCACATGCCGTTCGATTGCTGCGGCGTTTGTATGGAAAGGGCAGCGATGGAGCCTTTGCCAAGGTTCGATTGCCTGAGGGCTTGGAGCACCTGGTGGCCTCCAGTTTCAAAGCTGAAGCTGCCAGTCTGGCGATGCGCCAAGTGTCAGAGGATGGAACTACCAAGTTGCTGTTGAGGCTGGATGACGGGCGAACAGTGGAGTCCGTCTTGATGCCGGACTACAACCCTGCACGTGCCGCTGGATGTATTTCGAGTCAGGTGGGCTGTGCGATGGGCTGCGACTTTTGTGCGACCACGCAGACGGGGTTCGAGCGCAATCTTACCTCAGGCGAGATTGTGGAGCAGTTCATTCGTCTTCGACGCGAAGCCCAGAACGAAGGTCGCACCCTGCGCACCATCGTCTTCATGGGCATGGGCGAGCCGATGTTGAATCTGAAGAACGTGATCGCCGCTGTGCGCCGCATGGCTGATCCGCAGCTCGGTGCCCTTGGCTGGCGGCAGATCACCATCTCGACGGTCGGCATCGTGCCCGGCATTGATGAATTGCGGGAGGAAAACCTCGGAGTGCATCTGGCCTTGTCACTTCATGCGCCCGACGACGCTACGCGGGCGGACTTGCTGCCCGTTGGAAAACGTTTCGATGTTCGTGAAGTGCTTGCCGCCGCAGATCGCTATCAGGAGGCCAGTGGTCGCATCACAACGATTCAGTATTGCCTGCTGGAGGGTGTGAATGATTCTTTGGCCCAGGCACGCGATCTATCGCGTCTGCTTGATCGGCGTCGGATGCACGTGAACCTGCTGCGATACAATCCCACCGGGCTCAGTTTGCAGGGGCGCTCCTATGCTCCGAGTTCGCTTGAGAGGACTGAGGCGTTCCTTGCAGAGCTGCGCAGCCACGGCACGGTCGCGCACCTTCGTCGAGCACGGGGGCCGGACATTGATGCGGCCTGTGGTCAATTGCGGCGTCGGCAGGCTGAGGCGATGGCCTGAGGTAGTGATGTCAAAAGCAGACGATCAACAGACAAGATCCGTGGCACCTCGGCGATGCTCACTCTCGTTTCCTCCAACATGAAATGGTTCACGATTCTGCTGATCAGTTTGACGGCCCTCGTTGTGGCGAGAGCCGGCGAGGAGTCGTCTTATGAACCCACGAGGTTCTTTAATTCGAAGATCCTCCCCATTCTGAAGAACCGCTGTTTCGAATGCCACTCGAAGGATCATGAGGTCGATGGTGGTCTCGCTTTGGACACACGGTCTGGATGGGAGACGGGTGGTGACCATGGCCCTGCGGTGAAGCCTCTGGATTTGAAACGCAGTCCCTTGATTCATGCGGTCCGACATCTCGACTCTGACAGCGCCATGCCTCCCGACGAGAAGCTGCCGGCGCTTGAGGTTGCGTTGCTGGAGACCTGGGTGCTGCTCGGGGCTCCTGATCCTCGGGTGGAAGCGAAGAAGCCGTAGAACTGGATTTGGACGCGTTAACCGAAACCGGAAGACCGTCGCTCCCACGATGCGGAAACGACGGTCGGTTTGGTTGGCTCGTGGCTACGGATTCGGAATCCAAAGCACAGCATGGCGTGTGCCATCCGCTTTGGTCATCACCCCGGCGACGTTGCCCTCGGCATCAACATCAAGCGCTTGTGAGCCAATGAATCCAGCAGGCAGATAGGCATTGAGATCGATCGCCTGGAACGAAGCATCCCACACCACGGCCCGGTTGTAAGCCGGTGTGTTGATCTTGCTCGGCACATTGACATAGCCCGCGATGTATGGCCCTGCGACTTTGGTCGCGAAGCTGTGCTCGAAGAGAGCGCCGTCAGCATTGGATGCGTAAGGGTGAATGTTCAGTGCGCTGGCAGCGGTGCCAGTCCAGACGTGGGCATAGTTGAAGCGCTTGTCTTTCGCACCCTTGACTGCCTCCACCCGCACCCGGATGTCAAAACCTGCATATCCCACCTGACGAAAGCCATCAGTGCCATTGGCAACGGACACCACGGCACCCTTCGGGTGCAGCAGCGTGTAGGCTTTGGTTCCACGCCACAGGGCGGCATTCGCGATGCCTTTCTGCACCATGCCCACCTGCTGCCCACTTGCCACATCGTAGAGGTTGGCGTCGGTGCCGATGTCGGTGGCAGTGCCGGAGGCCACATCCCAAATCACGGCATGGGCGCTGCCGAGCGTGGTGCCGTCGCGAGTCAAGCCGATGGCTGAACCCACGATTTGCAGTCCATCCGTCGCATTCGCCTGGCCACCTGCGTTGGTGAAAGGAATGCTCAGCATCGTTGCGCTGGCGGCCGTGTCATGCCAGGCAAGCGGCACATTGCGATTACCTGTGGAAGCGCCAGCTCCGGAGCCGACCTGGAGGTTGCCAGCGAAACCCAGCACCACCGAGCGAGCGCCGGTGCCGTCGAGGAAGGAGGGATGTAGATCAGTGGCACCATCTCCAGTCCACAGCGTGGCGCGGCCTGTGAAGGCGTTGGGCACCGAGCCAGTGTATCCTGCGGCCTGGCCACCACTGGCTGCCTGTGCAGCCCCTGATGCCGACGTAGTGAGATCCACGGCTGTGTAGGAAGTCTGTGCTGACAATGACGATGCGCCGAGGAGGTAAACGGCAAGGCCGAGGCCCTGGGTGAGTTTTCGAATCGAGAGACGGGGGATGGGAAGTCTGGTCTTCATGAGATAAATGGTGTGCTGATGGTTGTTCGGTTACTGATGTCCTGGCCGTGACACGCATCACCATGAAGGGGATCAGTTTCTGACGCTACTTATTCACCGTAACGAAGCGGTTACGGTCCAAGGCCGCGGTGTTCAGGAGAGCGCGGCGCAGATGCTCGATCGATGCGCTGAACATCCAAGCGGTTAGCAATGATGCTGAAATTTCAGCATCACGGAGCACGGTGAGACATGAAAAAGCACATGGCCCATGCCGCCGGCCGACATCAGTGAAATGGCCGCGCTGATAGAAGCACAAACACGGCGAGTCATCGGCAGCATCTAGCGGCCTGTGATGAAATGCCGCCCCAGCAGGCAGAAGAGCCCAAGCGCCAGGTGGCAGATGCACGTCGCGTAGAATTCTCCACGCTTCTCATGGAGCCGGATGATACCGCTTTTGCCCAGCGTGGTGCCACTCACGAGACCGATGATCCCAGCGGCCAGCATGAAGGCACCGAACCGGCTTACGGTCTGAAGGTTGTCAGCCGAAGCCATCCCGTCAGCTCACCACTTTTTTCACAAAGCAGGCCTTCAATCCAATCGCAATGCCGTCCATCTTGCACGAGATCTCGTGGTCGCCATCGACGAGGCGAATGGGCTTCGACTTGGTGCCGACTTTCAGGACTTCGGAGGAGCCCTTGAGCTTGAGGTCTTTGATCATCGCCACGATGTCGCCATCGGCGAGCACATTGCCATACGCATCTTTGACCACACGCTCAGCATCGGGTGCGTCGGCGACGGCTTCCTTGGACCACTCGTGTCCGCAGGTCATGCATTCAAAACGATCAGGGTGGGCGAGAACGTCGTTCATCTCGCACATGGGGCAGGCAGGGAGGCTCATGAGCTGGCAGAGGACACTAGACCGCCCGTTGAATCAAGCCGCAGACACTCTTATTGCGGGCGCAGGGATCACGGTTCCGCTGATGAAGAAGGTGCTTCGGGAGTGGGCGAGTTCGCCTGGGCGCTGTCGGATGCTTCCGCAGGCTTGCGGTTCCGCTCAAGGAACCTCGCCAGGAATGGTTTCTCAACGGGCGGCGCACTGCCAGTCCAATCACGTTTGTCGCGAGAAAGTTTGAAGGGACGCGGGGATCGGTTGCGGATTTTCTGGCTCCTCATGGCGGGGAAAGGGTGCGCGCTTGAGATAGTGAAGAGGCGACATGCTGCAACCCCGTTCATCGAGTGCGCCGGCACAGTTCCGCTGTGACCTTAGCGATCAACTTTTAGTCCCGCTTCAAGACCCGCGATGGCTGGTGCGACGATGCTTTCTGAATACCCAGCGAGCGTCAGTGCCTGGCGAGCTTGGACGATGATCGACCCACCGGTGTTCGATGTTCGCGCTTTCTTCAAGGCTTCCAGCATACGCGTGCCGATTTCATCCAGGGCGGGGCGGATGGTCTTGGCCAGATCGGGGAGGGGCTCCGTCGCGGAAGAAGGCGGTGAGGTGTGGGAGGCGATCCACTCGAGCTGGAGTTGTTTGGCTGCGTTCATTTGTCCGGTGAAAAACGCCCGGACGGCAGACGCAGGAAGGTCCATCGCCAGTGCCCTCTGTTCCATGGCATCAAGGAGTTCAGCCTCGCGTTTCGGGTCATTGATAGGCAGGGAACGCGCCTGCTTCACACGGGCAACTTCATCCATCCAGGAGAGGCGATCCGCCATGAGCTTGGGCAAGCTGGAAGGGGAAGCTTGACGGGTGAATGGCGTTGCGCATCCGACGAGGATGCTGAGAAGAACAAAGAGTAGCGGGCGATGGCGAAGGTCGTGTGACATGATTGGGTGCAGAGAATCTCGCGTTCACATGACAAAGGCCAGACTCCTTGTCCATTCGACAAGAAGTCTGGCCTGTTGATGGGCGTCTTCGATTACTTCAGTGGTGCACCTGACACATCGAGGTCGGGCTTGGTGTTCCAGCGAGGAGTCCAGCCGGGCTTCTCCACCTTCGTGCGGAAGATGATGGTGTTGTCGAGCGCGAGATCGTCAGTCCAGATGAACTTGGCACCTTCGAAATCGCTCTCGAAGTAGGGCTGCTTGGGATCAACCTCTTCCACCGTGTATTCTTTCGCATTCTTCCAGGTGCTGTCATCGAAGTCCACAGCCCACCAGTTGGCAGGCAGAGGTTCTTGCTTTACCTGAGGATGGGCGGTGTCGCCATTGACAGGACCGTGGAAAAAGTTCTTCGCCTTCCACGTGGCGTTGGTGACAGTGCCGTCGGCGAACTTCAGACAGAAGCCGCCGTCGCCCACGCTGGTGCCATATTCCATACCGGTCTTGGGATCGGCATTGTCCTTGGCCAGCACGGCGACAGTCATCGGATATTCGGGGAGAAAATCGACGCTCACGACATTGTGAGGGGTGAACTGGATCGGATCGACGGCCACCAGGCGACCATTGACGTAGAGCATGAACCAGTTATCCGCATAAACATTGAGCTTCATCGTATCAGCGATGCTCGGCTTGATCAGACCAGGAGGACCGCCTTTGCCCTTTCCTTTGCCGCCGCCTTTGGGCCGGTCGCTGCCAGGTCCATTGGCAGGCGGTGGCTCGGTGCCACTGGGCGTGTTGAAGATGTTGTCGAGCGGACGCATGCCACCCGGTGCTGGCGGCGGAGGGGGAGCATCGGGACGTTCGGCCGGGCGGTCATTCATCGCCGCCTGACGAGGCCGTTCACCTTGGCCTGCCTCGCCTGCGCCCTTGCTGCTGTAAACGACTCGCAGGGATGAACTCCCCAGCACCTTGCCATTCATGGCCGCGATCAATTCCTCGGGCCCTGGCTTGCCGCGCACATCAAGCGGACTGGACAAGGCATAAAGCGTCATCACATACGTCTTGGCTCCAGGTCCCTTCGAGTGTGGTGGTTCGTAGCCGACTTCGCCTTTGAAGCCGGTGCCGAGTTTGCCAATGCTCTGCGAGTCCTTGGGCAGTTGAGTCGTGTTTGCCGGGATGTCATAGAGGGTCCAATACCACTTCTTGTCACCGCCTGGAGCCACGTGATCCATGATCAAAGCGAAGCTCTTGGTCGATGTAGGAGCGCCGGTCCATTCGAGAGGCGGGCTGATGCCATCGCCGTCGCCGGTGAACTCAACAGGTAGATCCTTGAGGTCCTCCACCACGGGACTGTTGAGGAAGAACTTGCCATCGCTGCTGCGAGGTTGATCCGGCAATGCGACGAACGCCTCCTGCTTGCCGCCACGACCACCGCCCTGACCTTTCTTCATCTCCTCATGGCGCGCGGGAGGTTCATCGCGCGGGGCGCGAGGTGCGTCTTGAGGCGGTGCTTGGCCTGCGAGTTCATCCAGTTCAGGCGTGTCCAGCTTGCCATCACGATTGTGGTCGAAAGCGGTGAATTGTTCCTTGGCTTTGCTCAGCGCCTCGGAGAGCGAAGCACCGGTCTTGGAGGCATTGGACTTGGCATTGTCTGCAAACTCTTGTGCGGTGACCACACCATCGCCATTGACGTCGAGGATGCCTTGAACAGCAGCTTGCGGACGCGCGGGGCGATCTTCGCCTTCAGGACGCCGAGGGGGCTCATCACCACGGCGTATCTCGCCTTCGCGACCACCTTTGCCCTTGCCCTTTCCTTTGCCTTTCATGCCACCGGGGCCGCCTGGCCCCTCACGTGGCGGGCCACCACCTCCTCCACCTTGGCGGGCGGTATAGACTTCCTTCTCCTTGCCGTCGCGTCCGTTGTCGAACTCGAAGGGGTAAGTGCCATCCGCATGGATCGAATACGAGACGCTGCGCTTGTCGCCGTTCACCTCGAAGCTCAGCCGGTAACTATTCTTGCCGGTGCTTTCAAAGCCTGTGATCTTGGCTCCGCGCAACGCCGTCAACGCAGGCCGGACGGGATTGGCTCGCGGCTGTGGATCCACCTGCTCTTCGCGTTCCACCACCTCGCCATGGAAGCCACCGATCACATACGGATACTCGGTCGCCGCATGGTAATGATAACCGTTGGCCGACTCATGACCGTGGCATTCATCAAGCTTTCCCACGGGTGAGCCATCGGGCTCTGTGAGGCCATAGATCGGATAGCCATCCAAGGCGTAAGCCACCGGCATGTCCTTGCCCACCACACCCTGCAAATGTAGCGGCGCGATGTGGTAGTGGTAGTCATCGGCCCGACCGCAGTGGCCGCCCCATTGATCGAGTTCGCCAATCTCATAGCTCACCTCGCCGCGATTGTTCTGAGGATTGAAGATGGGGATGCCATTCACGGCGAGAGCGATCGCTCCACGAAGGAAGCGACCCTTGATCATCGCTTGCTCCTTGGCTGGCACTGGCTTCAAGGGGATGCGCCAGGCGTTGTCGTCGAAATACTTTTGCGGCAGCGGCACCTGCTGCTGCCAGGCGGTGATGCCCACCATCATGTTGTGATCAGGCCAGGCGTCGGAGCCAACGTAAAGGAATTCACCGTCAGCTCGCAGGTCCAACTTCTTGAACGGAAGGAAAGCCTTGGCGGTGGCCGGAGCATTGGCCGCGTTGGCAACCGCTGCCGCAGCAAGCTGCACGCTGGAGCCTGCGGACGCAGTTTGGGTGTCACGCTCCCGTGACCATTCCTCCAGGATGTGCGCACGCAATGCCTCGCGTTCGCCGGGATCGTTGCCTACCTTCCAAGAGTGAGCCGATGCCGACGAAGCAGTTGCGGCAAGGGCCAGAGTGAGGGCGATTCGATAGTGTGTCATGGGGCCTCCAGGTTGAAGTGATGGTTCGAGACTCGTGGCCACCTGTCAAAAGACCATCACCACAATGGAGGAGATTTGTCAGGATTGCGTCAATGCTTCCCAACCTGAAAAGCGAAAGCCAGGCCGCGATTGCCTCGTCCTTGTTCGCCAAGATTACTGGGACGCAGATGCCCGTGGATGGCGGGAATGACCAGGTGAGCTGACATCTTGCAAATTTTTTCCGACATAACATTCCGACATAACACCTCTGGTTCCCTTGATGCTGGAGGTTGTCGCAGCCGATCAGTTATCGGCTGCACTATCCACTGTTTTTGAATTTGGTTGCCCTCCTAGTTTGCTGCCTACTTTGAGCGGGCAATGAAAGCAAAATCCGCTTGTTGCTCGCCCCGAAAGATGTCGCCATTCTCCGCGCATAACGTTCGAGAGTGGGTGGTCTTGATCATGGCCGTTGCTGCTGGTGGAGTGTTTCTCCATCTCTGCATCAAGCCAGACTCCAACCCTTGGTTCACACTCTTGAGTCTTGTGCTTTGCCTGACGCTGCTTGGCAAAATGACACTGCTGGACCGCATCCTGAAGGCGTTGAATGATCGTTGAGACGAAGCTAGCCCCAAGCCGTCATCTTTTGTGAACAGCCCGAAGGGCTTGCGTCCTACAGCGAAGGGTTGCGCTGCGAAGCAGCGCTACCCTGGTTGAGTTGGCCTCACGGACGCGAACACCGAAGGTGTTCCGTCATCGCTTCGAACCACGCATTGACCGAACTCCTTCAGAGTTCAACCGTTGGGCACCGGAGTTGACCAGGGTAGCGGCTTCGCCGCAACCCTTCGCTATGAGACTGAAGGCCCTTGGCCTTCCAGAGAGCTCCGAACCCATTCACCCAATCGGATAAGACGGATGCAGCCTCCCGCTGCGACATCCGTCGCAGCGAGAGGCCAAGTTCATCCAACGCAACCGCACTACGCCTTCTCAGCGAGCGCTTCGAGCAGCTTCATGCTGCGGGCGACGACGGGTTGAGGATCGTCGATGAGGCCAGCGGAGAGGAGGGAGTTGTCGAGCAGTTGCTCGGCAATCAAGGAGGCCACGTCGGCGTTCTTGTCGGTGAGGTTTGCGAGGTTCTTGATCAGGCCACTGCGCGTGTTGATCTCCAGGATCACTTCGGGCGCGGACATCTCATCGTCCTTCTTCAGCGCGCGCATCATCTGGCGCATCTGCGGCGTGAGTTCTCCCTCAGGCAGCAAGGCGATGGCCGGGCTGCTGACGAGGCGCTTGCCGGTGCGCACGTTTTCCACGCGCTTGCCGAGCTTGTCCTTGAGCCAGTCGCAGAGCTTCGTGGCGGCGTCTTCGGCGAGCGCTTCGCCTTCAGCGGCGGGAGCGTCGTCGAGTTCGACCTTGTCGCTCGATACGGATTGCAACGACTTCTTGTCGAACTCGCGCAGCGCGTTCACCACGTAGTCGTCGATCTGCTCGTAGAGGTAGATCACCTCGTAGCCGCGCGCCTTGAAGGCCTCGACATACGGTCCGTTTTCGATGGCGGCACGCGACGGCGCGATCTGGTAGTAGATCGCCTTCTGGCCGTCCTTCATGCGGCTGACGTATTCCGTGAAGTTCGTCGTCTTGCCTGGCTCGGTCATGCTGGACTCAAAGCGCAGGAGCTTGGCGATGGCCTCGCGGTTGTCGAAGTCGGTGGCGACACCTTCCTTGAGGAAGCGCGCGAAGCTGCCGTAGAACTCGGCATACTTCTCCGCGTTGTCGGTGGCTTCCTTGTCGAGGAACTTGAGGAAGCGCTTCTCCACGACCTCGCCGAGCTTCCGCACCAGCGCGCTGTCCTGCATGGTCTCGCGGCTGATGTTGAGCGGCAGGTCCTCGCTGTCGATCACGCCGCGCAGGAAGCGCAGCCACTCGGGCAGCAGCTTCTTCGGCTTATCATCGATGAGCACCTTCTTGCAGTAGAGCGAAACACCGGCCTCCATCTGGCCCATGCCATACATCTCCATGTTCTGCGTGGGGACGAAGAGCAGCGAGTTGATGACCAGCGGGGCATCGGCATTGAAGTGGAAGGTGTAGCGCGGATCGTCGAAGGCGTTGGCCTGGAAGCGATAGAACTCCTTGTATTGCTCCTCGGTGACCTCGCTCTTGTTCTTGAGCCACACGGCTTCCACGTTGTTCACGCGCTCGCCGTTGAGGTTGATGGGGAAGCCGACGAAGTTGGAATACTTCGCGAGGATGCGCTTGATCGTGGCGGCGTTGGCGAAGTCGTGCGCGTCTTCTTTCAGATGCATCACGATGCGGCAGCCACGGCTCTGGCCTTCGGCTTCTTCAATGGTGTAACCAGTCGCGCCATCGCTGGTCCAGCACAGATGGCCGCCCTCAGGACGCCACGAGTGCGTATAGACCTTCACTTCGTGGGCGACCATGAAGGCCGAGTAGAAGCCGACGCCGAACTGGCCGATCAACTGCGTGCCGTCTTTGCCGCTCGACTTGAGCGCCTGCATGAAGGCCTTCGATCCGGAGTGCGCGATGGTGCCGAGGTTCTCCACGAGTTCATCGTGCGTCATGCCAATGCCGTAGTCGGCGATGGTCAGCGTCTTCGCCGTGTCGTCGGTGGTGATGTTGATCTCCAGTGGCTGCTTGTCGTCGAAGATATTGCGCTCCGTGAGCTGCGTGTGGCGTAGTTTTTCCAGCGCGTCGGCGGCGTTCGACACCAGCTCGCGAACGAAGATCTCGCGGTCGGTGTAGAGACTGTGAATGACGATGTCCAGGAGCTGTTTGACTTCAGCCTGGAACTCCTTGTGCTCGGGGGCAGTAGTGTTGCTCATAGTTCTAGTTTTGGGGGCGTGCAGAGTAGGCAAGTGATCCGCCTTGTCAAAAGGGGACGGGAGATTCGTCGCGGGCGGGTGGCCCCTTCGATACTCGGATCACGGGGCGTTCGGAGTGCTCGAGCGGTAGCTAATGGACACGTCGGGCGTTGAGCCACTGGTTTCTCTTAACGCGAATGGAAACGAATGTGACGATGAACGATCATTCGCGCTCTTCGCACCTCGCTAGCGGTCGGTCGTTGAACGGTCACCATCAATGAGAGGCCGGAGCGCGTCCGCCCACCGGGCGTAGGCTTGGGGATTGAGATGCACCCCATCGCGGCTGAACTCGGCGCGGAGCTTGCCCTCTGGCGCGAGGTTTGGACGGAGGTCGAGGAAGGTGAGGCGTGGGTCGCCCTCGCAGGTGGCGACGAGGTGTTTGTTGAGGCCTGAAACTTGATCAGCGAACTGCCCCGTGATGTCCGGCAAGGTCGAGACAACGATGATTCGCTCGACGCTGGCGGAGGATCGCAGCGTGGTCAGCAGGTGATCGTAGTCGCGGATCATGATGGCGAGATCGTGCCGAGCGAGGTCGTTGTGCCCGCCCATGACGACTACCGTCTGCGGGCGAAGGACGGGGAGCACTTCCTTGGCGGTGGCGTTGACTTGGAAGAGGTCAAAGCCGGGTCGCCCATGGTTATGATCGTTCGGCCACCAGTGGCCCAGATGCCAGCTCCAGATGCCGCCTTGCGCAATGATGGAGTCGCCGAGATACAGGACGCGACAAGGAACACGGGCGGCGAGTTTTTGATGCAACTCCTGCCGAAAAGTCCAGACCAGACCCGCGATGACGAGGGTCTGGAGAATCATGAGCGCGAGCAGGCAATGGCGTCGTGTGAGCATCATGGACGATGACGCGGAAGTTCCGCTTTGAAATCACCGAGGCTGCTCCAGTGGAGGCGTTGATTGAGATCGACTTCCGTGATCGCGATCGTGCCCCAGTCTTTGGCTTGCGCGAGGGGCACGCCGTCTTGGCCGAAGATGGCGGAGATCATCCAGTGCTTGGTGGCATCGGTGTGCGTGGAACTGATGACATAAACGTGGTTTTCGCAGGCTCGCGCGGCACCGAGCAGCGGATTGCAGCCCATCACAGGCCACGCGATGACTTCGGCTCCGGCGTTGCTCAGGTTGCGCGCCACCTCGGGGAAGAAGCCATCGTAGCACACCATCATGCCCACCTTGCCAAAGGCAGTGTCGAACACCGGATACTCATGTCCGGGCGTGATGCCGCCTTCGATCTCGCCACGCGGCAGGCAGACTTTGCGATACTTGCCGAGGATGGAGCCATCGGGACCGATTAGGACGGCGACGTTGTAGATGAGCGGACCGGCGCGTTCGATCAGTCCGGGCACGAGGTGGAGATGGTGCTTTTTTGCCAGCGCGCCAAAGAACTCGGTTGATGGGCCGGGGATGGGCTCGGCCTCGCTCTCGTAAGTGGAGCCTTTGCCATAGGTCACGACCTCCGGCAGCACTAGCAGGTCGGCCTTCTGTTTCGCCGCTTCTTCGATGATCGGCACGAAGGCGTCGCGTCGCTCGGTCGCATTCGTCGCATCGCGAGGAACGAAGTGCGCGGAGGCGAGTCGAACGATGCGCGGCGTGGGAGCAGCGATGGCTTCGAGCGAGGGCAAGGTCCATGCGAGTCGCGTCTTCGCCGCCCAGCGGAACTCGAGTTCGATCACGGCCTGCTTCGCTGCGTTGGGCGCACGGTAAGTGCCTGCGACCTCGGTCCAGCCGCTCGCATCCGTCGCGCCATCAGCGGAATACTCAGGCTCCGCATTGGGAACTTCGCCTTTGGCATACGAGGCGGTCGATGGTGCATCGTGCTTCACGGTGCGGCCCTTGTCATCGCGCCAAAGCACCCGCGCCACCGCCGTGCGACGACCTTCGTTCGCTTCATCACCGGTGAGCTTGCGCCGCACGCTGAAGTGATACGTCTTGCCGCCCTCCACCGGCAGCGTGCGCGTCCAGCGGCCCTGCCTTCCCTCCTGCGCATCGGACTCGATGATCAGAGTCTTCGCCTGCGCATCAAAGCTGAACGCGGGCTTGATCTCATCACGTGGAGCCCACGTCGTCCAGCCCTCCGGCGCTTCGGCGGCAGCGATGGACCAGACGAGTGCGAGGACAGCGAAGGCGATGGCTTTCATGGCAAGGCATACGGGAGATGCGCCTGCGGTTGTTTCACGGGGCTGCTCAGGTCTTCACTCGTAGCGCAGAGCTTCGATGGGATCGACGGACGCCGCTTTGCGGGCTGGATAAAAGCCGAACAGAATGCCGACCGCAGCGCTGAAGCCGAAAGAATACATCACCGGACCTGCGGTGATGAGCACGGGCATCTCGGTGAACTCGCGCACCAGCTCGGCCACGCCGAAGGCGAGCGCCACCCCGATCATGCCGCCGAGCAGGCTGAGGGTGATGGCTTCGATCAGGAACTGAAGCAGGATGTCGCTGCCGCGTGCGCCGATGGCGAGCCGGATACCGATCTCGCGAGTGCGTTCTGTAACACTGACGAGCATGATGTTCATGATGCCAATGCCGCCGACGATGAGGGAGATGCTCGCAACGAAACCGAGCAGCGTGGTCATGATGCTGGAGGTGGCGGTGGCCATGCGGGCCATTTCTTCCTGGGTGCGGACGCTGAAGTCCGCATCGCGTTCGTTGGCGATGTTGTGGCGCTGAAGGAGGAGTTCCGTGATCTGCTGCTGCACAGGGGCGAGGGGCTTGCCACGCTCCACACTCAAGGTGATGCGCGGGATGGTCTTGATGCCAAGCAGACGTTTCATCGCGCTGGTGTAAGGCACCACGATGGTGTCGTCCTGATCGCGTCCGAAGAAGGAGGCACCTTTGGGTCCCAGCACTCCGATGATGGTGAAGGGCACGTGCTTGATGCGAACGGTCTTGCCCAGGGCTTCCTCGTCAGTGCCAAACAACTGCGTGGACACGGTGCGTCCGATGAGGGCCACCTTGGCCACGGCGCTGACATCGCGTTCTTCGAAGGGTGTGCCTTGGGAGAAGGTCCAGCTACGCACCTTGAAGTAGTCGGCGGACACCCCATTGAGACGGGTGGACCAGTTTTGATTGCCGTAGCTGATGCGCGTCGAGCCTTCCACCTCGGGCGTGACTGCCTCGACAGTTGGCACTTCGCGGGCAATGGCATTCGCGTCATCAATCGTGAGCGTGCCCGCGGACCCGGAGCCGCCATGCATGCCGCCGCGTGAACTGCTGCCAGAGAAGACCATGATCACATTGTCGCCCATGCTCGCGACTTGGTCCTCGACCTGTTTCTTGGCTCCGTTGCCAATGCCCACCATCGCAATCACGGCGGCGACGCCAATGATGATGCCCAGGGCGGTGAGGAGCGAGCGCATCTTGTTGCGTCGCAGAGCACGGAAGGCGGTGAAGAGGGTGGTGAAGAATCTCATGCGGCGTCCACGGCTGGGAGGTTCTTGAGTTCTTCCTCGGCATTGAGGCGCTGAGTGACGGGGGTGTCGCTGCGGATACGACCATCGCGCATGACGATGATCCGGCGGGCATACTGGGCGACATCGTTTTCGTGCGTGACCATCACGATGGTGATGCCCGCATCGTTGAGGCGCTGGAAGATGCCGAGAATCTCGATGCTGGTGCGCGTGTCCAGATTGCCCGTGGATTCATCCGCGAGCAGGAGGACCGGATCATTGATCAAGGCGCGAGCAATGGCGACGCGTTGCTGCTGCCCGCCGGAGAGTTGATTGGGCGTGTGGTAGGCGCGCTTGCCGATGCCAACGAGGTCGAGCATTTTCATCGCCTTGTCGCGCTGCTCACGACGACTCATGGCACTGCGGCGGTAGAGCATGGGCAACTCCACATTCTCCAGGGCAGTGGTGCGGGAGAGCAGATTGAAGTTCTGGAAGATGAATCCGATCTTGCGATTACGGAGGTCGGAGAGCTGGTTGCGGCTGAGCGATGAGACTTCCACTCCATCAAGCTGATAACTCCCTCCCGTGGGCCGGTCGAGGCAGCCGAGGATGTTCATGAGGGTGGACTTGCCCGATCCACTGGTGCCCATGATGGCGACGAACTCGCCCTTCTGAATGTCAAGAGTGACACCGCGAACGGCGTAAACCGGCTCTTCCGCGCTGCGGTAAACCTTCTCCAGTTGGTCCAGATGGATGATGCTCGACATCAGTTCGCCGAGGTAAGTCGAAATGCGCGCATGGGCAAGGCAGCAGTGTGTCAGCTTTTGGTAGGGATGAAGAAGATAGTGGCAAGGCGGAGGGTTTGAGGCCACATGATCAGTCCCCGCCATGACCGATTCCGAAGTCCAGTCCGCCATTCTCGAGATGGGCCGCAAAGCCCGCAGTGCCTCACGCGAACTCGTGAAACTCACTGCCGCCCAGAAGAACGACATTCTGCGCGCCATGGCGGATGGCCTCGTCGCTCGTGAAGCCTTGATCCTCGAAGCCAACTCGGAAGACCTCGCTCAAGCGGAGACCAATGGATTGAGCAAGGCGATGATCGACCGCCTGATGCTCAACTCGAAGCGTCTCGCGGCTGTGGCTCAAGCCGTGCGCGAAGTGGCTGACCTGCCTGATCCCGTGGGTGAGGTGCTTGCGGATTGGACCCGGCCCAACGGACTCCGCATCGTGAAGAAGCGAGTGCCCATCGGCGTGATCGGCATCATCTTTGAATCGAGGCCGAACGTCACGACTGATGCTGCCTCGCTGTGCTTCAAGACCAGCAACGCGACCATCCTGCGCGGTGGCTCCGAAGCGATTCACTCGAATACAGCGCTGGCCTCGGCCCTCCAGGACGCAGGCGCTGCGGCGGGTCTGCCTGCGAACAGCGTGCAACTCATCCCCTTCACGGATCGCAGCAGCGTGGAGCACATGGCAAAGATGGATCAATTCATCGACCTCATCATCCCGCGCGGAGGCAAGGGCCTGATCGAGAAGGTGGTGTCCACGGCGCGGATGCCCGTCATCAAGCACTACGACGGTGTTTGTCATGTCTATGTCCATCCTGATGCCGATCTCGACATGGCTGCCCGCATCGTCATCAATTCGAAAACGCAGAAGCCTGGTGTCTGCAATGCTCTGGAGACGCTGCTCGTGCATCGCGATGTGGCTGCGACCTTCTACGCGAAGGTGGGTGCCATGCTGGTCGATGCGGGCGTTGAAATGCGCGGCGATGAGTCGGCTCTTCAATATCTTCCCTCAGGCGCCAAGCCTGCGACCGAAGACGACTGGCGCGCAGAGTATCTCGATCTCATACTGTCCATGAAGACGGTGGGCAGTCTTGAGGAAGCAATCGAACACATCAATGCCTTTGGTTCTCATCACACCGATGTCGTAGTGACTCGCGATGCGACGGTGGCCGAGAGCTTCATGCACAATGTGGATTCTGCTCTCGTGCTCTGGAATGCCAGCACCCGGTTCAATGATGGTGGTGAATTTGGGTTCGGAGCTGAGATCGGGATCAGCACGGACAAGCTGCACGCACGCGGTCCCATGGGCTTGGTGGAACTGACCAGCTATAAATACCTCGCATTTGGAGACGGTCAGATCCGGGGTTGATTCGAATCGCTGGGCTTCAGATTAATTTTCAAGGACTGGAGAGTGTTCTGGAGCCGGGTCGTGTCGGGGTTTTGAAAAGTGAGAACTCAGGCGGTGATCCCCTCTCATTTTTGCGAGCGCGGGTTTTTCTGGCGAGTTATTCAGATGTTCGCGGTTCTTCACACCGTCTGATGGGCTTAGTTTTTCGTCGGGCGAGGTGTGTCAAGGCGCAAGAATTTGAAATTATCGTATTCAGTCCACGATTGGGCTCGCAAATTTGCGACACCCAAGGGGGATTTTGAAAAAAGCCAGCAGCAGGATTGACCTTTGCCAAAAAGTTTTTAACATGGGCACGTCCGTGAAGCACGTCTTCCTGGGCCGTCGGTTACAAGCGAAAGCAGGTAATCGAGTGTTCGATCCTCGTTGTTGGTTGCTGGATCGCATGGCCCCCGGGCTCCGCTGCCCGGGGGCCTCTTTTTTGCCCAGAGGTATGACAATTCATGATGAAGCATCGGATCATGGAGATGCGCACACGATGGATCAGTGGCGATGATGATGTGCGCGAGGTTCTGATTTGAAACCTCCTCGTTACTTCCATGGCATGTCTCGCGTGAAGAGCGCGGAGTCTGAGAATCAATCATCCCGACTTGCTCGATTGGCATTCTCTCCCATACTCCGCGCCCCGCCATGCTCGCCCAACTCGATTCCCTCAAAGCCGAAGCCCTCGCTATCCTCGCGACCGCCAATGATGAAGCCGCACTCGAAGCCGCGCGTGTGAACTTCCTCGGCAAGAAAGGCAGCCTCACCACGCTGAGCGCCGGGATGCGAGATGTGCCTGTGGATCAGAAGAAAGAAGTCGGTGCCAAGCTCAACGAAGTCCGCATCGCGATCACCGAAGCCATCGAGTCGAAACAAGCCGCGCTGCAATCCGCCAAGGATGCGGCGTCCGTCGCAGGCATTGATGCCACGCTGCCCGGTCGTCCTGGTTATGGTGTTGGCACGCTGCATCCGCTCACGAAGATTCGTGACCTCGCTGTGAGCACGCTGCGTCGCATGGGTTTCGTGCTGGCCGAGGGGCCGGAAATTGAAACCGAGTGGCATTGCTTTGACGCGCTCAACACACCCGCCGATCACCCGGCGCGCAATGAGAAGGACACGTTCTATCTTCCCGATGGTCGCCTGCTGCGCACGCACACCTCGTCCGTGCAGGTGCGCACCATGGAGTCCGTGAAGTCACTGCCCATCCGCATCATCGCCCCTGGTGCTGCGTATCGTCGCGATGAGATCGACGCCACTCACCTCAGCGTCTTCAACCAGCTCGAAGGTCTCTACGTGGATAAAGAGGTGAGCCTCGCTGATCTCAAAGGCACGCTCGAGTTCTTCTTCCGCGAGATCTTCGGTCCGCAGACGAAGGTGCGCTTCCGTCCGCATTTCTTCCCCTTCACCGAGCCCAGCTTCGAGATCGACATCTTGCTGGAGGTCAAAGGCAAGGAACCTCGCTGGATCGAAATCGCGGGCTGCGGCATGGTCGATCCCGCCGTGTTCGATGAGATCGCGAAGAAGCGCGGCGATGATTTGCTCGGCGGCGAGAAGGTCACCGGCTTCGCCTTCGGTCTCGGGTTGGATCGCCTCGCGATGATCCTTCATGGCATCACGGATATTCGTCACCTTATCGAGAACGACACGCGGTTCCTGGGGCAGTTTGCGTGAGGATTGCGACCGTCGAGAGCTTGCCATAGGCGAGCTATCCGAGTTGCTGGAGTGGGTTTGAACTGACGGCGTTGAAGTCTCACACGAACGCACAAAGCCACCAAGCCTTTGAAAGCCTCGGGGGCACCTTGATGCCTTCGTGTCTAGGTGGATGAGGAAACCAAACTCCCACTTTTTCTGCAACGTCGTGCTTGCCACCCGGTAGCACTTCGCTGAATCCCTTCGCCACTCGCCTATGAGCACGCCCGGTCCTGACGATTCCCAACCGCAGTCCCCCGAAGAACTCGGTGGTCTGAACCCCAAGGAGCTGTTCAACGCAGGGCTCGAGAGCGCGCCGCCCGTGACGGTGCCGCCACAGCCAGTCGATCCTGATGTCACAGCGCGCATGTCGCAGCCCTGCACGGGATTCGTGATCAAAACCCGCCCGGAACTGCCGCTCCCCGAGGAACTCACCACCCTCCTGCCAAAGGGCGCTTACCAGGTGGAGAAGTTCCTCGGCCAGGGCGGCATGGGCGCGGTTTACAAAGGCATGCAGCTCCGCCTCAAGCGTCCCGTCGCCATCAAGATCATGCGCCGCGACTTCGGCCAGGACCACGACTTCGAGTCCCGCTTCGAACGCGAGGCGCAGGCGATGGCCAAGCTCAGCCATCCGAATATCGTCTGTGTGCATGATTATGGCGAGGCCGGCCCCGACTACCTCTACATCGTCATGGAACTGGTCGATGGCGCGGACATGATGGATGTCATTCGCACCAGACGCATCACCCAGGAGATGGCGCTCACCCTGCTGCCGCAAATCTGTGATGCACTGCAATTCGCGCACGACCACGGCATCGTTCACCGCGACATCAAGCCGAGCAACATCATGCTCACCCGCGATGGCCGTATCAAGATGACCGACTTCGGCCTCGCGAAGCGCTTCGATGCCGAAAGCACCCTGCACACGAAGACTGGAACAGGCATGGGCTCACCCGACTATGCCGCGCCCGAGCAGTTTGATCCGAACGGCAACATTGACCATCGCGCCGACATCTATGCGCTCGGCGTCACGATCTACCACATGATTACCGGTAGCCTCCCGCGCGGTGTGTGGAAGCCCCCGTCTCTGCGTGTCGAACTCGATCCTCACTGGGACGACATCGTGAGTCGCGCCATGCAGTCGGATCCGAAGGACCGCTATCAGCAGGCCAGCGAGGTTAAGACCGACGTTAGCACCATTGGTATCACCCCCTCAAAAGCCCCCGACGCCTTCTCACCACCCACACCCGTGGTCAGGCCCCGTCGCGGCTTCGATATCCAAGGGCGCTTTCACGGCTGCGGTATCTATCTGGCCGTCAGCCTTTGTGCGCTGATTTTCGGTGGCACCTACGTCGTGAACCACCTGGAGAAAAAGGAGCCTTCCATGGATATGGCCCTTGCCACCGAAACCAGGGAACCGACTCTTCCTAACCTACCCACACCAAAGGCGAGCGATGGTCCCCTGGTCGCGAGTGCGCCCTCGCCGCCCCCTCCAGCCCCGAGCGCATCGAAGCCCACAGCGGGAACCAACCCCACCGTTGACGGGATGAAGCCCGCCACCCCTGATGGCGTTTCGGTGGGCGCAAAAGCTAAGGAGCCGACGCTTCCCCCAATGCCAGTGGCAAAGCCGAGCGATGGTCCCCTGGTCGCGAGAACACCCTCACCGCCACCTCAAGCCACGGTCGCATCGACGACCACTGCGGGAACCAACCCAGCCGTTGACGGGATGAAGC
>JAEUHN010000053.1 GCA_016795365.1 Verrucomicrobiaceae bacterium
AGTTTAGACGCCCTTGGACGGGGGGCAATCCCAAACCTACCTCGTGCGCGAGTCGCCACTCGAAGGAGTTTAGACGCCCTTGGACGGGGGGCAATCCCAAACTTCCCCGCCTTTGGTCTTTGTCTTCCGGCTAGTTTAGACGCCCTTGGACGGGGGGCAATCCCAAACACCAACAACATCGCCTTTGCCCGGCACTCCAGTTTAGACGCCCTTGGACGGGGGGCAATCCCAAACTGAACGAACGCCGCGACATGCTCGCCGCATAGTTTAGACGCCCTTGGACGGGGGGCAATCCCAAACAAGGTCGGGCCACGCGAACAAATCAGCCTGAGTTTAGACGCCCTTGGACGGGGGGCAATCCCAAACGTCGTCACACTCGTGACAGCCCGACCGACGGCAGGGTCCGTCGTCGAAGGGGGAGGGGACTTGCCGGATGGGTCAGGGACTGAGACGGACCCTGTCGTCGGTCGGGCCGGAGGGTGGTTCAAAGAGGGGCAAATGAAGGCTGAGGCCTTGCGGGGCAGGCTGGACAGGCAGGCAGGATGGGCGGTTGGTTAGGGCTGGGACGGGTGGGATACCCGCCTTGCGATGGCAAGCCTGCGGGCGTGCGGGGTGGGGGTTGTCGGCTTGCTAGGCTTGGAGCGCAGGCCTGAGGGTCGTCGGGCGCAGGCCTGCTGGGTGTCGTGTGCGGAGCTGCTCTGTGTCGTGTGCGGAGCTGCTCTGTGTCGAGTGCAGGCTTGCGATGGGTCGAGTGCAGGCTTGCGATGGGTTGAGTGCGGCCTTGCTGTGGATCGAAGGCAGCCTTGCGATGGGTCGAGTGCAGGCTTGCGATGGGTTGAGTGCGGGCTTGCTGTGGATCGAAGGCAGGCTTGCTGTGGATCGAAGGCAGGCTTGCTATGGGTCGAGTGCAGGCTTGCTATGGGTCGGGTGCAGGGGTGCAATGGGTCGGGTGCAGGGGTGCAATGGGTCGGGTGCAGGCTTGCTGTGGGTCGAGTGCAGGCTTGCTGTGCGTCGAGTGCAGGCTTGCTGTGCGTCGAGTGCAGGCTTGCTGTGTGGCGGGTGCAAGGCTGCTGTGTGTCGAGTGCAGACTTGCTATGTGTCGAGTGCAGGCTTGCTATGTGGCGGGTGCAGGGTGAGTAAGGCGACTTGCAAAAGAGGGTGTGCGGGGTTTGCTGGTCGAAATCAAGGTGAATGCCTATTGGCAGGTCATGCTGTGCTGAATTGATTGAGCAAAAAACGTGGTGAACACAAAGAAAAAGATTGAAGTCATCCGGGGAGTCTGGTGAAAATGCCGCCGTTACCTTGGTAATACCGCCAGGGAAACATCATCAGGATACTATGACCTTCTTTGACAGTGCCTTTTTTGATGCAGGTGCCCGATTTGACGAGGTCGCAGTTCCACCAACCACCCCAAGGAGGGGCAAAACCATGAGCAAGATCAAACTCGACTTGAGAAGCAAGACCGCTGAAGCCAAGGCCGCCCTGGCCCATAATCACCACACGGCCTTTGCCGGCAGCCCCTTTGCGGCGGCGGCGGTGCCCACGCAGGCGGAAATCGACGCGGCGGCGGATGCGATGGATACGGCGCTGGCCGACGTGGCCGCGGCACGGGCGGCGCTGAAGAACAAGCAGGAGCTGCGCGATCAGAAGGAGGCGACGCTGGAAGAGCTGCTCACGCGCCGGGCTAAATACTGCGAGGCGGTCAGCGGTGGTGATCCGGCGCTGCTCACGGCCTGGGCCTTTACCCTTTCGAGTGATCCTGAGCCCATCGGCGAGCTGCCAGCCCCGCTCAACCTGCTGGCCGAGATGGGCGAGGCGTCTGGGACGATCGACATCTCATGGAAGGCCGTGCGCGGTGCCGACAGCTACGTGGTGGAATGCAGTTCCCACACGGTCCCGCGCACCTGGCAGCAGATCAAGATCGCCAGCCGCCCCACCATCCAGGTGACGGGCCTGACCAGCGGCCAGAGCTTCGCCTTCCGCGTGGCGGCCGTCGGCCCCGCCGGCCAAGGCCCCTGGAGCGACGAAGCGATCAAGATGGCGCCGTAGGGGAAGGATGAAGGATGAAGGATGAAGGATGAAGGATGAAGGATGAAGGATGAAGGATGAAACCTCAGAACCTCAGAACCTTAGAACCTTAGAGCGTTAGAACCTTAGAGCCTTAGAGCCTTAGAACCTGAGAACCTGAGAACCGAGAACCGAGAACCGAGAACCGAGAACTGAGAACTGAGAACTGAGAACTGAGAACTGAGAACTGAGAACTGAGAACCGAACCCTATGGCCTACGATCCCAACTTCCCAGCGACGGGCGTGCTGATTGAATCAGCGGCGTTTCGGCAGCAATTCCAGGCTCTGAAGGCACTCATCGATGCCCTGGGGTCGGTCTCCTCGGCGTTGGTGACGGGGACGACGACCCTGCCGCCGGGGAGCGCGGCGCAGGCGACGGTGCTGCTCCAGGGCGGGGTGCTGAAGTTCACCTTCGGGGTGCCGGCGGGTGCTCAGGGGGCTGCCGGGGACACGGGGGCTCCCGGACTGCCCTTTGCCCTGGCGGTGGTGGACAGTGTGACGACGCTGCCTCCCGGCAGCCAGGCGACGGTGGCGGTCTCCTTTGACGGGACCAACGTCCACTTTGACTTTGGCCTGCCTCAGGGAGCGCCCGGCCAGAACGGGGAGGTGCAGGCCAGCCAGCTGGCGGCGGAGATCATGACCACGAGCAGCAATAGCAACGCGGTGGGCACCCTGGACTCGCCCTTTGGCGATCCTGACATGGAGGCGCTGCGCCAGAAGATGAACGACCTGATCCTGGCGCTGCGGCGGTGAGCGGGCGGTGAGCCCCGATGAAATTCGCTTCCCCTGGAGGCTGCTTTTCGGCATCATCGGCGCGCTTTCCTGCCTATGAATCTCCGCCTCCTGCTCGTCGTCGTCTCCTGCGTTCTCAGCGTTGTCACCGGACTGGTTGTGTCACGCAGTGGCAGTGGCCCGAAGACGGCGAGCCGCCAGCGCCCGCTCATCGGGCTGTCGATGGACACGCTGAAGGAGGAGCGCTGGCAGAGCGACCGCGACCTGTTCCTGAAGAAGGCGGACGAACTCGGAGCCGATGTGGCCGTGCAGTCGGCCAACAGCGATGACACGCGCCAGATCATGGACGTGACCAGCCTCATCACGCAGAAGGTGGATGCGCTGGTCATCATTCCGCACAATGGCGAGGCCATGGCCAAGGCGGTGGCGATGGCGCATGAGGCGGGCATTCCCGTGCTGTCCTACGACCGTCTCATCACCGGCTGCGACCTCGATCTCTACATCACCTTTGACAACGTGAAGGTGGGGGAGCTGCAGGCGAAGTTCCTCGCGGATCGCATCCCTGCGGGTGGCAAGCTCCGGCTCGTGCGCATCTATGGCGCGAAGACGGACAACAACGCCAAGCTCTTCAAGCAAGGCCAGGACAACGTGCTCCAGCCGCTCATCGCTGCGGGCAAGGTGGAGGTGCTGCACGAGGACTGGGCCGATGATTGGAAACCCGAGAACGCGAAGAAGATCGCCAACGCGGCGCTGACGAAGATCGGGCACAACTTCGATGCCATCCTGGCCAGCAACGACGGCACCGCAGGCGGAGCGATCCAGGCGCTGACGGAGGAAGGTCTCGCAGGCAAGGTGATCGTTACCGGGCAGGATGCTGATCTCGCGGCCTGTCAGCGCATCGTGAACGGCACGCAGACCATGACCATCTACAAGCCGATCCCGCAGCTCGCGAACCGCGCTGCCGAGATTGCCGTGCAACTCGCCAAACGCCGCCCCATCGTCGCCAAGGCGGAGACCGACAATGGCAAGATCGCCGTCCCCAGTGTGCTGCTCGACATCGTCGCCGTGACCCAGGACAACATGCGCGACACCGTGGTCAAAGATGGCTTCCGCAAGGAAGCGGACGTGTATCAGGGGAAGTGAGGCGGCGGAGCGGCTAAATCAGCCGCTCGACGGCCCCACAGCCTGATCAATCAATAGAGCATCGCGTTGTCCGGTGCCGTGGTCTCCTTGTATTCGGAGGCATACACGATGGGCACGGTCTGGCCGTTCTCCTGCACGTAGCCCATCTTGCCCACGAGCTTGATCCAGGTCATGTCCTTGATCGTGGGAGCCTTGTCGGTGAACTCGACGGGCACCGAGTAGGGTCTCGCGTCTGCCGCACAGCACTGCACCAACATGCGGAAGATGCGCAGGCGCTTGCCATCCGCGTTGTTCACTTTCTCAGGCAGCACCTGGGCGGTGGTCTCGATCAACTGACCGGCCAGCACGCCCTGCACTTCCTTGTCGCCAGCGGTGTAGTAAAGCTCGGGCACTTCCAAGATAAAATTGCCTTCCTTGCTCTGCGGCACCTGGGCCTTGAGGTCTTCCAAGGTGAAGCTGCCGTAGCTCTTCGTCTCCGTTCCAGGCTTGGCGGCGGAGGCACTCTTTGCCATCTCGCCGGTGACGGTTCCGGGGGCTGGCGGTGTGGACCCCGTGGCAGGTGCAACAGTCGCTGGAGGCAAGGTGCTGACGGCGACGCTGGCGGAGCCAGGGGCTGCGCTGCCGGGCACGCGAGGACCTGCGGAGGGTGTCTCGGCGATGGTGCCGGAAGGCTTGGCCGCCGGGGCGGGAACGCCTGCGGGGGTGGTCTTCGGTGCACCCGGTTTGGCGCTGCTGAGACGTGTCTGACCGACGCCCGTCGTGCTCGCGGCGGCGTAGTTCACGTTATACAAGCCTTTGTTGATCACCGCGTTGGGGCTGAACTGATCGGGCGACATCGCCGCTGCCAGGACGAGCGGCACGGCGAGCACGCAGATCGCCAGCGTGCGTCCGATGGGGCCGCTCTCTTCCAGAATGCCGTGTGCGTGTTCGTGGGCATGGCCGTGACCATGCGCGTGATCATGCGCGTGATCATGGTGGTGATGATCGTGTCCGCAGCAGCCACCTTGGTCATGCGAGTGATCATGACCGCAGTCACCCTTCGCATGATCGTGATGATGGTCGTGATCGTGACCACAGCAGCCCGCCTTGTCATGACTGTGATCATGGCCGCAGGAGCCTGCCTTCGCGTGTCCATGATCGTGCCCGCAGGAGCCATGATCATGATCGCAACCGCCGTGCTTGTGGTCATGATCGTGGTCATGATCATGGCCGCAGCAATCCGCTGTCTCGTGGCCGATGGTGGCCAGATTGAAAATGCCGAGCACGAGCAAGCCGATGCCTGCGATCAGTGCCATCGGGCGGAAGATGCCATCCGGCGGCAGGTAGTGGACGAGACGACCGCTGATGTGGAAGTAGAGCATCACGCTGCCCCAGAGCAGCAGCAGCGAGACACTGACCAGATGATTGACGACACGTTGCGTGCTCATGGTTTCGAGTTAGCGAGGGATTGAATGAGTTGAGACCAGGGCCCGGACAGCGCGCCCACGACGATCAGCAGACCGAAGACCATGCCGATCACGATGCGGCGCTTGAACACACCGGAATACATGAACATCAGCTTGATGTCCATCATCGGGCCATAGACGAGGAAGGCCAGCTTTGCAGCGAAGCTGAACGAAGCCATTGGCGCCGCGATGAAGGCGTCCGACGTGCTGCACAGCGACAGCACCACGGCCAGCAGCATGATCGCAGGTGTGGCGATCAATCCGTTGCCCGCGATGCGGTCGAGGATCGCTTGATTGACCTGCGTGTTGAAGACCGAGGTGATCATGACGCCGATGGCGAAATACATGCCCGTGTCGAGGAAGTCGCGCATCGCCGTGCGCATCGCAGCCACCAGCTTGGTGTCGAAGCTCACCTTCACCGGCGCATGGCCCACGGTGTCATCTTCGGTGCCGCGAGCAGCTTCGTCGATGCTGTCCGCGATCTTCGAGCGGAGGATTTGCGAGGGCTTGAAGAAGATCACCAGCAGACCCGCGAGCACCGCCACCGTGTAGCCGAGCGAGAGGCGGGAGAGGGTCATGGGCGCGGCGGTGACGAGGTGCTCGATCAGCAGCGAGGGATGGCTGAGGTCACTCCATTGAAAGAGCTTCACCGACTCCTTGAATGCGGTGGCTGTGCTCACGGCCACGATGGGATTCACGATCGGTGCGGCGAGCATGTAAGTCACCGCGCAGCCGAGTGGCAGACCCTTCTGCACCAGTCGGCGGATCACCGGCACGATGGCGCACTCGCACACGGGGAACACCAGGCCGAGGAACCCGGCGATCAGCGTGGAGAGCACCTTGTTGCGCGGCAGCGCGCGGTCGATCAGCTTCGAGGGCAGGAAGGCGTCGATGAATCCCGACAGCAGCGTGCCGATCAGGATGTAGGGCGCGCCTTCGAAGACGATGCTGAGGAAAGCCATGAGCACATCGCCCAGGCGGCTTGGTTCGGGGGTGGCGGCAAGAAACATGAGGAAGAGTGGGGCTTCTAAACGGAGCCGCAGCGGGGCTTCAAGCAGCAAAGCATGAAGGAAAAAACATCCTTCCAGTTGCCGGGCATCGTATCCCCGCTAGTTACCGCGACCCTGAACCCTGACAATCCTATGGCCCATACTCTTCCACCCCTCCCTTACGACAAGGCTGCTCTCGAGCCCCACATCGACACCACGACGATGGAGATCCATCACGGACGTCATCACAACGCGTATGTGACCAACCTCAACGCGGCCATCGCTGGCAATGCCGAGCTGGAAGCGCTCTCGATCGAAGACCTGTGCAAGAACATCGGCAGCGTGCCCGAAAACATCCGTGGTCCCGTGCGCAACAACGGCGGCGGTCACTTCAACCACACGCTGTTCTGGAACATCATGGGCCCCAACGCTGGTGGCGCTCCGACCGGTGAACTCGGCGACGCGATTAACGCGACCTTTGGTTCCTTCGACGCCTTCAAGGAAGCCTTCGCCAAGGCTGGTGTGACTCGCTTCGGCTCCGGCTGGGCATGGCTCGTCGTCAAGGATGGCAAGCTCGCGATCACCTCGACCCCTAACCAGGACAACCCGCTCATGGACGGTTCCGGCACGCCGATCCTCGGCTGCGACGTCTGGGAGCACGCCTACTACCTCAAGTATCAGAACAAGCGCCCCGACTACATCGCCGCCTTCTGGAACGTGGTGAACTGGAACGCCGTCGCTGCCAACTACGCCGCCGCGAAGTAAGTCCGGCTGACATGGATTTGAAAACGCAGCGCTCGCGAGGGCGCTGCGTTTTTTGTTGGACGGAAAGGTGGGGCGCAGCGTGATGCGACGAACTACTTCTGTCCGCGATACTCCTTGGTGGCGTCCAGCAGGCTGGGTGAGTTCAGGGCTTCGCCACGCACGAACTGACCATCGTAGCGGCGGTGCAAGTCGTCGGCAGTCCACATTTCTTTGTCCGGGCCGGCGCTGCGGATATCGATCCGGTGCTGATCGAGGACATGGAAAAAGAGAGGGGATTGCCAGCGATCCACGACTTGTCCTTGAGCATTGAAGCAAGGGGCGTCTGGCGGAAGGAAGGTCGTCTGGGTCTTGTTCTTCCCTCGCAACGCCGCTGCGATCTCCTCATTCGCACCCAACGGGATGGGCTGATCGCCTTTGATCAGGAGGGCGAAGTTGCTCAGAGCATTCGAGAGGTCGGTGAGGTCCTGCTGCGGAGGCTGAGAGGCAGCAGCGTAGTCCTTGAGGATCGGCGTGCCGAGGAACGGCGATGGTGACGTGCCACTCTTTCTAGAGGTTATCTGTGCCTGATGAGTGGTCGTTTGCGAAGCACTCTTGTTGGGAGACAGGCGATCTAGGACAAAAAGGACCAAAGGGGCAAAAATGAGGGCTGACAGTGTTCCATAGACCACGCGACCAATGGTGTCGGATCTTGGTCTCGTCTGGGAGTTGGTCACGGTCTGTTTTTCATCCTTCATTCTTCATCCTTCATATTTCCGATCAACTCCACGTCCCCGGCTTCAAGAACCCAATCGGCAGCGAGCTGGAGCTGGGGCTGTAGAAGTTGGTGATGTTGGGAAGGACCGTGCTGAGGTTGCTGCCGGAGATGCCGAACCAGCGCAGGATCTCGGCGAAGAACTGGTCCACCGAAGTGCTGGGCAACATGCGGCCGCCGTAGCCCACGTCATCATTGCTATCGAGCGTGAGGTCCGGGTAAGTGCCGCAGATCTGCCCTCCCTGAATCGGACCGCCGAAGACCATCTGATTGCCGCCCCAGGCGTGATCGGTGCCGCGTCCGTTGCTGCGCAGGGTGCGACCGAAATCCGAGGCGGTGAAGGTGATGACGCTGTCCTGCAGGCCGAGCTGTTCGAGCGCGAGCTGGAAGCCGCTTAAGGCCGCGCTCAACCCCGTGAGCATCCCGGCCTGCGTATTGAGCAGCTCGCCGTGGTGATCCCAGCCGCCGAAGTTGATGAACAAGGTCTGGCGTGTGAGGCCGAGCTGCTCGCGGATGGCAATGGTGCGGGCGAGGGCGAGCATGTTGCTGCCAAAGTAGTTCGCTGGGAACAAGCCTTCGATCGCACTGACATCGTAGGCATTGAAGACGTTCTGGAAGTAGAGCTGGAGGTCGAGGCTGTCCTTGGTGAGCTGCGCGTAGCTCTGCTGCATGAGGTTCGAGTAAGTCTGCTCAACCAGATTGCGATGGGCATTGTTTTTGACCGTCAGCGGGTTGTTCGCCGCCTGGCCTGGCTGGGCGGCATCGAGCGTGAGGGCACCGGAGTCGGTGACGACAAATTGCTGCGTATTCGTGCCCACCTGGAAGAGGTTGTTGCCGCTGAAGCTGATGTTCATGGCAGCCGCGCCTGTGTTGGCCGTCGCGTGCAGCAAATCGGCGGTGCGCCCTGCCCAACCGCTGGCCTGCGTCATCCCCTGGGGCACGGAGGTCTGCCATTGGTCAATCTGGTCGCTGTGGGAGAAGAGGGCGCGTGGCAGCGGCACGGACTCGGCGGCATACTGGGCCTTGGTGGTGGGCTGGATGAGGGTGCCGACGTTGCTGATGAAGGCGAGTCTGCGTTTCGCGGAGTCGCCACCGATGCCATTGAAGAGGCTGGCCAGGCCGGTGCAGCTCGGATGCATGCCGTAGGCGAGTCCGTCGCCGCCGCTTTGATTCAAGGTGATCAGCGAGCCGGTCCCTGAGGTGGGCAGAGCGAGATTGCCGCGCGAGGTGGCATACGTGGCGTGGCGTGCATCGCGAGGCACGAGGACGTTGAACGTGTCACAACCACCCGCGAGCAGAATGCACACGAGGGTCTTGCGATCAGCCGGACCTCCCTGGGCGGCGAGCTGGCCAGCCATCTTGAGGTTGAGCATCATGTTGAGCGCCGGGATTGAGCTGAGGGCAGCGCAACTGGCTTCTCCGAGGAACTGACGGCGGGTGGAGCGCATGGCGGTGTAAGGGGTTACTTCATGACCGCCCCTTCCGGGCAGACGATGGCAAGGTAGAGTCCCACGCGAGCGCGGGCTTCGAGGTCGGTGACGGGCACCGTGTTGATGGCATTGACCATGAGCGTGCGACTGCTCGCGCTCATCTGTCCGGCACAGCAGAGCAGGTTGAGATGATCCACCAGCTTTTCAGGCGTGGTGGCGAGCACGACCTCGCGTGAGAGATCGAGCGGGAACTGATACTCATGCCACTGCCAGAAGCCTTCCTTCACCAGTTCCCAGAGTTTGTTGGGGAAGGCGATGGAACTGAAGCTGTCTGTGATCTGGAAGACGGGACCATTCTTCTGATTCGAAGTGAGCAAACCAGGCGCCTTGTAGTCAGGGCGGTAGAAGTTGAAGACACTCGGCGAGTAGCCCGGCTCCTGGCGCGAGGCCTCGTAGAAGCTGCTCCAGTTCCACCAGAGCAGGTTGGGCGCGTTGCGCAGCCCAAAGGCCCGACCAAGCGACATCGCTCGAATCACAGGTTCCTTCAGGCGACCGTAGGAGGCGTCGTGCATCGGTGTGGCCGGGTTGCGCGCTTCTACATCGAGCAGGATCGCCTTCACCACAGCCGCGAGATCGCCACGCACGCCGCTGCCGTTGTTATCAAACACGGACGCCACGCGCTGGATGTAGGCGGGCGAGGGATTGTCGGTGACGAGGAACTGAATCAGCTGCTTCCCGATGAACACACCGGTGTTTGGGTGCTCGAACAGATGGCGGATCGCATCCTGGATGTCCTTCATCGCATCGGCAGCGGTGGGCGCTCGGGCGGGAATGACAAAGCCACCGATGAGCGTCTTCGGATCGAAGTCGTGCTTGTCCGCGTGCATCGTCATGGGCGTGGCATAGTCCGCATCCTCCCAGCCGCCTTGCCCCCAATCATGCTCGCCGAACCACAAGCCGGTGAGCACCCGGGCGAGCTGAGTGATCTCGGTATTGGAATAGGTCGGGATGTTTTGCCCGAGCCCGTTCACCTTGCGCGAGCCATCGGGGTTCAGCTCCCATAGGCCAATGCTGAAGAGCTGCATCACCTCGCGGGCGTAGTTCTCATCAGGATACTGGTTGATCTCGGGATTGGCTTTTTGATTGCCCACGTGACTGAGGTAACGGCCCATGCAGGGGTGCAGCGTCACGTCCATGAGCACGTCATAGTAGTTGCCGAAGGCGTGCTTCACGAAGAGGTCGTAGTAGTCCGCCATGCCCAGGAGCTTCTGCTCCAGACTGGCATCACGGCGAGAAGTCACAAGGATCTGGCTGAGTGCAAAAGCGACGCGCTGACGAAGCTGGTCGCTGCCTTGAATCGTCGCACGCGCAAAGGCGGTCTGCATGTTGATGCCGAAGAGATTGTCTTCGTTGTAGGAGTAGGTCAGGTCAGCGCGCGGGCCGTTGTAATCGGCGATGATCTGCTTGATGTAAGTCGAGTGCCACGAAACGGGGACGGTCTTCTGCTCGTTGATCCAGCCTTCGAATCCAAGCTGCTGCACACGCTCGATGTCATCGAGTGTAGGACCAAAGGCTGCCTGCATGAGGAAGCGCGCGGCCTGCGCCTTCGAGACACTCGTGGCCGATGGAGAACCTCCCGCGAAGCCGCCTCCACTGGCTCCGCCTTGCATCTGCTCCAGCAGACGCAGGTAATCGCCGCCGATGGTGGTCTCGGGCGTGCCATCGGCATTGGTGTCAATGGTGATGGATGACTGCGTGCTCGAGGCATTGTTCAGAGCGGAGCCCAGCACATTGGCCTCGGTCCAGTCACTCACGCCATCGCCGTCGGTGTCCTTGTCATTCACCGAGGCGCGATAGAAACGCTTCGGCAGCGTCAAGGCGCCAGGCAGAGTGAGCTGGTATTCGATGCCAACGACAGCGGGCGTGCCCGTGGCATTCGTCCACGAGGTGAGATTGTCGCTCTGCACGGCCTGATGTGACTTGTTAGGCAGCACAGGCCAGCAGAACACGAGATCATTGCCCGACCTCACGACGTCAGACCAGAGATAAGAACTTGCCGAAAACGGATCGGTGCCAGCGGCGGCTTCGTCGGCGTTGGATCGACCATCACCATCCGCATCGCCGCTGCCCAAAAGGTCAAAGCGACCCAGCCAGGCCTCGAAGGCATCATTGATGCCATTGCCATTGAAGTCCTCGCCAGCAATGCCTGAGGGCAGGCCATTCCAATACGGCGGCTTGCTGCTCGCGAGCAATGGGTTGCTCCGGGCATCGACTTCAAAACCATCTTTGGCACCATCGCCATCGCTGTCAGCATTGCGCGGGTTGGTCCCGAGATGGCATTCGCGCACATTGGTCAGACCATCACTGTCAGTGTCGAGGGTGGCATCGGCGGCACTGGCGACATTGAAGCTGTTAGCTGTCTCCCACACGTTAGGCATTCCATCGCGATCAGTGTCGAGTGCAGATGCGAACGATGGCTGCGTCTCAATGGACGGGGACGTGGAGCTGTTGAGGAAATACACCGCCATGCCGTTCTTCACATCAAGGTAGTAGCGGTTGGCCACGTCGTTGGAGTCGGTCCAGGTCACGGTGCCATTGTGAACGTTACTAGCGAGCGTGCAGCCATTGAAGGCCTGGCTGGCAATGGTCTGGTTGGTGTCCAGATTGAAGAGGCTCACCGTGAGGTTCCATGCCGAGGCGGAGCCGGTCGTGGTGCCTGAGGCTCGCAGACGCAGACGCTGCGAGATGTCCTGCCGTCCATAGCCGCTGAAGCCCATGGCGGAGCGCAAATTCGTGGGAGGATTGTTCCAATCGCTTTGCCAGATGTCACTGCTGGGCTGGCCAGGGTAGCTGAAGGCCGAGGTGGCGTTCGAGAAGAAGAGATAGGTGAGATGGCCGCTGACACGACGAATCCCAAATCCGAGTCCCGATGCGCCGGGACGCAACTCGCGATTCTGAATCTCCACCCACATCACCGAAGTGTCGCCCCATTCTCCATTCGAACCGTGACCATGATCGTGATCCCAGACAAGCTGGAAGTTGAGCGACCAGTCGAAGGTCTTCGAGGTCGTTCCCGAGACCACAGGCATCATGAAGTTGGCCGGGTTGCTGGCCAGAGGGTTGGTGCGCTCGTCCACTTCCGAGGCATCGCTGCGACCGTCGTTATCGGAGTCGGCATTGTTGGGGTTGAGGGCCGCAGGCAGCATGGTCACCTCCTTCCCGTCCCCAAGTCCATCACCATCCGTGTCTGCGATCAGGGCACTCGAGCCCGTGTTCGAAGTGCTCACATAGGTGCCCGTGCCGGTTTCCACATTGTCGTTCAGTCCATCACCATCGGTGTCCGCCTTGTTCGGATCGGTGCGACGCGTGAACTCGTTGACGTTGGTCAAGCCGTCGCCATCGGGATCGAGCGCGGCATCATTGAAGTTAGGGCGCAGCTTGTGAGTGACCTCGAAGGCATCGCTCATGCCGTCGCTGTCGGAGTCTTGGGTGGCGTTCACGACTTGAACCGCATGGATTGCGGCCTCGTGCCACGACGTGCGGAAGAGCTTCACATTGAAACTGCTGCCCGTGACGTTGCGATAGCGGATGACATTGGCGCGCCAAGGGCGAGCGGGATCGTTCTTCGACAGTTCGATGAACTCGGACTGCGGCTTCGTCGAGGTGCTGGCGAAATACTGGTCCTGCGCGGTGGAGTCGTTCAGCCGGGTGTAAGCGATCGCACCATTGTAAGTGCTTCCCACGTAAACGAGCACGTCGTAAGTGGCATAAGGCACACTGCTGAAAGTCACGCTCGGTGTGGCACCATCCCAAATCCATAAACCGCCGTTGAGCAGGTCTTGATTGGAGCCCCCGCTGTTGCCCGAGGCTGAGGAGGCATCTGATGTCCACGAGATCGTGGTGGTTGTCGAGGTGCCTGCACTGTTCTTCAAAACTCCAGCTGTGGGCGAGATGATATGCGCTGTGGTGCCAGCGATCGCTGCGGGTTCCCATTGGCGGAGGACCATCGTGTTGTTCCAGTTCATCTGCGGCACAAGGCCTGTCACCTGGTAGGCGGTGAGCACATTGTTAGGCGCGGCTTCGCTTGAGAACTTCACACCGATCGCTCCCGTAAAAGGCGGCGGCGTGCTGGTGGAGAGACTGGGGTTGGTGCCCACACGCAGTTCCCAGGCATCGGGAGCTCCATCGCTATCCGAGTCGAGGAGCAAGGGATTGCTGGTCGTCTCAGCACCGTCCTTGATCGAGTCGCCATCGGTGTCGGCGAGCAGTTTGTTCGTGGTGGTTTCAGCACCATCTTTTAAACCGTCCGCATCGGTGTCTGCGAGGCGTGGATCGGTGCCGGTGGTGAACTCCTGAAGATTGGTCAATCCATCCGCATCAATGTCCTGGGTAGCATCCGCAGGCACACCATCACTGAGCCCGTGCTCATCCTCCCACCACTGCGGCATCCCGTCGGAATCGGCATCCAGCAAGGCGGTGGGATTTACGTCGAGCCCGAGGGAGTCGATGGAGAACCATCCGTCTGTGGTGCCTGCGGAGCGGCTGATCTCAATCACGTTCTCACCTGCGACAGCATTCACGGCGGACGCATTGGCAGTGACGGTCAGCGTCTGTGCGAAGGTGAAGGCCTGGGCCAGCACGGTGACTCCATTGATCTTCACTGTGAGCGTGTGGGTGCCGAAGTTCTTTGAGTTTGAGTAATCGCCCCAAATGGTTGCCAGATGAAAACGTAGTCGAGAGGTGCTTGCGGCTTGCGCGGCGTTCAGTGTGAAATGGATGCGAGTCGCCGGGTCCCATGTGCTCAGCTGGCCTTCGAAGTTCATCAACGACTCAGCACTCGGCACCGTCCCTACCAACGCATACGTGCCTGCGAAGTAGTAGTCATCATCGTGCGTGATGGCGCTGTTGGCATTCGGTGAGCTGTTGTTGGGATAGGCTTCGTCGTTGAATTCATTCGGCGATCCATCGACGGTGCCTAGTGTCCAAAGGCGGGACCATGCCGCATGGCAAGGCGACGGCATCGTCGCGAGAGCGATGGTGCAGAGCAGGAGAGTCAGCAGGCGAAGGTTCATCGGCAGCGAGAGGCCGGAAATCTAAGTGCCTGAATCGAGGGGCGCGAGGAGTGAGTGAGGGGAAGAAGCGGTTTATTTTATGCCGCTCCCGGCTTTTTGCTCGGTAGAGCTGTGTTTACTCTCGTCCCAACCAGTCGCGAATGGCGCGGAGGTCCTTTTTGGTGGGTCGCATGAGGGTGTCGTGAGGACGTGGAGTGACCATCTCGCGCTCGCGGCGTGCCTCGCTTGCCTTCACGTAATTCTCGGGTGGCGTCAGGTTATCGTAGAACTCGGGGACCAAAGGCGGTCCCACTCGGGTCGCAGGAAAGGCCTTCACTTTGATGACCAGCTTAAGGTCACCGCGCTCGATGTTGAGCACATCGCCGGGCTTGAGATCGCGCGAGGGTTTGATGTCCTGAGTGCCGAGTTTCACATTGCCCCGGTCGCACGCTTGGGTGGCAAGGGTGCGGGTCTTGAAGATGCGAACGTGGTGGAGGTATTTGTCAGCACGGAGGGTCGCGAGCGGTTCAGTCATGAAGTGGCGCTTGAAACGATGGACTGGCTGCGTTCTTAGCAGCCAGAGGACTCCACACATGCACAAAAGATCACACCAGGAGCGGGCGTCGTGGCGCTGTAAAGTCGGGCGGTGGATCATCGTCGCGGCCCTGTGCGCCAGCGCTCACGCGCAGCAGACCGACACTCAGCGCATCCTTGAGAATGAGCAGATCAAGGAGGTGAGCGCAGCCTTCGATCGCGGCCTCTATGAACGTGTGGCCAAGGCCTGCGACTACGTGATCGCGCAGGGAGCTCAAGCTCCTGAGTGGCATGTGTATTTGGTGCGTTCCCTCGTTGCGAATGGCAAGGCTGAGGAAGCGATCAAGATGGCAGAGCGCGCCGCACGGCTGCATGGCAATGAGTTGCCCTTGCTGCTGCTGCGCCAGCAGACGCTCGAAGGTTACGGTCGCAAAGACGAGGCCCAGACAGCTCTCAAGGCCATCAATGAAGTGGCGCGCAAGATCGCTCCGAAGGATCGCAAGGCGGCCGACCTCGTGGCTCTCGGGCAGGCCGCGCTCGCGGCGGGAGCCGATCCCGCCAAGGTGCTCCAGCAGTATCTCACACCGGCCAAGCGCAAGGATGTGAAGCTCGAAGCTGCCTACCTCGCGAGCGGCGATCTGGCCTTGAAGCACTCCGATTATGCCAAGGCGGCAAATGAGTTCCGTGCCGGGCTCAAGGAGCATGGCGAGTCGCCCGAACTCCGCTTTGGTTTGGCGCGGGCCTTTGCCTCCGGTGATCGCGGCAAGAGCCTCGAGTATCTGGAGCGCGTGCTGGAGACCAATCCTCATCACGAAGGGGCACTCGTGCTCAAGGCTGAGCATCTCATTGGTGCGGAGAAGTTCGCTGAGGCCGAGATCACGCTGGCCGGTGCGATTGAAACGAATGAGCACAGCGCGGGAGCCTGGGCGCTGCGGTCCGTCATTGCCATGCTCCAGGACAACGATCCCGCCAAGGCCTCCAGCTTCCGCACCCAGGCGCTGACCTTGTGGGACAAGAATCCCGAGGTGGACCATCAGATTGGCAAGTGTCTCTCGCGTGCCTATCGCTTCGCCGAGGGAGCCCAGCAGCAGCGCGAGGTGCTCGCTTTGAATGCCGACTTCATGCCTGCCAAGCTCCAGCTCGCGAGCGATCTGATGCGCCTCGGGCAAACCGATGAAGCGTGGAAGCTCGCGGCTGAAGTTCGTGCTGCCGATGCCTACAACACGCAGGCGCACAATCTCGGCCTGCTGGAGACGGAGATGGGTGGCTATCATGTGGAGAAGGCGGACGACTTCATCCTGCGCATGCCGTTGCGGGACTGGCAGGTGTATGGAGGCCGTGCCTTGCAGCTGCTGCGCGAGGCGCGTGCCGTGCTTGCTCCGAAGTATGGCCACACCTTCATCAAGCCCACGATGGTCGAGTTCTTCCCCTCACAGCAAGACTTTGCGATTCGGACCTTCGGCGCGCTTGGTGGTCAGGGCTTGCTCGGCGTTTGCTTCGGCACGGTCATCACGATGAACAGCCCCGGCAGCCTCGCGCATGGCCGGAGCAACTGGGAGGCTACCTTGTGGCATGAGTTCTGCCACGTCGTCACTTTGAGCGTGACCAACAATCGCATGCCACGCTGGCTCAGCGAAGGCATCAGCGTTTATGAAGAGCGTCAGCGCGATCCGGCCTGGGGCATGAGGATGACAGCGGACTACCGGCGCATGATCCTGGAGGACAACAAGCTGACGCCCCTCGGCCAGATGAGCGGGGCCTTCCTCAATGCGAAGGATGGCGACGAGATCATGTTCGCCTACTATCAGAGCAGCATGGCGGTGGAGTGGCTGGTGTCCAAGCACGGCTGGGAGGCCCTGCGCAAGGTGCTCGCCGATCTCGCCACGGGGGATCGTATCAACACGGTGCTGGAGAAGAACATGGGACCGATGGATCAGCTGGAGCCGCAGTTCCGTGAGTTTATGACCTCCCAGGCCAAGGCCTACGCGCCGCAGGCGGACTGGAGCAAGCTGGACCCCGCGCTGGCCGACGAGCCTGCGAAGCTGTCCGAGTTCATCAAGGCGAATCCGAATCACCTCGAAGGTCTCGCCTTGATCGCCGAACAACTGGCTGCCGACAAAGCCTGGGACCAGATGGCTGAGGTGGGGCAGCACCTCATTGATCTCAACCCCGAGGACGTCAGTGCTTCGAGCGGCTACTGGGTGAAAGGCAAGGCGCTTCATCAGCTCAAGAAGGTGCCAGAGGAAACAGCCCTGCTGCGCGTGATGGCGGCGAAGTCCAGCGACTCGATGCCTGTCTTTCTCCGCCTCATGGAGCTGGACGCGGAGAGCAAGTCCATGCCGGAACTCGAGCAGGATGCGGCCCGTGCTTTCGCGATCAATCCCTTCCTCCCGCAGCCCACTCATTCGCTCGCCAACGCTGCCGAGGCCCAAGGCAAAGCCGATGCCGCGCTCGCCGCCTATCAACGGTTATTGCTGCTCAATCCCCCCAATCCTGCCCTCGTGCGGTTCAAGCTGGCGACACTGCTCCAGTCTCGTGACGCCGCTCAAGCGAAGCGACACCTGCTCGACGCGCTCGTGCTCGCGCCGCGTTATCGTGAGGCCTTGGACTTGCTCAAGTCGATGCCGTGAGCGGCTCCCGACTCATAGGGGTCATTCACCGTGCCCGTTTCTCGGCGCGCAACTGTCCGCATCCGGCGGCCACGTCGATGCCGCGGCGCTGGCGGATGGTGCAGGGGAAACCGGCTTCCTGAAGGATGAGCTGGAACTCATCGGCGGCGGGCAGGGCAGTGGGCTGACCGTCGAAGCCGTTCGTGGGATTGAGCGGAATCAGATTCACGTGTGCATCAAGGCCCGCGAGCAGAGCCGCGACACGACGCGCCGTATCGGTCGAATCATTCTTCCCGGCGATGAGGGTCCACTCGAAAAAGATGCGGCGGCTCGTCTTTTCGTTGTAGGTGCGACAGGCGGCGATGAGGTCGGCGAGTGGCCAGCGACGATTCGCTGGGACCAGGGCACTGCGTTCCTCATCGCTGGCGGCGTGCAGGCTGACGGCGAGATTGTAGGGGCGCTGCTCCTCGGCCAGGCGCAGGATGCCGGGCACCACGCCCACGGTGCTGATGGAGATCTTGCTGGGTCCCAGACTGATGCCTCGCACATCGCTGATGATCTCGAGGGCGGTCATCACGGACTCGTAGTTGTGCAGCGGCTCGCCCATGCCCATGAGCACAAGATTGCGCAGCCCGCTCTCGCCATCGCTGCGCAGCAATCGCTGACCTGCGAGCACCTGGGCCACGATCTCGCCCGGACGCAGATGCCGGACGAATCCCATCTGCCCGGTGGCGCAAAACACGCAGCCCATCGCGCATCCTGCCTGCGTGCTGACACAGGCCGTGTAGCGCCCTGGGTAGCCCATGACCACGGTTTCAATCTCTTGCCCATCCTCCAGGCGCAGCAGCATCTTGCGCGTGAGTCCGTCGCTGCTCTCGATCAAGGCGGTGATCGGCGGCAAGTCCATCTCTGGCGCATGTTCCGCCAGCCAGCGCTGGATGGGCGGCAGGAAGTGATCGTGAGCGCTGAGGTCCGTGCTGGCTCGCCGATGCAGCGCATTCCAGATCGTCAAGGTATGCGCCTCTTTCACACCATCGGCGATGAGCCGGGTCTTGAGCTGGTCGAAGGTGAAGTCGTGCAGTCGCATGAGTGGGGGAGAGCAGGGGAGGGATAGAGCAGATGCGAGCGAGAGCAAGGCTGGGCAAGTGCGGTCGTGCAGGTGCTCGTCGGCTTCTTGTTCGTGGTTGAGTTCCCGCCTTGGAGGACGCATAAGCATTCACCTCCATGCCCGCTTTGCCTCAGACCCTCGATCTTCCTCAGACCAGCACCGACACCGACGAGTCGCTGGACACGCCGTGGATCGTCACGCTCTTCGATGATCCGGTGAACCTGATGGACTACGTGACCATGGTGATCATGCGCATCTTTGGCTACCCGCGTGAGAAAGCCGAAGTCATGATGAAGACGGTGCACACCAAGGGCAAATGCATTGTCTGGACTGGCGAGCGCGAGCGTGCGGAACTCTACGTGCAACAGCTGCACAGCCATCAACTCAAAGCCGCAATGTCCCGCGCTGACTGACCGTCATGACGATTCAATACGATGCCGAGGTGGGCCTGCGTTTCTCCCATGTGCCGGCTGAATACTTCCAGTTGCTCCAGCAGATCCCGCTTCATGGGGACACCTCGGGCTTTGCACCCGGAGAGCGGAGGCTGCATCAAAGTCCCATTGGTGATCCGAGTAACGATGAGGACGATGAAATCAACGAGGACTGGCGCGAGCATGTGCTGCCGGAGATGATCGAGGAGTTCGCACGCCAACTGGATGTGGTCAGCGACGATCTCAAGACGGCCGAGCGATTCGAGGATCGCGGCGGCGATGACGAGTATGGGTTTGTGATCCCTGCCGATCACATTGAGCGCTGGTATGGAGCCCTCAATCAAGCACGGCTGGTGATGCAGGAGCGCTATCGCTTTCCCGAACTGGAGACCGATGAAGAGATTCAGGAGCTTTTGAGTTCGGATCGATTTGGCCCGTTTCTCATCTCTCGTTTTTACACCGAGATTCAGGGGTTCCTGCTGAAGGTGATGATGGGCGGGATGACGAATGACGAATGACGAATGACGAATGACGAATGACGAATGACGAATGACGAATGACGAATGACGAATGACGAATGACGAATGACGAATGACGAACCGAGTGGGCTTGCGCCGGGGCGGATTGACGAAGTTTATCGTTGCTCGGAGGCCTGGGGTTCTTTAACAAGCACGATGCCGTTTGCTTCGCTTGGTTTATCGCAGTCGCTGGTGCGTGCTGTTGTCGCTTCGAACTACCATGCCCCCACGGAGGTGCAGAAGGTGGCGATTCCGGCGGTGCTGAACGGCAGGGACGTGCGGGCCTCGGCGGCGACGGGAGCTGGGAAGACAGCGGCCTACGTGCTGCCCTTGCTTCAGCGCTTGATGAAGACCGTGCCAACGAAACCACGCCCAACGTATGTGCTGATCCTGGTGCCCACGCGCGAACTCGCCGCCCAGGTGGGCCGCGAGATTGATAAGTTCGAGAAGTTCCTGCCCCAGCCGGTGAAGAGCGTTGTGGCGTTTGGTGGCGTGTCGATCAATCCACAGATGATGGACTTGCGCGGCGGAGCGGAGGTCGTGGTGGCAACGCCTGGGCGCTTGCTCGATCTCGTGGAGCACAATGCCTTGCACTTGAATCAAGTCGGCACCCTGGTGCTGGATGAAGCGGATCGAATGCTCGACCTCGGCTTTGCCCAGGAGGTGGATCGCATCCTGGCGCTGCTGCCTCGGCGGAGGCAAAACCTCTTGTTCTCCGCGACCTTCCCCGAGGAGGTGGAGAAGCTCGCCCAGGGATTGTTGCACGATCCCGTGCGGATCGCGGTGGAGAATGAAGCTGCCGAAAAGCCGGACATCATCCAGCGGGCGATCGAGGTGGATGATGCGCAGCGCGGACCTCTGTTGCGTCATCTGATCAAGACGGAGAAATGGCCCCGGGCGCTGGTCTTTGTCGCCAGCCAGCACAGCGCCGAGCATGTGGCGGGCAAGCTGATCAATGCGGGTATCCGCGCCACCGCGTTCCACGGCGACATGAGTCAGGGGGCTCGAACACGAGCACTCGAAGACATCAAGGACCTCCACATCACCGTGCTGGTGGCCACCGACCTCGCTGCACGCGGCCTGGACATCGTGGAGCTGCCCGTGGTCGTGAACTACGATCTGCCGCGTTCCACCGATGATTACCTTCACCGCATCGGACGCACCGGACGTGCAGGCGAGAAAGGGATGGCGGTGAGTTTTGTCACGGCTGGCTCCCATGCGCACTTTCGATTGATCGAGAGACGCAACGATCTGCAGGTGGCGCGTGAGCAGGTCCCTGGGTTCGAACCCACCGAACTGGAGCCGCCCCCGCAGCCAGCGGGTGGTGGCATCAAAGGCAAGCGACTGAGCAAGAAGGACAAACTCCGCGCCGAGGCTGCTCGCCGCGCTGCCATGGAGTGAACGGCTGACCGCGCACCCCGGAATCTTGCTTGTGAAAACTTTCACAAAGGGGTTGCCGCCCTCTGGCGTGCCGCGTAAACCTTGCGCCCATGGTCGCCAATGCCGCCCCCGTCCTCACCGACGCTGCCTACGACTCGAAGATCGAAGGCAACGTCATTTTCACTCGCCTTGATGCCGCGATTAACTGGATGCGCAAGAACTCCCTCTGGCCGATGCCCATGGGACTTGCTTGCTGCGCGATCGAACTGATGGCCACGGGTGCCAGCCGCTTCGACATTTCACGCTTTGGTGCTGAGGTCATGCGTTTCTCCCCTCGTCAGGCCGACGTGATGATCGTGGCCGGCACGGTGACTTACAAGATGGCCCTCGCCGTGAAGCGTATCTGGGACCAGATGCCCGAGCCCAAGTGGTGCATCGCCATGGGTGCCTGTGCTTCGTCGGGCGGCATGTATCGCAGCTACGCGGTGCTGCAAGGCATCGACCGCCTAATCCCGGTGGACGTTTACATCTCCGGCTGCCCGCCTCGTCCAGAAGCGCTGCTGGAAGGCCTGATGCGCCTCCAACGCAAGGTGGAAAAAGAGTCTTCGCTCCTGGAGCAGAAGAAAGCCTTCCTGGAAGCCCTCGCTTAGTTTGCCTCTCCGTTTTGTCGTTCTAGCTCCATCTCTTTCATGACTGCCGCCGAGATCGTTTCCGCCCTGAAGCAAAAGTTTGGTGAAGCCGTGCTTTCCGCCGTCGAGGCCCATGGCGAACACACGATCTGTGTGACGCTGGCACAGGTGAAAAACCTGCTCCGCTACTGCCGCGATGAGATGGCTTTTGATTACCTCGTTGATATCTCCAGCCTCGACCACATGGGCGAAGAGCCGCGCTTCGAGATGGTTTACGAGCTTTATGGCTACAGCCATGGACTCCACCTTCGGGTGAAGTCAAAGGTCAGCGAGGACGCAAGTGCGCCCACAGTGAGTGACTTGTGGCCCACGGCCGACTGGCACGAGCGCGAGGTTTACGACATGATGGGCATCGATTTCGAAGGCCATCCTGACCTCCGCCGCATTCTGATGTGGGAAGGCTACCCTTTCTTCCCGCTCCGCAAGGACTTCCCGCTCGAAGGGCGGCCCAGCGACATGCCGGACGTGGCCTTCACCGGCATTGCTCCGCTCGAAGGCGGTCCCTTTGTTACCTGCGCGGGAGGCAGCGATACGATCGCTCGTGAGCCCCGTGCTCGGCAGGTGGACTAGCGTAATTACCATCGTGTAAGGCCCGCAGTTCGCTCTCGCCAAGTCGTCGCCTCTTTGGCAAAACGTCGCCACCGCATCATGAGCTACCAGATCGCACGCGACGGAGAAACCATCGGACACTACTCGGAGGACGAGCTTGTCGTCGCTGTGGAGAATGGATCTGTCCTTGAGACTGATCTCGCCTGGACGGAAGGGATGGATGAGTGGATCACCGTCGAGGAACTCATCGAAGTCGAGGTCATTGAGGAGGACGAAGAGGACGCCAGCGTTTCGTCATCAGCTTCCGCTGATGAGGGAGCAAAGCCCATGCTTCGTCCCCTGGGGCGTCCGTTGCCAGCGGCGTCGGCTGAGCCTCCCGTTGAGCGCCTGCGTCCAGCCGCACCGATTCCCGTCAGACCGACTGGACCAGCTCACTCCACCGTTCACTACGCATCGCCTGTGGTGCCGGCAGCTCCGCCGCAGCCCGTGGCAGCATCGCCTGACCGCTACGGTCCACCACCTCCGCATCGTCAGCCCGGGAACTTCTACGCGTCCATTCCGGCTGGCCACTACGGCCCTGCAGGCAGCGCCATTGCCAGCCTTGTGCTCGGCATTCTCAGTGTCGTTTTCTGCTGCCTGACTGGCGTGCCTGCCATCATTTGTGGTCATCTTGCCCGTGGCAAAATTCGCCGTTCAGGTGGAGCATTTAGCGGTCATGGCATGGCTACGGCCGGGCTCGTTTTGGGCTACGTGACCACGGTGATCAGCCTCCTTTACGGCATCGCCGTTCTGGTAGGAATCGGCCCGAGTGCCCTGGAAGCTTTCCACAAGACGGCCGAAGATCTTCGGACGGGGCGCAGCCAGATCGAGCGGGTGGAGCCCTCCCGATAATCCTTTGGTGGGTGGAAAGGCTTTGCAGCAAGATAGACAAGGGCATCTCCGCCTGTTAAACCACGCGCGCGTTCAACCAGCGCTCCACATCATTCACATGAAGTCCATCATTACCACCCTCGCAGTGTTCAGCGTCGCAGGCCTTGCTGCTGCCGCCGACCTCCAGTTGTTCAACGGCAAAGATCTCACCGGCTGGGACGGCAACATGGATCTCTGGTCCGTCAAAGACGGATGCATCACCGGCACCACCACGGATCCATCAGACCCGACGAAGTCCGTCCTGAAGCACAACACCTTCCTTGTCTGGCGTGCAGGCACGGTGAAGGATTTCGAATTGACGCTCAAATACAAGATGGTGGGCGGCAACAGTGGCGTGCAGTATCGCAGCAAGGAACTGGAGAAAGGTGCTCAAGGTCCGATCATCAGCGGCTACCAGGCTGACTTCGAAGCCGGCAAGACCTACTCTGGCATCCTCTATGAGGAGAAGGGCCGCGGAATCCTCGCCCTTCGTGGCCAGAAGGTGGTGATCAAGGAAGGTGAGAAGGAAACCACCGACAAGAAGGGCAACAAAAAGAAGAGCCCCAATATCGAAGTCACAGGTTCAGTTGGTGATTCCAATGCGATCCAGGCGGCCATCAAGAACGAAGACTGGAATGACTACAAGATCATCGCCAAAGGCGGGCACCTTCAGCACTTCATCAACGGCATGCAGACCGTCGATGTGACGGATGAAACCGCCGTCGGTGCCAAGGAAGGGCTCCTGGCGCTTCAGATCCACGTCGGTGGTCCCATGCAGGTTCAGTTCAAGGACCTGGTGCTCAAGGAATTGAAGTAACCCATCCCTCCGGCTTCCATTTTATCGAACGGCGACCGTGCCTACGGTCGCTGTTTTTCATGCCTTGGAGCCACGTCAGGCGAGCAGTTCGCTCACGACCCGACCGTGCACATCGGTCAGGCGTTGATCGCGGCCGCCGTGGCGGAAGGTGAGCTGCTTGTGATCGATTCCCATCTGATGGAGCAGCGTGGCGTGGATGTCGTGAATATCGACGGGGTCTCTGGCGACGGCGTTGCCGAAATCATCGGTCTCACCAAATGCCATCCCACCCTGGAAGCCGCCGCCTGCCATGAAGATCGAGTAGCCGTTCACGTGATGGTCGCGCCCCGCCGTGTCGCTGATCTTGGGCGTGTGCGGAGTGCGTCCCATCTCGCCTGCCCAGAGCACGATCGTTTCATCCAGCAAGCCACGCTGATCGAGATCCATGATGAGCGCGGCGACGGATTGATCCGTGATGCGCGCGTTCTTCTCGTGGTTCTTCTTCAAGAGCCCGTGCTGATCCCAGGGCGAGTTGTTGCCGTCGAAGCTAGGGCAGGTGATCTCAACGAAACGGACACCAGCCTCCACGAGCCGGCGCGCGCGCAAGGCCTGCGTTGCATAGAAGCGCTGATGCTCGTCGGTCGAGTCCAGACCATAGAGACGGCGGATGTGTTCGGGCTCCGCACTGATGTCAGCAATGCCGGGCACGGCGCTCTGCATTCGAAAGGCCGTTTCGTAGTTCGCGATGGCGCTCTCGATCGCGCGCGCATCGGACGTGGTGGTAGCGAAGTCCGCGTCTTGCTCCGCCAGCAGCGCTAGCTTCCGTCTTTGGATCATCGTGTCGTCGCGTGGAGCAATGTTGTCCACGGGCACACCCTTCGCCCGCACCATGGTTGCCTGATGACTGGCGGGAAGGAACGAGCTGCCAAAGTTCTCGATTCCTCCATTGGGCACCCAATCGTTGTTGAGCACCACGTAGCCGGGCAGGTTCTTGTTTTCCGAGCCCAAGCCATACGACACCCACGCGCCAAAGCTTGGTGCTTGTCCGAGGATGCGCCCGGTATGCAATAAGAGGTTCTGCTGCCCATGCAGGGGCAGTTCGCCAACCATGGATCGCACGACGCACAGCTTGTCTGCGACGGTGGCAAGGTGAGGAAATAGATCGCTGACCCACAAGCCGCTTTGTCCTCGTTGCCGAAACTGCCAAGGGCTGCCCATCCAGACCCGGCTCGCATTGGATTGGGATCGCTTCGTGACAGCGCTTTCGCCAATCGCCTTGCCCTGTTGCTTGCTTAGCATCGGCTTGGGATCAAAGGTGTCCACATGGCTTGGGCCACCGTCCATGAAGCAGAAGATGATGTTCTTCGCACGAGGCAGGCAGTGCATCGGCTGAGTGCCCAGTGCTCGAAAGGCCAGCATCCCAAAGCCTGCTGCTGCGCTTGCAAGCACCTCACGGCGCGAGCGGCAGAGGGGAGGGCAGGCTGGTCGGTGCAATGTCACGATGCTTGCATACACGGACATCGCCCGGCTTCTTGCTGGCAAGGCGAACCTACGACGCTGCGCTGCGCAAGAAATAGAACCCGAGAAGCAGGCAGAGGGCGGTGAAAAAAGTGCCAATGACCATCGGCATTCAAAGCTGCCTGGTGCCGCCGATCTTCACGTTCTCGGGTGGCGAAGGCAGGTGGCGGGGAGAGAGGGTGCATTTTGGGTGCAACCCTTTGTCAGGGAGGATCGATGCCACAGTAGAAAGCACAGGCAGGAGACGCTGGCGAAGGGCGAACAAACCTGTCGAGCGCGAGGTGCTTCATCGCTTTCGATACGGAGCAGAGCATCAGGATGACTTTCATGGCGGTGGTGAATGAAGGGGGAGTGCCGTTGCGCTCGTTGCAGCACGCAACGGCACGTGGAGTGGTGGGTGACTACTTGATCAGGCGGAAGTTGAGCGGGTAGCGCAGGAGCCATCCCTGCTGGGCCTTCAAAGCTCCGATCACCACCAGCATGAGAGCGGCGAAACTGACCAACGAACTGATGATGCTAACGATCGAGGCAACGAACAGAGAGCCCAACAGGCCGGAAATGAAGCCGAGCGGGAACATGAGGATCATGAGCGTGATGCCCATGTTGAGCGCCTCCTTGCCATGGGCATCGACTGCCGGACTGGCTTTGCGCTTCCAGGGCCAGATAATCAAAGGGAACAGATGAGCGAGCAGCACGAAGGTGCGCTCCTGGTCGATGGACATGCTGCCGCCGCCGAAAGCGGGAGCGGATTCAATGCGGATCGGAAGGCGATTGCTGGGATCAAGGGTAACGGTGTTCATGGTCGTTGTTTGGTTGATGGATGTTGATTCACTGGTGATCAGTGACGGCTCCATGATGAACCCGTTTCCCAAACCTGGGTATGGGACGAAGGGACTACGACTTTGGTCTGATTTCGTGGCCTGAGAGCCGCGAAGTAGCGTTGTCCAGAGCTGTGCAATCCGACCTTGGTCGGAGGCGTGGAAATGTTGTCACGCCGCCTTCAGTCTTTGTCCCGCAATGGGTTTCAGAGACTGGTGAACGAAGCATTGAAAACAAAAAGTCCACTGCACGCTGCAATCGCGCACAGTGGACTTGTAATTGCCGATGGGAGTTTGCTCTTAGGGACTCAGAACCTGCCCAAATAGACGTTGCGGATCAGTGGCTTGTTAGGTGCGGAGTCCAGGACGATGAGATCAACTTCATGACCTTTGAAGGTGCCATAGACCGACGGTGAATTCGGCAGCTTCAGCGATACCTTCTTGTCTTCGCCCTTCCAGGTGTAGCGAATGACCGCATAGTAGGACCGGATCGTGGGGCGCTGGAATGCGGGAGTGGTGTCGCTGTGATTCGCCTCGCGTTCGTAAACCTCCATGTCTTCGACCTTCCCCTTGATGGTGGTGCCCTCCGTGAGGACCTTCTTGACCCAGAGGTAGCGTCGCAACAGGATGAGGGCTGCCACTGCCGCGACCGTGAACGCGCCCACAGGCACCCACTTTGACATCGCGATCTCAAACGAGAGATCCACTCCAGGCGGTGGTGGATTGGGCGGGGTGACGAGGAGAAAGCCGACGCCCACCATGAGCATGAAGCCCATGGTGTTGGCGGCACGCTTGAAGGGGAGGTCGCGCCAGAAAAGGGAGGGAAGACTGGGGATGGTGGGGGGAGCGGGGTTCATGAGTCGGTTTCAGGTTGAGTTGTCGTGCGTTTACTGGGTCAGCCAGCGAACTGCCGACTGCCCCTGCCAGACCGTGGGACGCCAAGTCCAGCCAGCCTGCGTGATAGTGTTTTGGATGGGAGATTTCATCTCGCTGAGATCGAACTTGTAACTGTAGCTCGCCTCGGGCTTGAGCCTTCCTTGCTCATCCAGTTGAAGGCCAAACACGTGCTGCTCCTCCCTCTGGAAGAACATGATGCCCATCGCTGCTTGCCATTGAATGGAGGCACTTTGTCGTCCGACGGACCAGTCGAAGGCCGCCGTGTAGTCCGTGGCATAGACAGAGTGAGTGGACTCATCCAGCGTCATGCGAATGCGGAAGGTTCGCTTCATGCCGTGTGCGCGAGCAAGGTCGATCCACTTCGCGTCTGCGTAGCGCCAGTCGGCAATCCATTCGTTGGGAGCGCTTCCTTGGGCGATGCTGAACGGCACATCCAGTTCATTGATCGCCATCAAGCGCGACACCAGATGGCTGGGGAGCAAAGCTGGCAAATTGCCGGCCGGCTTGGACCTGGTGGCCCAGGCTGACCCTTTGAAGAACAGGACCGTGTAAATGAGGATCAGCAAACCGATTCCGATGATCTTGGTGAACGTGGGAGCAAAGAATTCCGCGAGAGGTTGCAGTGCCGGGATCAAAGGTGGGCGAGAGGCCGGAACAAGCGCGGGGAAGTGGAGGGGGATATTGGTGGCTTCACGTCGTTCGGCTGCTGCCTCCTTGGTCAAGCCACTCCACACAAAGAGGTGCCTGCCGATTCGAAGCATCTCGATGTGATCTCCTTGAACGCGTGTGGCCTGCCAGCCGTGCTCTTCGTCGCCGGAGACATCCCGCAGTTGGTAGGCACGATGGTAAGCCTGAGCTGCCCGCCGGGCTTGTTCATTGTCCTGAAACTGGGCAATCAGAACGGTGGCTCCGTCGAGGCTTACGCCGACCTCTGCAATCTCCGCTCCATCAAGGATGCCTGGCAATCCTGCTCGGGCATCCTGAATGAACGCGGGTGAGATGCCTGGTCCAAAGAGCCGCTCTCGATCAGCGAATCTTCCATCGCGGACGGCGAGCGCTGAAGATGCTGTTGCCAGGCCGGGCTGGCGGGCAAGGGTGAGCTGGCCCACAACAAAGGTGGCGATGACTGGAAACATCAGCCCGATGATGAATGCGATGGGCTTGAGCGAAGCTCCTGCCCGGCGCATCATTTGGGCAATGATTCCGAGAACCATGAGGGGACCGATGCAAAGTGCCAGCGCCACTGTCAGGCCTGGGTTGGCGCGCAGAACATCGAGGATGGTGGGCAAGGTCATGATCAACGCGGGTTAAGGTGTCCTGGTGGCGCCATCGCAGCAGAGGCTCATGGCGTAGTAGCCAAACCAGACGACCAGGAAGGGCAGGCAAACGATCTCAAGGTCGGGGCCGGCGATGATCATGCGCACGTAGCCGATCATCACGACTGCGGCGAGCAGTGCTACGGCGTGAAGAAATCCTCGCGATCCTGGCGTGAAGGCGGAGATGAGCATGCCGATCGACAGCGCTCCGATCGCGATCTGCCAGGCGCTGATGTGGAAGGGTGTTGTTTGTGGTGCCGTGCCTTCGGTGAAGGCGCTCGCGAAGAGCTTCGTCACGTAGCCGAGCACTTGCGCTCCTTGCTTGGCCGTCGATGCAGTGTCGCGAAGAAAGAGCACCAAGCTAAGCAGAATGAGTGAGCTGAGCGACGACAGCATGGTGAGCCCGCGAACGATGATGAAGAGCGCCTTCATGAGAGCGGCGGATAGATCGCGTTCTCGTTGGGGTCGTTCTCATTGTAGAGCACCCACACAGGCTGGCCTGAACTGCGGAGGGTAGCCGTGGTGTCGAAGGTGATGATCTGGCCTTCGTGCCACTGATCGCCGATCGGGAAGTGATAAACCACTCGCGAGGGATGACGGCCATTGATCTGCTGGCTGGCGTCTATGCCGACACGTTCAATGCGCCCCTCCACTGCCTTGCCCGACTTGAATGCTCGGAGGCGTCCAGCGGCAGACTTCCACCCATGCCTGAACATGGAAACTCCTCCAAGGAGGAAAAAGCCAGGAATCAAGGCAGGGAGCCATAGCTTGTTGGCCAGCATCGGCACGGCAATGAGCAGTCCGATGCCGGTGAAGCCCAGACCTACCAGTGTGGCGATGTTCTCTGTCCAGCGCACCCGCTTCACGTAAGTGCTGGGGAGCTTACGTGGAGCCGGTGGCGGTGGCTCGCCCAGCTTCATGCCGGGAGGAGGTGGCAGAGGGCCGCCGCATTGCTTGCATTGGCTCTGCCAGTTCACATATTCAGTGGTGCACCAAGGACAGGTATGCATGACGGCAGGAGGGTGAAGATGGAAGGGTGGAGAAGGGCAGCCTCAGTCTGAATGCTTCTCCACCATGACAAGGGCTGAACTTATTTGGCCGAACGAACGACAACGGCGCTGATCGATTCGATGGAGATGGAGGCTTCGAACATCTCCATGCCGGTGAGCGAGGTGAGATGAACGATGCTGTCACCCACAAAGGCGACTTTGCCGCTGATCTTCTCTCCGGACTTGAGCCTGAGTTCCACTTGCTTGCCAGACTGAGACTGAAGCACAGCGGCTTGAGTGCTGTCTTTGGCTGGCGTGAGGGTATCGGCTTGAGCGCTGATGGTCATGACGGCGATGAGGGTGAGGATGTGCAGTGTTTTCATGGTGTGGATGTTGGTGATGGTCTGTGTTGCCTGGTGGCGAGCGCATCTTCGCTGATGCCGCCGATTCGTAAATGGACCGAAGGTCGTAAGACTTTAGTCGGATAAGCAGGGCGGACTTTGGCGTGACTTAACGTGATCGGGTGGGAGTTCCATGGCTCGCTGTCCAGCCGCCAAAACGTCAACGCGGCCTCTGTTGCCAGAGGCCGCGCATCGTTGGTTCCCTCAACAACGAATCGCAGGGAAACTATTGGAAGTGGCTGGTTACTTCGCCAGCCAGTGCATGGCACCGCTTTCACCGAGGTAGTCCAGCACGGTGGGCTTGGTGCTCATGAAGTAACCGTGACCGCCCTTATTCGCACCTTTCTGCATGAGCACGCCCTGCCATTTGGGACTGGTGTTGTCGCTGTGCTTGAAGGTGCCGCTGACATTGCCGGTGGTGAAGACGGGCACGAAGGTGAAGCTGGTGTCCGTGGTTGGAGCCTTGGTCAGCACGTTGGTGGTCGTGAGGTTGACGAACTTCGTCACCGTCGAAGGGAGCAGGCCGTCGGTGAAGTTGAGGTTCGTATTGCCCGTGGTCGGGTTGATCGCGGCGAGACCAGGGAACACGGTCGCGGGTGATGGCGTGTATTTGCTGGCCAGCATGTCGATGTAGATGCCTTCGTCCCAGCCATAGGGATACCATTGCACGACCTGGAACGGGCGGAACCAGAGCATGTTCATCGCGGTGGCATCGGTGTCGGTTTGCGTGTCGTCCAGCACGGCGTCGGCAGCGATGCAGCCCTTGTTGACATACAAGGCCTGGTAGATGGGCCAGTGCTTGGCTTGTGAGAGATTGCCGCTGAATGTCACAGGTGTGTCATCAGCGAGCTTGCCAGACGCGGAGACGCTGCCGTTAGCCATTACCTTGAAGGTGAGGTAGCCATCGCCCTGCGGGTAATCGTGCGTGGTGAAGCCAGCGCCCTGTGAGGTGCGTGCTTTGAGACGCGCGGTGTAGCCCTTCACATACGCGGCTGGAACGATGCTGGTGGTTCCATTGAAGTGGTGGCGGTCGGTCTTGATGTCCGACTGCGAGATGATGTTGCTGAGCTTGAACTCGGTGAGTGTTCCGGTGATGCGGTTCGTCGCGCCGGTGAGGTCGGCGGTGAGCGCGAGCACGAGCCAGGGCTTGCCCGGACGCAGCAGTTTCATGGTGGTCTCGCGATTGACACCAAATCGGGCGACGCCCGTGTTGTCGCAGGTGGCCACGATGGGCAAGGCAAGACCGTCGATCTTGATCGAGCCAGTAAGTGCGCCGGTGGTGGTGAGCTTCGCGGTGCAGAGCCCGGTCGTCGAGTTGCTCATCACGGTGCCGCCGCTTGGTTGTGAAGCCGAGGCAGTGATGAGACCGCTGAAGTCACCTGTCACCGCAGCGGTGAAAGGATTGACGATGAACTTCGCGGTGAGCGTGAGCTCCGGTTGCATGATGAAAGCAAGCGTGGGCAGCTCCATCTTCAGTGGCGTGATTTCGGTGCCGGTGGTGTTGTTCACGGTCCAGCCATCGAAGACAAAGCCGGGCTTTGGTGTGGCGACGATGGTGTAGCTCTTCCCGACTTGGCGATTTGAGGTTGGCATAAACCCTGTGCTCACGATGCCGCTGTTGGCAGGTCCGCTGACGCTCACGGTGAGCGTGCGCAGATGCGTGAAGGTGCGCGTGACGATGGCGGAGATGTTGCCTTTGAAGTCCAGCGCGCGGATGCGCACGGTATTCAAGCCCGGTGCAGGTGTCACGCTGGTGGTGAAGGTGGTGTTCGTCGAGCCTGGAGAGGCGACCGTAACATCGCTGAACGCGCCGTTGTTCAGTGAGAGTTGCGCCTTCGCTATACCCACATTGTCGGTGGCCGTGCCGCTGACGACGACGGGCAAGGTGTCCACGATGGTGGCTGCGTTTGCGGGTGCGGTGAAGGTGGCGATGGGCTTCACGAGTTCCGTTGCGGAAGCCGGAGGGAGAACAACGACCGTAGCAGTAGAGGGCGAGCCGAACGTCGCCCCAATGCTGCCGTTACCGAGGGAGATGGTGAATACCTTCGCGCTCGTGGTGGTGGCGCCCGGGGCGATCGGGATCATGAGATGCTGCTCGCTGATGCCATCGCCGAACGACACGGCAGTATTGGTTTGCACCGTGTAGTGCGTGGGAGCGATAGCTGAGCCATCGATGCTGCTTAGTGTGCAACTCACCGGTCCGGCGGTGCTAACGCTGCGCTGAATGACGATGTCTGCCATGCTGCCTGCGGTGCTGCTGGCAACCGTGAATACAGGGCTAGCAAAGGCGAGTGTGCCAGAGCCTGGGACATTGGCCGTGATGCTGTAAGTCTTGGTCGTGACGGTGTCTTCCGCTGTGACGACGATGGTGATGGTGTTGTCGCCGAGATTGAGTGCGATGCTACCGCTCGCATTGCCGGAGGTCACTGCATTGCCATTGACGGTGATGGTCGCGCCTGACTGTGCTTTGGTCGGCGTAACGCTCATGGATGAAGTGCCAGGAGGAATGGCTGCCGTATAAGTGATCGTCGCTGATGCGAAGTCGGGCGCGAGGGTGCCAGTGCTAAGCGTGAGAGCGGAGAGATTGGCATTGCTGCTGGGTGGTCCGAAGATTGCCACGGCCCCCTGATCGCGTCCGTTCACGTCGGAGTTCGGTATGCCAACCGCGATACGCGATCCTTGGATGCTCACCGCTGTGCCAAACGCATCTGCCTGGGTGGGTGAGGGATTGTTCAGGATCGCGAGCGGAGTGGCAGGTGTGGCGCTGGCGAGATCGAACACATAGACTCTACCCGCATCCGTGGCACCGGTGTCGTTGCCTGAAACACCGACGACAATCTTGGAGCCAGCAAGTGAGAGCGAGGCACCAAAGGCATCGCTGAAAGTGGGACTCGGATGATCAATGGTGCGCACAGGTGTGGTCGGTGTGGCACTGGCGAGATCGTATTCATAAATGCTGCCGACTCGCACAACGGCTCCCACTGATGCGGACTTGGCTGCTACGACGATGCGATTGCCATCAATGGTGACGGCGCTGCCAAATTCCTCGCTATTGGTCGGTGTTGGATTGGTGAGCACATGCACGGGCATTGAGGGAGTGACACTGCCGAGATCAAAGACATAAGCGATGCCAGCGCCGACCGCGCCAGTGCCATCGCCACGCGCGCCCACGATGACTTTTTGGCCGGAGATGGCAACGCTGCCGCCGAACTCGTCTCCTGCGGACGGACTGGGATTGATGAGTGTGTGAACTGGCACATCAGGTGTGGCGCTGTTCATATCATAGACGTAGGCGCTGCCGGCATTCAATGCGCCGGTGTCGTCCTGGGGTGCTCCGATGACAATCAAAGATCCCGAGAGCGCTACGGAGCTACCGAAGGTGTCGCTAGAAGCCGGAGTCGGGTTGAGCATCGTGAGCACAGGCACCTTCGGAGTGGCACTGGAGAGTTCGAACACATAAGCGAGTCCGGCCGTGACCGACGGAGCGAATGCATTTGGGGCACCTACCACCAAGCGTGTGCCTTCGAGGGCCACTGAGGCTCCGATGCGGCCATTGATGTCGGTGAGGAGGTTGTCAATGACGAGCACCGGCGTGCCTAGCGTGGCGCTATTCATGTCATAGACAGACACCGTGCCAGCGTTGGCACCCACCAAGTCATCGTCGGGCAATCCGACTGCCACCAACGAGCCGGAGACGGCTACAGCCTGGCCGAAGTGATTGTCTGCGGCTGCACTTGTGTGGGCCAGTGTCAACACCGGCACCGTGGGCGTTGCGGACGAGAGGTTGTAGAAGTAGCCCGAGCCTGAGTTGGGAGCAGCGAGATCATCTTGGGAAGCTCCGATGAGAATGCGGTTTCCAGAGAGTGCCACAGAGGTGCCAAAGAAATCCTGGGTGGCCGGTGCGGGGTTGTTCAGCGTGTGAACTGCCACGGTCGGCGTGCCGCTGGCCAGATCATAGACATAGGCGCTACCCGTCTGAGCCCCGTTGAAGTTGTCCCGGCTGGCAGTGACGACGAGGCGGGTGCCTTGTAACTTCATCGCCGAGCCAAAGAAGTCATTGGTCTGGGGTGTGGGGTTGTCAATCGTGTGCACGGGCACAGCCGGTGTGCCGCTGGAGAGATCATAGATATAGACGCTGCCTGCGGCGACGCCGCTGACCATGTTGGTGGAGGACGCAATTCCCACCAGTGATCCGGAGAGGGTGATGGTGCCGCCGAAGTTCTCGTTGGCGAGCGGGTCGGGATTGTTGATCGTGTGCACCGGGGTGCTTGGTGTGCCGCTGCTGAGATCAAAGACATAAGCGATGCCTGCATTGGTGGCACCCGTGTCATCGCCCGTGGAGGATACGACCAGTGTATTGCCGTCCAGCGCGAGTGAGATGCCAAAGCTCTCGCTGGCACCTGGCGTGGGGTTATCAATGGCTAGCGTATGGACGGTGGGTGTGGCACCCGCGAGATCGTAAACGTAAACACGTCCGGCGTCCGTGGCACCCGTGTCATTGTTGTTCGCACCAACGACGAGGCGGTTGCCCGATAACGCGATGGCAGCACCAAAGAAGTCATTGTCGGAAGGCGATGGATTCGGGATCGAGAGCACTGGCACGGTCGGGGTCGCGCTGGCGAGGTCATACACATACACGGAACCTTGGGCGGTGTTGGTTCCGTGTGTGCGTCTGGCCGCCACGATGAGGCGGTCTCCTTGCAAGATCACCGAGCCACCAAACTCCTGGCTGGTCTGCGCCACAGGCGCAGAGATCGTTATTTGCAGCGCCCCGGTGGTGGCATCGAAGATCTTCACGCTACCACCCAGATTGGCGACGGTGCTGTCGCCAGTGCCGCCGAGCACGAGGCGGTTGCCATCCAGCGCACTGGAGCTGCCGAAACGGCTCCCTGCCATGAGGTCTGAAGGAGCCTGCAAGGTTTGTTGTAGTGTGTAGGCCGGTGCTTGGGAGAAAGCTGACCGTGCAGCGAAGAGCAGACATAGCAGCGTGATCAGCAGTGAGTTGGATTTCATGGTGGTCTCGATAGAAGAGTGATTGAACTGACGAGCCCACCCTGCACTTGAACCGCTTGGCGCGGTATTGTCCCAAGGTGCTACGACTTTAGTCTGGCATGCCGTCTGCCAACCCTTGAGATTGCGTGGTCAAGCAAGGCGCTATTGAACTTTAGTCCGATACCTGAAGGCACGGCCAGTGTGCTACTCTCTGACTTCTGATGATTCGTTTTCTCCTCTTCTCGGTCCTTGCTCTCACGTCAGCCCTTGTGGTGACGGTGCAGGGACAGGCCGATGTTTTGCCGATGACCTCGGTGGAGGCGGTGAAGCGGGTGCAGCTAGGAGAGGCGGTCGCCCACGCCTTCCCGGTGCGACTCCATGGAATCGTCGTGAGTGCGGGGCCCGTGCCGCAGCGCTTGGTGCTTCATGACGGGAAAACGTCGATCATGGTGATTGCTCCCGTCCCCATGCCGAACCTGCGCATTGGTCAGGAGGTGGACGTGGAGGGCTACGTATCGAACTACGAGCTGAACAAGAAGCGGTATCACATGATCGCGGCGACCAGCGTGAAGGCAGGCGACTTCCAGCCGCTGCCTGCTGCAAGTCCCGCCAGCTTTGCCGAACTCAATGCCTGCGAACGTCGTGATCAGTGGGTGAGCACTCAGGGATGGGTGGTGAACTGGCGTCGCTCATCGTCAAGATTCACGATCAAGCTGGCCTCGAAAGATGGCTGGCTCACCGCGTTGCTGTCAGTGCCTGAGATCGATCAATTGCCCGAAAACATCCTGGGAGCGAAGGTTCGCATCACGGGAATCAACACGCAGGAGAACAACGCGGGCGAGTCCATTCAGGTGGACTCGATAGATCGCATCGAGATGCTGGAACCTGGGACCAACGATCCCTTCGATGCGCCGCTGGTAAGCATGAAGGACGTCAGTGCCCGCAAGGTCATACTGGGCAAGCGGCTTCGGGTGCGTGGCACCCTCATCACCGTGATGGAGCAGCGCAAACTCATCGTGCAGGGCGATGGCGAAACCGCAGCCTTTGCACTCGCCGAGACGCGTGTGCCGGGCGATGGCAGGACCACCTTCGGTGATGGTGGCGAGGCGCCTGCACTGCTCCCGGGTGATCAGGTGGAGATCATCGGCTCTGCCATCGACCAGCCCTCATTTGCGATGAAGACTTACGGTATGGTTGATTGCTACGTGCGAGTTACGGGTAAAGGCCGTGTGCCGAAGCCTGAGCAGGTCACAATCGACCAGTTTATGAAGTATCGGAGCGAGGGGCACTGGGTCACCTTCGAGGGCATCGTTCACGCATGGATGCTGCAACCCAACGCGATGACTTACTCCGTCGGTGACGAGGAGACCTGGACGACCGTTGGAGTGCGCAGCCCCGATGTGACACACTTCCCGAAGGACCTCTTTGGCGCGCGATTACGCTTCACCGGACTTGCCACTGGTCTAGCGCTGAATTTTCGCGGCGCGGAGATGATCGTGCCTGATCCCTCCTTCGTGGAAGTCATCAAGACCGGGAAGACCAGCCCTTTCGATGCTCCCGAGTTCTCTACCGTCGATGTCGCAAACGGACTCGTGCCCCAAGGCGAGCCTGTGCGGACCCGGGGTGTGCTCGTGGGACGCGAGCCATCGGTGCTTTACGTGCGTGGTGAACGCGCAGCCATTTGCGTCAGTCTTCAGATGCCCTGGGTTCGTCCGGGCAATCCACCGGCCATCGGCTTTGCTGACTGCGGCTTGTTGCCCGAGCTGAAGGTGGGAGACTTGGTAGAGGTCTCCGGGCATCGAATCCCCTCGCCGCGCTACGCAGCGTATGACCTCGCTAGCTCATCCGTGCGCATCACTGGTCATCAGGAAAAAGTTTCACCCGTGGACACCACGGTGAACAGGATCACTGCCGGTGAGCACACGAGTGATCTCGTTCAAATTCGCGCACGGCTGCTCACGATCCAGGTCTCTCCCGTCGGACGTGGCGAATGGCGCACCACAATGCTGCTCAAGGCACGTGGACAGCGCCTCACTGCTGTGCATCAGAGTTCGATCCTGCATCCGTTTGATTCGCTGAAGGTCGATGATGATCTTCTGGTGCAAGGCGTCGTCGATAAGGCTACACCGGACACCCCACGCCAGTTGTGGCTGTTCTCGCCATTGGATGTGAAGTCGCTCGGTGTCTCAGCCGAACTTGTGGAGCGCCGCCTCGGGCTCTGGGTGGGATCAAGCGTGCTCGTGGTCGGGCTTTTGTTTGCGTGGATCATGATCCTGCGCCGCTCACAGCGCCGCCAGGCCGCCGCCACGGCCGCGCTGAAGGAGGCTACTGACGCTGCGCGCGCCAGCGAGCAGCGCTGGAAGCTGCTCTTTGAGCAGAGCCCGCTGAGCGTGCAGATCTTTGCACCTGATGGACAGACCAAGCGCTTCAACGAAGCCTGGCAAAAGCTGTTCCGTTTGTCTGAAGAGCAAGGCTATGCCTTCAATGTGCTCAACGATCCTGACCTGAATGCTTCGGGCGCAGTGAATGCGATTCGCAAAGCTTTCGAAGGGGAAGTCGTGCATGTGCCTCCTGTGCCTTATCCGGTGCCAGGCGATCCACCGGAGACGCGCTGGATCGGCGGTGTGCTTTACCCCGTCAAGAATGAAGCGGGCGAGGTGATCGAAGTGGTGACGATTCACAATGACATCACCGAGATGAAACAGGCCGAGGAGTCGATGCAGGCGCTCAACCAGACGCTCGAACAACGAGTGCAGGCACGCACCGCCGAGCTGGAGGTCGCGCGCGCCAATCTAAGCAAGGCCCTGGAGCAGGAGCGGGAACTGAACGATCTGAAGTCGCGCTTCGTGAGCATGGTCAGTCATGAGTTTCGCACGCCTCTTGGGGTGACGATGTCGGCTGTGGAGATCATGCGGCACTTTGATGACAAGCTGCCTCCCGAGAAGCGGCGTGAGCTATGTGATGAGATTCACGGAGCCACGCGCAACATGGCCGGACTCATGGAGCAGGTGCTCGTCCTTGGTCGCGTGGAAGCCGGCAAGCTGGGATTCCGCCCCGCTCCGGTGGATCTGGAAGTGCTGATCAGCAAGTTGATCGACGAGTCCCTCTCGGCGACGAATCGCAAGTGTCCGATCAAACTTCACTGCGAAGGGGATCTCTCAGGTGCTCGGGGAGACGAGGCTCTGATCCGTCACATTTTGAGCAATCTCATCCACAACGCCGTGAAGTATTCTCCCGAGGAAGTCGATGTCATGGTGAGGGTCGGGCGCGATGGCGGGGATGTAGTCTGCGAGGTCGAGGACCACGGCATTGGCATTCCAGAGCATGACCGCGCTCATCTTTATGAAGCCTTCCACCGCTGCACGAACGTGGGCGACATTCCTGGCACCGGCCTCGGGCTCGTGATTGTGAAACGATGCGTCGATCTGCATGAAGGCAGCATCGAATTGAAGAGCGAAGTCGGGAAAGGAACGACTTTCATCATCCGCTTACCCATGTTCGATTGTTCACGTTCAGACTCCCACTCCCAATGAAGAAGATACTCATCATCGAAGACCAGGCCTCCATGCGGAAGAACATCGCCTTCATTCTCGAAATGGAAGGCTTCAAAACCTGCTCTGCTGCCAATGGACGAGAAGGCGTTGAAGTCGCCAAGGCGGAGAAGCCCGATCTGATTCTGTGTGATGTGATGATGCCTGAGCTGGATGGCTATGGCGTGGTGCAGACGCTTCGCGCTGATCCCTCGTTCGCCATGACGCCCTTCATCTTCCTCACCGCTAAGAGTGACCGGAATGACATTCGCACCGGGATGAACAGCGGTGCTGATGACTACCTGACCAAGCCGGTGGTGCATAACGAACTGATGGCGGCAGTCCGCTCGCGTTTGGAACGCGCGAACGTGGTGCAGAGCGCCATTCAAGAGGCCGGTGTCTTCAATCCTGATTTCGACAACTACGTGCCCCTGCAGACCGCCTTTGGTCTCACGCCTCGTGAAGCCGAAGTGATGGCCTGGGTGGCTCAAGGCAAGAGCAATGGCGACATCGCGATGCTGCTCGACATGAGCGAGCGCACGGTGAAGCACCACGTGAGCCAGTGCTTCCAAAAGATGGGCGTCGAGAACCGCAGCGCCGCCACACTCATGGCTGTTGAAGTGTTGTCGCGTTCGTGACGCACACGGTCATCATCGGAAGTAGATGAACTCCTTCGCGTTGAAGAACGCGTGAGCGAGGCTCTCCCAGGCAGCGGGTGTGTTGGCTCCGAAATCGTCGAGCGCGGTGAGCCAGCGTTGCATCTCTACGTTACTCGGATGGCGGGCAAAAGCGCGGGCGAACATGCTGCGGATGCGGGCTTCACGACTGGTGGATTGCTTCAACATCTCGGTGGTCCAATGTTTCGCCATCGCGTTCGCGAACGGGTCGTTCATGAGGATGAGCGCTTGCGTTGGAACATTGGTCACATCGCGTTTGCCGGTGGGAAGTTTGAGGTCGGGGAGATTGAAACCGGTGAGGAAACTCGGTGGCTGCATGATGGACATCTGAAGGTAAATCGAACGGCGACCGTTGCCATCGAGCGGGCCGCTGAACAGACGTTTTGCTCCATCCTCTGCGGGGCGTGAGGGGAGGATAGGGCGACCGTAGAGCTGCGGATCGAGTCGGCCGGAGACGGCGAGCAGTGAATCGCGGATGGACTCGGCTTCGAGACGGCGAGTGGGATAGTAGGAGAGGAGGCGATTTGATGGATCGCGGTCGCGTGCGGCATCGGTGGCTTGGCCGGACTGGCGGAAGGTCTGGCTGAGCACGAGTTTGCGCACGAGCTTCTTCGTGGACCAGCCTTCGCGGATGAACTCGCGGGCAAGCCAGTCGAGCAGTTCGGGATGCGAAGGTTTGTCGCCGAGGCGGCCAAAGTCATCCGGCGTGGCGACGAGGCCGGTGCCGAAGATCCACTGCCACACGCGGTTCACATACACGCGTGCCGTGAGCGGATGCTCGGGATCGACGAGGGAGTTGGCGAGAGCGAGGCGGTTGGTGATGCGATCGCCGTGCAGCATTTGGAGCGACGCGGGCGGCACAAGCTCGCCGAGGGCATCGACATTGCCTCGAACGTTGAGAGGATACTTCGCGGTGGTTACGTCGCGTTCGTCCATGCTGTTCACCGTGCGCGGGAAGGCGATGCTGGCTTCGATGCGGCGATAGTCGGCGACGAGGTCGGCGAGCTTGGTGCCAGCGACGAGTTGGTTCGGCAGGAGCTTCTTCGCGAGCAAGAACTCGATGAGCTTTTGGTCGCCGGGCCTTGTTTGATCGCTGCACCAGCGCTGGACTCCATTGTGGAACCAAGCGGAGATGCGCGCCCAGGCTTCGTTGCTGGTCTTCGCATCAGTGCCTTCATACAAGGTCGCGAAGCCATCGAATTCATCCTGAGGCGTGCTGTCAGTGTCATGCCCCACGATGCCAGTGATGCTGAGCCAGCTTCGTTTGTCGTAGCCGAAGTCGTTGTTCTTGAGTCCCTTCGCGAGGCCAGTCCGTGGTGGGAAATTGGGGTTCAGCGAGGACGTGCAGAACTCGACGGTGACTTGCTGGGCACCATTCCTCAGCTCGGCATCGGCGAAGGATTTCCACTGCGGATCGGAGTTCGTGTAGAACGCTATGGTTTCGTTTTGGAAGGCATGATCATCGACGACAAGATGACCACCGAACCCGCCTCCAGCGGCGCAGAGGCTCACGAACTTGCCGGGCACGAGATGCTGCGGCGGCATGCGCAGGCTGCCGGGCAGCTTCGAACTGAGAGCGTGCGAATGCCATCCGCGTGGCAGCAGTCGCGAGACTATCGTGTCGCCCTCGAGAGCGATCAGAGGCGTGGCTTCCGTGACGAAGCCATGGGCAAAACCATCGCCTTCGAAGACCCAACCTTCCGGCAGCCGCGCGTGATCGAGATCGAGCAGCGGCTTGAAGTTTGCGTTTGCCTTTTTCGTTGCCGAGCGAGCAGCGATCCACTCGGCTTTCAGTTCATTGAACGTGGCCGCTGCGTCGTTCGGACGTTGAAGCAATCGCACGAGCGGATAGGCGATCTCCGTCGGCTTCAGTGTGAGTATTGACACTTCATCGAGAATGCTCTTCCACTTCGCGACCTCTGCCTCGTTGCCCCTCTGCGGCGAAACCGAGCCATCCTGTGCCTCCTTTGCCGCAGCCGGGAGAAGGGGCTGAGACTCACGCCACAGCTTGGCCATTTCGGCACGAATCGACGCACGCAGCTCTTTGAGCTTCGCAATGGCGGTGTCGTTCTTGCCGGGGGCATCAATGACGCGCGAAGTCCATCGAGGCGTGGTGAACATCGCCGCGAGTGAGTAATAGTCGCGCTGCGAGACGGCTTCGAGCTTGTGATCGTGGCAACGTGCGCAGGCGACTGTGGTGGCGAGGAAGGCTTTGGAGAAGGCGTCGATTTTGTTGTTCACCATCTCCTGATGGATGCCGTTGAACATGAGGCTGCTGCCGTGGCGGTGCTCGCCCATGTGGTAAAACATGGGGCCGATGAGGCTTTCGTTGGTTTGCGCCTGCGGATGAATGCGCGGCTGCTGTAGAAGTTCTCCGGCGAGTTGCTCGCGCACGAGGTGATCAAAGCCGACGTCGTCATTGAAGGCGCGGATGAGGTAGTCGCGATACTCGTGCGAGCCCTTGGCGGGATTGTCCCATTCGTAGCCATACGTGTCCGTGTAGCGCACCACGTCCATCCAGTGTCGGGCGAAGTGTTCGCCGAAGTGTGGTGAGGCGAGCAATGAGTCGACATGGGACTCATAGGTCGGATGGGACTGATATGCTGATGGGGGGAGCCCCGTGAGCACGAAGCTCACACGGCGGCGAAGCGTGGCATCATTCGCTGGCGGTGCGGACGTGAGTTTAGCGGCATCGAGCGTGGCTTTGATAAAACGATCCACAGGCTCCTTTGACCACGCGCCATCGTTCACCGTCGGTGGCTCGACTTTGCGCATCGGTTTGAGGCTCCACCAATCGAGGCGCTTCTGGAATTCGGTGGCCCACGTGTCGTCCGATTTCAGCGCTGCGGTATTTGCTGATGCGACGCGCGGATCAGGCGCGCCTTGGCGAATCCACTCGGCCAGCAGTTCGATCTCCAGGCGTGGCAGCATCTGCTTCGGTGGCATCTTGAGGTCCTTCTCGGCGTGGCTCAGTGCCTTCATGATGAGGCTCGCTTCCGGCTTGCCAGGAGCGATCGCTGGTCCGCTGTCTCCACCTTTCTCCCAGCCGCTCTTCGAATCGAGCGCGAGACCACCTTTGATCTTCTTCTCATGCGAGTGGCACTCAAAGCACCGCTGCTTCAGGAGCGGTTCCACCTTGGAAACAAAGAGATCATCGGCTCGCGTGACTGAGGCACTGAGCATCATTATGACTCCGAGGCTGCGAAAGGCGGGCGGCATTCGCAGCTACTCAACGTTCCTCGAAGAAGATCTCTCGTGACCGATCGTCAAATGATCTGGGCTGTTAGCTACAGATCGCGAAACACGATGATCGAAGGATTGCCCACGGGCGTGTAGTGCCCGGTGAACTTGAGGCCGCCGGTGGCCTTGTCCACGCGGAAGGCGGCGATGTGATCGGCGCGTTGATTGCAGGAGTAAAGAAACTCGCCAGTGGGATCAAAGGTGAAGCTGCGGGGGTAGTCGCCGCGAGTCCATTCCTCGGTGACGAAGGTGAGCGTGCCATCGTTGCCGATCGCGAAGATGGCGATGCTGTCGTGGAGGCGATTGCCTGCATAGACAAACTTGCCATCTGCGGAGACGGCGATCTCGGAGCAGAAGTTGCTGCCCGCATATCCAGGAGGCAGGCTGGAGATAGTCTGGCGCGAAGTGAGTTTACCGTGGTCGGCATCGTAGTCGAAGAGCACGACGGTGGAGCCTTCCTCCTGGATCGAGTAGAACCATCGACCATTGGGATGGAAGGCGAAGTGCCGGGGCCCATCGCCTGGGGGCAGGCTCACAAAGGGAGGGTCGTTCGCGATGAGCTGGCCCTTCGTGGCGTCGAACTTCCACACGATGATCTGGTCGAGTCCGAGGTCCACATGGATCACAAATTTGCCCGAGGGATCGGCTTCGATCATGTGGGCGTGAGTTTGATCATGGCCGCTGAAGGCGAAGCTGCCGGGGGCGGCGTTGGTGGCCTTGGTGGGGCCGAGCTGGCCAGCATCCTTCTTCACGTCCGTGGCCTCGCCGAGACTGCCATCTTCTTTGATCGGCATCACGGCCACGGACCCTCCGAAGTAGTTCGCCACGAGCACGAACTTGCCCGAGGGATGCACGCTGAGATGGGCGGGACCTTTGCCGCAGGAACTCACCGAATTGAGCAGCGTGAGCTGGCCTGTGGATGGATCAATGGCGAAGGCGCTGACGCTGCCGGACTCGTTGTCGCCAAGACGCTCGGTTTCATTGGCCGAGTAGAGTCGTGTCTTGGATGCGTTGAAGGCGAGCGCGCTAGGGCTCGTGCCCATCTCATACAATCCGCAAGGTGTGAGGGCACCCGTTTCGCGATTCACATCGAAGAGATGAATGCCACGTCCATTGCCCGGCGGCAGATCGACTTGTGTGGGCCGCATGTTCTTAAGCGGCGAGGTGTAGGTGCCGACGTAGGCGATGAGCTTGGTGCCGGGGTTGGCAGCATTGGCAGCTTCGTTCTTCATTAGGAGCGGAGTCGCAGCCAGAGCGGTGCTGACCTTGAGGAAGGAACGACGTGAACGCGAGGAGAAGGAGGTGGGCTGCATGGACAGCGGGCTACGTGATCAGCGTGCAGCGTATTGCAAGACGGAGCATCGAGCTGGTTGCGCTGGGCGTGTGATCGTTTGGCATACCTCGTGCGTGAATTGTTCGTATGCAGCATCAGGGGCCTGCTTTGAAAGCTAGCAGCCCCGATGTTCGTCTCCTGAGTCCCCCAAAAAATAATGAACCATTCCCGTCGCAAGTTTCTCCGCGGTGCCGGCATCCTCATGGGATTGCCTTGGCTCGAATCTGTCTGCTCATTTGGCGCTGAATCACTGAAGAAGAACGTGGCTCCGCGTCGTGTCGCCGTCTGCTTCACGGGCAACGGCGTGAACCCGTATCACTGGGGTGCCAAACAAGGCCCTGGCGGCATGGAATTCCTTCAATCGCTGAAGCCTCTGGAGCCGCTCAAGAGCAAGGTGAATGTGTTCACGGGCCTGTGGAATCCCACCACGGTGCAGGGTGAGGGCGGACACTATCCAAAGATGAATGTGCTCTCGGGTCTGAAGGTGAAAAAGACCACCACGGATGTGGAAGTGGGCATCACCATGGATCAGATCATCGCGGCCCATGCTGGCAAGGAAACGCCGGTGCCGAGCATGGTGCTGGGCACGGAGCGTCCGAGCTACAGCGTGGACTCGGGCTTCACCTCGATCTACTCGGCTTACATCTCGTGGAGCAATCCGACCACTCCAGCGCCGAAGGAAATCTTCCCGCAGCAAGCCTTCGATCAGCTCTTCGACGACGGCTCTCAGCGCAAGCGCGACAAGAGCATCCTCGACCTCGTGCTCGACGACGCGAACTCCCTGCGCACCCGCCTCAGCCATCGCGACTCGCAGAAGCTGGATGAATACCTGTCCTCGGTCCGCGAACTTGAGCAGCGCGTGGAGCGGGCGGAGAAGTTCAGCAAGGCGGAGACGAATGGCGAAGGCTGGCAGCCGACGGTCAAATCGGTGACCATGAAGCGCCCAGGCCCTGGCATCCCAGCCGTGGCCGAAGAGCATCTGCGCCTGATGTTTGAGATCATGGTGCTCGGCTTCCAGATGGATCGCACGCGTGTGGCCACCTTCATGATGAACAATGATTTGTCGAACATGCGCTTCCAAGGGTTGGCCGATGTGACCGGAGGCATCCATGAGCTGTCGCATCACGCGGGCGATGAGCACCGCCTCGCGATGTATCAGAAGGTGAACGAGTATCAGGTGAAGCTCTGGGCCGAAGCTCTGACTAAGATGGCCAACACCAACGAGGGCGAACGCAGCCTCCTGGACAACTCGATGATCATGCTCACTAGCAGCCTCTTTGACGGCAATGCGCATGATTCTCGCCAGCTCCCCGTCGTGCTCGCAGGCCTCGGCGGCGGCACCATCAAGGGCGGACAATTCTACGACTACAGCAAGGACGAGAACCGCAAGCTTTGCCGCCTCCACATGGCCATCATGGATCGCATGGGCGTCCACATGGGTCAGTTTGGTGATGCGGACAAAGCGCTGGCGATTTGATGCCGATTCACGGCACGCGCTCGAGATCGGGCGCGTGCTCTTGCATCTCCGCGATTGGTTCGATAGGCTGCGGGCATGAAACACGGCGCTACGCTCCTTGCTTGGATATGGGTTGGTTCGTTGACAGCGGCCGCTGATCCTGTGGCAGCGATTCAGGAGCATCAAGCGAAGCATTCGAAGGGCGAGGTCTTGTGGTCCTTTGATCCTTCGATTTACGCAGGCGACCTCAAGCGGCTCCCGGTGGGCGTTTTTGATTCGGGGATCGGGGGGCTGACCGTATTGGATGCGATCCTCAAGCTGGATGCCTTTAATAATGACACACTCCAACCCGGAGCGGACGGGGTGGGGGACTTCGCTGGGGAGCGATTCACCTACTTCGGTGATCAGGCCAACATGCCTTATGGGAACTACCCAGCAGCGGGCCGCGAAGATCTTTTGCGCGAGTTGATCCTGCGCGATGCGACCTTCCTGCTCGGGCAACGCTACCTTTCCAAACCCGAGGGCGAAGTGCTGAGCGATAAGGCAGGCGTGAAAGCCATCGTGATCGCTTGTAACACGGCGACGGCTTTTGGCCTTGAAGACATTCGGGCCGTGATCGCGAGGTGGGGCCTGAGCATCCCTGTGATCGGCGTGGTGGAAGCCGGAGCGCGTGGCGTGATGGAGTTGTTGCCGCGCGATTCGCGCCCCGACGCGATCGCCGTGCTCGCGACGGTGGGCACCTGCGGGTGCGAGGCCTACCCCAAGGCCATTTCGCAGGCCACTGGTCTGGCGGGCAAGCCGATGCCTGTCATCATCCAACAGGGAAGCGTGGGCCTAGCGGGTGCCATCGAGGGCGATCCGGCTTTTGTTTCCACCACACCCGAACGACAGGCACCTTATCAAGGCCCCTCACCAGACCCGACTTTGATGCCAGTGTATCAATTCGATCCCGTCGGCATGATTGGCTCTCAACTGAACAGCGTGTTCAATCATGTTCGCTACGAAGTGACCACCCTCGTCGAGCGCCACCGGAAGAGTGGGGACGACACCCCCATCGGCATGGTGGTGCTCGGATGCACACACTACCCCATGGCGCAGCGCGAGATTGCGGCGGCTTTCGAGGCGCTGAGAGTTTACCGGGCCAGCGATGGCTCTCAGCCTTACGCGGCATTGATTCGGGAGAAGCTTCAGTTCATCAACCCGGCTGAATTCACGGCCAAGGAACTGTTCCGCGAGCTTGCCAGGGCGAGGGTGCGTTTGAAGGCGGGGGAAACCTGCACGCAGGCGGACGATCGGTTTTTCCTGAGTGCGCCGAATCCTGCATGGCCGGGAGCCAAGCTCACGCCCGGCGGGGCTTTGGACCCCGCTTACAAGCACGGTCGGGCACTGGCAGAATTCGATCGCCTGGATGCGGTCCCGGTGCCGCTGACGGTCGATCTGCTGCCGAAAACCACGGCGTCGGCGCTGGAGCGGCTGATGCCCGAGGTCTGGCGACGGGTGAAGTAACTTGTCCGCAGAGGTGGTGTAAAATTGAACGAGGGGAGCCAGGAGTGTTCCTAGCTTTTTCTGTCCTCGTTTTAAAATATGGAAATTATGAAATACGCCTTGAATTCAAACTCACAGATGCTGTATATTAACAATCGTTAATTTATATCGCGCCCCCCTTCGACCCATGAACGCGTTTACTTTTGCAGTCTCCCGGCTCCGCATCGCCAGCTTGGTCGGCGTTGCATCCTTCTTGATGGCTACGTCGTCGCATGCTGCGACTTCTGGGATCGTTGGTTTCTACCAAGTGCCAGTCCCAGTGGGCAACTCAGCCTGGGTATGTGGTTTGGTGACCAAAGATGTCTATCAAGGTGCCGCCGTAACGGTTACGGCTGACGTGGATGGCAAGGCGCTGGTCACCTTTGATGCGCCGGGCTGGACGGCAGGAGAGTTCACCCTCCACTACGCGGAGCCTGCCTCGGGCACGTGCGCAGGACTGGCGATCGACATCCTTTCGAACACCACGACCACGCTGAAGCTCGACACCACGCCCGCCGCCGCCGGTCTGACCAATGGCATGGTCTTCACCGTGCGGAAGCACACGACGATTGCAGGCTTGCTGCCCGATGGCGGAGGGTTCCTGCCCTTCACCGACAGCCTCAGCCTCTTCGCCAGCAACGGCACTCAGCAGAGCTACTTCTTCAACAGCATCAACTCGACTTGGATCAGCGCTCTCGGAGCGAACTCGAACAACGTCATCATCCGTCCGGGCCAGGGCATGGTCCTCCAGGTCACGAACGCGCTCACGCTGACCCTGGGCAAAGGCGAGGTCTGCCACGTGAAGACAACGCCGACCAAGATCAAGGCGAACGCCAGCGTGCCGAACCTGATCGGCGCCCTCAATCCTCTGGGCACGACCACGACGCTCAGCGCTCTGGGCATCACAGGCAGCCTAGAGGCTTTCAACGACTCGATCGTGGTGCTCGACCCTGGATCACTGGCCCAGACGGGCACCTACCTGAGCACGGGCTCCAACTTGATCAACGGCCTGGGCCAGAACGCCAACAACACCAGCCTCCCCGCTGGCGCGAGTGTGGTGATCAATGTGGACACGGCCAAGAACATGGCCCTCACCCCTGTGACGGTCAGCCCCTAATCCCAGCCTCATCTTCCCACCTCCATGAAAGGCTTCTCACTTCTTCTTTGCCTCGCGGCCCTCGCTGTTCCCATGGCGCAGGCGGGCACGGTCACTCTCACCAGCGCCGGGGGACGGCAATTCACCGATTCCAAAGGCAAGGCATTGCTTGCGGGCTGCACGATCCGCGTGGGCACGTTCAACCTTCCCGAGGCGACTCGTGACCAGACGCTGAGCACCACGACGGACCTCAATCAGCTCAAGAGCTGGTTCAAGCCGCTGGCCGAAGGTGCCACCGGTTCGGGCACGGCCCAGCAGGTCGCGGGTTCTGGCAACCTGCTGCGCACCAATGACTTCCCGGCAGCGGGCGAGGTTTTCGGAACCGTGAGTGAGATCAACGCCGCTTACATGCCCACGGGCACCAAGCTTTACGTCTGGGTCTTCGACGCTTCAGACATCCAGCAGGCGACGCAGAGCGGCATTTTCACCGCCTCGACATGGACGGCTCCGCCCAGCCTCGGCACCACGCCGATCGCGACGAGCGCTGCTGTGCAGGCGCTGCAAGGCGAGACGCTCACGACTCAACTGCGCTTGGCTCCGGTGGCTGCCAGCTACAGCAATTGGACATGGAAGAAGTTTGGCCCTGGCGCGACGGGCGCTGGGGTAGGCTTTTCGGCAGACACAGATGGCGATGGTCTGCAAAACCTGGCCGAGTATGCCTGGGGCCTGAATCCCGCCAGTCGCGATGCTTCACCGGCCAGCCTCGCAGCCAATGGCACAGGTGCCACTTTCACCTTCAAGAGCCCGCGCGCACTGCCAGACGTGGAAGTGATCGCAGAGTGCTCCGCAGATCTCAAGACCTGGGACCCAGCACCCAGCACCGTGATTGCCTCCGATGCCAGCTATGAGACCCGCCAGTGTGTGGCTCCCGCCGGATCACGCTGCTTCTACCGCGTCCGCTTCCAGTCCGTGACTCCTTAAACCTCTCATCTCAAAACCTATGAACTCCCGCATCTTCGTTCACGCGCTCATGGCGCTCTGCCTGACGGCGTCGGCAGCCTTCGGTGCTACCGTGTCCATCACGGTCAACAGCAACAACGGTCCCTGCTACACCACGAGCACGGATCAACTGCTCACTGCTGGCTCAGTGATCCGCGTCGGATATTTCAACTGGACCGATCTGGTGACGCGTAACGTGCTCGCGACGAGCAACAACTACGCTGAACTTGATGCGCTGTTCACGCCTCTCGGCGAGTCGAGGCCTAATGGTGGAAGTGTGCTGCAAACCGGTGCGCCAGGGCAGAACATCGTGATCAATGATCAGTTCGAGGCAGGGCATGTGTTCGGTCAGATCACAGGTATCGAATCGACTTACCTGCCTACCAACACGGACCTCGTGCTCTGGGTTTTCAATTCATCCACTGCGTCCACGGCCTCGGAGTGGGGGATCTTTACCACCTCGTCAGGATGGGAATTCCCCGCAGCGCTAGGTTCCCAGACGCTGGCAAGTATCGAGGTGGAGGAGGCCAATATCATCCGTGGCAGCTTCAATTCGACGAGCAACCACCTGCGCCTCTCGGTGGTGCCTGAGCCTAGCGGCCTGCTGCTCCTGCTCAGCACCGCTTTGGTCGTTCGCCGTCGTCGTCGCTAGTCCTCTCAAAGGAACCCGTCAACATTTCACCACACCACCACACCTATGAACAGGCTTCTTTTGTTCGTGCTCCTGAATGTTCTCGCCATTTCGGGACTCAGCCACGCGCAGACGTATGTCACGCCTACCGTGATCACCAACACCAACGGCTCCAAGCGGCTGAACTGGACGGCAGTGGTAGGAAAAGAAAATGCGGCTCAGCGCTCCACCGATGGAGTGACATGGACAGGGATCGGACAAATCTATGCCAACACCACGAACGGGACGATCACCGACAGCTCACCCGTTTCGGGCGGGACGTATCGAGTTGCGATCTTTGACAGGACGATCGTGTCTCTGACTGCGGCACGAATCTGGAACGAGCAACTCATGGCAGCGATCCGGCGCAACGTCCCCAATCCTCCAGGGCACGCTCGCAATCTCCACCACACGGCGGTGGCGATGTTTGACTCCTGGGCTGCTTATGACTCGTCGGCAGTCGGCTATCTTTACAATGAAAAAGTCAGTCCTTTGCCACCGGATATTGAGGGTGCCCGGCACGAGGCCATCAGCTATGCAGCCTATCGGGTGCTCCGCGCACGGTTTAGCTCGGGGGCTGGTTCTGCAGCTTCCTTGGCTAGCTTTGATGCCCAGATGATTAACTTGGGCTATTCCAGCAGCACGGGGCAGTCGGCTGTGACCACAGGTGTCGCACCAGCCGAAGTCGGAAAGCGCATCGGGCAGGCTGTGCTCAACTGGGGAGCGTCCGATGGATTCAGCAATACCACCTATCCCCAAGCATACACTGCGGCGGTCAATCCTAACCTGAACGTGCCCATGCCTGTGCTCGGGCAAAACTTGGTTTTTGAACCCAATATGCCACTTGGCTACGGCGTTCCTTCGGGCACCGATCCCAACCTCTGGCAGCCGCTGGATCTTTCGACCAGTGTTACCCAGAATGGCATCCCTATCCCTGGTGGTGCCCAGACCTTCGTGGGCGTGCAGTCTTTGGCAACGGTGCCCTTCAGTCTCACGCGGACAGACGCCACCAAGCCCTGGATCGATCCGTTTGGCGGTCCATCACGGCTGAGCCGTCCGGGTGTGCCGAGCGCCACGGATGCCTCATTCAAGGACAACTTCATGGATGTTGTGCGCAAGACCTCGCTGCTCAACGACCAGACATTGATCGACATCTCCCCGGGAGCCATCGGCAACAATCCACTCGGCGCAGACACAGGAACAGGCCGCGCTACCAACCCCGTCACTGGACTGCCATACTCACCGAACATGGTGAAGAAGGGGGACTACTACCGTGTGCTTGCCGAGTTCTGGGCGGACGGTCCGAACTCCGAAACGCCCCCAGGTCACTGGCATGTGCTGGCCAACCAAGTGGCCGATGATCCTGACCTGGTGAAGAAGATCGGTGGAGTGGGGCCGATCGTGAACAACCTCGAATGGGACGTGAAGACCTACATGGCCCTCGCTGGGGGCGTCCATGACGCAGCCTGCGCTGCCTGGGCTCTGAAGCGCTACTACTCGGGCGTGCGTCCGATCACGGCGATTCGCTACATGTGCAGCAAAGGTCAGAGTTCAGACCAGGGTCTCGATCCCGGTGATGATCCAGCGCTGGCAGCTTCCTACAATCCCGAGGGCATCCCGCTGGAACCAGGCTTGGTGGAAGTCATCACCACCTCCAGTTCGGACGTGGGTGAGAGACACTACAAGATTTGGAGTGTGGCGACCAATGCCGAGGACTTCGGCTCCAATCATGTGGGCGAGATTGCCCTGATGGGCTGGCCAGGTGAGCATCAAGCCAACCCTGCTGCTCCAGCGATCGCCACCAATCAGAGCCCTGTCCGGTGGATGCTGGGCAAGGACTGGCTGCCTTTCCAGCGCAAGACATTCAACACTCCAGCCTTCCCAGGCTATGTCTCAGGGCATTCCACCTTCTCACGTTCAGCGGCTGAAGTGCTCACGTTGATCACAGGTTCGGCGAATTTCCCCGGCGGATTTCATGACCACACGGTGGCAGCAGATTCACTCCAGATCGACCTCGGACCCAGCACTTCAGTGGACCTGCAGTGGACGACTTATTATGATGCAGCTGACCAAGCAGGACAATCCCGTCGTTTCGGAGGCATCCATCCTTATGAAGACGACTATCACGGTCGCATCATCGGCTCGCAGGCCGGTGTGTCAGCCTACACCAAGGCTGTGAAGTATTGGAGCGGATCGATTCTGAGCGAGGCCATTGTTCCCTCCGTCGCTTATCAGCCGGATGGCAGTGCGCTCATCACTTGGACCGCCACTCAGGGCAAGATGAACAAGATCCAAATGTCGAGCAACTTCTCGAGTTGGACCGATGTGCACACGGGCTATGCCCGCACGACGAGCGGCAGCTACATTGTCGAGGCACCTGTCGCTGGAGCAACTTATCGCATCGTCGTCAGCGATCCGACACCAGCGCGTATCTGGAACGAGCAATTGCTGGAAGCCATCCGCATGGACAAACCGCATCCGCCTGCTCACGCCCGCAATCTCTTCCATGTCGCGACCGCGATGTATGACGCCTGGGCGGCCTACGACACCACAGCCATCGGCTACATTCACCACGAGCGCGCCACTGCTGGCGACATTGCTGCTGCTCGCAAGGAAGCCATCAGCTACGCCGCCTATCGGATGCTGCGGAATCGCTTCGCCAGTTCGGTGAACGTCACGGCCATCTACAACAACATCAACGCCAAGATGGCGGAGCTTGGCTACAACACCAATACGACGACCACCGTCGGCACCACGCCTGCGGCACTCGGTAATCGAATTGCTGCCACGATCATTGCTTGGGGCCTCGCCGATGGTTCCAATCAGCAAGGCGGCTACAACGACACCTCATATTTCAACCCACAGCCTGCCATGGTGGTGCTGCAAAGCGGGATTCCTCGTGGTTACGGTATTCCGGCTGGAACGGACCCCAATCTCTGGCAGCCGCTTGCGTTCGATGCCGCCTTCACTCAGAACGGTCTCCAGGCAGACCTCGTGCAGAAATACGTGGGCGTCACCTGGCTCAACACCATTCCTTTTGCCCACACGCGCTCTGCACCTGGGCTGCCATGGATTGATCCAGGCCCACCATCGAAACTCTATGTGGCGGGTGGGACACCGTCGCCTGCGGAGATCGCGTCAGACCTCGAGTATAAGCAGGGCTGTCTCTACGTGCTCCAGGCCAGTGCTCGACTGAACGATCAGACAGTCATCGACATGTCGCCTGCCTCCTTCGGAAACAACCCCCTTGGAACCGACGATGGTCACGGCTACACCGTCAATCCTTACACCGGACAACCTTATGCACCCAACCCGGTGAAGTTCGGCGATTACGCTCGCGTTATGGCCGAGTTCTGGGCAGATGGTCCTCAGTCCGAAACGCCTCCTGGCCACTGGCACGTGCTGGCCAACGAAGTGGCCGACAGCCCGCTTCATGTGAAGCGCATCGGTGGGGTGGGTCCGATTGTCGATGACCTCGAATGGGATGTGAAGACCTACTTCGCGCTCGCTGCCGCCACCCACGATGCCGCTTGTGCTGTCTGGGGTGTGAAGCGTTTCTACCAAGGCGTGCGCCCGATCACGGCCATTCGTTACATGGCCTCGCGTGGTCAGTCGTCGGATCCCGGCCAGCTCTCGTATCATCCGCAAGGTCTTCTCCTGGAGCCAGGCGTGTGCGAAGTCGTCACGGCTGACACGGTCAATGGACGTCACGCCGCAGCTGCCGCCAATGTGGGCGACATCGTGGTCTATTCCTGGCCAGGGGAACCCAGCAATCCGGCGACCGAAACCAGCCCCGTGCGCTGGATGCGCGCGATCGACTGGCAGCCCTACCAGCGCAAGACCTTCAACACGCCTGCCTTCCCTGGCTACATCTCAGGGCACAGTGGATTCTCACGCGCCGCAGCCGAGATCATGACGGCGATCACCGCCAATCCTTACTTCCCAGGTGGCCTCGGAACCTTCACCGCGCAGCAGAACAACTACCTCTTCTTTGAAATGGGACCCTCGGAAACCACGACGCTGGAATGGGCCACCTACTACGATGCGGCAGACCTCGCCGGTAACTCCCGTCGCTGGGGCGGCATCCACGTGCGCGAGGACGATTACAAGTCCCGCATCGTCGGCTCTCAATCCGGCAAGCAGGTATGGAAGCTGGCACAGAAGTATTTCAATGGCCAGATCATGTCCGAAGAAGTGGTGCCGGAGCAAACCTACCAGCCCAACGGCACCGTGGTGCTCACCAGCCCTGCACGTCGTGGCCTTTACTACCTCTGGGAATACAGCACCAATCTCCAAACCTGGACGGCACTGACTGCCAATGCGCAGAGCACTGACACCACGATCACTTACACGGACACGCCTCCTTCTGGCCAGCCGCGCTTCTATCGTGCTCGCTGGAGCGCCACGCCCTAAGGCGGAGCATCCCTGACCACCTTGCCGCCGAGCGACAGGATGCGGGCCTTGCCCTTCGCGTCCTCCGCCTCGGCGATCTGGCCGCCCTTCACATACATTTGTGAGAGCGCAGTCCAGGCGAGCAGATCATTCGGCTTCAAGGTGGCGGCCATGAGCCCGGCACCGATCGCTTCCTTGAGTTGATCCGTTTTCATGAGCGCCATGCCCAGGGAATGCCAGGCATCAAAGCACTGCGGGTCCTGGGCCACGCATTGCCGGTAGAGCGCGATGGCCTCTTCCAGCTCGCCCACCGCCACATGCCCGGAGGCCTCGTCCATCAACTCATCAATGCTCATCATGGCCGCGAGCAAAGCACTGGCAAACTCGCGCGCCACCGCTAACACTCGCGCCATGATTTCCCCCCAACGCATCGACGCCATCGGACATGAGATCGCCATCGCCTGGAGTGACGGCAGCGAGGACTACTATCCCATGGAGCGCCTGCGCGCCTACTCGCCCAGCGCCGAGAACACCGGAGAACGCGATCTCCTGGGCAACAAGATCGGTGGCACGGACAAGACCGAGTTCCCCGGTGTCACGGTCAAAGGCTGGCGTGTGATCGGAGGCTACGCCATTCAGTTCGACTTCAGCGACGGTCACAACACGGGGCTCTTCGGCTTCGATTACTTGAAGAAGCTGGGCGAGTTGCTCGCTTGATCACTTCATCCGCAGCAGCCGCCTCAGGTTGCCGCCAAAGATGAGGTGTTTCTGCTCCTCGGTGATCGCAGCTCCGTGGACCTTCGCGAGTTGCGTGGCAAAGCTGCGGCCTCCGGCGTCGGAGCCATAGATGACACGCTCGGCCCCGAGCTCGCGGACGGCCATCTCGGTGTAGCCAGCGGTGGGTTCGCTGCCGGCGAGGTCAGCATAGAGGTTGGGGTAGCGCTTGATGGCACGGATGCCGAGTTCCCAATTGCCACCTGTGTGCCCACAGATCAGCGGCACCTCGGGGAATCGTTTGGCGACTTCCACCAAATCGTCTGGGGTGGATTCGCCAGCGTAGTTGCCATTCACCTTGAACCATGTGTGCTGAAAAATCAGCGCCTTCAGTTCAGCGGCGCGTTTGATGATCGGATCGATTTCCTCGGTGGCGCAACGCCGAGCCACCCAGAGCTTCACGCCCACCATCGGGCCGTTCGCCACGCAGCGATCCAGCTCGGCCAGGCTTTCCTGGACATGGTGGGCGCTGAGATAGACAAAGCCGATCAAGCGATCGGGATGCGCCTTGAGCGCGCGGAGCACTTCATCGTTTTGCTTGCGCAGGTCTGCGGGCTCGGGGTCTTGCGACCACTTCATGCCCATGTAGATGCACAGCTTCTCCATCTGCATCCGGTCCGCGTATCGAAGCAGCTGTGAGGCCCGCTCCTCAGGGGTCAAGCCGGGCACCCCGGAAAGGTGGACGTGAAGATCCCAGATGCGGTAGTTCATGGTTCAAAGCGCACGGTGATTTCGACCACGAGAGGATGCGCGGCTCGCAGGGCGGCGTTCGATGAGATGACCTTCTTCTCGCCCACAATCTCCAGGCTGTAGTTCTCCTCGGTCGGCGAGAAGCGCACGGTCAGACCTTTGCCGAGGGCTCCGTCGTCGAAGAAGGCGTAACCCCCGTAGTCCCAGTCGAAGCCGCTCAAGGTGAAGGGCTTGCCATTGATCTTCTCGACCTCTTCGATGCCCAGGCCCAGACGCAGTCCGTTATCGAGCTTCCAGGTTTTGCCCAGCAGGCTCACTTCAGAGATGCGCTTGCCCACAGCATCGGGTGCCCAAATCACTTCCAGTTCGCGACCCTCGGCCACCTGGATGCGTGCGCCATCCACCGTCTCGCCCTCAGCGGCGGGCAGCTTGCCGTCCTTCACTTTGTCCCGACCGAACAAGGCCTGGAGTGTGGAGAGGGACGAGTAGGCCGTGATGGGTCCCACACGTTTGCCGGGCTCCACTTTCCATGGCTCCTCGGCTTGCACCAAGGTGACCGCGAGAAAAAGGCTGAGGGAGAAGAACAGTCGATGCAACATGAGAGGACGAGGGTCGAGTGAAGATGAGACGCAGCGGCGGAGTGATCTTTTGCATCAGAGCGAGACTCATCGTGTGCCGTTCGTTGAGTGCGGCATGTTCCTCCGTGCTCTCCTTTCCACGCTGCTCGTTGTTTCATCCCTGGCCGCCGGAGACCTCGCATCCGTCGCTGATGGCAAAGCGGATGCCGCGCCCGTGCTCCAGCAGATGATCGATGCAGGAGGGGGCGCCTTGGTTTTGCCCAAGGGAATCTATCGCCTGAACCAAGGCCTCATCATCGACCTCGACAAAGCGGGCCGCACCAGCCTCCAGGGCCAGGGCGTCGCCCGTCTCGTGATGGCGGGCAGCGGACCGGCGGTCAAGGTAGTGGGCACGCACCTTCAAGGGTCCGCCGCGCCTGAATCGTTGAAGGACAATGTGTGGGATCGTCAGCTCATGCCGCTGATGGATGGACTCGAGATCGTCGGCGAACACGCCGAGGCGGATGGCATTGAAGCCTTCGGCACTCATGAGATCACGATCACGCGCACCAGCATCCACCATTGCCGCCACGCGGTGCATCTGGTGGAGCGCAATCGCAATGTGATCATCAATGCCTGCCACTTCTACCGGAACAGCGGCATCGGCGTCTTCTACGACAACGTCAATCTGCACCAGAGCAACATCACCGGCTGCCACATCAGCTACTGCTACGGCGGCGGCGTGGTATCGCGCGCGGGCAACGTGCGCAACGTCCAGATCAGCGGCTGCGACATCGAGAGCAACATGGCTGCCGACACACCTCCCGCCGCCAACGTTTTGCTCGACAGCACCGGCGGCTCAATCGGTGAAGTGGCCATCACGGGCTGCACGCTTCAGCACAGCAGCAAGGGACCCGATGGGGCCAATGTGCGCATCATTGGCGCGGGCGACGATCCTTCCCTGGAGCGGCGCACGGGGGGCAAGTTCACCCGCGAGGGCAATGTCACCATCGCCGACAATGTGTTCAGCGATGTGCAGATCAATGTGGACATCACCGACGCACGGGGCGTGACCATCACGGGCAATACCTTCTGGGAAGGCTTCCAGCACGACCTGCGCCTCAAGAACAGCTCGCACATCGTCGTCGCGAACAACAACTTCGACCGCAATCCGCGTTACCTCGTCAACGGCTTCAACGCGTCTGAGAACAACGGCATCGTCATCGCAGGATGCGACGATTGCAGCTTCCAAGGCAATGTGGTGGCGGGCGTCCATCGCCAGCGTGCGGCAGTCGATCTCGTGGATTGCAGCCGCTTCAACATTGCGCACAACTCCGTCCTCGACAGCGACGGCGTCGGCATCCGTCTCGAAAACGTCCGCCGCAGCCTCATCGCCGACAACATCATCCGCGACGACCGTGACGGCGATCAGAAGAGCAAGGAGCCGTCCCTCCACATCATTGGCGGTAGCGACAATCTGATCGGCTCCAACCTTCTCGGCAATGCCAAGAAGGTGGAGTAGGGGGGGGGAGTTAGCGGAGTGTTGGTTGTGACGTGAATCCCGGCCCTCACCAGTCGGTCATCTAGACCGCTAGAAACATTACAAGCGGCTTGTGGTCGAGGTCACAAAACGTGTTCCTGCGTTGCCCATTGAGGTCCACAACTCCTTCATGGCCTCTTATCGAACAGACGAAGCCGCTCTCATGGGGCATCACCGTGCTTGAATCTCCACGTTGAATGCGATCAGTCGATCTGTAGTCTGGTTGAGATGAAACTCGATGCGAGAGCCACGAAAAAGACCCAGAAGCAGGAGGGTGCGCACTATACTCCGTCCGGGTTGGCTGAGTTCGTTGCTCGGCATCTCGCGGCTGTATGTGAAGTGGAGCGGCCATTTGTGCTCGATCCAGCGGTAGGTGACGGCGAGTTGTTACTGGCTTTTGGCAGAGCGCTGGGACGTTCATGCACGCTGAAGGGCTTTGATCTTGATCCCGTGGCCGTCACCAATGCGAAAGCTCGGTTGCGTGAAGGACTGCCGGAAATGGTGGGCGAGGTGAAGGAGCAGGATTTCCTGGAGTTCGCTTTGCAGCATCGAGGGGACTCCCTATTTGCAACGCCTGGCTCGTTCGACGTTGTGATTGCCAATCCGCCGTATGTGCGGACGCAGGTGATGGGTGCGGAGCGTTCGCAACGTTTGGCTCAGCAGTTCGATCTCTATGGGCGCGTGGATCTGAGTTTTGCCTTCATTGAAGGCATTGCTGACGTGCTGAAAGACGGCGGCGTGGCAGGCATCATCGTATCGAATCGCTTTATGACGACCAAGGCGGGATCGCAGGTGCGTGAGCGTCTCTTGTCGCGATTTGAAGTGCTTCACGTCTGGGATTTTGGTGACACGAAGCTATTCGAGGCAGCGGTGCTGCCGGCGGTCCTTTTGGTTCGTAAGCGTCTCAAAGTCCCGGCCTGTCATCCGCGCTTCACCTCGATTTACTCCACGGGCGAACCGCCCATTCATCAAGCCGCCACCGTGTATGAAGCGCTGTCGAATGGCAGCGGTGCGGTGTCTGTCTCTGGCACCACCTTTCTCGTCCAACACGGGCAATTGAATCATGGAGCCGACCGCAATGGAACATGGCGCATCGCGACCGAGAGCGGTGATGCCTGGCTCGACACTGTCCGGGACAACACCTTTTGCACGTTCGGCGATGTGGGCAAAATTCGCGTTGGGGTGAAAACCACGGCAGATAAGGTCTTCGTGCGCAAAGAATGGGACACCTTGCCCGAGGAGATGCGCCCTGAAGTGCTGCGCCCGCTGATCACACATCATGTGGCGCGGCGCTATAAGTCATTGCCTGCCGACCGCCAAATCCTCTACACTCACGAGGATCGAGACGGAAAGAAGTCGGTCATCGACCTCGCGAGCCTTCCGCGCACGAAGCGCTATTTGGAGAGTCATCGGGCCACACTGGAAGCCCGGACTTACGTGATCGAATCGGGGCGCCAGTGGTTTGAGATTTGGGTTCCGCAGCTTCCCTCGCTGTGGCCCGTGCCGAAACTGGTCTTCCCCGACATCTCTGAGCGTCCGACCTTCTGGATGAGTCTTGATGGCGAGATCATCAATGGTGACTGCTACTGGCTTGCTGCGAATGACCGCACAGGCAGCGACCTATTGTGGCTGGCTCTCGCAGTGGCGAACTCACGCTTCATCGAGAGCTTTTACGATCACGCCTTCAACAACAAGCTGTATGCGGGCCGCCGCCGCTTCATGACGCAGTATGTGGAGAAGTTCCCGCTGCCATCGCCCACGCTGCCCGCATCCATCGAGATCATATCGCTGGCTCGTCGAATCTATGCTCTAACACCGGGTGATGAAGCCGATGCCCTGGCCGCGAGGATCGACCAGCTTGTGGAGTCAGCCTTTGGTCTTGCCAAAGAAGCCTCGCGGTAGAGGAATCTGAATCTTCTTGTTCAACACTCTCCCCTCAAACCGAGGGAAGCGCTTGAAGAAGTCCTCCCCGGTCGTGAGCACAAGGCTGGTGATCTTCACCTCATCGCCGTGTGTTTCTCCACCGAAGACAGCATAGCGGACATCGCACTGGCGCACCGTGCCCTCAGGGTATCTGTCTAGGTCCAGTGGCTCTGTGCTGACCGGTTCGACAAGTCCTAGATCGATGGTTGGTGATGTTTGGAGCTTCACCTCCAGTAATTGATTCAGAACATCAGGAAACTGACCGTCATCGGCATAGCTGGAAAAGCCCAGTGCCTGACAAACAAGACGATGAAGTTCGGTTCCACGTTTGCGATCTTGAAGGTGGCCGACATTTGCGAACGTTTTGCCTACAAGCTGACAAAGTCGTTCAAAGACTAAATGAATAGGCAAGACAGAGCCGCGCTGTGGTTCGCTCGTCGGCAATGCATCTGCGGCGCTGATAGCTGAACCGATCATCGGCAGCAGATGTTCCGTGTCGTTAACCGAGATCAATTCGTGAGATGACGTGCCCGGAACGAGCCGAGCCTGATATTTCTGCGTCAACGTGCCCGTGGTATCGAGTTTGGCGAGCATGGCACCAGTGACGACGTTCACCCTGTTCACGCAGCCATCATCACCCACGGCAATCAGGACGTAGCGCCGACGTGGCCTGAGCTCTTCATTCCAAATCTGGAGATTATCCGAGGCCTGAACATAGGTATCGAAGTTCTGCCCCGGAAAGCGGGCGTGAGGCTTGCACTTGCGGAAAGATTTTGGCAGCGGGTAGCCCAGGACCTTGCAGACCTCGCTCTTCACCACTTTTGATCTCGTCCGCAGCGGCATACCAGCCGTCGGAAATCCACGAAGGCCCACATCCAAGAGGTGCTCCAAGTCTCTCGTCGGTATGAACAACGGTGAGTCCTTGGATAACAGATCGTAGATATTGAGTCCGCTCTGACGGATGGCTGCCGCGTAGTCGAAAGCTGAGGACGACGCATTCATTTCACCCCATCCTTAGTGAGCAGTTGCGGGACGCTGACGCTCATTGCATTGGCAAACAGCTCCAGCGTAGCGAGCGAGATATTGCGCTCACAACGTTCCACCTGTCCCACGTAGGTCCGATGCACGCCACACTCGATGGCGAAGTTGTCCTGAGACACGCCAACTCGAGCACGATACCGCTTCACATTGTCCGCTAGGATCTGACGAAGGTTCGGTTTAGCCATGATTGACCCTTGTCCGCATGATGACCATGAGGCGACCGACTCTGAGTAGCATTTCGGGACCGGGGGGGCAGTTGAAGCTGGAGTCCTTGACCTCAGAGTCCTCGCGGCGTTGTTCGGAGCCGATGGAGACGGTTTAGGTTGGCCAACACAACTCAGGAGGCTTGGCGTGGGCCAATCAGGTCCGGGGTCTCAGACCCCGGCTTCAACGGGGGGGAATCAGGCGGGCGGAAACGAGTGTCCGCGCTTCTCTCGGCACTGAAGTTCCAAGAGTGCCGCATGAAGAAAATGAGGCATGCCAAGAAGTGCTCCTGGATGCGACCGTAGTTCATCGCCTTGCGCGGTGGCCATTCGTGCGGTCGCCGCCGTTGGAGGGGGGATTGGTGATGCCGAAGCTGATCAGTGAGTTTTTTCGTATAGTGAGCGGACGCTCCGATGTGAAGTCGTTGAGGGGCTTGGGTAGAGAATGGCTAGTGAAAGGTCGTATCTGTTTTTCACAGGGGTAATGTGGATATTTTCACTTTCTGCGTCACACGGCGTGGTATTTTCGCGTAACACCCTTATGGGAACCATCGCTCGGGACCATGTCGCGCCGCTCTTTCCATGACCTGCCTGCGGAGGAAGTTTTCCGGCGCTGCCGGGAGCGGCAGCGATCATTGATCTGTGCGGCGCAGGTCCTGGTGCTGAGAGAGGTGATGCGGCTCAAAGCCTGGACTGTCAGGGATTTGAGCCGCGCTTCGGATGTTTCGCGGGCCATGATTCAGGCGATCCTGCTGGTGGAGAAGTTCCCCACGGTGGACTGCCTTTCCCGCCTGGTGGAGGCGCTGGGCATGGACCTGTTTGAGCTGGATTTGATGGCAAAAATCGAACTCGATCGAGCAAGGCCACTATAGGAGCCTTGGCATAAGCAGGGCGGCTAGTAAGATGGGGGTATGACGTGTGTCTCCGGTCATCTCCGCAGTCGTGAGAACGAACTACAAAGGCGGACGTGTGGCCGTCAGGTGTTTGCCGGACCTGCTACAAGAGGCCGGGGATGTCTGGGGGAGGGTGAACATCAGGAAAACACTCGGTCACGGGCGAGGGTGAACCTTTCCGAGGGCGGCCCGCTGTCCGCCTCGTTTCGGGGGCCGACAGGTGGGCTCCAATCGAGGTTCGAATTGGGCGAGGGGAGTCTCCGGGCGGTGAAATCGAGACTCGAATCGGGCGAGGGGAGTCTCCGGGAGGTGAAATCGAGAGTCGAATTGGGCGAAGGGAGTCTCCGGGAGGCGAAATCGAGACTCGAATCGGGTGAGGGGAGTCTCCGGGCGGTGAAATCGAGAGTCGAATTGGGCGAGGGGAGTCTCCGGGAGGCGAAATCGAGAGTCGAATTGGGTGCGGGGAGTCTCCGGGAGGCGAAATCGAGACTCGAATCGGGCGAGGGGAGTCTCCGGGAGGCGAAATCGAGACTCGAATGGGGTGCGGGGAGACTCCGGGAAGTGAAATCGAGAGTCGAATGGGGCGAGGGGAGTCTCCGGGAGGGCGGATCGAGGCTCGATTTCCGGGGCGGAGGCGTGCGGGGGCTTGGTTTTCCATGTTCGTCAGGATGGACCGGGCGTCCTCCCACTCCTCAACCGACTGACGACGCATGAACTGGGATGAAGGCTTCTGGGACCAGGGGACTTGGGATGATCCAGGTCCGTCTGCCGGTGGTCTGCTCCCGCAACCGAAACGCAAACTGAACCGACGCACCATGGCATCCAACCCTACCCCTGACGATAATGACCTCCTGCAAGCTCTGGCGGAGGACCTGGCTGATGGCAATCACCTGCACGAGGTGGCCATCGGCATCAAACAGAACACGGAGGCGGTGATCCGGGCCGCCAATGACGGGCTGACGGCAGCCGCCCAGGCCTACGCGGCAGCGCGTCTGCTGGTGAACGAGCGCTACACGACGCTGCAAGCCGCTGACCTGACGGGCAAGAACGTGCTCAAGGGCTGCAAGCTGCGCTTTGCCAAGCTGTATGGCTCTTTCTACAATGCGCAGTGGCAGGCCACGGGCTGGCCGGTGGGCAGCACTGCGGTGCCTGATCTCCAGGACGTGCGGTTCACCCTGCTGAACTCGCTCAAGGTCTGGTTCACTGCGAACCCGGCGGCCGAGAGTGCCGACATGGATGCGACGGCAGCTCTCTGCGCCGCCTCCCACACGTCCATCAGCAATGCCCGTGCGGCGGTGAATCAGGCGGAATCGGCGGTGTCCACCGCGAAGGCCGCTGCCGAGTCTGCCGCACGCACGCTGCGCAAGCGGGTGCGGGGCCTCATTGACGAGCTGGGCACGGTCCTGGCGGAAGACGATGTGCGCTGGGCGGACTACGGCCTGAACGTGCCCGCGAACCCGGTGGCACCTGCGCCGATCGCGAGCGTGACCCTCACGGCCTCGGGCAATGGAAAGGTGTTTGTGGAGTGGTCCTATGCCACTCGTATGACCGGCACCCGACTCCTCACCCGGCGCGTGGGCACAGATGATGAGTTTCAGAACGCGGGCCCGGTGGACGGTCTGGAGAAGATGCTCAGCGGCTTCACTCCCGGCATCACGCTGCAGGTGAAAGCCATTGCCTACAATGACGGCGGCGATGCGCCGGACAGCCCGGTGGCCGAGGTGGTGGTGACCTGAGCCGTCCCCTCTGGACCGCCCGCTCTTTGGCGTCGCTTCGAGTGTCACCCGAAGGCGAGTGGCTCCTCGGCTCCGTTGAGGGAAGCGACTTCGACTGTCAGTCGAAGCTACTTCGGCAGGGCCTGCGGCCTGGCGTAGCTTCGAGTGTCACTCGAAGGCGAGCGGTGCCTCGATTCCGTTGAGGCCTGCGACTTCGACTGCCAGTTGAAGCTACGCCGACTCAATCTTTCGGTAGCAATACTCCCCCTCGCGAAGACGAGCCTTCACTGGATTATCGGCGATATAGCGGCGAAACGCTCGCAGTTCGATCTCATTACGGACGATGTGGTCGTAGCTGTGACGCTGCCAGAAATCACCCGTGCGACCTAGCAAAGCGTTGATCTCGCGAGCGGACTGGCGTTTGCGGCTTTGGAGGATGTCCTCCAGTTCATGCTCAGGCAACGGCGTGAGCAATAGATGCACATGATTGGGCATCACGATGAGGTCGCCCAGCTCATAGCGTTGACCGTGGAAGTGCTCCCAGGATTCAGTGATCACATGCTGACAACGCAAGTCGCGCAGCACACAGGAGCCGTGCCCCTCATCAAGGTAGGTATTGAGTTTGCGATTGAAGTGCTTCATGAATGCGCGCTGCTGGGTCGGATCGAGCTGGGAAATACCGTCGGCCGAGGCATTCACCTCGATGCCTTGGATGAGGAGCCATTCGAGCTTCTCACGCTCCCATTGCTCCAGCACCCGCTGCGGGATGGAATCACCCAGGCGGTAAGTGACAAAGTAGGTGCAGCCCTCCTGCCGCCAGTGAGGGAGCGTGGTTGCGTAAACGCGCACCGGCCTGCGCTCATGGAACGGCTGAAAGGGCATGCAGAAAAAGAGTCGCTCGGACGGGTAGTCGAGACTCGCCGTAGATGATGAAGGTCTCAAGGCGCAGCTTCGAGTGTCACTCGAAGGCGAGCGGCGCCTGGGTTTCGTAAGGGCCTGCGACTTCGACTCCCAGTCGAAACTACTTGGGCATCGGCACTTGCACCGGGTGCATCAGGTAGGCGATCAAATCCCGAACCTGATCCGGTCCCAGCGCGAGGAATAGTCCCTCGGGCATCATCGACATCGGCGACACATCTTCCTTCACAATCTCACTCTTCTCGGCGGTGATTTCTTCGGTCAGCGTGCGCAGGGTCAAAGTGCGATCCGTGCGCGCTTTCACCACGCCGCTCATCACTCGTCCATCCTTTAGCGTCAGGATGCTCATGCGGTAGTCAGCGGAAACGACACCGCTCGGGTCAGCAATGTTCTCCAGCAGGTAGTCGAGGTTCGCGCGACCGGAGCCGGTGAGGTCCGGCCCCACCTTGCCGCCTTCGCCATACATGGTGTGGCAGGACGAGCACACGCCCGTGAAGAGCACGCGACCGAGGCTCTTGTTCGCCTTCGCGAGTTCCGCAGGCGTGAGCTTTGCCTTGAGGTCCGCGATGAGCTTCTGCTTGTCGCCAGCCGACTCGCGCAACTCGCCCCATGCAGCGGTGAGTTGCTTCGTCAGCGCTTCGTCGTTGAAGCTCTTGATCTGCCGCGCGTGGAAGGCGGTCAAATCGGTGCGCGCGATCTTGCCGTCCGCGATGTCCTTCAGCAACACGGAGGCAAACGCAGGCCGCGCCACCATTGCGTCGATCACTGCCGCGCGGGCGTTGTTGGAGAGACTGCGGTAGCGCTTCACCAGCTTGTCCGCGATGGCCGGATCATCGAACAAAGCGAGGCCACGCACGGCGGTCGTATCCAGCTCACGCGTCTCGAGCGCCGCCTCGCAGATCGCCCGCAGCTCCGGTGGACGTGCCTCGATGAGTGTCTTCAAGGCTGCGACACGAGCCGGAAGCTCTGCTGACTTGTCGAGCGCAACAGCGCGCATCTCGCCCACTGGAATGCCATCGCCGAAAATGATTCGGAGTTTATTCAGCTCTGGCTGAATCAATTTATCATCTTGAAGACCAAGCGAGAAAAAGTCCCACATGTTAGGACTTGGTGCCTTTCTCCAGCCATTCAGGGCCTTAACCATGCCTAGAACAATGGCTCTTTGGAGAGCTGGCTTCATGCCGAGGCCAGAACCAATTTCGAGCAGTTTGTCGAGCAACTCAGGCTGCTTCTCGATCTTCAAAGCGAAGCTGCGTGCCATCCACTCGTAGATCTGCGGGCTATCGGTTTGCTTCGCCACTTCGAGCGCGGACATCGGCTTGCTCTCGATCACCGGACCGATTCCGAACCAGATCAAGTAGTCGAGCGTATGGCTCACGTCCGCCGTCGCGCGCGGTGCCAACGCACTCGCGAGAGCAATGCGCTTGTTCACGGGCAGACGTTGCAGCGTCGATGAAAGCGTAAGCTGCACGAGGCCCGAGGAATCAGACTTCGCGAGCGCGATGAAGCGTTGCAGCAGTTGCTCGTGTGCCTCGTCCCACGTCGTCATCCGCACGCGACCGCTCATGTCGTCGAGACGCCAGTCATCGGTCAGATGACGAATGATCGAGGCTCTAATGTGCTCGTCCTTCTCGTCGCTCAAAGCGCCAACAAGCACTTTGGCATCCACGAAAGTGTCCAGGAGAGGTGCTTGATAGGCTCGCTGCCGAATAACTGACGATTCTGCTTTCGCCAGTAACTCCATGACGCCACCCGCATACTCAAAGATTGCTTCGCGGGACGGTTCTTCCTTCACCGCTTTCCTTCTCAAATCGGGATCAAGGCTGGGAATCGAAACCCAGCGGTTCTGTGCCTGTCGCCAATACCAAGGATTCGGGTTCTTGAGGAGGCGTATCATGCCTTCGGCACTGAGCGTCGTGAGGTCACTGAAGTCAGGCTTCTTCGCCTCCCCATAGCTCACCTTGAAGATGCGCCCGCTCGTCCGATGCACACCTGTGCTCTCGTGGCACTCGCCGGTGTCGCTCCAGTCGATGATGAAGACGTTGCCGTCGGGTCCTTGGCGAATGTCGATGCCGCGGAAGAAGGGGGCGCTGGCGTTGAAGACGTCGGGCTCGTGCTTGCCGACGTAACTACTGCCGTGCGGCTCCAGGCGCTCCACGTTGGTGCGGCGACCGTGCATGTTGAGCGTGAGCAGCTTGCCGCGCCAGTAGTCGGGCCACTGGTTGCCTTGGTAGATCATCATGCCGATGTGCGCGTGGCCGCCACCGAAGGCATCCGCGTTCTGCGCCTTGGACTTCTGCCAGCCGCCTGCCGTGTCGAAGTGGTAGTGGTCTGCGATCATGTCGAGGCGATCGAACACGTTCGGGTTCAGCGAGGGACTGGAGTCCTTCAGATGCGCACCAGGGATGAGGTGCCAAAGGTGGCCGGTGACCGTGTTGATGAAGAAGCCCTCGCCGTTCTCATCCCAATCGTGGCCCCAGGGATTCGTCGTTCCATGCGTGAGCACTTCGGCGACCTTGGTCTTCGGATTGAAGCGAAAGATCCCGCCCTTCATCGGCACGCGATCTTCATCGGGTGTGCCGGGCACGCCGATCTTCGCGGGGCAGGAGTGACCGCAGCGCCCGTAAAGCCAGCCATCGGGACCCCAGCGCAAGCCGTTGGCGAAGTTGTGGTAGTTCGCCTCTGCCACGGTGAAGCCATCGAGCACCACCTCAGGCGCAGCATCGGGCACATCGTCTTCATTTTTGTCAGCGATGAAGAGAATCTGCGGCGGCGCGAAGAGCCATACGCCGCCGTGCCCGACCTCCACGCTTGTGAGCATCTGCACGTCGTCCGTGAAAACCTTGCGCGACTCCGCTTTGCCATCGTTGTCTTTGTCTTCGAGGATGATCACGCGATCACGCAGCGCGAGGTCAAAGCGCTTTGAGCGCTCGGCATACGTGTAGTTCTCCGCGACCCACATGCGGCCCTTGTGGTCCCAAGCCATCGCGATGGGATTCTGCACGTCCGGCTCAGCGGCAAACACTTGGCACCGGAACCCGGCGGGCATCTTCATCTCCTTCGCTGCCTGCTCGGCTGGCATCGGAGCGCCTTCGCCTTGCTCGGTGTTGTAGGGCGTGGGGAAGTCGGCGGCAGAAACAGAAACGGCAGCGAGAAGGTGGAACCAGGGGCGCATGACGCGCATCCTAGAGGGCTTCTCGCTGCCGTAAAGCTGTGCGGAGCAAAGTCCACCCAGGGGCACTACTTTCCGCCCTTGAGGCAGATCACGGTGCCATCGAGCTGGCTGATGAACACGGCACCACCTGCCGCTGCCATGCCATCCCAGGTGGGCGGGCTCTGTAGCTTGGTGGTGGTGAGGATCTTGCCCGTCGATTTCTCGATCGCGAGCAGATCGGCACCGTGTTTGCCATCGAGCAATTCGTCCTGCTGCTTGAGCGCGGGCTCGATGGTCCGGTCGTCCTTGCTCATGCGCTGCATGGCATCTTCTTCGTCCACCACATCGGCGGGACCGGCGACGAACAGCACGTTGTTGGTGAGTGCCATGCCGCGAGCGATGATCGGAATCTCGTTCGCCCAATGAGGGTCCACAAAGTAGCCATTGGCGGGCATCGCCACCTGATTGGCTGCGGCTGCTCCGGGGCCTTGCTTGGGCGCATCGCTGGCCATGTGGAGGGCGAAGCTGTCCTTGGCGGCTCCACCTTCATAATGAAGGTCGCCAGCGGGTTGGGTGGGGAGCTTCGATTCGCTCAAGTCCTTGGCGTTCTTCCCATCGAAGGTGATGGAAACCACGGTCTTGGCACCGGCAGGAGGAGCCAGCGATGGGTCGGTGGCGAGGCTCTTGGCATCTTCGGGACGAATCGCGGAGAGATGGACGCGGATCGAGTCGATGAAGCCAGTGAAGCTGGGCAGTTCGGGGAAGACCTTGCTGCCGTTGTTGTCGCCGATGGAGAGGCCGAGGTTCGGGTTCTTGGGCATGAGGCTGGGTGCCTTGCCTTCGGCGGCGAGCTGTCCGTCCACGTAGAGTTTCATGGCACCGCCATCGGCCAGGACCCCGGCAATGTGGTGCCAGTTGTCATCGATCGGAGCGGGGGCATGGATGAAGGTGACCTTGTTGTTGATCACCACATTGAACTGTGGCCGAGCGCCGTTGATGGCTAGTCCGTAGCCCTGGGCGCTGCCACCTTGAGTGACGATCACGCCATTGGGCTGCTCGCCGCGCACCCAGGCCTCGACGGTGAAAGGCTTGCCGCTGGGGTCCAGTTTGTCGGACTTCGCGATCGAGACCGCAGGCTCCGTCTCACGCTCGGCCTTGGCAGCCTTGGCTCCTTTCTTCGCAGCCTTTTTGGCTCTTGGATTGCCTGCCTGCAAAGCGACGGCAAGCTGCGATTCGCTGACCTTCGGGGCCTCCTTCGGCGCACTGAAGAGATGGTGCTCCAGCGGGGTGGTCCATTTGTAATACTGCGGCTTGCGGGCAAAGGAATAAACGTCCTTGTCGTCAACGCACAGGATGCGTCCAGCGGGGGTGAACTTGCCGGCCTGGTAGTAGCCGTTGTGGCCGCCTGCCATGTTTTTGCCGTAAATCCAGTAACTGCGGTGGAACCAGGAATCGTCCAAGAAACCCATCGGGGCAAAGACGTGAGCGCCTTCGCCTTGCTGATTGGCTCCGTGACCGATGGAGTTGCCGCTCCTGACGCCGAACTCGCTGCGCGTGCCGTCGGCATTGAAGCGCTGCGATTTGAGGTAGGTGCTCTTGCCGTCGCTCACGAGAATGTCTGCGAGGCCCGCAGGCATCTGGAGCGTTTGGTGGGAATCCTGAAAGTCGCCACCGGTGAGGGGGTCCTTGTCGTCCACGCTGGTCTCGACCAGCTTCGAGCCGGACTCGACGTCGATCTTGAGAAACCGGAGGCCGCCATCCATGAAGTTGGAACGGCCCGCGACGAACTGGGCGACATTGCCCTCCATCAAGACGCTGCCGCTGACGGGCCAGACGCTCTCGAGGCCCTCGAAGGCCATGTGGCGATCCGCCTTCGGAGCGCCGCGGAACCGCCAGGCCATGACGCCGTCCGAGGCGCGCAGGCAATAAACCCAGCCATCCGCGCAGCCAAACACGACGCGTCCTTTCCAGATGCTGGGCGGGGAGTCGATGCGGCCACCCGCCGTGAAGTGCCACACCGGGGTGCCGGTTTTCTGATTGAGCGCATGAACGGTGTGCTGCTCGATCTGGGCGACGAAGACCTTGCCTTCACCCACGCTGATGGAGCTGAGCTTGCCACCGAGTTTCGTGCTCCAGCCTTCTCCGAGGTTGGGACTCACATTGGCCCGGAGGAAACCCGCTCGACCAGGGGAGCCACGATAGGTCGGCCAGTCGTTCTTGGAGGGTTCGACGGCATCCGCAAACGTATCCTCAAACGCCGGGCCTTTCTCGAGTCGGCCTTCGTCACTGTCGCTGAGCGACGGTTTCCGACGGATGTCGATCTTCGGAGCCATGGCATTGATGCCATAGAGCTTGGTTTCGGGGTAGCACGCGCAGTTGTGGGGCGGCGCATAAACGAGGCCATTGGCAGGCATCACGCCATAGAGGCAAGCTCCACGGACCCAATGATTGATGTCCCAGCTCTTCTTGTCGAGATCGACGAATTCAACGCCCGTGCGGGACGGCATGATGAAATTCTCTGTCGCCTTCGAAATGTAGCAGCGGTGATGGAACCAATAGGTGCCTTCACGCACATTCGGCGGGATCTCGGCCTTCACTTCGCCCGTGCGAGGATCGCGACCTTTGAAAACGCCATCCTGTTGGCCGCTCGTGGTGCCCGCGCACCAGACCAGGCCGCGCGCAATCATGAGGTCCTGGAGGGATTGATAGCCGCTGTTGGGGTGCTCGTCGGTCCAGAGCTTCTTGCCGGTGGCGAGGTCATAGCTGGTCATGTGCCCCTCGCCGCCTGCGAACAGGACGACGTCCTTGTAGATCAACACGCGAGGCCCAAAGTTCATCGTAATGTTGGCGCGACGTTTCGCCGCTTCGCTGACCCATGCTTGTTCTCCCGTGGCGCGGTTCAGACAGACCACCTTTTCGCCATCGTGGAAAACGACATGCTTGTCATCCATGCAAGGGGACAGCGGAGCAATGGTCATGTCTTTGGACCACACGGTCGCGCCAGACTCGGTATCGATCAGCATCAGCCCGCGCTTGATCTTCTCGTCCCAGAAGTAGCCTCCATCAGCCCGGCCCTGGTCGGTGCCTTGATTGATGCGGAAGCCCTCACGCTCGTCGTTTTCATCCTTCCTGACCAAGGTGAGGAGATGCTTCCCTTCGACGATGATCTCCTCGCAGGTTTTGGTTTGAGGATACTCGCGGATCAATTCGCCAGTCCGAGCATCCAGGCATGAGATGTGGGTGGCGCGGGCAAGTGTGACATAGACTTTGTCATCAACGGCAACGATGCGGCGCGTCAGCTGAGTGGGGCCGCTCTTCAATGGCCAAAGGTGATACTGCCAGTCAGGAATGTCCTTGGTCCAGAGAATCATGCCATTGTAGCCATCGCGTGCGATCAGCTTCCAGTGGGGAGGCAACATGATGGAAATGCGCGAACCCATGTCCATGATGTAAAAAATGCGGCCATTGTTGCTGACCATGCCACTGATCGAGGACATTCTGTCATGGTGACGCGACCATCGGGGACTGCCTACCCACTGTAGATTCTCCGGCGGGCCAACGGCTGTGTCTTGGGAGACAGGGTTGTTGTTGGGGCCGTGGAGGTAATGGGTCCAATCATCCATCCGGAGATCCTTGGGCTTGGTCGTCTTGGTCCATTGATTACCGGACTTGGCATACAGCGATCCGTTTGGTGCGAGAACCCTCATCAATTCGTCGTCAGCGAGGCCGAGTTTGTCTTCGATGACGATCAAATTGATCATACCGTCGAGATACGGCAGCGAATCGCCCGTCAATCTTTCGACCGCAACCTGACCATACAGACCCCCAGCACGCATCCACTCGCGGGCGGAAGTAATCTTTGCCTCATCGCGATCGAGTCCATGGACCAGAGTTCCATCGTTTTGCTTGAGAGAGGCAGTGAGTTTACCGTCGCCAATTCCAAGATGAACGACGATTCCGCCGGTCGTGTGGGTTGCCTTGAGAATAGTGATTGCGTCATCATTTGGAGACGCAAGGGCAAGAGCAGGAAGGGCAAAAAGAGCGAGGAATAAACGTCGGGCCATGGCCGTGGGAACGTGGGGTATCACACTCACCTGTCACTAAAGATGAAGTGGCAAAGAACGAGCATCCCGCCTTCCAACGTTGGTTCGGCATCAAAGTCGAATGATCGTCAATGAAACGGGAAGGGCGCTGGATATAGCGCACGCTGGGATGTTAGGTGCGACTAATAATTGAGAGTCGCTATCCAGACTGCAAGAAGACCTGCTCTAAACTCTCGTGGGTGTGAGCAAGTGTGAATAACTTTCGAGCTCGAACTGCTAGAGCCTCAACAACCTCTCGACATCCCTTTTGCTTTCAGTGATCGCCTTGGTTTCGACAACGAGAAAAAAGTTCAAAAAGCATTTGCCAGCCCTGACTTCACTGCTAGCCTCCGCGCTCCCACAGCCTGGGCATTCACTCCATGAAAGCCCTATTCTCAAAGGCCCGTTTCGGCGGGCCTTTACTATCGGTAAGCGACTCCGGACAAATGGCGCATCTTTGCTGTGAGATGGGTTAGTTGTCTTCTGGTGTCGCAACGATAGCGAACTTTGTGCCAGTAAGATTCTAGATATTACTCTATGCCCACCATTAATCAGCTTGTGAAGCACGGACGCTCTGCGAAGGCGGAAAAGTCCAAGTCTCCTGCTCTGACCAACTGTCCGCAGCGGCGGGGTGTGTGTTTGCAGGTTATGACCCGCACTCCAAAGAAGCCAAACTCAGCTTTGCGTAAGGTAGCAAAGGTTCGGCTCACCAATGGATTCGAAGTGATCGCCTACATCGGTGGTGAAGGTCACAATCTCCAGGAGCACAGCATTGTCCTCGTTCGTGGTGGTCGTGTAAAAGATTTGCCGGGTGTCCGTTACCACATCGTTCGTGGAACGCTTGACTGCTTGGGTGTTGAGGCTCGTCGCCGTGGGCGTTCGAAGTATGGTGCCAAGCGTCCGAAGGCTGGTGCTGCTGCGGCGGCCAAGAAGAAATAAGGCAAGGCTCACGAGGAAACCAAACTTTAAAGTTCCAAGCTCATGGCTCGCAGAAAAAGAATTTACAAGAAGGAAGAAAAGCGTGACTCACGCTACGACAGTCAGCTCGTTGCGCACTTCATCGCCAAGGTCATGTATGATGGCAAGAAGTCCCTTGCGGAGCGCATTGTTTACCGTGCTATCGACAAGCTGAATGAGAAAGGTGAGGCTGTTGATCCTCTTGAATTGCTTAATCGCGCCGTGGAGAATGCTAAGCCTCGTGTTGAAGTAAAGGCTCGTCGTGTGGGTGGCGCTACTTACCCCGTTCCTCTGGAAGTCTCGCCGGCCCGCTCCGAAGCTCTCGCGCTTCGCTGGATCGTTGGGTTTGCGCGTGGTCGTAAAGGTATGTCGATGTATTCGGCCCTCGCTAATGAGTTGAAGGATGCCGCATCCAATCAAGGAAACGCTGTCCGTAAGCGTGACGACGTTCATAAGCAGGCACAAGCAAACCGCGCATTCGCCCACTTCCGCTTCTAGTTTCCCAATCTCGAGTAGCTCTACTTCGAAAAAGTCAAATCACTGCCAATGTCTAATCGGAACTCACCAAATCGCGAATATCCACTGGAGCGCACGCGCAATATCGGAATTTGCGCGCACATCGATGCTGGAAAGACTACGCTCACGGAGCGAATTCTTTTCTACACCGGTATGATTCATCGCATCGGGGAAGTGCATGATGGTGCCGCCACGACAGACTGGATGGAGCAGGAGAAAGAGCGCGGCATTACCATTACTTCCGCGGCTGTGACTGCGAAGTGGAAGCAGATGAAGGAGGAGGGCGTCTTCAAACTCAATGAACTTCAAGACATCCGCGTAAATATTATCGACACTCCAGGACACGTTGACTTCACTGCCGAAGTTGAGCGCTCCCTCCGTGTTCTTGATGGCGCGATCTTTGTGCTTTGCGGAGTTGCTGGCGTTCAGCCTCAGTCTGAAACTGTGTATCGCCAGGCCGAGAAGTATGGAGTTCCTCGCATCGCGTTCGTCAACAAGATGGACCGTGTGGGCGCGAATTTCGATAACGTAGTCAAGGATGTTCGCGAGAAGTTAGGGGCAAATGCTTGGCCCATTCTGATTCCGATTGGAGCAGAAGATACTCTGTCTGGTCAGATCGACGTCATCAACAAGAAGGCTATTATTTACGCCGATAACGATCGCCTAGGATCGACATACTCGGTGCGTGAACTCCAGGGCGACGAAGTGGCAAAGTGCGAAGACGCATACGCTGGGCTGGTCGAAGAACTCTGCAATGTTGATGATGAGCTGGGAACGATGTTCCTCGAAGAGAAGCCAATCACGATCCCTGATGTGAAAAGGGCTCTGCGCAGAGCTGTCATCGCAAACAAAATTATCCCGATGGCGGGCGGATCGGCGTTCAAGAACAAGGGCGTTCAATACCTGATTGATGCGGTTATCGACTATCTACCAAGCCCCATTGACATCCCTGCGGCCAAAGGTATCAACCCTGACGACCACAGCATCGTGGTTGAGGCCGAGGCTGACGACAATGCTAAGTTCTGCTCTCTTGGATTCAAGCTTTGGAGCGACAAGTTTGGCAGGCTCGTTTTCTTCCGAGTTTACTCTGGGGTTATCCGCAAGGGAGACACCATTTACAACCCGCGTAATCGCAAGTCCGAACGCGTAGGTCGCTTGATTCAGATTCAGGCAGCTCAGCAGAAGGATATCGACGTTGTGTATTCGGGTGATATCGCGGCCATGGTTGGAGTTCGTGATGTCCGGACCGGCGACACATTGTGTGATGAAGATTTCGAGATTCAACTTGAGCCACCTTCGTTCCCTGAGCCAGTGATTAGCATGTCGATCGAGCCGAAGACGAAGGGCGATCAAGAGAAGATGGCCAACGCCCTCCAGCGGCTTTCTGAGGAAGATCCAACATTCTTCGTCAAAACCGACGAGGAAACGGGTCAGACCATCATCGCTGGCATGGGTGAGTTGCATCTTGAAATTCTTCGCGACCGAATGCTCAGAGAGCACAAGGTTGATACCGTGGCAGGAAAGCCGCAGATTGCTTACCGTGAGACCATTACTCAGTCGGCGGGGGGCGAGGGTAAGCTTGTGAAGCAGTCGGGAGGACGTGGGCAGTATGGTCATGTGATCCTCAGTGTTGCACCGAATGAGAAAGGCAAGGGACTGACGATCGAAAACAAGGTTGTTGGTGGCACAATTCCGAAGGAATACATCAACGCTTGTAAGGCTGGTGTCACAGAGGCCGTCCTCAATGGAATCATTGCTGGCTATCCAGTAATTGATGTGCACGTAGACCTCTTGGATGGCTCGAGTCACGAAGTTGACTCTAATGAAAATGCCTTCAAAATGGCAGCCATCTTTGCTGTTAAGGATGCCTTCAAAAAGGCCAAGTGCATTTTGCTCGAGCCGATCATGGCTGTCGAGTGCTCGACTCCTGAAACATATCAGGGCGACCTGATGGGCGACCTCAACCGTCGTCGCGGCAAGATTCAGGGTATGGATTCGAAGGGCTCGCTGTGCGTTCTCAAGGCTGAAGTCCCTCTTTCTGAAATGTTTGGTTATTCGACTGCCATTCGCACTCTTTCGAGTGGTCGAGCAAGCTACACGATGACGCCATCGCACTTTGAGCAGGTGCCACAGAACATCGTTGAGCAGATCGTCGAGCAAAGAGGCGGCTCCAAGTCCTAAAGCAAAAAAGTTTAATATTAAATCTATAAGCTATGCAAAGCCAACGCATCAGAATCAAGCTTCGCGCCTACGACTATAGGACGCTGGACAAGTCGACAGCCGACATTGTTGAGACCGCTAAGCGCACAGGGGCCAAGGTGGCAGGGCCGATTCCGCTTCCGACCCGGATTGAGAAGTTCACAGTGAATCGTTCACCACACGTTGACAAGAAGTCCCAGGACCAATTTGAAATTCGAACCCACAAGAGGTTGCTTCATATTGTTGATCCGACAGCACGCACCGTCGATGAGCTAAAGAAGCTCAATCTTCCATCCGGTGTCGATATTACTATTCGCATTTAGAACTCAACCAGGAGATATTATGGGCCTCGGTCTTATTGGAAAAAAACTTGGCATGTCACACGTGTTTGCTGCGGACGGCTCTATGGTCCCGGTGACTGTGCTTGATGTGAAGGGTAATCAGGTTCTTCAAGTGAAGTCTGCTTCTGGGAAGGATAAATACAGTGCGGTTCAGGTCGGATTTGACGATCAAAAGCCGAGCAGGGTCTCAAAGCCTCTTTTGGGGCACATCTCGAAGCATTCGGGCTCCCCAAAGAAGCACATCCGCGAGTTCAGAACCAGCGAGGAGGTCGCTTCAGCCACGAATTCAGGGGCGGTGATCGGTGCAGAACTATTTCCACCTGAGTCTTGGGTAGATGTCATTGGAACTACTAAGGGTAAGGGGTTTCAGGGTGTTGTGAAACGTTATGGTTTCGCAGGTCAGCCTATGAGCCATGGTTCCATGATGCACAGGAGACCGGGATCCATTGGTTGCCGTCTGACTCCAGGTCTAGTCTGGAAGAATCAGAAGATGCCAGGACAGATGGGCCATGTTAGAAGGACTACCCAGAATCTGAAGGTGGTTCAGTCCCGTGCAGCCGAGGGTCTTTTGCTGATTGCGGGTTGTGTTCCTGGCGCTTCGGGAGACTACGTGGTTATCAGGCCAGCAATCAAGAATCCCGCAGCCCGGATCGCTAAGTCACAGGCTGCCAAGGCCAATGCAAAGGGGCCAGCCAAGAAGAAATAGCGCGTTAATCAATGATTTGTCCTATGTCGGCGAAAATACTATCAATCGAAGCAGCTAAACAGGCCAACATCACCCTTCCAGAGGAGGGCAAAGGTCAACAAGCTCTTTATCAGACTCTCGTGGCTTACAGAGCTGCGCGTCGCCTGGGAACAGCTTGCACCAAGTCACGCGATCAGGTGGCTGGTAGTGGAAAAAAGCTCTGGAAGCAGAAGGGAACAGGCAATGCTCGTATGGGTAGCCGTCGTTCTCCAATCTGGCGAGGAGGTGGTGTCGTCTGGGGACCTAAACCCAGAGATTACTCGAAAAAAGTGAACGGCAAGGTGAAACAGCTAGCTCTCAGGACTGCGCTCGCAGCCCGGATTCATGATGGCGATGTCATCGTTACTGATCACGTGCAGGTTACTGATGGAAAGACCAAAAGCTTTATCAAACTACTGAAGGGTGTGACCGATGCACAGAAAGTTGCGGTGGTTGGCCAGTTTGATCAAGTAACACTCAGAGCTGCACGCAATTTGGGAACAATCTACATGGTGAGGTCGGAAGACGTAAATGCTGAGCACTTGCTCAACTGCCAGAAAGTTGTTATTACCCAGCAAGCACTCGAGATTTTGGCCCGGAGGACTGCTAACGAATAGTCATGAAAAACTTGTTTGACGTTATCAAAACAATTCATCTGACCGAGAAGGCTACTGTTCTAGGTGAGAATAACAACGAGTATGTTTTCAAAGTTGATAGTCGGGCGACGAGGCCCGAGATCAGAGAGGCTGTGAAGCAGCTTTTTGGCAAAACCGTGCTCGCCGTAAGAACCTGCAACTATGCTGGAAAGAACAGGCACAGGGGAAACTCCAAGCCTGGGAGAGACTCTCACTGGAAGAAGGCTGTTGTAAAGTTGAAAGCCGGAGAGCGCATTGATCTTGTGTAAGAGGCCACATTAGCTGAATTGACATATGGCACTAAAGACATTTAATCCAACAACGCCTTCAAACCGCTATAAGCAGTTACCTGCCTTCGATGAAATCACGAAGAGCACGCCGGAGCGTAGTCTCACTGTAGCTCTAAGAAAGTCAGGTGGGCGCAATAACACTGGGCGAATTACGTGCCGCCACATGGGCGGTGGCCATCGCCGTCGTTATCGGATCATCGACTTCAAACGGAATCGTCATGACTCTGCCGCAACAGTTATCGGAATCGAATACGATCCAAACAGGTCTGCTCGAATTGCACTGATTCAGTATGCCGATGGGGTGAAGAGCTACATCTTGGCGCCGGTGGGATTGAGCGTTGGGGCGACGGTTAAGTCCGGAGTTGATGTTGCGCCTGAGGTGGGAAACGCCCTTCCGCTCGCCAACATCCCGCTGGGGACTCTCATCCACAACATCGAGTTGAATCCAGGTAGGGGTGGCGTGGTTGCGCGTGCAGCAGGCCAGGAAGCTATTTTGTCGAACCGAGAAGGCGACTACGCCCTCGTTAAAATGCCCTCGGGAGAGATCAGAAAGATTTTGGGGCGCTGTTACGCAACAATCGGCAAGGTTGGCAACGTTGACCATATGAACGTTGTCAGCGGTAAGGCTGGTCGCTCGCGTTGGTTGGGTATCAGACCCACAGTCCGTGGTATGTGCATGAATCCCATTGATCATCCAAACGGTGGTGGTGAGGGTCGAAGCAAGTCAGGCGGTGGGCGTCAGCATCTCCTCAGCCCTTGGGGCCATGCAAAAGGCCAGAAAACCCGGAATCCCAATAAGCCGTCTGGCAAACTCATCGTTCAAACTCGCAAGGGTAAGTAACAGTCCTCACTAAAATTATGGGTAGATCACTGAAAAAAGGGCCTTTCCTTAGCCAGAAACTGCTGGCAAAAGTCGACAAGGCGAACGAGGCGAAGCAGAAAAAGCCTATCAAAACATGGTCCAGAGCATCCATGATTACGCCAGACCTTGTTGGCCACACTTTCCTGGTGCACAACGGCAAAGATTTCGTCAGCGTTCATGCCACGGAGAACATGGTAGGCCATAAGTTGGGCGAATTTTCCCCAACTCGGGTGTTCAAGGCTCACGGGGCTCATACGGCTAAGGTCTCGAAATAGTTATTTCTCGGTTCGTCTCATGTCACGCTGCTTTCCATCAATGGCATACGTCGCGATGCAGTTCTGCACCGTGGTGGGCACTGCATGGGCTCAGGCACCAGGTGATCTCGAGGTGAATGAGATGAGGTTGAATTTGGCCGCTTCCGTGGACCGAGTCCAAAACCTCCAGTCCCAGCTCGACTTGACACGTCGACAGGTAACTGCACTGACAGATACTGTCACAAGGCTTCAGACACAGCTGACGTCTGCAAAGGGAGAATTGGTGGGTGCTGAGAGCAAGCTTGAAGCGAGTTCACTCGCGGCAGGCACTGGTTCTGACAGTGGTTCGAAAGAAAAGGTCCTCGGACTTCTTAGAGACTTGAAGGAAAGCAAAGATCAACTTTCAATGCTAACTTCGAAGTTTGACGAACTGCGGAACGCGGCATCGTCAACGGGCAATTTGGATGTAAAAGTTAGAGATATACTCAGCCGAGTTGATGCAACGGTCGAGCCACGACTTGGTGACCTTGGAGTCACTCGTAATAGTTCCGAACGGATTTCGTGCATTGCGTTTAATCCTGGTCTCGGAATTGGAGTGATCAGTAGTGGGTCGGGCTCAGGGCTCAGAAACGGTCTTACCATGGTGCTGAAAAGGCGTGACTCGGTGGTTGCCAGGGCAACGGTTGTCGATGCTCGGACTGCTGTGAGCGGTGTTGTAGTGACAGAGATTCTCGCCAAGGGCGCTGAACTCGGCGGAGTAGAGGGTTTGACGGCAGAAATTGATCAAGAACTTAAGAGGTAAAACGAAAGGATAATATATGGACGCAAAGGCAATTCATCGCTTCGCAAGAATCTCTCCCCAAAAGGCTCGCGAGGTCACAAGAGAGATTCAGGGAATGGATGTGAACAGCGCTTTGGCTGTTTTGAACTACACGCCAAAGAAGGCTGCGCTGCTCATCGGCAAGACTCTCCAGTCCGCCATCGCTAATGCGAACCACAATTACGAGATGGACGAAGAGACATTGTATGTGAAGTCCGCGACAGCTACAACAGGTCCATCACTCAAGCGAATCATGCCTCGTGCACGAGGATCTGCTGCTCCCATCAAAAAGCGAATGTCACATATTACTGTGATTGTTTCCCAGCGCACTAAATCTGGGGACGATGGCGCCAAGGTGAATGTTGGCGCAAGCAAGGGCAAAGCTAAGAGCAAATAACGTTTCCCAATATACCTTTTTATGGGCCAAAAAGTAAATCCAATCGGTTTCCGACTCGCTGTTCAGAAGGACTGGCGTTCCAAGTGGTATGCTCCTGAGCGTGAATATACTGACTTCCTTCACAGCGACATTGAGGTTCGTAATTATCTCAAAACGAAATTGATGCAGGCTTCGATCGCGAAGATTGTCATTGAGCGCGCTTGGAATCTTGTTCGTGTTACCCTTCACACAGCCCGACCTGGTTTGGTAATCGGTCGTAAGGGGCAGGAGATTGACGTAATGAGTCAAAAGATCTCCGAGATGTGCGGAGGAAAGCAGGTCAAGATCGACATCTTTGAGATCAAGCAGCCTGAACTGGACGCCCAGCTCGTGGCTGAGACTGTCACCCAACAGCTTGAGCGAAGAATCTCCTTCCGCCGTGCGATGAAACGAGCCGTTCAGACCGCAATGGACATGGGAGCTGACGGAATTCGAATTCGTGTCGCCGGACGCCTTGGCGGCGCTGACATTGCTCGGGCCGAGTGGTATCGCCAAGGGAAAGTTCCTCTTCAGACGCTGCGCATTCCACTCGATTATGGGTTTGCCGAAGCCAGGACCGTCTATGGAATCATTGGTGTGAAGGTCTGGATCAACAAGAGACCCGATCTAGACGGAAGCGCTGGCAAGTCGTCTGGCGAGCGTCGTGACAGGAGAGAGCGTCCGGGCGGAGGACGAGGAGCACCTCGGGGCAATCAGAGACGTGATCTCGGGCAGCAGCAGCCCAGATCGCCTGAAGCCCCCCCCACCACAGCAAACGAGTAATATCAATTTCGGTAACGGTCGATCATTATTATGGCATTACTACCCAGTAGAACGAAATACAGAAAATCGCAGCGTGGAAGCCGCAAGGGAGTCGCCTGTCGAGGTAACAAACTCGATTTTGGTGAGTTTGGCCTTCAGACGCTGGACAGGGGTTGGATCAAGAACAATCAGATCGAAGCTTGCCGTGTCGCGATCACACGTTTCTTGAAGAGAAAGGGCAAGGTGTTCATTCGCATTTTCCCGCACAAGCCTGTCACTGCTCGTCCACCGGAAACTCGTATGGGTAAGGGCAAGGGCGCACCTGAGTTCTGGGTGGCCGTTGTGTTGCCAGGCCACGTGTTGTTTGAGATTGCTGGTGTGACCGAGGTAACTGCCAAGGAAGCGTGCAGGTTGGCTGCATCTAAGCTTGGGCTGAGGACAAGGTTTCTAACCCGCCAGATGCACTAATTGCTGTAGCTTTTAAGCACTTTGTTTTATGAAAATCCAAGAGATCAAAGAACTGACTGTTGAAGAGTTGAAGAAGCGTGGGAAAGAGCTTCGCGCTGAGGCGCTCGCACTTCGCATTCAGAAGGCAGCCGGCCAGCTTGAGAACCCGGCAAGGATCAGACTTATCAGACGTGAAGTTGCCCAAATTGAGACGGTGTTGACAGAGCGCCGAATGAGGGCCAAGGCAGGTGCTTAATTGCAGTCAGATATTTAAAATCTAGCAATATTAAAATCAATGAGTCAAGACCAACAACCCGAAACAACCATTGGCAAGGTGCGCAAGGTGCGCGTTGGCAAGGTAGTTTCGGCAAAAATGACAAAGACAGTCGTTGTGACTGTTGAGCGTCGTGTCCCGCATCCGAAGTTTAAGAAGATCGTTCGTAAGACATCGAAATTCTACGCTCATGATGAAGAGTCTGTCGCGAAAGAGGGAGATACCGTGGTGATCGAAGAGACACGTCCCCTGAGCAAACTCAAGCGGTGGATTGTGAAGGAAGTCAGATCTTGATTCAGACAACAAAACGGAGGGATTAATAAAATGCTTCAAATGGAATCAGAAATACCAGTGGCCGACAACACTGGTGCCAAAATGGCCGAAATGATCGGCGTGCTTGGAAGGAAAAATTCAAGGTTTGCCTATGTCGGAGACATCATCACTGCACACGTTCGTGAGTCTTCGCCAACGGCTGCCGTGAAGAAGGGTGAGGTAGTTAGGGCCGTTGTGGTTCGTTCCGCTTTCCCGATCCGTCGTCCTGATGGTTCAACGCTGAAGTTTGATAAAAACGCCATTGTCATCATCGACAAAGATAACAATCCTCGTGGAAGTCGAATCTTTGGCCCAGTTGCGCGTGAACTGAGAGATCGCAACTTTATGAAAATCGTCTCACTTGCTCCAGAGGTTCTATGAATAAGCGCCCAAAAGTATTATTTCACGTAAAGAGAGGTGATTTGGTGGAAGTCACCACCGGAGACTATAAGGGTGTTCAGGGAACTATTTCCAAAGTGGTCACCAAGGTTTCGAAGGTGATAGTGGATGGGGTTCCCAAGGCGAAGAAGGCCGTAAGGCCATCGCAAGAGAGGCCTGAGGGTGGATTCATTGAAATTGAACGTAAAATTCACGTCTCTAACGTTAGAAAAGTGGAGAAGAAAGAAGCTCCGACAAAAAAATCATCTAAGCAAAAGACGAAATGAGCAGGCAATGGGCTAGTGTCCTAGACACATAAAATGTGTTTCGTGACCTGTCTCAAACAAATCATGATATGGAACCAGCATTAAAGACCCTCTACAAACAACTCATCCCTGAATTGAAGGCGCAATTGGGCATCAAGAATGTCCATCAGCTGCCCAAGATCGAGAAGATTGTTGTTAACTGTGGTATTGGATCGCAATCAGATCGCAAGGCCGCAATGGAAGATGCGGTCAACGATGTAACAGCAATCACCGGCCAAAAGCCTGTGGTGGCGAAGTCAAAAATCGCGATCGCAAACTTTAAACTGCGCGCAGGTGAGCCTGTTGGAGTAAAAGTCACTCTGCGTGGAGACCGTATGTATGATTTCATGCTGAGGTTGGTCAGAACAGCAATCCCAAGGATACGAGATTTCAGAGGAGTTTCCCCTCGCGCGTTTGATGGACGGGGCAACTACACCCTTGGTATTAGCGACCAATCGATTTTTCCAGAGATTGAATTGGATAAGGTCAAGCGAACCCTTGGTTTCGACATCACCTTTGTGACCAATTCGGACGATGACAAGGCAAGGGCGTTGTTGAAAGCTCTTGGAATGCCATTTAGAGAGAGAATTCAGAGGGAAGTCAAAAAAGCTGAAGCTTGAGACCATCCGCCAAGTGAAAAGACAAGTTCGTCCAAAGTGATAATATAGCGTCATGACAGATCCAATTGCAGATTTTCTTACCCGCATTCGAAACGGATGCAGTGCCAGACTTCCAGAGATCACGGCACCATATTCAAAGATCAAGGGGGAGATTAGCCGTATCCTGATGGAAGAAGGGTATATATGGGGCTATGAGGTTGACACGAAGTCTGCAAGGCATCCCGAGCTGAGACTGCGCTTGAAGTATCACAATAAGGTTCCTGTCATCAGAAACTTGAAGCGCGTTAGCAAACCTGGACTGCGCAACTATGTGGGGGCTGATAGCATTCCGCGTGTGTTGGGTGGACTTGGAATCAGCATTATCTCCACATCAAAAGGCATCTTGACGGGCGCGAAGGCCCGGAAGCAACGTGCTGGCGGTGAGTTCATTGCCACCGTTTGGTAAACATCAATTTTAACGTCTTAAATCGTATGTCTCGTGTTGGTAAACAGCCGGTTACAATTCCCCCCAAGGTTGCCTTAAAGATTGGTGAAGGCAGGCTCGTCGCAGTTGAGGGGCCCAAAGGTAAGCTCCAGTGGGCGCTGCCATCTGGCATTAATCTCAAAATCGACGGCAATGTAGTCTCGATTGCTCGTGAGAACGAGGAAAGGACCACTCGCGCCATGCACGGGACTTCGCAGCGGCTTATTAGCAACATGGTCAAAGGAGTAAGTGAGGGGTTCAAGAGAGATCTTGAGATTCAGGGGGTAGGTTTTCGTGCAGCCGTTAAGGGCAATTTTATTGACCTTAGTCTCGGGCAATCTCATCCGAGATTGCACCCGATTCCCGATGGTCTGAAGGTCGTGGTGACTGACAACACAAAGATCTCTATCGAGGGTATCGATAAGCAGAAGGTCGGTCAACTTGCAGCTGACATCAGAGCATACTATCCACCGGAGCCTTACAAGGGCAAGGGTGTCCGATATGCTGGAGAGCATGTCCGGCGCAAGGCAGGGAAGAGTGTTAAGTAATTTTCAATATTTGTATTTATGGCTACAGTTGACCGAAAAGAAGTCAGAAAGAGGATTCACAAGAGAATCCGTCGCAAGCTTTCTGGTAGCTCTGAGAGACCGCGTTTGTCTGTCTATTTCTCCAACGTAAATGTCTATGCTCAATTGATCGATGACGACAAGCGCATTACCCTTTGTGCTGCATCTACTATCGAGAAAGACCAAGGACCTCAACGGGCCAACATTGAGTCTGCAGTTCGAATTGGCAAGCTCGTAGCCGAGCGCGCAATCTCCAAGGGTATCTCAGCAGTGGTGTTTGACCGCGCCGGATTTACATACCATGGCAAAGTGAAGGCATTGGCTGACGCTGCTCGCGAAGCTGGACTCAAATTCTAACCACCACAAATACATGGCTGAAGCAGGAAGCAATAACAACGATCGTTCTTCGGGAAGAAGCGACGACACTTCGAACTACGTCGAGAAAGTCGTTCACATCAATCGTTGTGCCAAAGTAGTTAAAGGGGGGCGCAGGTTTAGCTTCAGTGCTCTCGTCGTCACTGGCGACCGCCGTGGCTCGATTGGAATTGGATTTGGTAAGGCGAACGAGGTCGCGGATGCGATCAAGAAGGCGACAGAAGCCTCCAAGAAGGATCAGATCAAAGTGAACCTCAAAGATGCCACTATTCCTCATGAGACGGTGGGTCGGCATTGCGGTGGGCATATCATTTTGCGTCCGGCAGCACCTGGAACTGGGGTGATTGCTGGTGGTGGTGCTCGTGCTGTGCTTGAGGCAGCAGGCGTGAAGGATATCCTTGCGAAATCTCTTGGCTCAAGCAATCCTGCAAACGTGGTTAAGGCTACGATTGGAGCGTTGCAATCTCTTCGCCTCTCGGATGATATTTTCGCTGCCCGAGGCAAAAGAAAGGTAGAGAAGGCGAGCTGAAGACAGTTCGATTTGGATGTTTAAAAAAGTTTTAAAGTTATGAGACTTCACGATGTAAAGCCAGTTCCGGGATCAGTTAAGCGTCGCAAGCGTGTGGGCTGTGGTGAGAGTTCAGGTCACGGCAAGACCTCAACAAGGGGTAACAAGGGGCAGCGGGCTCGTTCTGGTGCAGGAATCAGGCTCGGTTTTGAGGGCGGTCAAATGCCCCTCCATCGCCGCCTCCCCAAGAAGGGCTTTAGCAATGCGGGCTTCAAAGATAAGATTGCGATTCTCAACGTGTCCCAACTCAATGTCTTCGAAGACGGTGCTGAGGTAAATGAGGCATCGCTGCGCGCACGTCGCTTGGTTCGCGGTCAGGTGGATGCAATCAAGATCCTTGGTGACGGCGAGCTTACAAAGAAGCTCGTTGTGTCCATCGATAAGGTGAGCGCCTCAGCGAAGGATAAGATCGAGAAGGCAGGTGGCTCTGTTTCTGTCACTGTTTAGTGAGAATTGGTCTTCGACGGCGGGGTGCATGCGGAATTTCCGCCTGTGTCCTGCCGTTTTAATTTACCTCTAAAATTATGATTTCAGCGTTTGCAAATAGCCTCAAAATTCCTGAACTTCGTTCGAGGATTCTGTATACCCTTGGAATGATCGTGATCGTTCGATTGGGGGCTCACATCACCCTACCCGGAGTGAATCCAATTGTTTTGGATGAGTGGGTCAAAGCACGCGCTGAATCGAGCGGTGGGGCAGCGGCTGTTGCAGCGCTTTTGAATGTGTTCAGTGGTGGGGGGTTGCAAAATTGCGCGATTTTTGCGCTTGGAATCATGCCTTATATTAGCGCTTCGATTATGTTGCAGCTTTTGACTGCCGTTATCCCTTCATTGAGCAAGATGGCTCGCGAGGAAGGTGGGCGTCAGAAGATCAACCAATACACTCGGCTCGGCACCATTGTTCTCTGCGTGTTTCAGGGATATTTGTTGGCGCGGTCGTTGCAGAATCCTGGGCAGAATATCTTTTTGCAGGGCCTCGCAACAGCCATCGGCAAGGCTGGACCTCTAGTTCCTGAGTTTGGTTTCGCTTTTATTTTGACGACAGTGGCAACAATCACGGCGGGGACACTTTTGATGATGTGGTTGGGTGAGCAAATTACCGAACGCGGCATCGGGAATGGTATCTCGTTGCTGATCAGCGTGAACATTGTATCGGCTTTGCCTGGTGCTCTTGTTCAGGTTTGGAAGACCTATGTCGGACAGGATGGCAGCCCTGCTAAAGCATTCATGTTGGTGCTCCTTTTCGCGCTGCTGGTCGCGGTGATCGCCGGTGTAATTGCTTTGACTCAGGCACAGCGAAGAATTGCGATTCAGTATGCCAAGCGCGTCGTCGGCAGGAAAGTTTATGGCGGGCAGACCCAGTATCTGCCGTTGAAGATCAATTACTCGGGCGTGATGCCGATCATCTTCGCGCAAGCCATCTTGTTGTTTCCTTCTCAACTACTCAGCTACATGTTCCCGGAGAGCGGTTGGGTGAGGCAGGCTTCGGCATTCATGAGCAGTGGATGGTTTTACTATTCGATGTCCGCATTCTTGATCTTCTTCTTCAGTTACTTCTGGGTGGCTACCATGTTCCAGCCAACGCAGATCTCCGAGGACTTGAAGAAAGGAGGTGGTTACCTGCCTGGTGTTCGCCCAGGTCAGCCGACTGCTGATTTCCTCGATTTCACGATGAGCCGGTTGACCTTCGCGGGTGCTGTTTTCTTGACGGTGATTTATCTGCTTCCTGGTGTGATCAGTGGCTGGGCTGGAATTCCATCCAATGCTGCTCAGTTCTTTGGAGGGACCAGCCTCTTGATTCTTGTCGGTGTGGTGCTCGATGTGATGAAGCAATTGGAAACTCATCTCTTGCAGGCGAACTACGATGGATTCCTCCGCAAGGGTAAGATCCGTGGTCGTAATGATCGTGTGCAAGGAGCTACTGGCAAGGTGGCTGATTCAACGACCATCGTTTGGATGTGGGTGGGTATTGCTGTCGTCACGCTCGCTGGCATGGTTTACTACTACATCACTCAGGGTAAGTAGGACCGCGGCACAACCACACGCGCATGGGCTTTTTGCTTGCTAACCGCATTCCGATAAGACAGGCCTCGCAACAGGCCGGGCTGAGGAAGGCATGTGGAATTGCCAGAGACATTCTCCTCCAAACAGCGCAGATAGTGAAGGCTGGAGTGACGACGCGTGAAGTCGATCAGTTTGCCGCTGCTGAGATCAAGGCCCGTGGATGCACAAGTGCGTTCCTTGGTTATCGCGGCTTCCCTGGCAATATCTGTATTTCGCTGAACGAAGAAATCGTCCATGGAATCGGCGGTTCACGAGTCATCGTTGATGGCGACATTGTGAAGATCGACATTGGAATCTTTTGCGACGGGTGGGTGGGGGATAACGCTTTGACCGTGCCTGTTGGGAATGTTGCTCCCGAAGTATTGCGTTTACTCGCGGCCACTGAGGATTCCCTGCATGTGGCAATTAGCCATGCGCGGGACGGGGAGATGCTGGGGACACTTTGTGCGTCTGTCGAAGATCACGTCGTGCAGTATGGCTACACCGTGGTCCGAGAGTTTGTAGGACACGGAGTGGGGCGCAAGCTTCATGAAGAGCCCCAGGTTCCTAACTACGGAACCAAGGGGACGAGACCTCGTTTGAAGGCAGGGATGGCACTTGCCATTGAACCGATGGTGAATCTTGGCACAGCCAAGATGCGGGTCCTTTCCGACAACTGGACCGCCGTGACGCAAGATCGTAAGGCCAGCGCTCATTACGAGCATGTGGTGTTGATCACAAACGGTGAGCCAGAGGTGCTAACTTGGCGTGAGCGGATGTTTCCTGGTGGAGTTGAAGGACTGGTCGCAAAGTGAGAGATCATGACCAAGTTTCGGCCATGCATTGATCTTCACGGTGGAATGGTGAAGCAGATCGTGGGTTCGTCGCTGAAAGACGATAGCCAGCCGAACGAAAACTTTGTCAGTTCTCACGGAGCAGCCTTTTACGCGGACATGTATCGTCGCGATGGCCTGACTGGCGGGCATGTGATCATGCTGGGACCTGGAAATGAGCTGGCCGCAAAGGCAGCGCTACTGGCTTGGCCCGGAGGATTGCACCTTGGGGGAGGGATAAGGCCTGACAATGCGGCCAGCTATATTGATGCCGGGGCCAGTCACGTCATCGTCACGAGCTACATTTTTGATGAAGCTGGCCGGTTTCGGCCTGAGAAGCTTCAAGCCTTGGTGGATGTGGTTGGGGTTGATCGGTTGGTCCTTGACCTGAGTTGCAAGCGAACTGTCGATGGCTGGGTGGTAGCAATGAATCGTTGGCAGACGTTGACGGACCTTCCGGTAACGCACGAGTGGCTCAATAGGTTGAGCACAGCATGTGGTGAGTTTCTGATTCACGCCGTAGATGTGGAAGGCAAGTGTGAAGGGATTGACGAGGATCTGGTGCGCCACTTGGCCTCTTGGGGCGGTGCGCCGATGACCTACGCAGGTGGGGCGAGGAGCCTCGCTGATCTTCATCGAGTCCAGGAAATCAGCTCAGGGCGTGTGGATGTTACGATTGGTAGCGCGCTCGACATCTTCGGCGGGCAAGGCGTAACATATGCCGACTGTGTGGCCTTCAATCGGCGTAATGAAGCCTAGCTCGGCTGCTTCGATCTTTTCTGTGCTTCTCGAAGTAAGGTCCTGCCCTTAACTGCGTTCACACGCGCGGATCAAACTTGACCTGCCTGCGGTTTTTGGGCTATCCGCCAATTCTTATTGTGCCCTAATAACTCTCGATTACCTGCTTGTCCTCGCTACCATTACCAGAGATTCATTCTACGTCTGTCCGCAAGATTCTGGCGTTGAGGGGGCCTAACCTTTGGGCTCGCGCTACAGTGCTCGAGTGCTGGGTGGAGTTTTCACCAGTCGAACAGTTCATGTCCAATTGGAATGAGTGGCTGGTATCCTGGTTGCCGGGATTAGATTCAGTTTTGCGGGGTGTCAGCAAACCGGATCAATTCACTCTTGCAGGGCTGCTCCAGGAAATCACGTTGCACCTTGCGAGTCGTTCGGATCTCAAGATGGGTTTTTGCAAAACGGTGCCGACTTCTGAGCCCAATGTTCTTCGGGTCATCGTGCAGTTCGATGAGGAGAAAGTCTCAAGTGAAGCGTTTCAGTTGGCGCGTCGAATGATCGATGCTGCCTTGTCTGGCAGATTGTTTGATGTGGCGGGTGCGATTGCGGATTTGCACGATCTGGCAGATGACGTTTGCCTGGGACCCAGCACGCGCTCGATGGTGGATGCGGCCTTGGTCAGGGGGATTCCGGTGCGCAGGCTAACGGAAGGGAGTCTTGTCCAGTTAGGCTGGGGAGCCCGGCAAAAGAAGATCCTGGCAGCTGCTACTAGCCAGACCAGCGCGATCGCCGAGGACATTGTGCAGGACAAGGATCTGACGCGCATTCTTCTGCATAACGTGGGGCTTCCTGTGCCGCGTGGTCGGCCGGTGAAATCTGCGGAGGATGCCTGGGTGGCCGCGATGGAACTTGGCGTGCCAGTCGTTGTGAAACCTCGAGATGGAAATCAGGGCAGAGGCGTGGCTCTCAATCTGTCCACACGCGAACAAATTGCTGCGGCCTACGAAGCTGCCTTCGCCGAGAGTGATTCCGTGATTGTCGAGCAGTTCGCGGAAGGGGCTGACTATCGGCTGCTCGTCATTGGACGCGAATTGATTGCCGCCAGCCGCCGACAGCCTGCGCATGTGATTGGTGATGGATTGCACACGATTGCTGAACTCGTCACCGAGAAGAACCTTGATCCGCGTCGTGCAGCAGACCACGCAGCGGCTTTGAGCAAGATTCGGATTGATGCGGTGGCGTTGGGGGTGTTGGCGGAGCAGGGGATGACTCCCGAATCGATCCCTGCTGCCCGATTGAAAGTGCTGATTCGGAGGAACGCTAATCTCAGCACCGGGGGCACGGCAGAAGATTGCACCGATCAGGTTCACCCCACCATCCGTGACGCAGCTGTCGAGGCCGCGCAGGCTGTGGGGCTCGATATCTGCGGTATCGATCTGGTTGCCATCGACATCACTCAACCACTCAGCGAACGAAACGGAGTGATCATTGAACTCAATGCACGGCCTGGATTGCGAATGCATCTCTATCCCACCGAGGGCGAACCTCGAGCAGTGGGCAAGGCGGTGATCGACACGATGTTCGAGCAGGGCCAGAACGGACGAATTCCGGTCGTGGCGGTCACGGGTGTGAATGGGAAGACCACCACGACGAGATTCACCGCTCACATGATCGCTCAGACGGGCAAGGTGGTCGGGCACACAAGCACCGATGGCGTATTCATCGGCGGACGGATGATTGACTCAGGTGATTGCAGCGGCCCCAAGAGTGCGCGCAATGTGCTGTCCTATCCGATTACGGAGGCTGCGGTCCTTGAGGTCGCGAGGGGCGGCATTCTGAGAGAGGGGCTCGCCTTTGATCATTGTGACGTCGGTGTGGTAACCAACATCGGTGAAGGCGATCACCTGGGAATCAGCGAAATCCACACACCAGAACAACTGGCGGAAGTGAAGCAGTGTGTCGTTGCTGCTGTCGCTGCCACAGGCACTGCAGTGCTGAATGCTGAAGATCCTCTGGTGGTTCGAATGGTGGAGACCTTTCCTCGCCGAACACTGTTTTTCGCCCTAAACGAGAATGAAGTAATCCGGCAGCACAGAGCAGCTGGTGAACGTGCGATCTTTGCTCGCGATGGTAAGATCGTGCGAGCGGAGGGAGCGTTTGAAGAGGTGTTCATCGATTTGACCGAGGTGCCCCTCACGCATGGTGGGCGCATCGGGTTCCAGGTGGCAAATACACTCGCAGCAGTGGGCGCGGCATGGTCCTTGGGAATTGATGACGAGCTGATCCGGCAGGGATGCCGCAGCTTTGTGCCCAGCTTCGATCAGAACTCGGGACGGTTCAATGTGATCGAGATCAGTGGTGTTACCGTGGTAGTGGACTACGGACACAATGTGGATGCTTTGCGCGCCTTGTTGTCAGCCTTGCGGCAGTTCCCTCACGAACGTCGGCTCGTGGTTTACAGCACTGCGGGAGATCGTCGGGATGTGGACCTCATCGAACAAGGGCGACTGCTCTCAACGGAGTTCGATGAAGCATGGCTCTACGAGGGCGACTATGTGCGTGGTCGTGAACAGGGTGAGATCATGCGTCTGCTGGCTCAAGGCCTGGAGTCGGCGGCGCGGACGGCTCGGGTGGAATGCATTCTGGGGCACCTCAAGTGTGTGGACCTTGCCCTTGGATCTGCCCGGCCCGGTGACTTGCTGATGATCCAAGCCGATACGGCTGACGAAACGGTGCAGCACCTTCGGGCGCGTTACGGGCTTTGATTGGATGGAAACAAAAAGCGGTGAGCCCCGAGGAGCCCACCGCTTTCGAATTCAAATCGTCAACTACGCCGTGGCATCCAGGCCGAAGGCGGTGTGAACCGCGCGCGAAGCAGCTTCGATCTCCGACTCTTCGACGATCACTGCAACCTTGATCTCGCTCGTTGAGATCATGATGATGTTGATACTCGCATCGGCCAGCGCCTTGAACATTTTGGCAGCGACTCCGCTGTGGCTTCTCATGCCGATCCCCACTACGCTGCACTTGGCGATGCCGGACTGCACACGAAGTTCCACGCCCTCGCCGAGGGTTGAAATCACTTCCTTCAGGGCGGCTTCAGCCTTGGGCAAATCAGCACCGCTGAGGGTGAAGGAGATGTCGGTCAGGCCATCGAATGAGACGTTCTGCACGATCATGTCGATCATGATATTGGCCTTCGCGATTGCGCCGAAGATGGCTGCCGATACGCCGGGACGGTCGGGCACGTCATCAATGGTGACCTTTGCCTGGTTGCGTTCGAGACTGACGCCGCGGACGACCACGGATTCCATGCCGGGGGTTTCTTCTTTCACAATCGTTCCTGGGTTGTTGTTCATGCTGTTGCGCACTTCGAAGCGCACTCCAAATTTCTTCGCAAACTCGACCGAGCGGCTTTGCATTACCTTGCTCCCGCTGCTGGCCATTTCGAGCATCTCGTCGTAGCTCAATTCCGGGATCTTCGTCGCAGTCTTCACTACGCGAGGATCGCAGGTGTAAACACCATCCACGTCGGTAAAGATCTGGCAGAGGTCTGCTTTGATCGCAGCGGCCATGGCAATCGCCGTCAAATCGGAGCCTCCACGGCCCAGGGTTGTGATGTTGCCATCGGCGGTCTGCCCCTGGAATCCGGCGATGATGACCACGTGGCCATCATCAAGCAGCTTGTGAACGGCATCCGGCGTGATGTTGGCGATACGTGCTTTCGTGTGAACGCCGTCGGTGGAAATGCCAGCCTGTGCGCCAGTGAGTGATGCACCTTTGCCGCCCATGTCGTTGATGGCCATCGCAGTGAGGGCGATGGTAGTCTGTTCGCCGGTGGCGAGCAGCACATCCATTTCGCGTTCGTTCGGCTCACGCGAGACTTCTTTGGAGAGCTTGATGAGATTGTCGGTCACACCAGACATGGCGGAAACGACGACCACCACTTGGTTGCCTTCACGCTGGGTTTCAAGCACGCGGCGTGCGACATTGCGAATGCGCTCCGGGTTGCCTACCGAAGTGCCGCCATATTTTTGAACGATCAAAGCCATGCGTTGGAGCCCGCTCCAGGGCGGGGAGCGGCGGATGATGGCGAAACGCGCCCCTAGTGCAAGCCCAGACTCTACGCGGTGAACAAGTCCTCACTCTGCTGCGGCACCGACGAAGATCTCTGACACCTTGCCATTCTTGAAGGTGAAGATGACTCCGCCATAAACCGAGCCAGCTACGAATGTCTCGCCCTTCTTCGACTGCTCTTTGTCTTCCGCATTCTTGTAAGCCGTGCGCACGTCCTCTTCAGGGCTTCCCACCTTGATTCCGCGAGCGGTGGAGAGTGTGCAGCCTTGCTTGGCCGTCAGGCTATGAATCGTTTTGGCACCACTCTTTGAGGTGGAGGCCATCGCGACGGTGAGGCCATGAGCGGGGAACTCCCAGTCCTGGACCCATTCTCCGATTGCCTCCCAGAGCTGATCTTTGCCTTTCGACTTCGGTGCTCCGAGGAGATCGGTCACTTGGGCTGCGGTTTGACCAAGCTTCAAACTTCCAAGGCCATCGTTGTCCAGCTCATGGTCCGCAGCTTGAGACGTGCTGGCCAAAAGGCCCAGCATCGCGGACGCGCACATGGTCAGATTGAGAAGATGAAGTTTCATGGCTAGGAAATCTGGGAGCCTGAGTGGGAGAAGCTAGAGGATCGCACCCGGCACGTAGCTCGCTGCAGCAGGATTGGCTTTCGCCAAGGTGTCCACCACTGCGGCGAAGTGGTCCACCTGCGCACCGGCGTCGCCGGAGTTGGCCTTGCCGTGGTCGAGCACGCGCTGGAGTTCGGCTTCTGTGAGGCTGAGGCGGCTATCGGCGGCCAGGCGCTGGAGCAGGTCGTTATGGATGATCTTGCCGGTGCGGAGATCGCGGATGGCGGCCACGGCGTGTTCCTTGATGGCCTCGTGTGCGCCCTCGCGGCCTGCGCCTTTTTTCACGGCTTCCATCATGACGGTGGTGGTGAGCAGGAAGGGCAGGTAGCGGTTGAGTTCGGTGGCGACGACAGCATCGAAGACCTCCATCTGATCGAGCACGGTGAGCAGGGTTTCGAGCAGGCCGTCCATGGCGAGGAAGGCGTCCGGCAGCATCACGCGGCGCACGACGGAGCACGAGACGTCGCCTTCATTCCACTGATCCCCGGCGAGCCCGGCGGCCATGGCGAGGTAGCCCTTCAAGATGACGTGGAAGCCGTTGATGCGCTCGCAGGAGCGGGAGTTCATCTTGTGCGGCATGGCGGAGGAGCCGACCTGGCCCTTCGCGAAGCCTTCGCTGGCGAGTTCGTGACCGGCCATGAGGCGCAGGGTCTTGGCGAAGCTGCTTGCGCCGCTGGCGAGTTCGGTAAGCACGGCGACGGCGCGGAAGTCGAGACTGCGTGGATACACTTGGCCCACGGCGTCGAGCGACTTGGGCAGGCCGAGGTGAACGAGGATGCGCTCCTCGAGCGCACGCGCCTTGGCGGCATCACCATTGAACAAGGTGATCTGGTCCAGGCGGGTGCCGACTGCGCCCTTCAAGCCGCGCGCGGGATACGATTGCAGCAGCGAGACGAGGCTGCGGTGGGCGATGAGCATCTCCTCGCCAAACATGGCGATGCGCTTGCCGAAGGTGGTCACTTGGGCGGCGACGTTGTGCGTGCGCGCGGTGAGCGGGATGTCGCGGAGTTCTTTGGCGCGCTTCGCAAAGCGAACAAGTGCGGCGATGCTGCGCGCCTCGATCAGTTGCAGCGCGCGGAACACTTGTAGCTGTTCCACGTTTTCCGTGAGGTCGCGGCTGGTCATGCCTTTATGCAGGTGCTCGTGCTCGGCGAGGTCGCAGAACTCCTCGATTCGCGCCTTCACATCATGACGCGTGATGCGCTCGCGCTGCATGATGGAGGTGAGGTTGACTTGGTCCTTCACCTTTTCGTAAGCCTCGATCACACCGTCCGGCACGGGGATGCCGAGGTCGCGCTGACCTTTCAGAACGGCGATCCAGTAGTCGCGCTCGAGTCGGACTTTGCCCTCGCCACTCCAGATGGCGCGCATGGTGGATGAGGCGTAGCGTTCGGCGAGGACGTTGGGGATGTGATCCATGGGGGAAAGGATGAATGATGAAGTATGAATGATGAAAGGGAGAAGGAGATTCCCTCCTTTTCAGAACTTCGGGGAGGATTCAACCTCGCAGTTGGTGGAACCGTGATTCAGGCTGGCTAGGCGACGGCACAAGACGGAACCTGAAACGTGGTGCGACGAGGCTCACCACAACTCCATCTGGCCATTCATTTCTTGAGGGCGACGAAAGGCGGCGGTGCTCACCTGCGGCCGATGGGGAGCATAACCACAGCGCCTGGCGCTGATCGTGACCATCGAGCGGATCTGTTCGGCCCAGATGCCTTCGCCTTTCAGACGCGTGCCGAAGTCCGGGTGGGACAAGGTTTTGCCCTGCATGTCTCGGATGCGGCCCAGGACCTTGTCTTTGCGCTCGGGGAAGTAGCGATCAAGCCAGGCCGTGAAGATGTCTTTCACTGCGAACGGAAGACGGACGACGGTGCTACCGATGAAGCTAGCACCTGCGTCGTGAGCGGCCTGCACGATGGCGGGAATCTCTTCTTCGTTAATGGCCGGAATGACAGGGGCCAATGACACGCCTACGGGCACGCCGGCGGCGCGGAGCTGCCGGATGGCATCGAGACGCTGCGATGGGCTGCTGGCTCGCGGTTCCAGTTGATGGGCCAGCTGCGGATCAAGCGAGGTGACGCTGATGTAAGCCGCCACTGCCTCGTAGCGGGCGAGCTCCTGGAGCAGATCGAGATCCCGCGTGATCAGATGATTCTTCGTGATGAAGACCACCGGGTTTCGGCACTCCGCCATCACCTCCAGGCATCGACGGGTCACCCGAAGCTTCCTCTCGATCGGCTGGTAGGGATCGGTGACTCCCGAGCAGGCCAGGCAGACGGGCTTGTAGTGAGGGCGGGCGAACTCGGCTCGAAGCAGGGCGGGGGCATCTTCCTTCACCATGATCTTACTCTCAAAATCGTGGCCGGAGGAAAAGCCGAGGTATTCGTGGGTAGGGCGGGCGTAGCAGTAGGCGCATCCGTGTTCACACCCGCGATAGGGATTGAGGCTAGCTTCGAAGGGCAGATCCGGACTGTGGTGGCGGGAGATAACCGTGCTGCTGTGATCGCGGAAGAGCTGTGTGTTCACCCGTTCAGGACCTTCGCCTAGATCGTAGTCCACGTGGAGGGACGTGAACCGTTGGTTGGGGTTAAAGGTGGAGCCTCGGCCTTTGGGATGCTGCATAAATGAACAGTATTTAGTTTGAGGCGGGCTGCCAAGCTGGTTGTTGAGCAGTTAAAATTTAAGACTTCAGAACCAAATCAGCGTTGACGTTTTACGGATAAATCATATTTATTATCATTTACCATAATGAATGAAACGTCAGCCAGCTTGGTTCATCACGGGAACCGCCGACTTGGTCCTGATCGTCCACACCCATTTCTCAGCACGCCGAATTGTCTGATTGAGTCCGCTGAACACACCCCAATGCCCCCTTCCAGCAGTGATGAGCTAACGGAACCTCCACCAACAACACGCGTTATGGCTTCTCCATGCTCTCGAACATCGCCAGGAACGAACTTCGGCCCTGCGCTGCGCAAGGGGGCGTGGAGTTTCGTTTCGCTGATACCCGCCTTCTGCATCGTATGGCTCCTTGGCGGCTTGGTTGGTGCTCAAGCTCAAAGTGTCAGTGTTGCCGAGTGGAATTTCACCAATGCCAGCACACCGCTTGATGCGTCTTTGACGAATACCGCAGTCCAAACGTCACCAGTGTCGCTCGTGGCCAATGGAGGAATCACACTTACCAGGAGCGCTACCGGAACGATCTTTGAAGCAGCGGGGAACACATGGTCGGGCACGGAAGATGCGGGCTTCATTGGAGCCCGCACCAGCCTGACACCACGTGCGGCGAAGAGTCTCTCCACAAGCTTTACGCTTACTGCGTTGGCGAATGGAGATTGGAGCAATTTCTCCATCTCCTTCCGGTATCAGCGCCCAACGACGGCACCAACACGGGCTCGTGCCGTGATCACCTGGCAGCAAGCTGGAGTTTTCAAGAGGGCCTATACGTCTGCCATTACCTTGTCTGGCACAGCCTGGACTACCTCGACCACGAAGATTGCTGCGGGGGATGTTCTGCCCACGACGCTGTCGAACCTGCCATGTCTGGTGGAGCTTTACTTCTGGGGCACATCCACGACTCCCAATGGAATCTACTTGGACGATATCAAGCTGGTGTGCAATTCGCTAACCAACGTCTATGCGCTCTATCCGGCATCGTTGAACTCATGGCCACAGAACCGTGCTTACAGTGCGAAGTTCAGTGTCCCGGGTTACACGGGAACGCCCACCTGGAGTATCTCCGGTTCCGTTCCCACCGGACTGACCCTGGATACAAGCACGGGTGAACTTTCGGGAATCCCGAGTGCCATCGGGTCTTCCACATTCACAATCACGGCTACCGGCTCGGGAGGGTTGAGTGCGTCCAAATCCTATGCGCTGAACATCGTGGCACCGCCCACACCGATGCCTGTGTGTAACTCTGTGGCAAAGCTTACATTCGATGGCGATACCTCGGCGAATTCATTCTCGCCAGTTCCGCCTGCCGATGTCGCCTCTTGTTACGGGGAGTTTAGTTTTGGTTACGATGCCTCTGGCTCGATGAGTGGCTCTATCCACGCCGGGGGTAAGAACGCTGGTAGCGGGAATCCTGTGAACGCGGCCCAGGGTGGGCAGATGCGATGCTTCTTGGGGTGGGATGCGAGCTATGCTTACAGCACGGCTCGCAACGAACTCCTCCACTACAACATCGCCACATCGTCCTCTCAAATTCGATTTGGTGTCTATCCAGGGGCCAACACTGCCAGCATTCCGACGGCAAGTCAGACGAACAAAGGTGAGGGTGCCGTATGGCAGACGCGCATCAAGCTCGATCCCAATGCCTCTGGTGATCTTCGTGCCTTCTACTTCGATGCTTTGCGCTGGCAAAAGGACCTGATGGATGTCCCTGGAACTAATGGCCCGCGGTGGGCCGAACTGCATGCTTACTGGACGAATGATGCGGGTGTGGTTCAACGCTGGGACAGCCCCACGATTGACATTCAAGCGGTGTATCTGCCTGAGCATCGCGCCGTGAATCAATACAATCGTTATTGGGTCGATCTCAACAGTGGGGCAACAGGGCTAAACCAGCTGATTCGCAACACAACATCGAAGTATCGGTCCAGGACGGTCTTCTTTGACCTCTACCTTTGGCATGACGCCGGTGCAGACTTGACCTCGTTGACCACTGCCAATCCGCCAGTCATTCTCATCGACGAGATCGGCGTCGCTGGGAACTTTACCTGTGCAGCTCCTCAGATGGGTATTGGGAACACCGTCTTCAATGATACCAACTACAACGGCCACTTTGATCGGGGCGAAGGCGTGGCTGGTGTGAGAGTCGAACTTCTAAACACAAGCAACAGTGTGTTGACTGCCACCACCACGACTGCGGGCGGCAACTATCTCTTCAGTGGACTTGCGGAGGGGAGCTACAAGGTGCGCATTCCGGCCAGCGAGTTCGCCAGTGGAAAGCCTTTGTATCAACTTCTGTCAATCTCGGGTGCGGGGGGCGACAATGGAGTCGATGACGGTGTCGATGAGAATGGGATTGATGACGCAGCCCCAGCTACCAACGGCATTTATTCCGGGATAATCGTCCTTAGCATGGACTCGGAGCCAAGCACTTCAGAGAGTGGTAACAACTCATCTGCTGACGAGGCTGATGACGACAACACCGATTTGACCGTGGACTTTGGATTTGTATCAAGTCCCTTGTTTTGCGTTGGCAATCGTGTCTTCAAAGACAGCAACGGAAACTTGATCTATGACCCTGGTGAAGGTGTGGACGGTGTTGCGGTGCAGTTGCTCAATTCTTCGAATAGCGTGCTCGCCACGCAGACTACCACCAACGGTGGATTGTATCTCTTCTCAGGCCTGTCGAGCAACCAGTCCTACTATGTGCGTGTGGCGCCGTCCAACTTCGCCGCAGCGAGTGTTCTTGATGGATTCCTGAGCGTCACGGGCAATGGCACCGACAACGGGGTGGATCATGATGACAACGGCGTGGATGACACTGCGGCGACGATCAACGGTATCAAGTCATCCCTGATAACGCCTGACGCCAGTCAGGGCGGAGTGTTTGGTTATACCTGGCCTCCAAGTGCTGGTGCTTCAATGAGCAATCAAGGTGGCACCTGGTATCAGGTAACTGCGAGGCACAACTACGTCACGGATCAGATGGACGTGAGTGTCACCTTGGACACTGCGACACAGAACACACAGGCGCTGTGGATGGTAGTCACGAATGGTGTCACCCCGACCAGTGCAGATACGAATTATGCAGCCTTCTACCTCGCGAATGGAACCGTGACTGTCACGCCATACAGTGCAAATCCGACCACGTCTCACTCGCTTGGAACAGTCATCACCACAGTTCCTTACACCGTCACCGACATCGGACCCAAGAGAACCTTCCGGTTCTCTTTGAGTGTTTCATCTGTGAATCAGTGGAGCGGGGCACCATCCACATGGCTTGGCACTGGCTTTCCATACGATGCTCAAGGTGGGTTCCCTGACCTGTTCAACAAGAAGATCGGATTGTGGATGCGCTCATTCGCTGACGGATCAGCTACCCTTTCGGGTTCGACGTGGACCGTATCGTGGGGTGGGGCCGCAGATCCGAATATCGGCATCTTCGATGACGTGATGCCACTCACTGAGGTCGGATGTGATACGACTGTGGATTTTGGGTTTAAGCCTCCTGGCCCATCGGATTTTGGCGACTGGAATGGCTCTGGAGCCGCGACGGCCAGCACCAGCAGCATCCGCGATAGCAATCTGCGTCTGGGGGCATCAGTGGATGCTGAGACCAGCGTGGTCCCCGATGTTCTGGCTACTGCTGATGGGGCCGATGAAGATGGTGTCTCGATGCCTCTGGCGATAACGCAGTCGGCGATGGTGACCGTTCCCGTGTCCGTGTTTAACAACACGGGAGCTAATGCCTATTTGCATGGCTGGATTGATCTCAACAACGACGGCACCTTCGATGATGCCCTGGTTTCCTCTGGTGGGGAACGATTGGAACCCGCCAGGAGCATCGCCAGCAACGGTATCGTTCAAGTGCAAAGTGTTTCATTCACGGTTCCCTCTGGGGCTAGTGTGGGCACCCAGCGGGGCGTGCGTTTCCGCCTCACCAATCTGGCTGCAACAGGGCCGATCGGCACTTCTGGATCCGGTGAGATCGAAGACTATGTTGTTCGGATTTGTTCGGTGATGGCTGTCTGCCCAGCAGTCAGCTACCTTCCCACGGCCACGGAGGGGGCAGCATACAGCATGCCCATCACAGCGGTGGGAGGCACTCCTGGTTACAGCTATGCCATCGTCTCGGGTTCGCTGAACGCCGGGCTTACGCTGAACAGCTCGTCGGGAGTGATTGGGGGATCTGCCACCGCGATTGGTGCGCGCACATTTACCATCCAGGCGACGGACTCCACAGGGTGCTCTGTGAGTCGAACATACACATTGGATGTTGTCGCTGCCGGGAGCATCATACAAGTCGTTGGCGGCAATGGCTCTGGCAACGTGCCGATTGAGCGTGCGGTTTATCAAGTGGGCGCAGCGATCAACACGCAAACGACCGAAGCAGGAGGTGTGCTGGTGCAAACCAATTCGGCCATCAATCTGACCTCGCTGACAGTGAATGATGCGGGGACGTCGAAAATTTTGACGGAAGCGAATCTTAATGGAGCCAGCATCGCAAATCTATCGCTGTCGTCTGCCGAAGCGAACGTGGGTGTCTTGTTGAATGGCACGCCTACCAGCATCGCCTCCGGCGGTGTAGCCGCGTTTGCGACGAATGCAGCTCAAGTCGCCACCAACACTAATCTCAACCATTACATCTATGATGATCGTGGAGAAGGCGAGCCCGACGCGACCGGCGAATATGATATTCGTTTCAACTACGCTTTGACCACAGACGACTACGTGGTGGTTCAAGAGCGAAACGGGAACTCGCATGTGCAACTCCAGCCGCTGGACGCGACCGGCAATGTGATCGCAGGTTCGCGCACGGTTCAGGTTCGTGGCACCCATGATTGGAACACTGGGTATGCCTCTGCTACCTACCAGTCGGCTCAGCCCTATTACCTGACCACGATCAGACAGTCCATCTTCGGCACCACGAGCCCGATATTTGGATTCCGCCTCTCCATCTTCGGTGCCGACTGCAAGTTCTTCGCGATGAGTGAGAACACCTTTACCGACAATCCAACCAGCGCTGGACTCATTGGTGACCTGGTTTGGAATGACAGTAATCGCAATGGCATTCAAGACGCAGGCGAGTCAGGCGCGAGCGGTGTGACAGTGCGATTGCTGGACGCAGCAACCTCCGCTGCCGTGGCAAGCACAACTACGAATGCCTCGGGTATCTACAGTTTTACCAGCGTGGCTCCCGGCAACTACCGGGTCCAGTTTGCGCTGCCAGCCGGCTACTTTTTCGCTGCCCAGAACCAAGGTAGCAACGACGCACGCGATAGCGATGCCGATCCGGCCACTGGGCTCACGGAGATCTTTACCATGATGCCATGTGACTCACTGAGCCATCACGATGCTGGGATCTACGGTAACGACTATGGCGATCATCCTGGATTTCCTTCCGCGAGCCAGACCGCTGTGGCCGCGATCCGAATCGGGACTAATGCCACCGATGTCGAGGCGGCGAATCCCACCGTAGCTGGTGCCAACGCAGATGATACCAACGGCACCGATGATGAGGATCTGAGCATGCCTGTGTTTACCGAAGGTGCGACGACGACGTTGACCATTCCAGTGACGCTGAACACAGCCAGCCTTAGTGGCAACACTTCGCGCATCGTTGTCTTTGTCGACTGGAATGATGATGGCGACGTGGCCGATGCCAATGAAACTCTGGCCGCCCTGACGGTATCAACCAATGGCACCAGCACGATCAACTTCTCGCTGACACCGCCGACTGGTATCATTCCGGGCACGAAGTATCTGCGTATTCGCATTGTCGAAGGAACTGTTGTGCCTGCGTTCAGCGGGGCCTCCACGTTGAAAGGCGAGGTTGAAGACTACGCCGTCACTGTCAACGCTGCAGCTCAGTGCTTCAGTGTCGCTGGTGGGACTACGGCTTTGTATCGTGTGAACCATCTGACCGGTGCCGTTACCACCATCACAAACGCTCCTTACAATGTGAAGAGCGTGGCTTACGAAGGAGCAACGAAGACCTTGTATTACAATGAGTATGCCTGGCCCAATGGTCGCCTCGGCAAATACAACCTTGTCACCAACACACATACGAACATTGGTAACCTCAACTCGCCAACATCTGGCACTTGGAGTTACACCCCAAGCCAGCGCCCTTCGAGTCTCACCTACATCAACGGTAAGTTGTATTACGTGCATCCTGGCACAGATGATCTGGTGCGTATCGACATGAATGTGGGCGAGACGGCCATCACGAATCAGGTAAAGGTAGCGGACCTGACGAACAACGCGCGCTCGTTTGGCTGGGTTGGTGACATCACGGCAACACCGGATGGTTTGCTATGGGTGGCTGCGCACAACGAGTTGGGATACTGGAGCCCGGCCACCCGGCTTTTCACGACCATTGCCAGCTACCCGGCCTACACCGACCCTTCATCGGCCTACTTTATGGCATTGATGCACGACAGCACCACGGGATTCCTCTACGGGCAAAAGTCAGCGGCCGTCAGCACGGCGATTTTCCGCATCAACAAGACGACTGGTGCGGAAGCTATTCAGGCCTCTACTACCCCAGTTCACGACAGTTGGGACTACGCTTGTGCGGAACCTCCGATCGATCTGACCCCACCCGTGAATGATTTTGGTGACTGGGATGGATCAGGTGCTGGCAACCCGTTCTGGGTCGCAGATCCAGCGCTGAGCCTTGGTGCCAGGGTGGATGCTGAACTGAACTCCTCACGAAACGCGTCTGCAACCGGGGACGACACTACCGGGGTTGACGATGAGGATGGGGTCACTTGGCCCGTGTTCCAGGCGGGGGGGAGTTTCAAGGTCTCCGTTGATACGCGAAATTCGACTCCCGATTACTGCTCGATGCAGGGATGGGTCGATTGGAACAACAATGGTGCGTTCGAGGCTTCGGAAGCTCTGTGGACGGAGTGGGGAAGTTTCGTTTGGATTGATCCGATGCCGACACCTTGGACATTGACCGGTCTTCCGGCGGTGAGAGTTCCCGTGGGCGCCGTGACTGGAGTGCCCCTTGGGGCAAGAGTCAGAATCATTCGCTCGCTTGAGGATCCCCCTAACCCCGTTAGTTACGGCACCGTGTTCGGTGAAGTGGAGGACTACACCGTGACTGTGCAGCCGCGAGGATCCGACCATGGCGACTTTTCGTCTTTTGGGGATGCCAGCAGTCTCACCAATCCTACCTTCACCATCGGTCAGCTGGTTGATGCGGAAGCGACCGCCTCAACGACCACAAATGGAGATGGTGATGACGCCAGTAACAATGACGATGAAGATGGGGTGTGGGCGGGTGTCATTGCTCAAGGGCAAACGAATGCTCAGATCCTGGTGGAGTTGAACAATACTTCGGGTGTCACGGGCTACCTGAATGTGTGGGTGGACTTCAATCGCAACGGCAGTCTCCTCGACGCCGGAGAACAGGTGGCCACGAATATCGTCGTTCCGAACGGGAGCACCTATCACTCTGAGGCTGTGAACTTCGATGTGCCTGCCGGTGCCAGCGTAGGCACCGCAGGAGTGCGAGTTCGTTTTACTACCGCCGCATCTCCAGGTCCCGTCGGTGCCTCGGCGGCTGGCGTTTCCGGGGAGGTTGAGGATGTGGCGATCAATATCGAGCCCGCTGCTCAATCCGCAGGTTGTTATCACTTTGCGTTCAAGGATCTGAATCGTGACCTGGACTTCCTTGACCTCGGCGAGACCATTCCATCGCAGGGGAATGTAAAAGATTACTGGTCGGGCTTTGATACGATAACGCACAACTGGCAGCTCGATCCTGGTGAATCGGTCAAGGGGTGGATCGACAACTTGGACATGAAGTATGATCGGGCTGCTCAGCAGCTGACCGTGGACGTCACGATCGGGAAGAACAGGGGGGCTGACCTCAGTCAGCTCTACTTCGCAGTTAACAGTGGTGCCATGCCGACTCAGTCCAATAACCTCGCGCTTGTTTACATTGATGGCTACAACGCGGCCAATCCTGTAGTGACGGTTTACAAGTATGATCCGTCGCTCTCGAGCGGCACCTTCCTCAACCGGCAGTTGATGGTGAGCACGGCTGCGGGTGGTCCGAATGCCTCCGACGTGGTGAGCAAGGTGGTGACGAGATCGGCTTCAGGAACACGCTTCCAGCTCGTTTTGAACTGCGCTCGGATTAACAATGCAGCCAATTGGGCGTCGTATGGAATCATCGCATCGACATGGAGCGGGGTGCAGTTCGCCAACACCGCTGGCATGTGGATTCACGCGAATGCTTTGATCGGACCTCAGACATACGATTCGTCTGGCAACATGACCGTTGCCAACCAAGGCGACTGGCGGGACGAGGAAGTGTTCATCGATACGAATCCTTCCTCGGCATTCCTCGCGGAGGGGTGCTTTGACTTCGGCGACTACGCCGGTTTTGGCCCGGCATTCACCGCGATCAGTTCAAGCTTGTATCTGGGTGGTGCGCCACCTGATGCGAATCCCATAGATCCGTCCACGCTCGCCACGCTGGGTGACAATGCGATTGGCGACGACAACACCGGCTCGGATGACGAAGACATTACGCCCCCGGTGCTTACGCCTGGCACGGCAACGAATCTTGTGGTTCCGGTCTTCAATAATACCGGATCGAACGCATTCCTGAGCGTGTGGATCGACTATAACGCCAATCACGCCGTGGACGCGGGCGAACAGGTTGTAGTGAATCAGGCGGTAGCATCACTGGCTGCGGCTCAATCTCTGAGTTATCCGATCACCGTCCCGGCAAGTCCTGCACTGGGAGCCAATCTCGCGGTTCGTTATCGCTTGAGTTCGGTGTCTGGAACAGGGCTGTCGGGTGCTGGTGGTTTTGGCGAAGTGGAGGACCACATGATCACGATTGATCATCCAGTCGGAGGGTTGACGTTTGATTTCACCTCTCTTGCCTCCTTCCCAGGAATGGCGGGGCAGACATTTACTTCAGGTGGCGTGACGGCGACGGTCACCACCTCAGAAAATTTTACACCTGCGGCATGGCAGAACTACAGCGGTGGGCCAAGCACGACCCTTTACATGCGTGGTGGCACTGGTGCGACTCCTCCATCAGGCAACACGCGCACCATCCAGGTGAACTTCAGTCAGCCTCTTCTGTTTCAGTCCGGCATCGTCAATCTCGACCTCGACAACCAGAGCTATACCTTTGAGCTAATAGGCGGTGGCGTTTGGTCGGCATTCAAGGTCTTGGACGCGAACGATCGCGAAGCTGACTACAATGCGCCTGTCGGTGTGGGGTCGAGCATTGTGACGCTCGACTGGAATGACGGCACGGGCAACAGTCGTGGGGACGATGCGTGGTGGACGATTTCGGGTCCCGTCACGGGGATCAAAATCACCCAGCGAGTCCCTGGCTCGCTGACATACTCGGGGGAGAATGTCAGCTTCTGTTTCGGGTCATTCACGATTGCTCCAGGGACAGATTATGGCGACGCACCTGCCTTTGCCCTGGCCTCTCAGTATACAAGCGCGGACATTCGGATTGGCTCAGTCCCGACGGATTCCGATCTTGGCAATCCGACCACTGGCACCGCGAATGTGGACGATACGACGGGCACGGATGATGAGGATGTGGTGATGCCTGCATTCACGGTAGGTGTGGCGACAAATCTTACAGTCCCTGTCACCCTGAACACGGCTGCCCTCTCTGGTAATGCAGCTCGTGTTCGAGTCTTTGCCGACTGGAACGGTGATGGCGATGTTCTTGATGCGAACGAGACGGTTAACGGCCAGACCGTTTCGACGAATGGATCAAGCAGTGTCACCTTCAGCATCACGCCTCCTACCGGAACCCCGCCGGGCGCGAAGTATCTTCGCATCCGTGCTACGGAAGGCACGGCTGGTCCGACTTTCAGCGGGTCATCGACTCTGAAGGGTGAAGTGGAGGACTATCTCATCAACGTCAGCTCTGGTGTGGTCTCTGACTTCGGGGATTGGAATGGCAGTGGTGCTGCCACTGCGATCACGAGCAGCGCTTTCAATACCAACCTGCGAATTGGTGCCACGGTGGACTCGGAGGTGAGTGTGACACCGGATGCTGCGGCTTCGGCCGATGGTGCCGATGAAGACGGTGTGTGGTTTGCTCCATCCGTCACGGTCGGCAGCGTTGCGCAGCTCTCGGTAAAGGCGACCAACTTGACGGCAAGCGATGCTTACTTGAATGCGTGGATCGACTTCAACAACAACGGCACCTTCGACACCGGCGAACAGATCGCCGCTAATGTGGTGGTGCCTGCTGGCACAACTGACTACGATCCCGCAGGCTACAACTCTGGTAGCGCCTACTACCAGTATTATCGGCTTCAATACAACGTGCCGACGACCGCGAGTGTGGGTGCCGCACGTGGTGTGCGTGTGAGGCTGAGCAGTGTTCTGAATACCCCGGCTGTCGGAACCTCAGGCACAGGGGAAATCGAAGACTACACCATCACCTTCACTGCTCCCGCGCCTTGCTATCACTTCCGTCTGGCAGATGCGAATGGAGACAGGGTCTTTAATCCCGCAACGGAGATCGTGCCTGCACAGATCAATGCGCCGATCTACTGGGATCAAAGTGGCGATATGGGTAGCATCAAAAGTCTGGATGCGACTTATAGTCCGGGCAGCAAACTCTTTACCTTCGATTGCACCGTGCAGCAGATCAGCGCGACTGGTGTGCGAGCGGACGGCATCTGGTTCATGCTGAATTCGGGGCCGTTGCCGCTGCCCAATGTTCAGCGTTATGCGATTGTTTACATTGATGGATTCAATCGTTCGGCACCGAAAGTCACAGTCTATGTCGAGAACAGCACATCCCATGGCAGCAGTTGGCTGACTCCGGGCAACCTCATGGTTTCCAGTGCGCCCAACGGGCTAAATGCCGGAGACGTCAAGTCGCTGATGGTAACGGAAGACACAACTTCCAAGACGGTTCGATTCCGGCTCACGCTCGATACGACGCGGATTAATGACCGGACCCAGTGGGCTTCGGGTTACAGCTTGGATGCTGACTGGCGTGGGCTGCAGATGACTAGCACGGCAGGAATGTGGTGCACGGCGACCGATATGACGGCCGCACCAACTTACAATGCGGTAGATGGCCGGGCGACGGCCATGAACATGGCTGCCAACAGTTACATTGGCATTGATGTCCATCCGATGGGCTTCCAGCCGGTGATCACGGAATCGTGCAATTATGACTTTGGAGATCACGCATTTGGGATCACGAGTTCAGCGGGTCAGACCGCCAGCTCTGACATCTGGATTGGCACCGCAGTAACGGATGCCGAAGGTGATTACACGGATGGCGGGGCTTCTCTGGATGATGGCATTGGCGTTGATGATGAGGACCTGACCATGCCAAATTTCCCTGTCGGCATTGCGACGGCATTGACCGTGCCAGTCAACATCCCAGTTCTATCGAGCATCTCTGGCAGCACCTCCCGCGTGAACATCTTTGTTGATTGGAATGGAGATGGCGATGTGGCTGATACTGGCGAAACACTCAGCCCACAGACAGTCGCCAGCGCTGGAACGACCAATCTTACTTTCTCGCTCACTGCGCCCGTGGGAACGACTGTTGGAACCAAATACCTTCGGATCCGAATCACGGAAGGTAGCACGGCTCCTGCTTTTGCTGGAGTTTCCAACCTCAAGGGTGAGGTGGAAGACTATGTGGTGACTGTGAGTCCTTCGATGACCTATGGGATAGGGAACTTGGTGTGGGCAGATGCCAATGACAATGGTCGCTTCGATGCAGGCGAGGGGGTGAGTGGTGTGCGCGTCGAGCTCTATGACACCAGCAACGTGCTGCAGACCTTCACCACGACCGATGCTGCGGGCCTTTACCAGCTTCCGGTGTCTGCTCCAGGGACCTTCTATGTGAAGATTCCAGCCACTCAGTTTGGTGCCGGCAAGCCATTGAATGGCATGTCCTCTCTGATTGGCAACGGTCCAGACAATGGCAAGGATGATGACTGGGATGAGAATGGCATCGACGATGGGGCTCCGGCAAGCAACGGCATCCGCTCACCCAATATCGTGATCACTGCGGCAGGTGAGCCAACCTCCTCGGAAACCGGTGCGGACGGTGGCTGGGATACAGGCATCGCTGGACGCCCGTCGGATAGTAGTGCGGATCTTACCATCGACTTCGGATTCTCCTGCGCGGCAACCAATCTGTATTTGAACGGGAATATGGAAGGTGGCACCGCAGGCACCTCCGCCTTCCCGAGCGGCGGCGCTGGCATAGCAAGCAACTGGGCCGGAGGTGATCCTTCAGGCTCGATTCTTCCTTCGTTTGATTGGGCGGATCAGGGGGCCTACATCAATGACTACACACACGCTGCGGAGGGCAGCCGTTTCTTCGCGCTTACAGGCAATGGTGGCTGTATCACGCAGGACTTCGGCGTTGGAACGGTGGTTGCAGGACGCTCGTCGTTGACGGCTGGGCAGGCCTATAACTTCAGCTTTGACTGGGCACCTTTTGATCCAGCGAAGCCTGCCGGCGATACGGCTGCCAGATCCGAGATGATGCTTGAGATTCTCTACTCTGACACCTCAGGCTCCAGCAGCACACAGGTGCTGCGCATACGCTCCTGGTATGACCCGCGCACCAACTCCACCGCAGTGAATTCGCGTCCTCTGGGAGCCTGGAACGCACTGGACTGGCGCCGATGCCGTGCACAGATCGTTGTTCCGCCCGCGCCGCCTGGTAAACCTGTCATTTCTTTCCAGCTCTCCTCGGGTGGTGATGGACATGTTTTGCTCGACAATTTCGTGCTCACACCCGCCTGCTCGAACAAAATGTGCAGCGTGGGCAACATTGTGTTCAACGATAGCAACGGAAATGGCATCAAGGACGCTGCAGAATCCGGCATCGACAACGTGTGGCTGCAAATCTTCCGTCAGCCGTCGTCGGGCACCCCCTTCGAAGTGCAGGATCTAGTCACGCATGACGGCGGGCAGTATTTCTTCACCGGTCTGGAACCAGGCGATTACAAGGTCGTCGTATCGGCAGACAACTTCGTGAGCACCTTGCCGTGGTGGGGCGGCAGTTCCGCGCTTGTTGGCAGAGTCTCGTCGTCTGGTGCAGGCAATCCGAACGTGTCAGCGACGAGCGCTGTTGATGATCAAGACAAAGGTTTGGATGATGCTGCACCTCAGACCAATGGCATCGCGACAGCGACCTTTACGCTTGCCGTCGGCACCGAACCGGTCACCGGGGCGGGTGCCGAAAACGGTTTCATGCCGAACATCGACAGCGGCGCAGATGCGAGCGGCGATCTGACCATCGATCTGGGCTTTCAAGGGTCACCCACAACTGACTTTGGCGACCATATCTTTGGTAGTCTCGCCGCCAGCATGGCATCGCAGACGGCGAGTGCAGACATTCGCATCGGCACCAACGTCACCGATGGTGAGGCCAGCGACCCTTCCGATGCTAACGCTAACAGAGACGACATCACGGGTATCAACGATGAAGACTTGTTGATACCTAGCTTCACAGTCGGCGAGGTCACGAATCTGGTCATCCCCGTAACGATCCCCGTGGTGGCAAACCTCAGCGGCAGCACGTCGCGTATCAATGTGTTCGCAGACTGGAACGGCGATGGCGATGTGCTCGATACTAACGAGACCCTCACCGCACAAACGGTGGCCGCCGCAGGCACCAGCAATGTGACCTTTGCCCTCACGCCACCTGCGGGCACGACGGGTGGCACGAAGTATCTGCGTATCCGCATCACAGAGGGCGACACCGTGCCGGCGTTCGCTGGCGCGTCAGCCTTGAAAGGCGAAGTCGAGGACTATGCCTTCAATGTCAGCGATGGCACGGAAACCCTGCCTGCGGGCACCTACATCATCCCGATGGACAATGCGTTGCAGGGCAACTTCAACCTCAAGGCTTATGGTCTGGCCGTGCGCCTGCTCCACGCTGATGTGGCGCTCAAGTGGATCATCAACCCGGGCAAGGGCAAAGACGGGGTGGATTTCACGGCGAACGCCTCCCGCATCCTGCCCACGGCTGCTGCCTCGCAGAGTGTCTCCTTCCGCGCCGGACCGCTCGCGATTTATCCCGGTTCCGAAGCACAGGCACTCGCGGTGATGGCGGCCTATGGCAACAATGTCGCCGTCTATCAGCTCAACACTGCGGTGACCGTGAATGTGAACGCCAATCTCCGGCACAAGCCGAAGATCGCGGTGTTCGATCAGGGGGGGCACGGGTCACAACTCCACGTTCCAGTCCTTCAAGAAGCAGGCCTGACCATGTTCACCCACTACCAACTGCTAAACAATGCGGCGGACATCGGAGCCGGCTCTTGCTACACCATCGCCACCGAGCCGCATTCGGATGCCGTCAGTGTCGGAGCCGCTACCGCGCTGGTCGATTTCCTTCTTAGCGGCGGCAATTTCTTTGGCCAGTGCGCAGCGGTCCGGTCCTACACCCAGCATGGCGTTCTGGCGGGGTTTGAATCGGACGGAACCCTCAATGGGAGCATGATGTTTGATAATTTCCAAGACCCGATGGCCCAATTCGAGGGCGGGCTTAGCGATGAAAGCGGTTCTGTCACAGCCTTCACGCTGACTTCCAATCCCGGCATCCGCATCGCTTACTCGTCTTCGGATGGGGCCCGCTACAAAGCCTACGCCGGACGTATCGCCGGTGCCCCGGCCAAGGGGGGCTGGGTTCATTACTTGGCAGGGCATAGTTATGACATCGTAGGCGATATAGGATCCATCAATGGCAGGCGGATGCTACTCAACGCTGTCCTTCGTTCCGCCGATCGCCCTGATAGCTGCGGTCTCTCGATCATGAACGGAGCGGACTTTGGAGATTTCAGCGGGTTTGTCTCCGCCGGTCAAATCGCAAGCGCGGACATCCGCATTGGCACGGCCGCCACCGACGTGAATGTTTCAAGCCCGGCCAACGCCACTGCCACTGGTGATGATGCCACAGGCACGGATGACGAAGACCTCACCATGCCGAGCTTCACCGTGGGCAACGTTACAAACCTGGTCATTCCCGTCGTCATCCCCGTGCCTGCGGCCCTCAGCGGCAGCACCGCGCGCATCAATGTGTTCGCCGACTGGAATGGCGACGGTGATGTGGCCGACACGAATGAAACCCTCACCGCTCAAACCGTCGCTGCCACGGGCAATGTCACCTTCTCTCTCTCGCCTCCTGCAGGCACGACAGCGGGCACGAAGTATCTGCGCATTCGCATTACCGAGGGCGGCGTTGCGCCGACCTTCAGTGGTTCATTGGCTCTGAAGGGCGAGGTCGAGGATTATGCGGTCAGCGTAGTGCCGGGGCTGGATTTCGGCGATTACACTCCCTTTGCGCTCGCGCAGGCGACGGTGGTGCCAGGATTGCGTATCGGCGCCAAGGTGGACGCGGAGTTCTTCGCCACCACAGACAGCTTCGCCAGCGGCGATGACACCACTGGCACCGATGACGAGGATGGTGTGACATGGCCGCCCGTGATCGCTGCTGGCGCAGCAACCACGATGACGGTCACTGTGACAAACACGACGGGTGCGCCGGCCTACCTCAATGTTTGGATCGATTTCAATCACAACGGTGTCGTCACTGACGCTGGCGAACGTCTCGCCACCAACACTCTCGTGAACACGGGAGTCACCAACAGCAATCTCACTATCAATTTCACCCCGCCTGCGTCAGCCATTGAAGGCATTAGCGGGATGCGTGTCTCCCTCATCAATGCGACCACAGCTGTTTCATCAGGTAGTCTTGGCTCGGGCGAGATTGAGGATTACGCGATGCGGGTGTGTCCGAGCGTGGGCTATGCGTATGGCACTGGCATGGGTAATCTCTACGAGATTGATGTTGGCACGGGCATCGTTCGCGTTGCGACGGCAGTGCCGACGGGTTTCGACAAGGCGAATGGCGCTGCCTATGCGGAGACGCTCGGAACCAGTGGAGTGGTGATCTTCGCCACTGGCTTTACGAATGACTCGCGACTGGCGGTCTGGGATCGTGCCACGGGGGTGATCAATGTGGCGGGTGATCTAGTGAACTTCGGTTTCCCCAATTCCGCGACCATTCACAGCGGCGACTTTTACAATGGGTTTTACTACCTCGTGAATGACGACACTGATGATCTTTGGAAGGTGAGTATCACGGGAACATCGGGAGCCTATGCGATCACTTCCGCGACGAAGGTGGCGGACCTTTTCAACAACACTCGGGCGCATGGTTATGGGGACTTTGTCATCACGCCCGGCGGCGTGCTTTACGCGCACGCCTGGATCACGCCCGGCAACACACCCGATTTCTACACTGCGGATCTGAAGCTCGCTACACCCGTCGCGACGTCTTTGGGCACTCCTGCGTTTGGACACAATGGCATCACTCTGGGGCTCAACGGGAAGTTGTATGGCGGTCTGGGGGTCAATGCCGACAATGCTGACTGGTTCGAGGTAAGTCTGTCCACCGGCCAGTCCACCTATATCAATGCCGGGTTCATCAATGGTCTCTCAGACATGACCATGGGAGCCTGCATCCCCGCACCTATCATCACGCCACCAGCCAATGAAGATAATGGTGACTACGGCTTGTTCGCCATGGCCAGTGGCACAGTGAGCAACAACATTCGAATGGGCGCGCTTGTGGATGCGGATAGTGCAATCACTCTCAATATGGGTGCCACAGGTGACGACACGACCGGCAGCGATGATGAGGACGGAGTGACCTTGCCAGCCAGCATTCAGGCGGGCACCAGCGGCACTGTGAGTGTGCGCGTCACCAATACCAGCGGCGCGCCTGCGTATCTCTGCGGCTGGATTGACTTCAACGGCAATGGCTCGCTCGCTGACGCAGGCGAGAAGTTCATCAACAACGTCAGCATCGCTACCGGCACCAACAACGTCAGCACCAACTACACAATCAACGTGCCTGCAACCGCGCTAGTGGGTAACGTGGGATTGCGCTTCCGCCTCACCTCCACGTCTGGTGCTGCGCCAACTGGGCTCGTGGGCACGGGCGAGGTAGAGGACTACGTTTTGCAGATCCTCTGTCCCACGATCACGACCGCACCCTCGGCCTTGCCTTCGGCAACGGTGACCATGGCCTACTCCACCACGCTCACCGCCTCAGGCGGTAACGCTCCTTACACCTGGGCCATCACGTCGGGTGCCCTGCCTGCGGGCATCTCGCTGAACAGCACTACGGGTGTGATCAGCGGCACGGCACCATCGACCCCGAGCACCACCGCAATCACCTTCCAAGCAACGGACGCGCAGGGTTGCAAGGCCAGCACCAGCGGGCTCACCTTCGTGGTCGTTGGCCTGAAAGTAGGCAACCTCGTGTGGGCCGATACAAACTGTAATGGTCTCAAGGATGCCGCCGAATCTGGCATCGGTGGCATCGTAATGAGCCTCTCCACCAGGGGGCCAAATGGCATCGCGTATGATGGGGACGACGTCACTTTGAAGACGACCACGACGGCGGCTGACGGCACGTATCAATTCACCGACATCTCACCCGGCAGCTACTATGTGAAGTTCACGCCGCCTCTGGCGACCTATCCGCTGGCGACGCCGACGGTGGTAAACCTGGACAACGGAATCGACAATGACAGCAACGCGGTGCAGCCGGGAGGTGGTGGCACGGTGGTGCGCAGCCCCGTGATTGCGGTGGCTGCGGGCAGTGAGCCCACATCTGATGATGGCGATAACAACAGCGATATGACCGTCGATTTTGGTCTGCGCCCCGGCTTCCGCATTGGCGACCTGGTGTGGAATGATATGAATGACAACGGCATCCACGAGGCGTCCGAGCCTGGGCTGACTGGCGTGACGGTGAGCCTCATGTCCCCCGGTGCCAATGGTTTGATCGGCGGTGGTGATGATACGGTCGTGACATCCACGTCCACGAATGGTGCGGGCAACTACTCCTTTACTTCGCCAGTGGCTGGGAACTTCTTCATCCGAGTGACTCCGCCCACAGGCTACGATGTGCCGAGCGTGATTGTGACGAGTGCGGACAACGGGGTGAACGATGATAACAATGGCGCGCAACCTGGTGGTGCGACAACTTTTGTTTACAGCCCGATCTTCAACCTGACCCAGTGCAAGGAACCTGGCACGGCAGGCACGACGAATGACGAGTTCACCATCGACGTGGGTCTTGCGCCTAACACACTGGGTATCGGCAATACGGTCTTCCGCGATGACAATAACGATGGTCATAGCGGCCCCGGTGAGGGTATCGACGGTGTCACTGTGCAGCTTTACCGCTCTACCGGCACGCCAGGCACCAGCACGCCGCTGGCTACCACTACGACTTCGGGAGGCGGTCACTACCAGTTCATCAATCTCGCCCGCGACCAGTATATCGTTCACATTCCGGCGGTGATGTTCGGCACCTCAGGCGCGATGAAGGGGATGCTCAGCGTCGAAGGAGCGCAGACGGGTGCTCAGGACGACAATCTCGGTGAAGACGGTGTCGATTCAGCCATTCCCGAGACCACCGGGATCAGCTCGCGAATCGTATCTCTGTTCAATGACGCGGCTCCTGTCGATAGCGGCACCGAGACGGGTATGAACTACACGGACGACAATACCTTGCCGGGTGGCGACAATGACATCGACTTCACCGTGGATCTAGGTTTCTATCGTTGGGTTGGGGTGGGTAACTTCGTGTTCTATGATGTCAATGGCGATGGCATCGCCTCGGCATCCGAAGGAGTTAATGGTGTTCGCGTAGAGCTGTATTCCAGCGGCCAGACGCCTGGGGTTGACACTCCGCTCGCGTGGACCACGACCGCGAATGGTGGCAAGTATCTCTTCACCAAGATGCCTCCAGGCATCTATCGTCTCCATATTCCGAAGACCATGTTTGCCTCCACCGGACCACTGGCTGGAAAGATGAGTATCGCGCCGGGATTGTTTGGTGATGACGATGTGGGCGAAGACGGTCTCAACGACACCAGTCCTCAGGATGAGGGTGTGTCATCGGCTGAAGTTTTCCTGGTGGCAGGAGTAGCACCCACGGCTCTGAATGGTGAGACTGGCGTGGACAATACGAGCGATGACGCAACTGACGCCGCGATCAATCTGACGGTGGACTTTGGCTTCCAGGACCCGACTGCGGTAGGGAACTTGGTTTATCATGATGCCAATGCCAATGGGCACTTCGATAGTGGCGAAGGGGTCGATGGTGTGCTGGTGCAGCTCTATCGTTCCGGTAGCGTGGCCGGAACGGTGCCTCCTGTTGCCCAGATGACAACTTCGAGCGGTGGGCACTACAAGTTCAGCGGTCTCGCTGGCGGGGACTATTTCATTCATCTGCCCATTTCGAACTTTGAGACGAATGGACCGCTGGCAGGGCTGATCTCGATGTCAGGATCCGCTACGGTCAACACAGACGACAACGTGGGAGAGGACGGCCTCGACACTGTCTCACCACTCAACACGGGCATCAGCACAGCGGTCTTCACCTTGCGGGCGGGGAGTATGCCAGTGAACTCCGGCACCGAGACAGGATATCTCGCTGCTGAGGATGATGCGAACATTCAGGATGCGAACGGGAACATGACGATCGACCTCGGTTTGGTGGAACCCGATCCGAACCGTGTGGGCCTTGGCAATGCCGTTTTCAATGACCTCAATGGGGATGGTGTTTTCACCGACGGCGAAGGCGTGGATGGCGTGATCGTGCAGCTCTACAACACATCGAACACGCTCGTCGCCACCACGACCACGGGCAGCGGCGGGTGTTACCTGTTCAGTAATCTGGCACCGGGCACATACTATGTGAAGCTTCCTGCATCCAACTGGACAGGCAGTGGTGCCCTCAAGGGACTGCTGTCCATTCCGGGACAAGGTGGTGACAACGGTCAGGATGATGACCTTGATGAAAACGGTGACGATCCAGCCAGCCCATCGACGACAGGAGTCCGAAGCACGAACATCACTCTCGCGGTCAACACGGAGCCAACGAACTACGACACTGAAGTGGGCAAAAACACGCTGATCGACGAAGGACTGGACGAGAACTATGACCTCACCGTGGACTTCGGCTTCTACGATCGTTGTGGCGTTGGCAACTTGGTGTTCGTCGATGCGAACGGCAATGGCAAAGCTGACAACAATGAAGGCGTGTCGGGTGTGACAGTGAAGCTCTTCGCTGCGGGGGCCGATCCGCGATTCGACACACCGCTCGCGACACAGGTCACCGAGACGACCCGCAAAGGCTTCTTCATGTTCCTCGATCTGAACCCAGGGGCCTACTTCTTGCACATTCCTGCTGCTATGTTCCAGACGGGGGGACCTTTGCTTGGCAAGGCGAGCATGACGGGAGTGGAGGCTACGTCAGTGGACGATAGTAGTGGCGAGAACGGGATTGATCCGGGCGACATTGCTGACGAAGGCATCAGCACAGAGGTCTTCATTTTGCGTCCAGGCACGATGCCATCGACGACCGAGACGGGACTCTTTGGTAATGCTGACAACAGCAGCCCCAATGGCATCAGTGGCTACAACATCGATCTGACCAAGGACTTCGGCTTCGTTTCAAATGCCTGCATTGGCAATCTGGTGTTCAAGGACTTGGATCGTGATGGCAAGTTCACCAGCGGGGTCGATGTCGGCGTCGATGGTGTGACGGTGCAACTGTGGTCGGGCACAACACTCAAGGACACGAAGGTGACCGCCAATGGGGGGCTATATGAGTTCTGCACGGTGCCTGGTTCTTACTCGATCAAGATACCGGCTTCGATGTTCCAGACAGGTGCTCCGCTGGCTTATCTCCAGGCGACGACTCTGGGCTCTTTTATGGCCACGGGGTCCACCACGAACTGGCAGGACGACAATGGGGGGCAGGACGCATCGGACAATGGCAGCCCGCTTACCAATGGTGCTTCCACTGGCACTTTTGCAACGGCGGTAAACACGATGCCCGGACCGCAGACGGGTGAGACTGGATTCGCCAGTTCGTCGGATGATATGACTGAGACTGATGTCAATCTTACCATCGACCTTGGCTTCAAACCGCTGCCTCTCACGGCGGGCAACTTGGTCTTCAACGATGCGAATTCGAACGGCCTAAAGGATGCCAATGAAGCGGGAGTGGCTGGTGTTACCGTGAAGCTCTTCGCTGACACGGTGGACCCACAGACCGGCACGGCTACTGCCACGGCTATCACAGGAACCGATGGCAGCTTCATGCTGCAAACTTTTGCCGAAGGGCAATACTTCATTCACGTGCCGAAGACGATGTTCGCCACGGGAGCGCCGCTGGCAGGCATGAATTCTAGCCCAGGCGCAGGAGCGGGTGCTGCTGATGACAATGTGGATGAGAATGGTCTCGACTCGGCAACTCCGACGACCACGGGTGTGTCCACCGGTCTGTTCAGTCTCGTCTATGGAGCTGCTCCAGTGGATTCAGGGACCGAAAAGGGCGTCCTTGCTACAGCCGACAATGCTGCTGATGCCAATGGTAATCTCACGCTGGATCTCGGTTTCCGAGTGCCACCACCGGGCACGCCTCTGGCGGGTCGTGTGCGGCGTGATCTGAATGGCGATGGTATGGCAACGACGGCGGATGCCCCTCTCTCTGGTGTTGAGGTGGCGGTGTATGTGGATGAGAATCAAAATGCGATCCTCGATCCTGCTGAGGCCAATGCGGTTGCGACCACGCAGTCGTCAGCGGATGGCACCTATCTGTTCGAAGGTCTGGCACCGGATGCCTACCTTGTGCAGGCCTTACCTTTGCCTGGCTCGCAGGCGGTGGCTGACTCGGATGGAGGTGCTCCTGATCAGACGAGTGTGGTGCTCGGCACGAAACCCGTGACCTACATCGACTTCCTTCAGTGCCCCTGCCCGGACACCTTCGCGCAATGGCAGGCCCAGCATGATCTTGGGACTCAGGCGGGTGCTTCTGATGATCCTGATGGCGATGGTTTGGACAACCTCGCCGAGTATGCGCTGGGCTCTGATCCCAAGCAGGGTGTGCGTTCATCTTCGGCGTTCCGTTTGGAAGCCACCGCTGGCATTGATGCGCTGCTTCGTCGCCCTGTGCAGGGCCACCAGGATCTGCGCTACGTCATCGAGGGCAGCCGTGATGCGAGCATCTGGACAAAGCTTTCCGTGGTGAGCACGAGCACGGTGGACGGCAATGACGAACTGTTGCGCTACACGCCGGTGGCGCAGGATCCGGTCTTCCAAGCTCAAGGGCGTGGCTTTGTCCGCTTGCGGATCGAGCGCGATGCGGACCTCGACGGCACGGCTGAAGATGTTTCCCTCAGTGCAGTGCAAGGCTTTGCCCTGCGCGACTTCGGTGCCACGGAGACCACCTTCTCGATGCCCTTGTTGCGCGAGGCTCTGTATTCGGGCCGCATCATTGAAACCGGTGAACACACTCTCGGGATCGCAGCGGGTGCGGGCTTGAAGGCTGCGCTCGGAACCGGGCGTGAATGCTTTGTGGAGATTGTGAGCGGTGCTCACGTGGGTCAGTGCTTCGATCTTGATGAGGCAACGACGACGGATTCGGTGCTGGCGATTGACCTCGCCAGCGCTCGCAATACAGCCAGCTCCTTGCCTGCCGGGCTCGTCGATGCACGGGTCACAGTGCGGGCTCATTGGACGCTCAGAGATCTCCTGCCTGCGGCACGCTTCCATGCGACCACCTCCGCCAGCACGGCGGATCGTGTGATGTTCTTCGAGAGCGGTGGCTATGTGGTGAACTGGCTGCTGGCTACCCCGCAGGGTTCACGATGGGTCCGCACGGCGGATGCCACCTTCGCAGACATGGGGCGGGCACGCCTTGTGACCGCGATTGATGGATGCTTCGTGCAATCGCGCGGTGGTGCCGTCACGCTGCCCTTCGTGGGTGAAGTGCGCACTGCACCGATGGTGCGCAAAGCGGTGAGCAACATGCAACTGCTCGGCACGAGTGCCGCTCTGGCGCAGACGTTCGACAGCCTGACGACGGCACGTTCAGGTGACAAGCTCCGGCTTTGGAATGCGGACCAAGTGGCAGGCTCCTCAGGCTTCGATGGCTTCACTCGCACCGCAGATGGATGGGTTCGCGATGTCGATCAAACATCCGTGGATACCAGTGTGCATCTTGATCCGTTCCGTGCCTTCTTCCTCGCACCGGCTGCTCCATCTGTGGGCGCGGCGCCGTGAGGTGAGTCGTTGGTGACTATGGTGATCGCCTTGGATCGGACGACAGCGAGAAGAGAATTCTGACGATCCGACAGAAGCCAACCGATACTTTGCCTGCACTCATTTTGTTCGGCAATTGGAATGTCGTGTTGGATCGTCGGCTCAGAATGTTCCAGTCATGGGTTTTGGTTCCAGTATCGAATGACGTTACTGAATCCGATGCTCGAGATAGTGACCATGATCGCGTAGATTGCGGTGAATGTCCAAAAAGCGCGCACCGTTCGCCAACGCATTAGCATTAAAGCGGTCGATCCAAGGATCGTCACTAATGAGAGGATAACGAGAAGCGAAGGTGGGCGGTGACCGCCAAGGAATGCAGCGAACCCATAACACCCGAGAATGGGGGCGCAAAGCGTAGCCTTCAGCTTTTCATGGCTGACATCAAAGCCGCCTTCCACGTGAAATGGGGTCAGAGCCGTGATCACGCCAAAAATGACAAACCACAGCCCAATGAGTGTAGTCAGACGCCGCTGGAATCCAGGGTAAGGCGGTGTGGCTGCTGTGGCACTCATGGCTCACGACTCAGTCTTTTGGAAGATCCATCCAACTCAGGCAACGCAGGAGATCGCCGGACGAGCGCGTGCTTCATGGTGTTGCGCGACTTCTAGATCCTGAGGAACGCCCGCTGGCGATACAGATACCAGCACAGCAGCCAGATAACACCCAGCACAGCTCCACTTTCGATCATGGGAGCGAACTGGCCTTTGAATAGATCGGGCTCCAGGTGCTGATGGAGGCGTTCCTTGATCCAGCCTTTGCTGAACTGTGAGAGCAAATAGACGAGGATGGAGTTCATGCCGACGACGGCGAAGGGCCAGGCCAACCAGCGCGCGCGCAACACCTCTACGACGAAGTAAAACGAGGCGAGCAGGATCGTCACGATGCCGCCGCTGAAGAGCACCCAGCTCGGGGTCCAGATGCGTTTGACGATCGGGCAGAGCTGGTCGCTTGCGATGATGCCTAGCACGGTCACTGCCGCACCTACTCCGATCAGACCCACCACCTTGACAGCATGGGTGCGTTCAGATTGAAGGAATCGGCCTGCCATCAAGCCCATGCACATCGTCACGATCGAAGGGATGAAGTTGAGCGTCTGATACCCGCCCTCACTGGCCACGAACGGCTCCAGTCTTGGGAAGCGATTGAGAAACCACTGATCGAAGGTCGATGCGACATTCGCGTTCATATTCCAGTGAGCGAAGAAGCCTTCGAACACACCTTCCGGGTAAGTCGTGGCGGCGGGTGGTGGAAGCGGTGAGTGGGCAAACCACGCCCAGTAGCCACCCAAGATGGCCAAGCTGCCGAGCAATTGTCCCCAGGTGCCTGTGCGCCACAGGAGGAAGAGGAAAACGTAGCCCAGGCCGATCTGCGAGAGCACATTCGTAAAGGTCCAGTTCGTTACGTCCTTTGCCCCGGACGAGCAGAGCACACCGAGCAGGACCAGCACCATGGCCCGGCCAAGTGCATGGAAGAACAGCTGCCATCCGCTCTCGCCGCGTTCGATTCTTTTCGCATACGAGAAGGGCATCGCCACTCCCACCATGAACATGAAGGCAGGCTGGATCATGTCCCAGGGCACACCACCGGTCCACGGCACATGCTTGAGCAGCGGAGAGATGCGGGCCCACACGGTGTCTGGAAACTTTTCGCCCATCTGCACAATGCCCAGGCCGCCTGAGACCATGAGCAGCATAATGGCACCTCGATAGGCGTCCAGAGACAGCAGTCGCTCGGCTTTGGCTGGCGGCGCAGCAGGAGTGATCTCTTCCATAGGACTAGCAGCGTGGGTGCTGGACACGGAGGCCCAGGGTTGGAGGTCCATCGTGGGCGCTGATGCAGCCACGACGGTTTGGATGGGCGTGAGCTTGGTTTTGACCGGGGTGACGGGCACCACCTTGAGTGTCTCCGCATTTGTCGGACCCGGAAGGGAGGGGACGGGGAGCACCTCGGCAATGACTGGCTCTTTCGGCGACTCCACCAACGGTTTGTTCGAGGATGGACTGACCGTGGGTGGTGCAGGATTCTCCAAGGCCGCAAGGGTAGGGAGTTCAGGGAGGTCTTCCATGGTGTTCATTGAAACCGAAGGTTGGCCTTCGCAGCAAGGCAAAAGAGCAGAACGGGCCTTGACTATCCGGCTTTGACTTCATACGGGCCGCTCGCTAAAAATCTCGCCCGCTTTCTTCAACCCCATCCGCCAACCTCATGAGCAACGCCGCCAAGAAAATCATCAACAACCCCAACGCCTGCGCCGATGAACTCTTCGACGGCCTCGTCCTTGCCTACGACGGCAAGGCACGCCGCGTGGGCAAGCGCTCCATCGTGATGAACGATCTCCGCCCGAATGCACCGGCACTCCTCGTCGGTGGCGGTGCCGGACACGAGCCCATTTATCATGGCCTGATCGGCAAAGGCATGGCCGACGGTGCTGCCGTGGGTGACATCTTCGCCGCTCCGCCGCCTGACATCGTGCTGGAAGCCACTCAAGCGGTGAATCGCGGCAAGGGCGTGCTCTACCTCTATGGCAACTACGCGGGCGACGTGATGAACTTCGACATTGGAGCTGAACTCGCTGCCGATGAAGGAATCGAAGTCAAAACGGTGATCATCGCTGACGACGTCTGCTCAGCTCCTCCTTCGGAAAAGCACAAGCGCCGCGGTGTCGCTGGCCTCGTGCCCATCGTCAAACTCGCGGGTGCCGCTGCCACCCAAGTGGACAGTCTCGACGAACTCGCTCGCATCGCCCAGAAGGCCTGCGATAACACCCGCAGCGTTGGCGTTTCCACCAAACCAGGCTCGATTCCTGCCACCGGTGAGCCGACCTTCGAACTCGCGGATGATGTCATCGGCCTCGGCATGGGCATTCACGGCGAGAAAGGCGTGGGACTCATTCCGATGTGCACGGCGGACGAGCTAGCGCCGAAGATCCTTGATCTCTTGTTCGCTGACGACCTCGAACTCAAGGCGGGCGATGAAGTGGTGTTCTTCGTTAATAGCCTCGGCAGCACTCACTTGATGGAGTTGCTCATCCTTCTCCGCGCCGCCCGCCCCTACCTCGATAGCAAAGGCATCAAGGTGCACCAGACCATCGTGGACAACATCGTCACCTGCCAGGAAATGGCAGGTGTGTCGTTCAGCATCACCAAGCTCGATGCCGAACTGAAGCAGCTCTGGGATCTGCCCTGCGAAAGCGTGGGCTACACCAAGCTGTAACCGAATCAATCAAGCCGTCGCCGCACTCTTCTTTGAGGAGTGCGGCGATTTTGTTTTGGGTCAGAAGGATGGCGTTGCCGATATTGGCTTAACAAGTCGGTGTGGCAAATAATCGCCTCTCCGGCAAGTTTCAGCTACAGCAAAGCCAGCGTTCGCTGGATTCTTGCGACGGTGCGATCTTTGCCAAGGAGGTCAATGATGGTGGCGACACCTGGGCCGCGGGACTGGCCTGAGAGGGCAAAGCGAAGCAAGGGCATGAGGGCTCCGGCTTTGACTGCAAGACGAGCGGCGGTGGCTTCGATCCCGGCGTGAACGCTGTGCTCGTCCCAGGGGGCCAGATTGCCGAGGTCGGCTTTCAGCTCGCCGAGCAGGTTTGCGTTTTCGGGTTTCGCCTTCAGCTTGGTCATCACGTCGGGCTCGTAGCTATAGTCATCCGTGAAGAAGTAGTGCACCCAGGAGGGAAGCTCGCCGAGCAGGCTGACCTTTTCGCGCACGCTGTGAACGGCTTTCGCGGCCATGGCGTGATCGGCAATTTGAAGGCCGTGGCGTTCGAGGAAGGGCAGGGCAGCGGAGAGGAGGGATTCGGGGCTGAGTTCACGCAGATACTGGGCATTGAACCAAGTGCATTTGGTCATGTCGAAGCGTGCGTTTGCGCTGTGAATGTCGCTAGGCTCGAAGGCGGCGATGAGGGTGGCGCGGTCGAGCTTCTCACCTGCCTTCGGAGTCCAGCCGAGCATGCAGAGGTAATTGAAGACGGCGTCGGGCAGGAAGCCTGCCTCCTGATAGCTGGAAATGGCGCTGCCTTCATCACGCTTGCTCATCTTTGACCCAGTGGGGTTGAGAATGAGTGGGATGTGGGCGTAACGTGGGGCGTGCTTGCCGAAGGCGTGGAAGAGGTCGATGTGCTTCCAGGTGTTGGACAGATGATCTTCGCCACGAATGACGTGGGTGATCTTCATCTCGATGTCATCGACCACATTGACGAAGTGGAAGATGTAGCTGCCATCGGGCCGACGAATAGTCATGTCAGGTTCCTCGGTGGCTGCGAAGTGAACGTCACCACAGACCATGTCCGGCACGAGGATGGGCTGGCGGCTGAACTTGAAACGAGCGGCTCCGTTGTCTTCGAAATAAACGCGACCAGCGGCTTCTAGCTTGGCGAAGTAGTCGTCGTAGATGGCCTTGCGCTGGCTCTGGAAATACGGGCCAAAGTCGCCACCTGCGCCAGGGCCTTCATCCCAGTCGAGCCCCAGCCATTTCATCCCATCAAAGATGGCTTCCTTTGCGGCGTCTGTGTTGCGCGCTTCGTCGGTGTCTTCAATGCGCAGGATGAACTTGCCGCCGCGATGACGTGCGTAGAGCCAGTTGAACAAAGCCGTGCGGGCTCCTCCGACGTGAAGGTAACCAGTGGGAGAAGGGGCAAAGCGAACGCGAGGAGCAAGCATAAAGAATGAATGATGAAGTATGAACTATGAAGTATGAACCAAGAATCAGCACAAGCATCCTTTCCTTTCATTCCTTCACACTTCATACTTCATCCTTTCCCATGACCGTCGGCATCCTCACCATCTCTGATCGCGCCAGTGCAGGCATTTACGAAGACCACGGCGGGCCGGCGCTGCGCAAAGCATGCGAAGGCTACGGATGGAACATCGGCGCTGAGGCGATCGTGCCGGACGACATCGAGCGCATCCGGCAGTCGGTGCTCTCTTTCAGCGCTCAGGGGTGTGGCTTGATCCTCACCACTGGGGGCACAGGCGTGGCGGACCGTGATGTGACTCCCGAAGCTATTCGTGGAATCATGCGCGTGGAGATGCCGGGCTTTGGTGAGGTGATGCGGATGAAGTCGTTCGAGATCACTCCGAATGCGATCCTGTCCAGGTCGCTCGCCGCGATTGTCCAGTCATCGTTGGTGATCGCTCTGCCGGGTAAACCCGCCGGCGCCGTCGAGTGCCTCAGCTTTGTCCGGGGTGCCATCGATCACGCCGTGAAGCTGGCGATGCACGTGCCAACGAGTTGCTAGGAGGCGGACAAATTGAACTCGAATGGAGCCTCGCTCATGAGTGTTTTCCGAGATGTTGCCCCATTCAGTGATCCCTAGATCGCAGTTCTGGCCCTCTTGGTCTCCCTCCAGTTACCGGACTGACGGGCGAGGTTCTTGCCATTCGATAGCGATCCAAAGATGGATTCAAGATCAGCTGAGCGACATTGGTTTGAGTGGGGACACCTTGTGCTTCAGAAGAATCATCGCGATTCGAGTAGCTGATTACTGGCCAGCCCCCAAGGAATGAGACAGATGTAAAATGTAGTTCTGGCTCCGAGAACAGGAGAACAGAATAACATGAAGAGAAGCCGATTCAGTGAAGAGAAGATCGTGAGCATCCTGCGCGAAGCGCAGGGTGGGATGAAA
>JAEUHN010000006.1 GCA_016795365.1 Verrucomicrobiaceae bacterium
GGTTTCATGGCGAGGGCGGCAGCTTTCGGAAAAAAGCTTCATCGAGCGTGGGATGGAGCTGCTGATAAAAACGCAGCACGAGGGCAAGCTTTCGCTGAATCGGCGGATGCTGCTGCGCGAGCTGCCACAAAGCCACGTCACAGGTTCGGCAGCCTGGAGCCAAGCGCATGAAGGAAGCAGAGACAAAAAGGTATGGCTCATGGAGGCGAGCCTCACAATAGCCGCGTGCCGAGCGGGACTTCCTTGTCAGGCACGCAGAGGGCGACTTCGCCGTTTTCGTTGTGGACGCCGGTGACGAGGCATTCGGACATGATGGGGCCGATCTGCTTCGGCGGAAAATTGACGACGGCGACGACCAAACGGCCAATCAAGGTCTCGGGACGATACAGCGCGGTGATTTGAGCGCTTGATTTGCGGATGCCGATCTTGGGGCCGAAGTCGATGTGGAGGATGAAGGCGGGCTTTTTCGCCTCGGGGAACTCCCGCGCCTCGATCACGCGGCCCACGCGGAGCTCCACTTTCAAAAAGTCGTCGAAGGTGATCATGCGGGTGTTTTTCCATCGTGGAGATGCCCTCACTCGCCGATGCACCACAAAAACTCCTGCCGTGTGGGACTGGTCTTGGCGGAGCGGAGGTAGATGCGGTTGTCGCAAATGGCGGGCGTGCTGAAGGATTCGTCGCCGAGTTGGTTTTGGCCGAGGAGGGTGAATTTCTCCGGTGTGGCCTCGAAGACGGAGGTGACGGCGCCTTTGCTCGTGACGTAGATGCGCGAGTCGGCCATGACGGGCGAGCCATAGAACTCGCGATCGACTTTTTCGCTCCAACGCTCCTCGCCGGTGGCGGAGTTCCAGCACGCGGCTCGGCCAGCATCGCCGACGGCGAAGACGTGGCCGCTTTTCACGATCATCGACGGCACATAGGTGCGTGTGACGTTTTCCCAGGCGATCTTGCCGCCGCCATCGGCTTCGATGGCCATGGTGTGATTCTTTGGATAACCGCCGCCGAGGAAAATGCGGCTGCCATCGGTCACGGCGGTGACGACGGTCTCCTCGGTGCTGCCGTCGATGCTCCAGAGCTTTCTGCCGGTGAGCGGATCGAAGCTCTCGACCTTGTTGCAGCCAGCGAGCACGGCCTGGACCTTACCTGCGGCATTTACGACGGCGGGCGAGGCATAATTTGCCACTGGCGGGCGGTCTTGCTGCCACACGATCTCGCCGGTGAGTTTGTTGAGGCCGGTCATTTTGCCGCCGCCGCGATGATCCGCGGAGACAAGCACGATGTTTTGATAAATCACCGGCGAGGAGCCAAAGCCCTGATGCACCTGGAAATCGCACACGCGACGTTGCCAGAGTTGCTTGCCGCTCAAATCGAGCGCGGTGGTGAAAATGGCGCCGTTGTTCAAGAAGTTCACGAACAGCCGCTCGCCATCGCTCACGACATCCGACGAGGCCTGCGACGAGATTTTGTGGCCCTTCGTGTTGAGGTTTCCGCGATGCACGACGGTCTCCCAGCGCGATTTGCCCGTCGCGCGATCATAACTAAGCACGAGCTGCTCTTCCGTCTCCACGTCCGCCGTCGCCAGCAGCACCTGATCACCCACGACAATCGGCGAACCATGCCCGCGACCACGCACCGCGGCCTTCCAGACGAGATTTTCGCTCTCGCTCCATTTCACCGGCAGTTTTTGGCCGGGAGCCACATGGCCATCGCCAGTGGGGCCGCGCCACGCAGGCCAGTCCGCGGCGGAGATGGACGTGACACATGAGACCAGAAGCAGCGCGGCAGTTTTCATAGAGGAGAGCGTGAGCAACAAAGAACGGCGAGTCAGTTGGCATCTCGCGAGTGAAGATGAGATTGTGCCTTGCTCCTTGTGCGGCGTGAAGGTCGGAGGCAAATCGTTGTGTCGGCGGATCACCAACTCGGTCCTGGCTGAAGCGCTTGAGAATGGAGTGAGCGCGCTTGACGAACAAGAGTTCATCAAGGCATGCCAGCGAGCCATTTACCGTTCTCAAGAGCAACTCCACTCAAGGTGGCGCTGCTGCCGGGTTTCAAGGTGTAGCCGACTTGCTGCAAGGCATTAAGGCTGGCTCTAGGCCAGTCTTTTTGATGCTCGACGAGTTTTCCGCCCTCCGTGTGGAGCCGCGGCGACTTGAGCGACTCGCCGAAGGACCGGTGGCGGATGACGTGCTGCGCGAGGAACTCCAGCATCGCGTTCGGGATGCGCCGCCCGCCACGTCCACCGATGGCGACGACGGGTTGCGTGCCTTTCGTGATAAGCACGGGCACCATATTGTGCAGGGGGCGTTTGCGCGGGCCGGGAGCGTTCGGGTGATCGGGCCGCGGATCGAAGCGTGACATGCCGTGACCGAGCGTGAGGCCGAGGCCCTCCACGGTGACGTGCGCTCCAAAGCCATCGCCATGCGTGAGCGTAAGCGAGGCGATGTTGCCATGCTTGTCGCAGGCGCTGAAGCTCAGCGTGCCTTCTTGCGTGGTGGTTTTGAAATCCGGCTCCAGAATCTTCCCAGCGTTCACCGCGGTGCTAATCTTCTCGGCGCATTCGACCGCGTAGTCCTCGGAAAGCAGCCTCTCATGTGGCACCGGGCCGAACTCAGGATCGCCGAGCAAATGAAGCCGGTCGCGCCACGCGAGCCGCATCGCCTCCACGCGCAAAACCAGCCGCTGAGCTCCATTTTGGATCGTGTCCCACTTCAGCGCCTTCAGGATGGCGAGCATTTGCAGCACGGTGATGCCGCCGCACAGCAGCGGCGGTGTGTGAATCGTATGCTCGCCCCACGAAAACTTCAGGGGCTCAATCAGGCGCGCCTGATAAGCCGCGAGATCGTCCTTGGTGACCATACCGCCATTCTTCGCGAAACCTTCCGCGATGCGTTGGGCGACGTCGCCTCGATAAAACGGCTCGATGGAGTTCGCTTTCGCGAGCGTGCTGAGCACCTCGGCCAGTTCGGGATTTCTGAAGAGCGAACCTGCCACAGGCGCGGCACCTCCGGGCAAATACAGCCGCGCCATTCCGGCATCCTTTTCAAACGAGCCTTTGAAGCGTGTGATCATCGCAGAGAGCGATGCAGGCACCTTGAAGCCATCTCTCGCGAGGGCGATGGCCGGTTGCAGCACATCTGCGAAGGACATCGTGCCAAACTCATCCAGCGCCCGCTTCAATCCGGCTATCACGCCGGGCACACCAGTCGAAAGCCAGCCGTGGTAGTTCTTACGGTCAGGCACCTCGCCCTTCGCATCGGGTTTGAAGATGTCCTTCGTGAACGCTGCTGGCGAGACAGTGTTCGCATCCAGCGCGGCGATACGTTTGCCTCCATCCATAGCAAATATGCCCTGCGTCGCATAACCGCCGATCCCTGTTTGATGCGGCTGCGTGATCGCACCCGCGAGCGCAGTCGCGATGAGTGCATCGACGGCATTGCCGCCGTCCGTGAGAATCTTGGCACCAATCTCCTCGACGACCGGTTCGCCGACGACGTAACCAGTCTCGCTTGCTTGCCTTAGGTCGGCTTTCACCCATGAGGACGCAGCGATCAGGCTGCTGGTTTGCACGAAGAAGCGACGGCGGGAGATGGCATTGGCGGGGGCAGTCATAGCTTACGTAGGGGGTGGATTGACAGCATTGGCGCAAAGTCTGGTGTCCCTATCTGGTGCGAATCAAAGAACGGAACTTTTCAGGGCTCAAGCATGGGTGGGGGCTGCTTCCGTTCAATACAGACTTTCATGAGGTCGAGGGTGTTCGTGGGCTTCTACCTGAGGGCATGGAACTGGCGGAGACCGTGTGGTGCTACACGGGCGTCTTTGTATTCGAGGTATCGTTCACGGGGAGCCAGAAACGGTTCCTACAATTCGTTTGCTGCGAATGAACTCCCTGACGCACGAGAGGATGGGAGTTTTGCATCTTTATCTTCGTAGGACCTCACAACAACGCTGCCGCATGACACCTTGCCTGTTCTCCATTAGTTACGCTGGCTTCTGGGGCCAGGACACCCTTGGGCTCACGGACTTCATTGCTCACGCCGGAAAGCTTGGCTACCCGGCGGTGATGATCGCGGGAAAGCGTCCGCATCTCTCGCCACTTGATGCCACACAGGAGTTTGTTAGGCCGGTTCAAGACGCGCTTGCTGCCGCAAACGTGCGTTGTGATGTGATCGGCGCCTATACCAATCTGGCCCAGCTAGCCGTCCTTGGCAGCGAGGTGCCGCACCTGGAACTTCAGATCGCGTATGTAGAGTCGCTGGCTCGCATCGCATCCCAGATCGGTGCGAAGATTGTGCGCGTCTTCACGGCCTACGAAGTGGCGGGGCAGGACCCGCAGATGCAATGGAAACGCTGCGTGATGACGATTCGTGAGATGTGTGATCGCGTGGCGGCGCATGGTGTGAGCCTTGCGATCCAAAACCATCACGACATCGCTCTGCACACCACAGCGCTGCTCGAGATGCTGAGCGACATCGACCGGCCCAACTGCAAGCTTGGCTTTGACGCATGGTCACCGGCATTGCGCGGCGAGGATATCTATGAATCGGCGAAACTGGCAGCACCGCACACGCTCATCACGACCAACGCGGACTACATCAAGGTGCCCCGCCATCGCTATCGGCCCGAACTCGTGAACTATGAGCGGCAAGAGGTGGACTGGGTGCGAGCCGTGCCTTTTGGCACGGGCTTCATCGACTATGCTGCCTTCTTTAGCGGACTCAGGGAAGGGGGATTCGGCGGCATCGCCACCTATGAGATGTGCTCACCGCTTCGCGGTGGCGGGGCGCTTGCGAACCTCGATGCGTGCGCCTCCGGCTACTTGAAGTGGATGAGCGATCATCATCACATTTGAAGAGCGCGACTTCACTCTGCATGAGCACGAGAACTTCCATCACCCTTGGGCATTGTTTGCTTGTTGGGCTCATAGTTGTCAACGCGGCGACTGCGACAGTGGAATACAACCGCGATGTGCGGCCGATCTTGTCGGACAAGTGCTTCAAGTGCCACGGCTTCGATTTGAACACGCGCAAGGCGAAGTTGCGCCTCGATGAACGCGAAGAGGCGCTGAAGCCTGCAAAGTCGGGCGAGCTGCCCATCGTGCCGGGCAATCCCGAGGCCAGCGCCATCATCCAGCGTATCGAGAGCGCGGACCCTGGTGAGGTGATGCCGCCTGCGAAGGATCATGCGCCGCTGAAGGCAGGGGAGATCGCGATCTTGAAGCAATGGATTGCCGAGGGAGCCAAGTATCAGGCCCATTGGGCCTTTGTGCCGCCACAGTCGGGCAATGCGAAGAACATCGATGAGATTGTTCGGGCATCGTTGGCCAGGCACGGCCTGAAACCTTCGTCAAAAGTCGATGAGGCCACTTTACGAAGACGAGTGGCGTTGGCGCTGACGGGCCTTCCTGCTTCGTCATTCGACACTAAGCCTTCGTCATTCGAGTCCTTTGTGGACACTCTGCTTGCGTCTCCGCATTATGGCGAACGGCTCGCGCTCGACTGGCTCGATGCTGCTCGTTATGCGGATACTAACGGCTACTACACCGATGCTGAGCGGCAAGCATGGCCATGGCGAGACTGGGTGATCAGGGCCTTCAATGAGAACCTCCCGTTTGACCGGTTCACGACTGAACAACTCGCGGGAGATCTGCTGCCGAATGCGACGCTGGAGCAGAAGATCGCCACTGCATTCAACCGCAACCACATGGTGTCCAACGAGTCCGGCATCATCGAGGAAGAATATCGCACCGGTTATGTTTGCGATCGGGTGGAGACCACTGCTGAGACGTGGCTGGGCCTGACCATGGGCTGTGCGAAGTGCCACGACCACAAGTATGATCCGATCACACAACGCGACTACTACAGCCTCTTCGCGGCGTTCAACAACATTGAAGAGAAGGGCATCATCAAAGAAGTCGCGCCTCTTGGTGCTGCGCCCGCGATCCTGCTTCCCACGTTGGAGCAGCAGAAGAAGCTTGATGAACTTGGCGGCGAGTTGAAGCAGCTTCAGGCAAAGCTGAAAGCGGTGCAGCCTTCACTGCAGCAGGATATCGCTCGCTGGGAAGCATCAGCACTCGGCTCCTTGCCTCCTGCACCCACGGCGGGCAGCCTTGTTCACTTCTCCTTCGACACGGATGCGGCTGATTACGGTCCGAAGCGGGTGAAGTCAGGTGTCACCGGCAAGCTCGAAGACGGGCCCGGCGTGAAAGGCCGTGCAACGATGCTCAATGCGACGCAATACATTGACTTCGCTGATCCGCAGGGGCTCGAGCGCGATGTGCCTTTCACTTTGTCGGTGTGGATCAATCCCGGCAGCTCGCCGCAAGGATGCGTGGCCTCCAAGCAGGACTCCGATGCGAACGGGCGCGGCTTTGAGATCCTGTGGTATAAATCGCAGCCGCGCATCAATCTCGCGCATCGTTATGGGCATGACGGCATCGAAGTCGTGGCGAAGGACAAGTTCAGCGGCGGCCAGTGGCGGCATCTGGTAATCACTTATGATGGATCGTCGAGGGCTGCCGGTTTGAACATCTATGTGGATGGCAAGCTGAGTGAGGTGGACGTGCGTCGTGATACGCTGAGTGGCAGCATTGCTTCCAAGGAACCCTGGCGCATCGGATGGAAGGGCACCGGCATCGGCTTCGACGGTGGCGTGGATGAGTTTCGCTTGTTTGATCGCGTCCTCACCGCCGATGAGGTGGCCGCGCTGCACTGGCGCGAGTTCTTCGAAGGCACACTCGCCACCGCCAGGGACAGGCGCGCCAAGGCCGCGAGTGAGAAGCTGGAGGCCTACTACATCGCCCGGCACGGCACGCCGGAGATGAGGATGTTGTCGCAACAGCTGACGCAGACCCGAGATGCGGAGGAGTCGCTGCGCAAGTCCGTGATCTCCATCGCGGTGATGCAGGAGATGGCGAAGCCGCGCGAGACGCATGTGCTCACGCGCGGCCAGTATGACCAGCCAGCGGAGCAGGTGAGCTTTACGGTGCCTGCCTCGCTTGGTGAGCTTGGCGCAAACATGCCACGCAATCGTCTTGGTCTCGCGCAGTGGCTTGTGTCCAAGGAAAACCCGCTTACTGCCCGTGTGATGGTGAACCGCTTGTGGACGATGTGCTTCGGCGACGGACTGGTGCGCACACCGAATGACTTTGGTCTGCAAGGCGAAGCACCCACCAATGCCGAGTTGCTTGACTGGCTCGCCGTGCGGTTCCGCGATGGCGATGCACACACGAAGCCATGGGATGTGAAGGCGCTGCTCAAGCTGATCGTCACGAGCGAGACCTTCAAGCAGTCCTCGTGCTTCACTCCCGAATTGCTCGCGCGTGATCCCGACAACCGTCTGCTCGCACGCGGCCCGCGTTTCCGTCTGCCAGCGGAGGTTCTGCGCGATCAAGCACTCGCCATCAGCCGACTGCTTGTGCCGACGATCGGCGGCCCAAGTGTGAAGCCACCGCAGCCGCCGGGTCTATGGGAAGCGGTTAGCTACAATGGCGAGGCTAGTTATAGCGCGGATCAAGGCGATGCCACGCATCGTCGAGGGCTCTACACCTTTTGGAAACGCCAGTCGCCACCGCCCGACATGCTCACTTTCGATGCTCCCACGCGTGAGGTTTGCACCATCCGTCGTCCGCGAACGAACACGCCTCTGCAAGCCCTGCTGCTTCTCAACGACGCGAACTACCAGGAAGCTGCTCAAGCTCTGGCACAGCTCGCCTTGAAGCAGAAGAACCATCGTATCGAATGGGCGTTTCAACGCGCCACCGGTCGCTCTGCGAAGCCTGCCGAAGTGGCCGAGCTGCAAGCTTTTTTCGACGATCAACTCGCTCGCTCCAGTGAACTCGCTGCCTGGACGATGATGGCGAGCCTCTTGCTCAATCTCGATGAAGTCCAAACTCAACATTGATCCTGCGATGACGCCCATTGGATCACCGCTCGCCTTTACGCGTCGTGCCTTGTTCGGACACGCCGCGGGTGGCATCGGCACACTGGCATTGTCATCGTTGCAGAATGCGCAGGGTGGGCTCACCACCTTCGCACCGAAGGCGAAGCGCATCATTTATCTCTTCATGCAGGGCGGACCATCACAGCTCGATCTGTTCGATCCGAAGCCTGGACTCGCGAAGCGGCATGGCGAGGAACTGCCGGAGTCCATCCGCCAGGGACAACGCCTGACGACAATGACATCGAAGCAGACCTCGCTGCCCGTCGCACCCTCGCCATTCAAGTTTGCGCAGCATGGGCAGAGCGGTGCGTGGATGAGCGAGCTGCTTCCGCACACGGCAAAGGTGGCGGACGAACTGTGCATCATCCGCTCGCTGAACTCGGAGGCGATCAATCACGATCCTGCGATCACGTTTCTGCAGACGGGGCATCAGCAGCCGGGCAGGCCCAGCTTTGGCAGCTGGCTCAGCTACGGGCTCGGCACGGAGAACAGCGATCTGCCTGCGTTCGTCGTGCTCATCTCACGCGGCAGTGCGGTGTCGCCCGCAGATCCATTGTATGCGCGGCTGTGGGGCAGCGGCTTCTTGCCATCGAACCATCAAGGCGTGAGCTTCCGCTCCAGCGGCGATCCCGTGTTGTATCTGTCGAACCCGGAAGGCGTTTCGCGTGCTGACCGTCGTCGGTTGCTTACCACGCTGAGCAAGTTGAACACCATGCAGCACAAGCAGTCGCTGGACCCTGAGATCAACACTCGCATCGCGCAATACGAGATGGCTTTCCGTATGCAGAGCAGCGTGCCGGAGCTGACCGACCTCAAGGGCGAGAGCGATGACACCTTCAGACGTTATGGCGAAGACGCGCGCCGACCCGGCACCTTCGCCGCGAACTGCCTGCTCGCGCGCCGGCTCGCCGAACGCGGCTGTCGTTTCATTCAACTCTACCATCGCGGGTGGGACCAGCACTACAACTTGCCGACCAATCTGGCGCTGCAAGCGAACGACGTGGATCAAGCCAGTGCCGCACTCGTCACGGATCTGAGACAACGCGGCCTGCTCGAGGATACGCTCGTCGTCTGGGGAGGCGAGTTTGGCCGCACCACCTACAGCCAGGGCAAGCTCACGGGCACCAACTTTGGCCGCGATCATCATGGACGTTGCTTTACCGTGTGGATGGCTGGCGGTGGCGTAAAGCCCGGCATCACGCATGGGGAGACGGATGACTATTGCTACGGCATCACACGTGACCCGGTGCATGTGCATGACTTCAATGCGACGATCATGCGCCTGTTTGGGATTGATCACACGAAGCTCACCTTCCGCTTCCAAGGCCGCGACTTCCGCCTAACGGACATCCACGGTCAAGTCGTGAACGCGATCATCGCATGAGGTAGGGCAGGGGAATGATCGATCTCATCAAGCGATTACTCGATGCTCGTCGTGCAACGGCTTCCACGTGTAGCACGAAGGCGCAGGGGCGAGGCATATTGGAATGACGCTTTTGCTTAAACTGTTGGAACACCTCGATCGGCATCTTGGAGAGATCACTTCCTCATCATCTTCTCCATCACTCCCAGCAGCACCTTCGTGCTCGCTTCATCCAGCTCCGGCTCGGCTGGCGAGGTGACACGGTTTTCTCTACTCAGGAGATACGGCGTCACGGCATAGATCGGCAGCAGGGCGAGGCGATGATCGGTGGTGCAGGCTCCGACGAGGTGCTTCACGCTCTCGCTTTCGAGCGTGAGCAGCGGTTCGAGAGTGCTGTCGATGGCGGGCTCGAAGCGCCAGGGGCAGTAGGGGCGCTGCCAGCCGGCGGGCGTCTCGGGCGTGTTCACGATTTGCCACGCGGGATCGCCGGGCAGATGCGCGATGAGTTTGGAGCCGGTGAAGCGCTTCCCCGGCACCGGCAGGTAGGCTTTCTCGGTGCGCTTCAAGGCGCTGGCGAAGGGCTCCAGCACCTTCTTCGGCCATCCGCCATGTCCCATGATCCATAGCACGCGTCCACCGCGCTTCAGGTAATCGGCGAGCGCCGTTTCGAGCACGTCCGTCTTCATCCAGTGGTAGCTGGTGAACTGCGTGGCGACGATCATCATGAGCGGCACCTGCTTCGGCTCTGGAAAACCCGCCGCGAGCAATCGCCGGACATCGAAGGTAGCATGCGGGCGGCCGAGTTTTTGCAGCGTGCGCACCGTGGCAGCGCTCTGCACACGGCTGGAGAAGCCGAGCATCGCATCGTTCATGTCCCACGTGGGTTCCAACACGATGCCGGTGATGTTTGCATCACCTGGCTGCAAATCCCGCAGCACCGGCGCAAACAGCGCGTCCTCATTCAGGCGGCGCTCACGCATGAGCGACTCGATGGTGCTTTTCGCCGCCGCGGTGGCCTCGGGCGTGAGCTGGACCTGCGTGCCGTCCTTGGCGAAACGCATCGCCACCCCCACATCGCGCAGCGTGCGTGCCACGGCCCAGGCGCCGAGCTCGCCGATGTTTTGCCAGAGCAGCTCGCGGCCCTTCACATCCTGCGCATCGATCCAGGCCGCCGCGCCTTGCAGCACCTTCACCCCGCGCGGACTGCAAAAGCGTGCGCCCTCCTGCCCGTAGAGCAGCAGCTCCTGAATCTGCCGCGCGGCATCGCGACCGTCATCATGCAGCAGGAGACGATCCACCGCCGCCGCGAAGGCCCCCGCGCCGCCGGCGGTGTCGTGCCCCGAGCCACCGAGATCGAGCAGCGGGGCCACCTTTGAAAAATCACCCTCATGCGGCAGCTTCACCTTCCAAGGACCCCAGCCGTAGGTCGCGGTGTGCACCATGGGATCGTGATTACACGCCGCCATGTCCGCGATGACGTGCGAGTGCGAGGCGATCCAGTGTGCGATGTGCGCCGCATCGCCCTCGCGAATCGCCTCCACGAGCTGCGCAAAGACCGCCACGCGTCCATGATCGAGATGCAGATCATAGCGCGACTTCAGCCCCGCCTGCTTCAGTGCCACGATGGCCTTCTCACCCACCTCCTCGGGCAGAAACGGCTGAAAACTGTCCGGGTAATGGCTGTCATGCTTGATCGCTTCCTCGATGATCTCCGGCGTGAACTTCGCCCGCAGCGCTTCCGGCAGCCGGTTCATCACCTCACGCGCCACATCATCATGCCCCGCCCCCCACGCAGCAGCGAGTCGTGGCAGGAGAAGGATGGAAAGCAGGGCGAGGTGGCGGATCATGGGGTGAAATCAAACGCACGTCCGAGCCTCGACTTTTGTCGCAAAAGCAGAACGCTTGTCGCGCAGATGTCCGAATGTGGGTTTGGCCTTGGGCAAGACCAACAAAACTTCAATATTTGGCAACTCATTCGATCCATTACATTCATCGAATGCCATTCGGTCGTGAATCACTCACGTCACAACATATAACATTCCGATGCCTCCGCGCCACCCGCCCCAAAATGCCACGTCACGCTTCTCGAATCGGGTGGCGGACTATCTCCGGTATCGCCCGGGCTATCCGGAGGGCGTGCTGACGTTGATGCGAGACCGCGGTTGGCTGAAGCGAGGAGCCCAAGTGGCGGACATCGGCTCGGGCACAGGCATTTTTTCTCGTCTGCTGCTCGATGCAGGCGCAGAAGTCTTCGCGGTGGAGCCCAATACGGGCATGCGCGAGGCTGGCGAGGCTATGTTGGCTCATCAGGCATTGTTTCACTCCATCGCCGCCTCGGGCGAAGAGACCACGTTGGCGGATCAAAGCATGGATCTCATCGTCTCCGCCCAAGCTTTTCATTGGCTCGACCGCGCACGAGCACGAAGCGAGTTCACCCGCCTGCTCAAGCCCGGCGGTCGAATCGTTCTCATCTGGAACGTCCGTCAGACCGCCAGCACGCCCTTTCTCCGCGACTACGAGAACCTGCTGCTCCACTTCGCACCCGACTACGCGCAGGTCCGGCATGAAAACGTCGATGCGGAAGCTCTCGCGGGGTTTTTCATCGGTGGAGTCTTCGAGAAGCACGTTTTCGCCAACCGCCAGTGCTTCGACTTCAGCGGACTCCGCGGACGCTTGCTGTCCTGCTCGTATGCGCCCGCTCCGGGCCATTCGCTGCACGAGCCGATGATCCAGGAGTTGCAGCGTCTCTTTGAAGTTCACGAGCAAAACGGCAGCATTACGTTCCTCTACACCACCGAGGTGTTCATCGGGCGATAATTCACTTCCCAGCCGGCACCGGCGGGCGATGTCTGGCAATCATGGAATGGAAATCGCCGAGGTTGTAGGGGCCGTAGTAGGCTTGATTGAGATCGACTTCAGCGAGGACGACGGTGCCCCATTTCTCGCCCTTGGCGAGGGGGCGACCGCCTTGGTCGTAGATGGCGGAATACATCCAGCCGTCCTCCGGCTTCATGAAGGTGCTGCTGACGACGAAGACGTGGTTCTCGCAGGCACGGGCCTGAGCGAGCAGCGGATTGCAGCCCCACACGGGCCACGCGATGACTTCCGCGCCGCTCTTCGTGAGCTCGCGGGCGACTTCGGGGAAGAAGCCGTCGTAGCAGACCATGAGGCCGACTTTACCGAAGGCAGTGTCGAAGACGGGATAGTCCTTGCCGGGCGCGATGCCTTTCGCGGCCTCACCGGGTGGCAGGGAGACTTTGCGATACTTGCCGATGAGCGTGCCATCGGGACCGAGGAGCACGGCCGTGTTGTAGATAAGGTGCTCCTCCTTTTCGTAAAGGCTGAGCACGACATGCAGGCGGTGCTGTTTCGCGAGATCGGCGAAGTAGGTGGTCGAGGGGCCTGGGACGGGTTCGGCGATGTCCTCGGGCTTCGCCTTCACATTCGCGCTGGGCACCGTCTCGCCGAGCACGACGAGGTCGGCGTGCTTTTGAGCGGCCTCGGCGATCAGCGGGGCAAACTCCTCGCAGTTCGCACGCGGTGACTTGCCCTGCGGCTTGTAGTGCACAGCGGCGAGGCGAACCTTTCGTGCAGCAGGCGGCGGCGTCTCCGCGAAATCGGCCCCGCGCCATTCGACGCGGCCTCCCGGTGCCCATTGCAAATGCAGCTCCAAGATCGCTTTCGCGGCCCTTGATGGTGCGCGATACACGCCGCTGACCCTCGTCCAGCCCTCGGCGTCCGTTTTGCCATCGGTGGGATACTCCGGCTCCGCGCTCGGCATCGGCAGGCCGGGCGTTAGATACTCCGGCGCAGCATCCAGCTTCACACCGGCACCTTTTGCATCCTGCCAAAGGACGCGAACGAGGCAGCTCTGACGTGTGCTCGTGACGCCGCTCGTCTTGCGGCTGGCCTCGAAGCGATAAAACGCGCCGCCCTCCACCGCGAAGCTCTTTTGAAACCAGCCATCGAGCCCCTCGCGCTGATCATGCGTGATGACGAGCGTGTCATCGGCTCCCATGCTGAACTGCGGTCGGATTTCATCGCGCGGGCTCATCGGGGTCCAATCGTGGAAGTCAGCGGCGTGGAGGGAGAGTGAGAAGAACAGGCAGGCGAGGATGGGCTTCATGGCGTGGGATGGGAAAGGAGAGTTGGATTCAGCGCTCTGTTCGGAGTGTGTCGAGCTGGATGCGAACGGCATCGTCGCACTGACTGGCGGCTTCATGGAGTTCCCGGGAGTCGATGCCAAACCGGCGGACCAACTTCTGAGCGATCTGATAAGCCGAATCAAAACGACCATCGCCATCCGCATCAATCCAAATCGGATTCGTGGAACCGATGACGCGTGAAGTGAACGTCTTGCTAGTGGGCTGATACGGGCGCGGGATCTCCCAGAAGGGTTCCTTTACGCCTGGTCCGGTGGCGATCGCTACGAGGTGAACGTCGTGGGAGGGCCTGGGCAGCTCGAAGGAGACGTGTGCCTTGATGCCAGGCTGCCCTGCGTCTTTCACAGCCTGCTCGCGAATGAGGACGCCATTCGCATACAGCTCCAGATGATCTGCCCGAACCCAGGAAGGTCCAAGGATGGTGATCTCGACCTTGAGCTTGTCTTTGAGACCGGTGGCTAGATCTCCCACACCGAAGTGGTCATCCACCTTCATGTGAGTGAGCAGTCCCAGGCTAACGATCAAGCGTCCTTCGTGATAGCTGCGCCACACCTCATCCGGGTTGAGGCCCGAGGGATCATCGTCCTTGGCGGCGACATAGGTGCGGCCCTGGCCGAGAATGAAACGGTTCACATCATGACTGTCGCTTGAGGCGACGGCGGCAAATCGATGACCGCGATTCAGCATGGCAAACCAGTCTCGATACAGGAGATGAACGTCGGACTGCATGGCTGCCGATGTGACCACCTCGATGGCGTCGATGTCCATCGCCTCGGCATCGCGATGCCTGCCGGTCTTGGGATTGAAGTGCAGACCACCGAGCGGCACGAACCCGCTGTGCAGGTCGCGTGGATGATTCAGGGTGATCACTTGCACGCCAGGCATCGAGCGGATCGCAGGGATGAGTTGTGCCCAGTTTTCTTGTTTGGCATCCACCACCGGAGCATTTGCAGGCACGGGAAAAGCATTGAAGTGGCCATGCTTGGTCGTGACCTCATTGCCAATCACGGGCGTGAAGGCGGCAGCCACGCCTACGCTCGCGGCGGCGGGGGCGAAGTCGGTGTGATGATTGTGATCGGTAGAGATCGCCAGCTCGATGCCTTCGCCAGCGATGGTGAGCATGCGCTCCTCGATGGTCGCATCGCCGTGCCCACTGTGCGTGAGCGTGTGAATGTGACTGTCAGCAGCGATCCATCCAGTGGTGTCCACCTCACGTTTGAGCTTGAGCGTGACCGGGAGTGCGTCACCAGCCTTCACGCTGATTGGCTGCATCGCAATGCTCCATTCAAAGCCACGTCCTGCGCGCAGTTCGTAGTCCCCGGCAGGCACGGAGAGCGAGACCTTGCCATCCTTGGTGTAAACGACTCCTGTCCGTGCGGCGACTTCACCTTGTGGCTCAGCGATCAACGGTTGCAGCGTGCCATCGCGGCGTGTGAGCGTGAGCCGACATGGAATCGGATGCAGGCTCTCGTCCGTCACGGTCACTTCGATTTTGGCTGCGCTCAGGTAGGCGCTGGGTGTCTGGGTTTCGAGAATCACCGGACCGATCTCGATGTCATCGAGGTTCGGCGGTGGCTCGATGATCAACACATTGCCGCCCTCTTTCAGGATGCCAGGAGCCAAAGGATAGATGGTCTCCATGGGCGTCTCTGCCGTGGTAAGAATGCCGAGTTTTTTGCCATTGAGCAGCACGGGCCAGTTGAGTTTCACGTCACGTTGCCACACGCGCAGCACCTGCTCGGAGGTGTTTGCCTGAGACTGGAAGTGCAACTCCAACCGCTCGGCATCCACCTTGCGATCCTTGAACTCATCCCATTCATAGGCTCCGGCCTTGCCCAGATGCAGACGTCTTGACTCCAGCACCGTCTCGGCTGCCGAGGCGTGAATGGTGAAAAGAAGGGCGAAGGAAGTGAGAAGACGATGCATCAGGCGAGTCGGGCGTGAGAGCGATACGGTGATGGTCGTGGCGTTCTACGAAGTCGCTCAGCAGCATCGACTGAGAGGCCCTCCTCGTGCCTTGGATTGCAGCGTGCCTGTCGTTGCGCGATGCGAGTCCTTTGCTCCACTGAAGGTCTCTAGCTATGCGTTATCTCATCTGCTTTCTCTTTGCCTTCACCATCATCACCCATGCGGCGAGCACACAGGTGACCGAGTCTGACCTGGAGGCACTGGCAGAGAAGGGGATCATTGACTCAACCGACTACTGGCGCCAGAACGCGATTGAAGATGGCAAGTGCGATGGCTCCAAGGTCGCAGCCTTGCTGATCAAGATCGCAGGCATTTTCAAGCCGGTGACCACGCTGGATGAGGCGCTGCAAGTCCTCACCCAGCAGCGAGTGCTGGGCTCGCCAGACTACTGGCAAAAGACCGCCGTGCCGGGAGGCGTCTGCGTGGGAAAGAACGTCGCCATTGTGCTGAGTCGGGGCGCGGCGCAGTTGCCCATGGATCCACCGAAATCCGTCCATGCCAAGCCCTTGGAGGCAGTCGAGTTTGAGCGTCTGCACGAGCGTTACGATGTCGTTGTCGTCGGCGCGGGAACAGGGGGTGTCGGGGTCGCTGTGCAGGCCGCGCGCATGGGCTCCAGTGTTTTGCTGGTGGAGGAGACTGATTGGATCGGTGGCCAGGCCATGGCGGCGGCCGTCACCTCCATGGACGAGGGAAAGACCCTGGTTCGTGAGCGCGGACTGTATCGCGAGCTGTGTGGATTGATCGCCGCTCATTATCAGCCGTTGGGTGTCAATCACCTCACGGCTTACTGGCATGGCCATGTGGCCGTGGAGCCCCGCGTGGGACGGCACCTCATGCATGTGATGCTGGGGGATGCTCGTGGCAGTGGCGTGCTCGACCTTGTGATGCGCAGTCGGGTCACCAAGGTTGCCAAGACCAACCAAATGGTCACGGGTGCGGACATCGAATGCGCTGGGCGCACTCGACATGTGGAGTGCAAGGTCCTCGTGGACGCCACGGAATGGGGCGACGTGATCCCGCTCACGGGTGCGCGTTACCGAGTTGGCAATTGCCTCAGCGACGCCATCGACCCCAAGCGTCGCGTCCAGGACAACACGTGGACCGCAGTGGTGAAGTTGTATCCGAAGGGTGTGCCTCAAGACCTCATCATCAAAGAGAAGCCACCTGGCTACACGGACAAGGTGAACGCCGCCTTCGCCAAATCGCTGGTCTCCGGTGACAAGCTGGCGATGCAAGTGAAGCCCTGGAACTGGGCCACCTTCATCGGTTACCGCGGCATGCCCAATAGCGAGCCGCCGGTGGACAACACCCTCATCACGCGCACGCACTTAAACTACAACAACGACTATCCTTCGAGCGTCGCCGAGATGGAAAGCCCAGCCGCTCGCCAGGCGACGAATCGTGCGATGCAGCTAAAGACCCTGCATCTGCTCTATTACATCCAGCACACGCTCGGACAGACCCGTTGGTCAGTGGCCGATGACGAAGGATTCGATACTCCGCATCGCCGTGCCGAAGTGGATGCATGGATCGCCGAGGAGCCAAGTTTGGCGCCTTATCGCACGGTCTTGTGTCACTTCTCCATCATCCCCTACACACGCGAAAGCCGACGCATCGTGGGGCTGCATACCCTGTGCGCCTCGGAGATCGAGCGCAGTCGTGGTAAGCCGGTGCAGTTTGCCCACACCGTGGCGTTAGGCGACTACGCAGTCGATTTGCATGGCTCGATGAGCCCGCCCTATCTCGAACTCGATCTCGATCGGGAGAGCGACATTCCCCATGGCAAGTTCGGTGACCGGGGGATTGGTCCTTTTGCCATTCCGTTCGAGTGCTTCATCCCGGAGGTTGTGGATGGCTTTCTGCCAGCGGAGAAGAATTTCAGCCAAAGCCGCCTCGCGAATGGTGCGACACGTTTGCAGCCCCACACGCTCAACATGGGGCAGGCTGTCGGGGCGATTGCCGCCCTGGCGGTGAAGTCTGGCGTGCAGCCTCGGGCGGTGGCTCCCGTGAAAGTGCAGCAGGTGCTCCTGGAAGCCGGTGCCACTCTCACCATCGAGCCTGTGAAAGCCAGATGGGGCACTGAGGCGTGGCGCAACCAACAGATGGAAGTGCTCCAGCAGGGTGCTCGCGCTGAGTGAGGCGCTCGCTTGCTGGATGATTGCGTCGCCTTCACCCAGGAGCCTTCTGCCAATGGTGGGGACGAATGCTCGCTGGCCATGTGGGTGATCACGGATGGTCATCAGCACGTTGGGGCGCATGGCTTCAATGGCCGAGGAGAAGACGAAGACGAACGTGGTCAGCTTCCGAGATGCCTCGTGGTGACCGTCTTCATTCGCCATGAAAACAGGCCCACATATTGCTTTCGCGTGCAGATTGTTGAATACTCTGCATCGATCGAATCATTCCCTGATGAAACAACTGCTCTCTGCGTATCTCCTCACCACCACGCTTCTACTGGCCCAGGGCGTGCCCGAAGTTGTCAAACCTGCTCTTCCGAAGGCACCCGAGCCCATCGAGTCGATCCTGCGGCTTCAGTTGTTCCTGGATGGCAAGTTGTTCGGCCCTGGCAAGGTGGATGGACGTCCAGGCGAGTTCACCACGAAGGCCCTGAAGCGTTATCAGAAGGCCAATGGTCTGCCCGAGACCGAGATCGAGACTCACAGCATCGACCTCTCTTCGATCACCTCTCTCTACACCACCTACACCGTCCGCCCGGAGGACCTCAAGTTCGTGGGTGACCTGCCCAGCAGGCCCTCGCTTCAGAGCAAGAAGAAATACCTGCCGTATGACTCCGTGCTCGAGTTCCTCACCGAGCGCTTTCACACCTCGCCCGAACTGATCGAGTGGCTCAACATGCCCACCAAGATGAGCGGCCTGAAACCCGGCGACACCGTGAAGGTCCCAAACGTGGTCGAGCCTTTTCAGATTGAGCTGCTGCAGCCCATTCCCTCCTTGCCCGACGTGCCTGAGTTTGTGACGACTCGAGTGATCAAGATCGACACACGCGAGAAGCTGCTCGGTGTGCATGAGGGCGACAAGCTCCTCGCCAGTCTGCCCATCACTCCAGGCAGCGGCTACCTCGCCACGCCTCCGGGCAATTGGAAGATCCTCGGCATCACTCAAATGCCCACCTTCCGCTGGGATGAAGGCGTGCTGAATTATGGAGTGCGCACCAGCACCGCCTATGAGCTGCCGATCGGACCCAACAACCCTGTCGGAGTGATGTGGATCGGGCTTAATAAGCCGGGCATCGGCATCCATGGCACCGCCCATGGCCAGACGATTGGTCGCAGCTCCAGCCACGGCTGCATGAGAACGGCCAACTGGGATGTGGTGCGTCTGGTGAAGCTCATCACCAAAGGCATGCCCGTCCTCATCGAGGGACCCAAGCCCATCCCACGTCCGCCGCCCGAGCCGGAAACCGCCGCGGCCACTCCGCCTCCTCCACCGCCTCCGACCAAGAAGTGGTTCCAGTTCTGGAAGAAGTGAGTCACCGCCCGATCCTCGGGCAGCGGTGGCCTACGGAACCGATGATCAACTCATGGGGCACCGCAAGAGTTTCACAAGGCGCGAGAGGAACTCCTCATGAGTCCAGGAAAGTAAGAGGGCGTAGCAAAGGAGCGCGGGTTGCCTTGCGGCGACCTTCGGTTCTCTTGCCGGCCGAGCGGCTGGTGGCTGGGTGTTTGTCCAGTGCTTGAGCACTTCGGCGAAGCGTGGAGACGTTCGATGCGGGCAGGAGTGCCCGCGCTCCTTTCCCCAACCGCCCCCTCATCGCCTCAGCGCGGTGATCAGCTCGTCGATCTTGTTGATCACGTCTTGCATCTGGCTCGGGTTGTAGCTGCCATCGGCGCTCAGGCCCAGGGTGTTGACGTTGTTGCTGTTGTTGCTGGTTCCGGCGATGGCGGTGCCGACGACGTCGTTGATCATCTGGCTCAGCCCGGTGAGCTGCGAGCGCATCTCGGCAGCCGCGAGCGGCGAATGGTCGGCAGGTTTGGAGGGGTCGAAGGGCATGGGAGGGAAAGGATGAAGGATGAAGGATGAAAGGGGACAGTGGGACAGTGGGACAGTGAATCGGCGGTCTTCTTGCCTGCGGCTCTAAGGTTCTAAAGCTCTTCTGCTCTCACGCTCTACTGATCCACCGATCCACTGATCCACCGACCCACTGGCTCACCGCTCTAAATAACTCGAATCTGCGCCGGGTCACTCCACGCGCCCATGACGCCTTTGAGGCCGACGGTGCGGACGCGGACCCAGAGCAGGGCACCAGGGGTGAAGCCTTCCATCTCGGCGCGACCGCCTTGGTAGATGCCTTTCATGGTCCAGCTCGCCTCGTTGTTCGGGTCGCCCGTGGTGGTTTGCACCTCGTTCGTGCTGGGCTGACGTTCGGGCTTGTAGCGGGCCACGACACTGCCGCTCAGCTCTCCCTGGCGCAGGCGCAGGTCCGTGGGCGCAGCGGGCGGGGAGGTATCCGCCGGGCGCGCCGTGACGTAGGAGGGGAAGCCGCTCTTGTCCACGATCATGGGATCGCCCTTGGCAATGGTGTTCACGTAGTTGCCCAGCACGCCCAGGGATTCCTCCAGCGTGTCGCGCGCCTCGTTGAAGGCGATCACGTCCGTCTTCGCATTGCTGGCGCGGGCGATCAGCTTCGCGTCATAGGTGGTGGCCTGCGTTTGCAGGGTGGCCATCGGCATGGGAGGCGTGGCGAAGGTGACGGCATTGGCGGCCATCTTGTCGTGGATGGTGTGGGCCACAGGGCCCAGCTCGGCAGCGGTGTAGCTGCTGAAGTCGATGCTAGCTTTGGTGTTGTTCATGGTTTTGCGGGTGGAAGGGGCGAGGCCGTCCCATGTCAGACCCGAGTCCCAAGTGAGACCGGGGGTATCCCAGGTGAGCGGAGCAGGCATGGTGGTTAGAGGGAATGAAAGAGGAAGCCGGCAGGATCATCGAGGCGGGTGAGCGCCTCGTGCCCTTGCCGGAACACCTCAAGGCGATGCCGCAGAGCCTTCACCGGATGAGGCGGAACCTTCACCGGATGAGGCAAAGCCTTCACCGGATGCAGCAAAGCCTTCACCGGATGCAGCAAAACCTTCACCGGATGCGGCAAAGCCTTCATCGAATGCGGCGGAACCTTGATCGGATGCGGCGGAACCTTCATCGGATGCGGCAGAACCTTCGTCGGATGTGGCAGAACCTTCATCGGATGCGGCGGAACCTTCATCGGATGCGGCGGAACCTTCATCGGATATGGCAAAGCCTTCATCGGATGCGGCAGAACCTTCGTCGGATGCGGCGGAATCTTCACCGGATGCGGCATCGCCATGATCCGTTGCCCTGGTGCCACCGGGCGGCAGGCCATCGCGTTGAGTCTGGTCACGGTCGGTTTCATCGGCTCAGTGCCTCACGAGAGGCGACGCCGTTTATCCCATCAGAAAACCACCGAAAAGCCGAGCCAACTCGACTATAAAACCGCCCTCTCCTGCCGGGCCTCCTGCTTGCGGCGTCGGGCTTCGTCCTCCTCATGCCGCGCCTCCGCTGCCGCTTCGTGGGTCACGATGTCGTAGTCCAGCCCCATCGCATTCGCCACCCGCTCAAAGGTGTCCGACTTCGCACTCGATTTCCCCGTCTCCAGGTTGTGCAGGGCCACGGGCGTGATGCCTGCCCGCGAAGCCACCGTCTGGAGGTTCAGGCCCAACTGCTCCCGATGCCGACGCAGCACACCCCCCAGGCGGCTCGTCGTGGGCATCATCTCCTTTCCAGGGTGCGCCTTCGTTTTCATACCCGAGAATTGAACCACAAAATACCCTCGCTTGTGAATTAAACTCTACTATAAAAAGTTCCTTATTCACCCTTTCACCCCCGCCGCCCCATGAAAAAATCCCCGAAAATCCCCGCACCCGTGGCAGTAGAGGAGGGGATGAACAGCGGACACGGGGCGTGAAGGCGCTTTCGGCCACCCTTTGATCAACCGTTCCTGCGCATGGATATGAGCACAAAGAAAAGCACTCCCGGCAAATCAAAGCTTCGCGACTCATCAAAGAAGAGTTCTGCAACCAAGCCTCAATCCATTCGCCTCAAGGAGTTCCTCCAGAACTTCCATGATACCGACCTCTATGCCAAGGATCGGTCATTCTGCTTTATCATTGGTTCGGGCGCGGCGTTGTCCTCTGGTATTCCCACGGGCGCTTCACTGGTCAATCGCTGGCTCGTGGAGATGCACGACATGGACGATGGAAGTGACAAGCGCATCCTGCCGCCGCACGCGAAGATTGAGGACTACGCCGACGCCCTGTTGGATGGGGAAAAGGAGCGCCTCAAGAAGTGGAGCGAGGAGCGGTTCAAGGGCATTCCTGGTTTCACCTTCGAGGACCGTGCCAGTTCCTATGGCCACATCTATCAGGCCCGCTTCGCCAATGATCCTGATCTGGGCCAGAGGTTTCTTCGCGCCCTGATTCATCGGCGGAAGCCCTCTATTGGCTTTCATCTCCTTGCCCGCATCCTGAATCGCACACGGCACAATGTGGTGATCACCACGAACTTCGATCACCTTGTGGAGGACGCCATCGCGATCACCGAGAACGAGGCCGTGCAGAGCTTCAACCACGGCGGGCTTGCCGAATTTGTGCAGAGCCGCCCTGAACATCCTGCCGTGGCGAAGATTCATGGCGACATCCTGCTCAAGACATTCAATGCCGCTGGTGAACTGGAGCAGTTGAGCCCCTCGTGGCAGAAGGCGCTTCGTTCCCTGTTCCAGACCTACACTCCCATCGTCATTGGGTATGGAGGGAATGATCCGGGCTTTATGAGCTTCCTCATCGAGGAACTCAAGACCTGGGGCAAAGATCGCCGCTGCTACTGGTTCGTGCGGAAGGAAAGCCGGTTTCAAGCGATTCCGTCGTGTGCTGAGCTGGCAGACATCCGCGCACTACGGCTCGTGGAATGCCCTGGCTTCACCGAACTGATGCTGAAGCTGAACGAGATCATCAACTTCGATCCCCTGCATGTGGAACTTGGCAGACGCGCCGATGAGATTGCTGCTGAGTTGAAGGAAGCCGAAACCAAGGCCCTTGGCGACCTTGCCGAGCATGAGCGTGCTAAGCGTGAGACCTTGGCTATGGAAGCCACCAAGGCGTTCGCGGAGGATTTGTCCGATGGCAGGGTGAGCGCTACCAAGGTCGCTGCGGGTGACACCTGGAGAGAATGGCGCGCCCATTTGGACGAATGTTTCGACTCGAAAAAACGACAGGAAATTCTGAAGGAAGCGCTGGCGCAGTTCCCTGGTAACCGTCCAATTCAAGCGATGGCTGCGTTCCTTGATGTCAGGGGGCAACCTTCGGATGATTCGGCCTTCGAGAGGCTTCAGAAACTGCTCAAGGAGAGTGAGGCGGAGCTTGGGGCCGACAATGACGAGACGCTCGCCATTATGCATTCATTTGCGGGTGCCAATTTGTATCGCAATGAGTTAGAGCGTGCGGAGTTCCTTTGCCGACGCACAATTGCCGGGCGTGAGCGGGTGCTGAGTGCGGAGCACCCCGATACCTTGTCGAGCCGGATGAATCTGGCCAATGCGCTGCACGCCCAAGGTAAGAATGGCGAAGCAGAGCAGGAGTATCGGATGGTGGTGAAGCTGCAAGAGCGAGTGCTGGGCTCGGAGCATCCACATACCTTGATAAGCCGGATGAATCTGGCCATCGTGCTGAAGGGCCAGGGCAAATACGGGGAGGCGGAGCAAGAGTTTCGGACAGTGGTGAAGAGCCAAGAGCGAGTGCTGGGCTCGGAGCATCCACGCACCTTGATAAGTCGAATGAATCTGGCCATCACGCTGAAGGGCCAGGGCAAATACGGGGAGGCGGAGCAAGAGTTTCGGACAGTGGTGAAGATCCAAGAGCGAGTGCTGGGCTCGGAGTATCCCGAGGTGGCGCTGTCGTGCTACAACTTGGCCCTCTGTCTAGAAGTTCAACAGGATATGCGTGAGGCTCTGGCCTTCATACTGCGCGCGGAGCAAGTCTGGACCAAGGTTTCAGGCCCCGATCATCCATATACGAAGGCCGCAAAGCGCATTCGTGAGCGCATCGAGGCGGCCATCAAGGCGGGGAAGTAGGACAGCGTAGCAGAGGAGCGCGGGTTGCCTTACGGCGACCTTCGGTTCGCTTTCCCGCCGAGCGGCTGGAGAGAAAGTAGCCGAGTTGCGCCGCAACTCGCGTCCTCTGCGCCGCGCCTCGTGGAGTTCCTGCGCTTCGTCAGTTCAGTGGCCTTTCGTTCAAGACTCCAGTCGCGGCGCGACTGGGCTACTTTGGGGCACCCGACGGAGCGGCAATGTAAGTCGATGCGGGCAGGAGTGCCCGCGCTCCTTTCCCCAATCGCCCCATCCGTTGGGCCTTGGAACTTCTCGTGCGTCGCCAGCGAAGCGTGAGGTAAGGCGCTCTGGATCACGCAAAGTCTTAACGGTGCCCGTGGCTACCGCCTGGATGCCTGAGGTGCGATGAAGACGGGAACGGGCATCACGTTGTCACCGCTCACGGCTTCACACTCCCGAGCACCTTCATCACCTCAAGGCGGCCTTCGTTGAAGAGCTGGATGCCATCGGCACCGGCGGCATACCACTTCGCGGCGCGGGACTTGTATTGATCGAGGGTGAAGACTTCGCGGACGGGTGGCTTCATCTTGCCAGCGGCGATGGCTTGGTCTTCGGCGGGGGTGCGGTCGTGGCCGGAGAGGGTGGCTTCCTCGCCGAAGAGAATGGCGCAGCCGGTGCCCTTGGCTTTTTGCACGAAGGGGGCGAGGTCGAACTCGTAGCCACCGAGCGTGTGCTGGGCGACGACGAGGTAATCGAGGAGGCCTTCCTTGAGCCAGGTGTCGATGTCGCAGCCGTGGGACTGGTAGTCCTTCCAATCGACCCGAGCGCTGAGGCCGAGGTGACGGCCCTTCTTCTGGCCTGCGTCGTCGAGCACCTTGCGGACGTCGCGCAGGAAGCTGGTCATGAGGTCGGCGCGGAGTTGCAGCCAGCGGGGATCATCGGCGGGGAGATCGCGCGGGTCCTGGCCGTGCTTCGCCTTGAACGCGGTGATGAGGGGCTCCTCGTAGCCGAAGCACGGCGGATGGCGGAGGAAGTCGAGGTTGATGCCGTCGATGTCGCGCTCGGCGGCTTCGCGCAGGATACCGAGCTTGAACGCGCGCACCTCGGGGAAGGCATACGAGAGCTTGGTCTGATCCTCGCCTTTCTTCCCACGCACGCGGAACTCGGGATGCTGCCACCAGAAGGTGCTGTTCAACATGCGCGGCAACGACTCGCCCATCCAACCTGCGGAGTAGTCGCCATTCATGCGCAGCGAGGCGTAGCAGCTCATCCCGGCCTCGTGACATGCATCGGCGACGACTTTCAAGGTGTCCACGCCCTCGCTGGCGAGCCGGTGCAAGGTCTCGGAGGCGAGCTTGTCGCCGCGACGTGGAAACTCGGTGACGCCCGTGCCGATCAGCTCGCAGGTCTTCGAAGGAAAGTTCACGCGACTCCCAGCCGCGATGCACCACTCGAACACACCCACCTGCGTGTCGCGGAAGCGCAGCATCTGCTGGCGCAGGTCTTCAGCCGTCTTGTAGCGACCGCTGTGGAAGGAACTGAAGCCGTCGTCATTGATGACGAGCAGCTTGTCGCCGTTGCGTGGCTTGGGTGGTTCGGCGATGGCCGATGACAGTCCAAGGGCGGAAACGAGAAGGCAAAGGAGTCGCATGGGTTACTTGGAGATGGACTTGGCCTCGGCGGCCTTCTTTTCAGCCGCGAGACGACCGGGCGTCTTGGGCCGGAGGACGAGGTTTTGCTGGGGAGGCAGTTGGGCGAGGAAGCTTGTCCACGCTGGCTGGGTGCCGTCTTTGATTGACCAGAGGGTGACGTTGTCGATCTCCATGGTGCCGGCTTCGAGGCCACCGAGCATCACTGCGTGTGGATCGGTCACGTAGCTGGAGTGCTTGCCATGGAACACGGGTCCGTCAGCGAACTGCACGAGCACCTCGTCGTCGCGGCGCTCAATCATGACGGTCTCCCACTTGCCAGGCACCAGCTGGAAGGCCTTGTCGTTGGCGAGTTGCGTCGTGTCGCCATCGGCGAGGAGTGTGGCTCCATTCACATCCCAGGTGACGCGACAAACGTGGTGGCCGATCTCGATGAAGGGTGCGACGGACTTGCGCTTGCCTGCTTCGAAGGGAATGCCGTCGATCAGTCGCATGGAGAATCGCAGCACATACTTCTCGGGCGTCTTGGTGAGCACGATGCGGGGATGCACGCCTTTATGAGTGTCGTGCTTGGCCTGGTAGTCGGGCGATGAGGCTTGCCCTCGCAGCACGCCATCGACGACGCTCCAGCGCGTGCCTTGATTGGGCATCCACGGTGCATCGGGTTGGTTGCGACGATTGACCTGAAGTTCGCCACGTGGCTGAGCGAAGTCGTCACTGAAGATCACCTGGTCAGGAATGAGCCATCGCGGCGTCAGATCGGCGGCTTGTGAAAAGAAGCTGAAGGAGCAAAGGACGATGGTGAGCCGTTTCATGGGGGCGAAGAGGAGATGGAAGCGGTGAGGTCGCGAGGCGGCTAGGAGCGTGAGGTGACTTCGTTGAACCGCGCTTCGTAGTCCTTGTGGTTGGTGTGCATGAGACGATCCCACACATTGAAGTAGAGGCCGTAGTTGCCGCGCATCTTCTCGTGATGCTGGATGTGATTGGTGGGTGTGTTGAGCAGCTTGCCTAGCCGCGATCTCATCATCCACGAGGGGAAGTATTCGAACCCCGTGTGGCCGAGCACGTTGAAGACGATCTGCCAGATCATGAAGGCAAAGAAGGCGAGGGGATGCATGGGCACGGTGAAGGCCAGCAAGGGGAAGATGCACGCCTGCATGAAGGCCTCGAGCGGGGCGAACGAATACGCGGCCCAGGGGCTGGGATTGGTGCTCTCGTGATGCACGCGGTGGAAGACCTTGAACAAGCGCGGGTGATGCATGAGGCGATGCGTCCAGTAGAACCAGGTGTCGTGCACGACGATGGCGATGACGATGCTGAGGACGAACCAGGTCCAGCCATGCGACTCGATCTTCCGATACATCTGCCAGCCGTAGTGCTTGCCGATCAGGATGGTGACGGTGCCCACGCAGCCATACACGATGGCGGTGATCACGGACCACTTCATCTCGCGCCGCACGTCTGCCGATGTGGGGTCGCGCTGGATGATCTTCCTCCGCCACCAACGTTTCCTGAAGAACACGTAAGCCAGGAGCCAGGCAAGGCTGGCCACCACGGCGTAGCGGAGCCAGTTCTCCAAGGCGATTCCCATGAGCATCTGCATGGACTGGGGCCAGGTTTGTGGAAGCATGAATTCGCGCATGAAGGAATGAACCTGTGAACGCGGCGAATGCGCTGCTCTTGAGAGAAAGTTCGTGAGTTTCAGTCGTTGATGTGAGCGTGCCCATTCATGATTCCTTCGCCTGAACATCTCTCCCACGCTGGACGCCACTTCCTCAGCCGGCGGGATTTTCTCGCGCATAGCTCGACGGCGCTTGGCGGCATCGCTTTGTCGAATCTCCTCGCTGCTGATCAGCTCCTGATCGATCCCGCGCGTCCTTATGCGCCGAGGCGACCCCACTTTGCGCCGAAGGCCAAGAACGTGGTCGTGATCTTCTGCGCAGGTGCGGTGAGCCAGCTGGAGACCTGGGACTACAAGCCGGAACTCATCAAGTGGGACGACAAGCCTTTGCCGGGTGGTCCGAGCGTGACCTTCCAGGGACCGGCGGGAAATCTGGCGCGTCCTCAGTATGCCTTTCGACCTCGCGGGCAAACGGGCAAGTGGGTGAGCGACATGATCCCGCATCTGGCCGAGTTGACCGATGACATCGCCTTCGTCCATTCGCTGACGAGCAAGTCGAACACTCATGGACCTGCGGAGAACTTTCTCTCCACCGGCTTCACCTTGGATGGCTTTCCGTCGCTCGGTTCATGGGTGACGTATGCGCTCGGCAGTGAGAGCCAGGACTTGCCAGCCTACGTCGCGATCCCTGATCCACGAGGAGTGCCGCAGAATGGATCCAACAACTGGGGTCCCGGATTCCTGCCCGCCGCCTTCCAAGGCACGACGATGAGTTCCAAGGAACCCGTGCGCCATCTCGTCGCGCCGGGAGTCTCCGCACAGGCCGATCGCGCCACGCGTTCACTGCTGCAAAAGATGAATGCCCGGCATCTCGAAGCCCACCCTGGAGATCAGAAGCTCGCTGCCCGCATCGCGAGCTATGAACTCGCCGCCCGGATGCAACTGAGCGTTCCTGAGATCAACGACCTGAGCACTGAGCCTGCGCACATTCTGAAGATGTATGGAGCGGACGACACGCAGAACGAGAACAAGGCCGCCTTCGCGCGGAACTGCATCCTGGCCCGCCGTCTGATCGAGAGAGGCGTGCGCTTTGTGCAGCTCTTCAATGGTGCCTATGCCAGCGGTGGGGCACTGAACTGGGATGGCCACAACAAGCTCAAGGAACAATACGACACGCACGCCGCGATCCTCGACCAGCCAGCTGCCGCATTGATCCGAGACCTGAAACAACGAGGTCTGCTCGACGATACGCTGGTCGTGTGGTGCACCGAGTTTGGCCGCATGCCATTCTTCCAAAAGGGTGCCCGGGGGCGCGATCACAATCCTGATGGATTCACCTGTTGGCTCACAGGAGCTGGCGTGAAGTCTGGTGTCAGCCACGGCGTGACGGATGAACTCGGGCAAAAAGCCATCGAGGATGTGCATCCCCTCTATCACTTCAATGCCACCATCCTTCACCTGCTGGGGCTGGATTTCGAACGACTCAGCTTCGAGCACAATGGCATCCAGCGACGGCTGACCAATGTGGAGGGCAAGCTGATTCCTGAGGTGCTCGCTTGAGTGCCGTCATCGCCCAGGGCGGTTCAGCCGACGAAACTTGCCAGGTGCCATGCCGGTGAAGCGCGTGAAATGACGCGTGAAAGCGCTTTGATCACACCACCCAGTTTGCAGGGCGATGTCGGACAACGACAGGTCCGATTCACGCAGCAAACGAGTGCCTTCATCCAGCCTCAGTTTGTGCAGGAGCTGCAAGGGACTCATCTTGTAGAGCTTGCGGACGCGTTGCTCGAATTGATACACCGACAGGCCCGAGTGGGCGGCAAGTTCATCAATGCGCAGGCTCTCGGCGAAGTGCTTCTTCATGTGTCGCAACGCGCGTGCCAGCTCCGCGTAACCTGCGGACTCGCCATCCACCGCGTGCAGGTCACGTGAGATGCCGGCCAGCCCCATGATGCGACCGTCAGTCGAAAGCATGGGATGCTTGGTCGTCAGGCACCAGCCGGCGACTCCGCGTGGATAGATGTGGAGTTCCAGCTGCTGGGAAATGCTTCGTCCGGTCTTGAGCACGGTTTCGTCCTGGCGCGCATACGTCGTGGCTAAATCAGCCGGAAAGACCTCATCCGGTCGTCTTCCGATGAGCTTCTGTTTGTCACCTCCAGCACAGCGGTCGGCCAGGGTTTGATTGACCACCATGTATCGTCCGCCGCGATCCTTAATGAAGAAGACGGTGTCGGGAAGATCGTCGAAAAGGGCTTCGGGCATGAGCCAGAGCGAACCTTCGCTGGTGCGAAAGCCCGTTTGAGAATGAGAGGTGTGATTGCCCATGAGAGATGCTTCACCATAGAGAACGCTTGGTGTTTGTTCAATTTCCCAGCGTGCATCACAAACTTGTTCAAGAGGATGCTTGCTCCGCGAACTAAACATCAGCCACCATGACCACCTACCCCAAATGGACGGGCGTATTTCCCGCCGTCACGACGCAGATGCACCAAGACCAGTCGCTCGATCTCGAAGCGACCGCGCGCCATTTTGAAGCCCTCATTGAGTCCGGAGTCTCGGGCCTCATCGTTTGTGGCTCATTGGGTGAAAATCAGACGCTTCAGCCGGAAGAGAAGCGCGCAGTGGTGAAGTGTGCGGTCGAGACCGCACGGGGGCGGGTGCCGGTGCTCAGCGGCGTGGCTGAGATGAGCACCCAGGCGGCGGCGAGCTACATGCAGGACTGCGAGAAGCTCGGGGCCGCTGGCTTCATGATCATGCCTGCTATGGTTTACAAGGCGGACCATCGCGAGGTGATGCACTGGTTCCGCACCATGGCCAAGGCGACCAAGCTGCCCTGGATGCTTTACAACAACCCGATTGGCTACGTCATTGACGTGACTCCCGAGATGTTCGCCGAACTGGCTGATGTGGAAAACCTCGTGGCGATCAAGGAGTCGTCCGCGAACCCAAGACGCATCACCGAGCTGCGCAATCTGGTGGGCGATCGCTACCAGCTTTTCACTGGCGTCGATGATCTCATTCTCGAGTGCTCGATTCTGGGCATCGACGGCTGGGTGGCCGGCAGCGGCATCGCATTCCCCAAGGAGAATCAGAAGCTCTGGAACCTCACGCGTGAAGGTCGATGGGATGAAGCGCGCACGCTGTATCGCTGGACTCAGCCGCTGATGAAGCTCGACACGCATGTCCACTTCGTGCAATACATCAAACTGCTCTGCCAGGAGACTGGCCTGGGCAAGGAGTGGGTGAGAGAGCCTCGTCTGCCCATCGCAGGAGCCGAGCGTGATCAGGTGCTCAAGATCATTCGCGACTCCCTCGCACGTCGCCCCGTTGTGTGAAGCACCGGCTTGTTCGGCTAGCGATTCGGAGGGTGTGCGAGGCAGCACGATCAGGGGATCCTCGCTGAGGTCTCACTGTTTGTTGAAGTGATCCCGATGGCCATCCGTCGGTGCCTCAGAGGGCGGGAGTGCTGCGGAGATATTCGATGTTTGGCGGCGAAGATTCAGGAGCAAACGTAATGCGTCGTGGCAGTGTGCCTCGCTCGCATGAAACTCGTCTCTCGCTCTCTCTTTCTCTCCGCACTATTCGCTGTCTCCGCCTCCGCCCTGACTCCGCAGGAGATGCAGCAAAAGCATCAAGCCGTCGTCACCGAGATGCCGACGATGAAAAACCAGCCGGAGGCCTTCTCCGGGCTCGTGAAAATGCCGGGGCTGAAAGCGAGCACGTGGGTGCGCTTTCCGTTCGTGCAGAATCCGGGCAGCTTCGGCGTGGATCGCCACGGACGCCTTTTCGTCGCGGAGGTGAATCGTCTCTGGCAGGGCGTGGGCGATCTTCGCGGGCTGAATGAGTTCATCCGTGGCGACTTTCAATCGCAGACGCTGGAAGATCGCGTGAAGCTGCAAAACTCGATCCCTGGCCGTGTGCCGGAGGGTTTTTGGACAAACACGGCCGATCGTCTCATCCGCCTCGAAGACAGCGATGGCAATGGCGCGGCGGACAAGCGCACGGTCTTCGCGGACAGCTTTTATGAGCAGCTCGACGGCCTCGGCTTCTCCGTGCTGCCGGAGGATGACGCCGTGTATTTCACCTGCATCCCCAGCCTGCGAAAACTCACCGACAAAAACGACGACGGCATCGCCGATACGAATGAATCGCTGCTTACCGGCTTCGGCGTGCGCGTTTCGTTCATCGGGCACGACCTGCACGGCATCGTGCGTGGTCCGGATAGTCGTTTGTATTTCAGCATCGGCGACCGCGGTTATCACGTGACGACGAAAGAAGGCAAGGTGCTCGCTGAAGGCGGCCAGGGAGCCATCTTCCGCTGCGAATCGGACGGCAGCGGCTTCGAGGTCTTCTGCCACGGCCTGCGCAATCCCACCGAGCTCGCCTTCGACGAGCATGGCAACCTCTTCACCTTCGACAACACCGGCGACATCGGGGACAAGGCCCGCCTCGTCTATGCACTCGAGGGCACAGACTCCGGCTGGGACATGAGTCATCAGTGCGCGCATCAATACGTCGATCACATGGACTGGGAGGAGTTTCATCCAAAGGTCAGCGTGTGGGTGGCGGAGAAAATGTTCGCGCCTGAGGGCAAGAACCGGCCGCAGTGGGCCTATCCGCCTGCCGCGAATGTTGGTCGCGGCCCATCCGGTGTCGCGTGGATCACCGGCGAGGCCGCACCCGAAGCGCTGCGTGGCAAGTTCCTGCTCGCCGACTACGGCGGCGCGCCGCAGAGCTGCAAAATCACCGCGTATGGCGTGAAGAATGCCGGCGCAGGTTTCGCCGTCGGCAGCGAGGAAGTGCTCGTCGAAGGCGTGGGAGCCAGCGATGTCGAGCAGGGCTTCGACGGCCGCCTCTACATCTGCGATTTCGGCGGCGGCTGGACCGTGAACGGCAACGGAGCCATCCATACGCTCACGCCCGAAGACGCCACGCTGCAAAAAACCGCGCAAAGCATGGCCGCTGCCTTCAAACGCGGCCTCGCAGGCGATTCGCCCGAACAACTCGCCGACGCACTGAAGTCGCCCGATCGTCGTTATCGCCAAATGGCTCAATTTGAGCTCGTGAAGCGCGGCGAGGCCGGAATGACCGTGTTGCTCGAAACAGCCAAAAAAGCCGATTTGGCCGTCACGAGCCGTTTGAACGGCCTTTGGGGCCTCGGACAGCTCGCACGCCAAAAAAATGCCGCCGCAGTCACCGCACTGCTCGCACTATCGAAAGACAAGGATGTCGAAATTCGTGCGAATGCCGCACGCATGCTCGGCGATGCGAGTTCGGATGCGGTGAAGGCTCGTTTGCTCGAAATGCTCGGTGATGAATCCCCTCGCGTGCGCTCACTCGCCGTCATCGCGCTCAGCCGAGTCGGTGGAGATGCCCTCGCCGCCATTCACGCCGTCGCGAAAGCCAACAACGGCACCGACATCGTTCTCCGTCATGCCTGCGGCACGGCGATGAAGCGTCTCGGCACCGTCGAGAGCGCCGTCGCACTCGCCAGCGATGCCAGCGCGGAGCTTCGCTTGCTGGCCGTGATGCAACTTCGTCATCAAGAGAGCCCCGAGCTCGCCCGCTTCCTCACCGACGGCGATACCGCGATCCGCGACGAAGCCATTCGCGCCATCTACGATACCGCCGCGCTCGATTCCCCTGCTGGCGAGGCTTTGGCGAAACTATCGCCCACTGCGGACATGCCGCTGCTCGTTCAGCGCCGAATCGTCTGCGCCAGCTATCGTCGTGGAAACGCGGAGCTGCTCCTGCAGCACGCTGCGGACAAAAATCTCGATCTCAGCGTGCGCGAGGCCGCGCTGCATGGCCTGCGTTTGTGGGAAAAGAAAATCACCGCCGATCCCGTGCTCGGCGGCCATCGCCCAATCCCCGGCGCGGCACGCAGCCTCAAGGAACTCGGCAGCCACATCGGCACCGAGTTGAAACAGTTCCTCGCCAGCTATCCGCCGCCCAAACTCGCCGCGCTCGGATTAAAACTCGCCGATGACACTGGCGTCGTGCTCGACACACCGACACTCATCGCGCTCGTGAACGACACGAAGCAACAATCCGCCGTTCGCGTGGCCGCGCTCGACAGCCTCGCTAAATCTTCGCCCGATGACGCACGCAAACTCGTCGCTGCGCATCTCGCGGATGCGAATGGCGAAGTCGCCGCAGCCGCGCTGCGTCAGGGTTTGACGATGAGGCTCGACGGTCTCTCCGATGCCGCGCGCAAGGCCATCGAAAGCGGCTCCATCCCTGCCGCACGCGCCGGAGTGGACGTCCTCGCAGCGCTGCATCCCGCCGAAGCGCTCGAAAAATGGACAAAGCGCGAGTCCAACGGCCTCCGCAGCGAGTTGTGGCTCGATCTCTTCCTCGCGCTGCAAACCTCCGCCGACGCCACCGCCCAGCAAACCTCGATGGCCTTCGCCGCGAGCGCCATGGACGCCGTTCCGAAGCTAAGCATCACCGGTGGTGACGCCAAAGCCGGCGAAAACGTCTTCCGTAATCAAGGCGCGTGCCTGCAATGCCACAAAATCGGCCGCGATGGCGGCATTCAAGGCCCCGCGCTCGATCTGGTGGCTGAACGACTCAAGCCCGAAAAACTCGTCGAGTCACTCGTGAATCCGAATGCCGAAATCGCGCCAGGTTACGGCATGTCATCCGTCACCCTCGCGAATGGCACGCTCGCCATCGGCCGCCTCACCGAAGACACGCCCAAGCAGATCAGCCTCGTCGGTCTCGATGGCAAAACGGTCGTGTATCCACGTGATCAGGTGAAAGCCGTCACCCCGCCCGTCTCCGCCATGCCGCCCATGGCGCTCTCCCTGCCGCCGAAGATGCTGCGCGACCTCATCGCCTTCCTCCGCACCCGCGACCACACCACCGCACCCAAACAAGACGCCGATGCGCACGGCGATGACGAGAAGGTCGTGAAGTGAACGCGATGCAGGAAGTTACGACCTTTTTGCTGCATCTAGGGCGGCTTTTTGGTCGCTGGTGCGAAGCTGAATTGTCGGAATTGTGTAAAGAGTGATGCAATCGCGCTTCATCGGATCAGACTTCCCCCATGCGACTCCTCATCATCGACGACGACACCGAGCTTTGTCAGCTGGTGGCCGATTACCTCAAGCCCATGGGCTTCGAGGTCGAAATGGAGCATGATGGCGAGCGGGGGGCTGAACGAGCCACGTCCGAGTCGTGGGCCGCCATCATTCTTGATGTGATGATGCCAGGGTGTGATGGCTTTGAAGTGCTTCGCCGCATCCGTGCGAAGTCGAAGGTGCCGGTCATGATGCTCACGGGTCGCGGCGAGGAGGTGGACCGCATCGTTGGGCTGGAACTCGGGGCCGATGATTACTTGCCGAAGACCTTCTCCTCTCGCGAGCTGCTGGCTCGACTCCGAGCCTTGCTGCGGCGCACGGGCTGGATCGCCGAAAGCGCTCCGAAGGCTCCGATCAAAGAACTCGTGATCGGCGAGCTTCGCATCAATCCTGAAACCCACGATGTCGTCCTCGGCGATCAGGCCTTGCAACTCACACCGGCAGAGTTCGGTCTGCTGCTCTCGCTCGCGAAGGCGCATGGACGTGTGAAAACCCGAGAGCAACTCATCGAAGAGGTCGCTGACCGCGAGTGGGATGTGTTTGATCGTGCCATCGACATGCACATTTCCACGCTGCGCAAGAAGCTCGGCGATGACCCGAAGGAACCGCGCTTCATCAAAACCGTTCGCGGCTATGGCTACCAACTCGTAACTCCGGGACGATAAGCACTCTTTATCTTCCCACAGATTCCGTGCACCACCGATGAACCTCAGAAAGTGAGGTCGGAGATTGACTGAAGACGACGGAAACCCCAACCAGCATGTCCCGCCTCAAACTCCCGCTCTACGGCAAGATCCTTGCTTGGTTCGCCCTGAACCTGGCGGTGCTCGCCTTGCTGTTTGTTTTCTTCCTTAAGGCGCAGTTCCGCCTGGGCCTTGACTGGATGTTGTCGGGTGAGCCTGGGGACCGAATCTCTGCGATTGGTGAAAACCTCACCATCGAATTTTCACGCCTGCCTGAGGGCGAATGGCCTGAGCGTTTGAGCGATTACGATGAGAAGCACGGGGTGACCTTCGGACTCTTCAGCAGCCAAGGTCAGCAGGTCTTTGGCAAAATGATCACGCCACCGTCCGAGGTGATGCCGCGGCTGATCGACCGCCGCCCTCCTGGCGAGCAAGTCACTCGCCGTCAGCCCGCTCCAGTCTCCAAAAGGCCTGCCGATGCACCGCCTAAGCCGCGCTTCATGATGCGTGCGGGCAATCCTGCACGCTACTGGGCCGGGGTGCATCTCGACCTCGTGCCAAAAGGCGGGGATCGGCTGACGCTCGTGATGGTTTCAGACAGCATCAGCGGCGGCGGGCTGTTCTTCGATCTATGGCCGTGGCTGGGATTGATCGCGGCGGCATTGGTGATCTCGGCGCTGATGTGGATGCCATTTGTGCGGGGGATCACGGGCTTCATCTCAACGCTCAACCATGCGGCGGGAAGGATTGCGCATGGGAAGTTCGATGAGCGGATCGGGCGCAGTCGAAGCGATGAGTTGGGTGAGTTATCGATCTCGGTGAATGCGATGGCGGCCAAGCTCGGCGACTACGTGGCCCAACAGCAACGCATCACGGCTGATGTGGCGCATGAGCTGTGCTCTCCGATTGCCCGGATGCAGATGGCCTTGGGCGTGCTGGAACAACGGGGGACGCCAGAGCAGTCATCGTATCTGAAAAAGCTCGACAACGAATTGCAACACATGGCGCGCCTGGTGGAAGAGGTGCTGGCATTCTCCAAGGCGGAGAAGCTCCCTGAACGCGAATCCCCGTGCGACTTCGATCTGCGTGAACTGGTCGATGACGTGGTGGCAAGGGAAGCGGCCGACGTGCCCATCGCGCTCGACATCGAGGCGCTGTCACTGCATTCCCTGCGCTCAGCGCTGGATCGTGCCCTGGGCAATGTGCTGCGTAATGCAGTGCGGTATGCCTCAGACATCGGCATCGAAGCCCGACTTCAGGGGGACGCGGTGGTCATTCAAGTGAACGACCATGGACCTGGGGTGCCAGAGGATGCTTTGCCGAGATTGTTTGAGCCATTCTACCGGCCTGAGGCTGCGCGGGGACGCAACACGGGGGGCAGTGGACTGGGGCTTGCGATCACGATGCGATGTGTGGAAGCATGCGGTGGCAGTGTGCGCGCGCAGAACCGGCAGGGTGGGGGACTCACGGTAGAGATTCGGCTGCCAAGAGTCCTGGCGAACGGGAAACAGAGCTGACCTCAATCGACGTAGCGCAGTTCGTTGCTGGCGAGCAACACCTGGCAGTAGGCGGCCCACGCGCTGGACAGATTCTTTGAACCATCGGAGGCACTGGAGGCGAGCATCAGATCGGCTTCGCGAAGGAAGTCGATGCCTTCTTTGATCTCCGAGGTCTTTGGATCGCGGGCGAAGGCCTGACGGTAGGCAAGGTGGATGCGAGCTTCGTCATTCTCGTTTGTGGCTTGGAGCGTGGCGGCGAACCGGCGTGATTGCTCAACGACAAAGGTGTTGTTGAGAAAGTAGAGCGCCTGCGTGGCGAGGGTGGAAGCATCACGTTTGCCCGCAACCTGGATCGCATCGGGGAGATTGAACGGCGTCAACTCGGGCGGCATCGAGTTCCTGAGCATGAGCAGATACACACTGCGGCGTGGGCTTGGTTGATGCAGCGGAGGCAGTTCATTGATGAGCACGTCGCGATGCTGAATGAGCGATCCTTTGGCCGGCTGGAGGTCAAGATCGCCTGTGGCACTGAGCATGGCATCGCGTAGGGCCTCGGCGGAAAGGCGTTTGCGCGTTTGCCTGCCGAGCAGACGGTTCTCGGGATCAGCCTCGCGAAGACGGGCAGCACATTCGCTGCTGAGCTGGTAGGTGCGGCTCAATGTTAGGCGACGGATGAGGCGTTTGATGGACCAGCCATCGTCCATGAATTGCCGTGCAAGGTAGTCGAGCAATTCAGGATGCGAGGGGCGCTCACCGGTGGTGCCAAAATCATCCGGGGTGCGCACCAAACCTTCGCCGAAGAGGTGAAGCCAGACGCGGTTCACGATGACGCGAGCGGTCTGCGGGTGCTGCGGGCTGGCGATCCATTGGGCGAGCTGAAGGCGACCGCTTTGCTTGGGATCAATGGTAACCGTCGAGGACGTGGCGCAGGCACTGAGGAAGCCGCGAGGGATCGGGGCTCCGAGCTTTTTGGAGTCGCCGTCGATGTTGAGCTTGCAGTCGGCGATGGCCTTCGCATCTCGTGCGCCCATCGCTAGCGGCGCATCCTCGGCATACTTGAAAGCGGGCTTTGCCGGGGACTTCCGCGGCTTGTGGGCGAGCATGATAGACTCAACCTCGGGCCGCTGCGCCACGGGCGGTGCGGCCTTCAACTCATGCAGGGCGGTTTGGGGAGCCGTGAGGCCTTCATGGGCCGCTGCGCCCCACATGGTCTCCGTGCTCCTGAAGATGCCAGCGAGGGCGTAGTAGTCGCGGGTGGGGATGGGGTCGGTCTTGTGATCGTGACAGCGGGCGCAGCCAACCGTGAGCCCAAGAATGCCGCTGCCGATGGTGCCGATCTGGTCGGCGACGATGTCCATGTCGAAGTTGTCATTCATGGCCTTGGCAGGTTTGGAGCCGAGGGCGAGGAAGCCGGTCGCAATCAGCTGACGGTCGCGTTGCGCATCACTGGCGGCAGGAAGTAAGTCGCCAGCGATTTGTTCGGTAACAAAGCGGTCGTAGGGCACGTCTTCGTTGAGGCTTTGGATGACGTAGTCGCGGTAACGCCAGGCATGAGGGAAGCTGGGGTTGCGGCTGAGGCCGTCGTTGCCATTGGACTCGGCGTAACGTGCCACATCGAGCCAGTGCCGTCCCCAGTGCTCGCCGAACTGCGGTGAGGCGAGGAGGTGATCCACCACGGCGCGCAGGCCCGTCGGGTTCTCGATGAAGCGGGCGACCTCATCATAGCTGGGCGGTAGGCCGGAGAGGTCAAAGTAGAGGCGACGGATCAAAGTGGCAGCGCTGGCATCGGGGGCAGGTGCCAGCTTGCTTGCTTCGAGCTTGGCGAGGACGAAGCGATCCACCGCGTCGCGTGGCCATGCGTTGTCGGTGACCGTGGGCACGGTGGGTTGGCTGACGGGCTGATAGGACCACAGAGATGCCTTGTCGCTGGCGGGTGCGGGACGAGCGACCTTTGGAATTTCGGCGCGGGGATCTGGGGCTCCCATTTTGACCCAGGTGACGAAGTCGTTCACCACATGGTCGGGGAGGCGTTTTTTGGGCGGCATCTCGATGCCATCGTAACGCAGTGCCTGGACAATGAGGCTGTCATCGGGCTTGCCGGGGATCATTGCCGGACCGGACTCGCCGCCTGCGATCATCTCAGAGGGCGCATCGAGCAGAAGCTTGCCACCGAGCTTCTTGGAGGACTGGGAATGGCACTCGTAGCACTGTTTCACCAGCACGGGCCGGATTTTGTTCTCGAAGAAGGCACGCTGATCCGGTGACATGTCCGCCGCCTGACCAAGATCGCCGAGCCCTAGGACGCCCAGAGCCAAGGAAACGGGAAGGAGGTGGGACAAGGTGGGGACCTGCATGGAGTGGGCGCAGTCATACGCATGCTCGCAGGCTAAACTTTAGGAGAGATGGGCTGACAAGACGGAGTCCGATGATGCTTTGGGAGACCGGGAACGGGATTGACGCTCTCCCGGGAAGTCCATAACATGGGCACCACGTCGGCCGGCTGTTGATTGCCCGAGCCCTCAGTCACACCTCATGTTTTTACGAATCCGGTTTCTTGCGACAGCCACTCTCTGGACGGGACTCTCTCTGGCAGCTTCAGCTCAAACGGCCATCGATCCTTCCCGCCAGGCTGAAGCCGTGCACCTGAGGCCTGCGGTCACGCAGCTGCGCAGTGATGTCACCCTCGATTCGGGAGGCGGCACGGAGTTTGACTCCTTCGCGCCAACGTCGCTCGGTGACAGCGACATCGGTGAGCAGTTGATTCTGAGGCAGAAGGAAAAGGTGCAGAGGTTCTTGGTGGCCGCGGATTCGCTGGTGATGTGGACGGACAATGCAGCTCATGCGTCGGCGGGCGAACTCGACGATGTCTTCTGGGGCTGGCGTGTGGCGGCAGATTGGCAGCCCGTGATCGTGGGAGGATTGATGGCTCCGGTGGGAATCTCGCATTCCTGGTATCGCTACGACGAACTCGATGCGCTGGACTTTGAAACACTCGACGTCAATGCAGGCCTGGCCTACCTGGCCCCGCAGCTTGGCAATGTGATGTTCTTTGCACAGTATCAATTTGAGCGGGTGACGCAGTATTCGGATGAGTTGATGAACAGCCACTCTGTTCGTGCCGGCGCGCAGCATTTACTTTTGCTCAATCGCCGAAACAGCCTTCAGAGCGCCATCTATGCGGACGTGGATGTGGACACCGACGTAGATGCCCTCAAGCGCAATGAATACATCGCCAGTGTGGCCTGGAGATTCAAGCTGACGCGCAAGGTTGAGACCGTGCTGGGATATCGCTACACTTACTTCGACTACACGGAAGTGGATCGTCAGGACCATCTGCACCTCATCGACCTGAGCGTGACCTACACGCCCTTCAAGTGGCTCCAGGTATATGCCTCGGCAGCCTATGGCTTCAATCAATCGAGCGTGGACGTCTATGATTATGAGTCTGGCACTCTCGGCGGCGGCATCGGTCTGCGCATTCGGTTCTAAGGCATCTTCAAACCCCAGCTTTCCCTGACCTATGTTTCGCAAGAGTTTCTGGTTCCTGATTGCCACACTGATTCCCTCACTCGCCTTGGGCGCAGCCTTCAAGACCGCTGAATTCACCAAGGTGCAAAACGATGTGAAGATGCTGCCTGAAAGCGAGCAACCTAAGCCTGCGAAAGTGGGCGATGTGGTCCAAGGCAGAACTTCTGTTACAACCGGATCGCAGTCTCGCGCGGAGCTTCGTTTTGATGACAAGTCGATCACGCGTTTGGGGTCCAACTCGGTTTTCAACCTGGAGCAGGGGAGCCGCACCGTGGATTTGAAACAAGGTGTGCTGCTCATGCAGGTGCCCAAGCAGATGGGTGGAGCGAAGGTGCGGACGGCATCCATCACTGCGGCCGTGACTGGCACCACGTTGATGGTCGAATATCAGCCGGATGGGTATGTGAAGATCATCGTTCTCGAAGGTGAGGTGGATGTGTTCCGCAACGACAAGCCCGATGTGTTCCGGACCATTCACGCAGGTGACATGATCATCATGAAGCCTGACGGGCAGGTGATCCCCGAGCCCGTGCAGGTGGACCTGCAAAGATTGAAGAAGACATCGAAGCTCACGGACGAGCGTGAGTTCGGCAGTCTCGGCAATCAGAAGCATCTGATGGACGCGGACATGCGCCAGGATCGCGAGATGCGCCGTGGCAATCTGGGACCGACGAACCTGCGACTTCCTGGCCGTGGACCGATGGTCGAGATCCAGGTGACGGGGCGCGATCCACATCAGTTGCGCGGTGACCTCGGAGTCCGCAATCCCAATGGAGGCCCTCCGCCCGAAGGTGATCCGCACCGACCCGGTGGTCCAGGAGACGCTGGGGGATCGGGAAAGTTTGGCAAACCACCTGTGCTCGGCGGTGTGGCGGTGATTGACGATGAAACGCAGATCATCACTGATCCGGAGATCACCACAGGCTTCTCAGGAACGTTGGCCACGGGCCAGGGCAAAATTTACCGTCCAGGAACCGATGGAACCCTTGGCCGCACCATGTTCAACAAGCCGACCTTGCGTCTGGGTGACAGCGATCTGGGACCCCTGCCGGCTGTCGATCAGCGCATGGCGGATGCAGGGGCATGGACGGCCTTCAACTTCACTGATCTCCATGTGATTGGCGCACCCGACGTTATTACCCAAGGCGGACCCAAAAACCTCCTTCTGGCATCGCAAGCTGACATCACGCTCTCGAATTTCGATCCTTACTCCGAAAGCAGTTTCGGCAACGGAAGCTGGGACCTAACCACAAGCACACTCAATGATGTCATGCTTGCGGCGAATGGAGACATCGATTGGCGATCGGGCATGTCGATAGTGGGCACAAATCAGAACCTGAGTCTCTACAGCCAGACTGGGGACATTAACCTGAGCGGCGATTTGATGGTGAATCTGATCTCCGGAGTTTTCGAAGCTAATGCAGCGCGCAACCTCAATATATATGGGTCAGGCGGCCAAGGATCCGAAAGCCCATCATGGACTGCGACTGTCCAGGCGAAGAACGTCAACCTCAGTGCTGAGGGCGACGTCACTATTGGCCCGAATGCCATCGTGAAGGCATCAGAAGCCATCAATATTCGGGCGCGGGGCAACATATCGGTTTTGGATTCCTCTCAGCTTCGCCGTCTGAGTTCCCTCTCAACGACTGAACTGAACCTCATTGCTGAGCAGGGCAATGTGAACGTCGGGAACGATGTGGGCGGCACCGTGACGATCAATACGTTGTTCGCGCTGATTGAGTCGCAGTTGGGCAATATCACGCTCACCAACTCGTCGATCAACTCCGACTACCTTCGTGTCCATACACTCGCGACCAATGGCACGCTGACGATCGGCAACAGCTCCCTTACCGCAAGCCAGGGCATGAAACTCTACGCCGAAGGCAGCAACGGCAGGGTTCAGTTTGTTGGCAACACGACTCTGAGCGGCCCGGCGATCGTTGCCGGTTACACGGTGCAGGTGAACGACGGTGTTACGGTCAATGTGGGCACACCGAATAGCTTCCACGTGCATTCGGATATCTCGAACTACAACAAGGCTGGGTATGGGAACTTCAGCCGCGGGGGCACACCGCTGATCTTTGTGCCCGACGGAACCACAGGCCCTCACCAGCACAATTTCTCCAGCCGCCCTGCATTTTGAGCACATTGGAGCCGGTGGCTTTCAAAGTAGGCAATCGACAAGCACCGGCACCGAGGTTACTAGAGCATCTGTCTTCATGCCAATCCGCCGTTCCATCCTTCCTCTCCACCTCATCGCCATCGCTTTGGTTGTGATGGTGTCTGCCGTTCGTGCCCAATGGGTGGTCTATGATTTCAGGATCCACACCATGCCTGAAGTGAGTGAGAACTTCGCTCCTTACTCAGGTGTTTATGTGATCGCGCCCGTGACGGGGGGCAATGCGTCGATGATTTTCATCACTGAGGAAGGAGGACGTTTTTACAATGTCGCTGAGAACGGTGCCCGCTACTTCACTGCTGCCAGTCCAACAGGGCGGCTTTCCGTTGTCTCTGCGATCGCCCAGACCGGCACAGCACGTGTGATGTATCAGGCGGTTGGATTGCTCAACAGCTCAATCTCCTACACGGTGCGTGGGGAACATCAGGGCGGACGTGTTTCGACGGATATGCTCGGAACCATGCTGGCATCCGATGATGAAAGCCTGGCTGTTGCGCCATCGCCCGATGGCAGCATCGGGATGGTCGGTTCAGCTCAATTGGCTGGAACGCTCCGGCTCGATCTCTCCCGCATCCTAAATCAGAATGAGCTTCAGATGAGTCAGGCGGTCGCTTCGATTACTGATCTGCTCGAGAAGTATGGCTACCAGTTTGATTCTCCTGATCATGGGCAGGCAGCAGTTTCTGAGGCAGCACCCGCAGCTGGTGGCGAGCCTGCACCCGCACCTGCACCTGCGACGCCGGAACAGCCTGCGACAGACGCCAGCCTCTTTCCTCCCGGCACTCGTGAAGAACTGGAGCTGTCTCTGAATCCTCCGGAATCCAACTAACTTTTTCATCGCTTATGAAAAACGCTCGACAGCTGGTGGTGCAGTGCATGGAGGCTGCCGGAGCCCACGGAATGGCGCTTCCTTCGGTCACGGCGAGTTCCTCCGTCGTCAACACTTTGCTTGATAGTGGTCATCTGGATGAAGAGGCGTTTCTGTCAAATCTGGCCACTGGACTGCAGCTCCCGTGGGTGGCTGCACCTGCACCTGATTCAGCGGATGCTCCAGAACTGAAACGCATCATACCCGCCCGAGTGGCTCTGAAGCATCGTTTGCTGCCACTCTCGCTGATTGAGGAGGATGGGCGTGCTCACAAGAAGGTGGCGGTGGCGACCTGTGATCCATTCGATCTTATCGCTCGTCAGGCGGTAGCCCGAGAGGTGGACTCGCCGGTGCGTTGGTGCGTTGCGCCGCGCAAGCGCTTGCTCACGGCTCTCCGCGATTTCTATGGGGTGGGAGCCGATGTCTTTGAAGAGATTTTAAAAGGACGCGAAGTCGATGCCGATGAGCTCGATCAGCGCGACGAAGCAAACGTGATTGATGCCGACGATGAGGAGGCAACCGTGGTTAAGTTCGTCAATCAAATCATTCGCGAGGCACTGGAACAACACGCGACGGATATTCACGTGGAGCCGATGGAAGACACGCTGCGCCTTCGGTATAGAATCGATGGGCGGCTACGCGAACTTCCGGTGCCCGAGAACATCAAAGCACTTCAGCAGTCGGTGCTCGCGCGTCTGAAGGTGATGGCCAAACTCGACATCGCTGAACGTCGGCTGCCTCAAGATGGACGTATCAATCTACAGATTGGCAGCCAGTTCATCGATGTTCGTGTGGCAACCATTCCATCAGTGGAAGGTGAAAGCATCAGCTTGCGTCTCCTCGGTCAGGAGAAATTCACGCTCGATCGACTGCGTCTGGAGGCGGACCTCCGACGCGAAGTGGAGCTTCTGCTGAAGAAGCCCAACGGCATTGTGCTCATCACTGGCCCGACCGGCTCAGGTAAGTCAACGTCGCTATACACATTCCTCAGCCAGCTGAACACGGAGCATCGTCGAATCGTGACGATCGAAGATCCGGTTGAGCATAAGCTGCCAGGAGTTGTGCAGATCGCCGTCAAACCTGAGATCAATTTGACCTTTGCTGCCGGACTGCGCTCTATTCTGCGTGGTGACCCCAATGTGGTGATGGTGGGTGAAATGCGTGACGTGGAAACGGCTGAGATTGCCATCCGTGCGGCGCTCACGGGTCATCTTGTGTTCAGCACGCTGCACACCAACGATGCTTTGGGCGGCATCACTCGTTTGATTGACATGGGTGTCGAGCCGTTCCTGGTTGCCTCATCGGTCCGAGCTTTCTTCGCCCAACGACTTGTCCGCACGCTCTGTCTTTCTTGTCGTGAAGTGGAGCAGCACCCCGAGGACAAGCTCCGTGAACTCAAACACACCGGCCCTGTGACGGGCACTATTTATCATGCGCGCGAAGGCGGTTGTGAGCAGTGCCGTCATACGGGTTACAAGGGACGGATGTCCATTTACGAGCTGATTCGAATCACCCCAGCCCTGGGTGAATTGATCACCCACCGCAGCAGTCAGGCGAACTTGCTTCAGCAGGCTCTCAAGGATGGCTATCGCCCGATGCGAGAATACGGTATTCGTAAGGTAATGCAGGGTCTCACGAGTGTCGAGGAGGTCCTGGCGGTAACCGTTGCTGAATCGGAGGCTTAAATATCTCTTCAGGTCTCGCCGCGCCGGTTACCAATTGTGACTCACGTCCCACAAGGCAAAACCCTTTGCGGTCGCGCGTTGCACTCGGGAGCTTAACAACATAGTCAAGCCTCCTGCCAGATAGCCAAGTGCAGCTGTGGACAGCCAGAACGGTAGCAACTTGATAGAGATCGGTGGTGCCGGGGTGAGCGCCTCCGGTTGTGGAGGTTCATAGGCAAGATAAGCCATGGACACAGCCGCTCCCACGATGAACCAAAGACCAAGGCCCACCCTGCACCACTGAAGGAATCTGCACATTCCCACAATAAGTCCGATCGACAACAAATACCAAACGGTCGTCACGAGGGCGGCAGTGAATCGTTCGTGGAAAGTAAACAAGCCCGCCGCAGATGCCCCAACCATTAAGTGACCAACAAGGACACCACGCGCCAGCCGCGCATTGTCCCGGTTCTGCATTGAAGAGCGCTGGCGTTGTTGGTCGAGCATTGACTATGCTCTGTATGTAGGCGGCAAACTACTAATGTTCAAACATCAAATAGTTACATATGCACAAGCAAATTCCTTGTGGTCACGCGCAAGAAGTTTGAGGCTTTCTAGTAGTGCTAGAGATCAGCCGTTTTTCAGGTAGGCGAAAGCAACAGCTCCACTCGAGAGAAAAATGACGGCGATCAGAATACCTGTGAACATGTGGGAAGGGTGTGTGTTTGAAGCGGCATCAAAGACGAGATCGCCTGATGATCAAGGGCAAAAAACATTTGCATTCATTGCAATGCCTCCCATTATCCCGCCCCTCTATGGCAAAAACAGCATGGCTCGAGCGCGACAAGCGCAAACTAAAGACAGTGGCAAAATACGCTAAGCTCCGCGAGGAGTTGAAGGCGAACAAGGACTATATCGGTTTGACGATGCTTCCTCGTGATGCAAGCCCCACCCGCCTTGTTAACCGTTGCCGTGTGTCTGGCCGTCGTCGTGCGTTCATGCGCCGCTTCCAGATGTCCCGTCTTACCTTCCGTGAAATGGCCTCCAACGGTCTCATTCCGGGTGTAACTAGATCCAGTTGGTAAACTCTTTTCGAGTTCCGGTGAGACGCTAAGTGCTCTCACCGGACCTTTGGGAAGGCATCTTGAGCTGCAATTCAATGCCTACCTATTCTTATATCGCTGAGAACCCCGAAGAGGGTTGCCCTTCGTGCAGGAAAGGGTTTGATCTCAGAAGGCCCATCAGCCGCCCGGCTCTGACTCATTGCCCCCTGTGCAAAAGGCCGGTCAAGAAGTTGGTTACAGGCTTCAGCACACCCAAGTATGCGAAGCCTCTCAGCGTGAGTGATGCGAAGGCTGCAGGCTTCACCATCCTTGAGAAACGTGTGGATGGAAATTATGAGCGACTTTGAGTCCCCATGGACTGATCTGGTCGCGTTTTGGTGATGCACTTTTTCCTTGCGTCTATTTCAGCGGATTCATCGCATCAGGCCTTGGAACTTTCAGCCGGGCAACTTGCGTTCGAGTCGCTGATCATTCTGTTGTTCGTGCTGCTCAACGGGTTCTTTGTGGCTGCCGAGTTTTCGTTGGTGAAAGTTCGGGAAAGTCAGATCGAAGAGGCGCTGGAAGAGGGAAAGTCGGGAGCGAAGCTTGTCAGGCATGTCTGTCAGCATCTCGATGTCTATCTGTCGGCCACCCAACTCAGCATTACGCTGACAAGTATCGGGCTTGGGATGGTGGGCGAGCCTTTGGTAGCAAGTGTTGTTCAACCATTCCTTTTAAAGCTCGGCACTACCAGTCCATTAGTGATACATTCCGTGTCACTGGGCATCGCTTATGCACTGGTTACCTACCTTCATGTCGTCCTGGGAGAACTTGTTCCCAAGGCCATCGCGATTCGCAAAGCACTGCCAACAGCCCTCTTAACGGCTCCCGTTCTGCATGTTTGTTATCTTGTCCTTCGCCCGGGGATTTGGATGCTTCGCGGCTCTGCTCGCTTTGTTCTGAGGCGCTTGTTTGGGATCAATCACATTAGCGAGGGTGAACTGACTCATTCGGAAGAGGAACTTCGGCACATTGTTGCAGAGAGCGAGAAATCTCAGCGTGTGACCGAGACGGAGAAAGACATCTTGCTGAATGCTCTGGCGCTCAATGATCGCTGTGTTCGTGATGTGATGACTCCGCGCAATCAAGTGGTCTCCTTGGATTTGGACGAGCCTTTTGAGGCTAATCTGAAGAAGGCGGTGGAGTCAAAACACACACGTTTTCCTTTGGTCGAGGGGCACTTGGACCACAGCGTTGGCATGATCCACATCAAAGACCTGCTGCCGCTTGTGGGGCGTCCCAGCCCCGATCTTCGACGCATCAAACGAACGTTGGTGCCGGTGCCAGAGATGATGACGATCGACAAGTTGTTGCACTTGTTCCTCGACAAGCATCAGCATATCGCGCTCGTGGTCGATGAGTTTGGTGGTGCTGTCGGGATTGTGACTCTGGACAATGTGCTCGAGGAAATCGTGGGCGATATCCAGGATGAATTTGATTTCGAAAAACCAGAGTTCCGGCGAATCAATGAGTGCAGCTTTGAAGTGGACGGAACGCTCAATCTTTATGAGCTCAATGAACATGCCGGACTCGAAATCGAGAGTGAAGAAGTGACGACGGTGGGTGGCTACGTCACCCATCAGATTGGCCATCTTCCCAAGGCGGGAGAATCAACGATGATTGGGCCATACCTCGCAACGGTCAGACGAGTTGACCAGCGTCGAATCACCACGCTTCATTTCTCTCTCGTCGGGACAGGAGATATTCAGAATGAAAGCCCTAATGCGTAACTCGGTCACTTGGCGGATTGGCTGACAAATTCGAGGGCTTTACCAAAGCTTGCTTGGGTGAGGAAGTGATTGAGTTGAGGATGCAGGCGAGAGCGATTGGTTTGATGCCATGCGGTAATCGCATCGGATGCGTCCTTCAGTTGGTGAAGGTGACCTTTTGGATCGCTTTCGCGGCATGCTATATCTTCGATCACCTTGATTCGGTGGAGAAGTAGCCGTTGGAGTTCGTCGTTCATTTGGTCGTGATCATAGGAGCACTGCTAGGCCTATCAAGACGGAAGCTGGGTTCTTATGCGAGGAACGGAGAACGGGGAGGCGCTTGGCGGCTTGCGCATGTGCTTCTTTCAAAAAATTCTAAATTCGATTTTGGTGTTTTAAAAATAAATCAAAACACACTTGAACAAGGGTTGGTGTTTCGACATACACAAGGTCATATATTTTAAAACACTTGGTTCGTAATCAGCCGATCCAATTTATCTTCCAACCACCTCCCACACCCCTCAATGGAGCATCCAGATGACATCTCTCGCCTCACTTCGCCGTCTCCAAATGCCACAGCAAACTTTGCATCTGCAAGTGACAGTGCATTGAGTTCTTGGTCACAGATTTGTGACATCATTCGTCCTCGCATCGGTCCTGAGTTTGAACGTTGGTTTGGTGGTCTTACGGCTTCCGCCAATGACAACGGTGAACTGGTTATCGAGGTGCCGAACGCGATTCACCAGTTGTGGATCGAGAGCAACTACGCATCAATTCTGGCTGAGGCTGTAACTTCCGTCATGGGGGGCGCAAGATCGATCAGCTACTCGCTTCAGGTCGGACGCGCCAAAGTGTCTGTGGACGGTGAGTCCGAACTGGCTCTGAGTTATCGTCGTCATGGGGGTTTGGTGATCGACAAGCCCTCTTCGCGGGTCCTCACAGAGCCCGTGCGCACGCCCGAGAGTCTCGCTGAAGCTGGACTCAGTCCCAAGTTTAGCTTCGAGAACTTTGTAGTCGGGACGACCAACAGCTACTGCGCAGCTGTTGCCAAGGCGGTGGCTGAAAAGCCGGGCCGCATCTACAACCCGCTGTTCTTTTACAGCGCCCCTGGTCTCGGCAAAACGCACCTTCTCCACGCGATCGGACGGGAGATCATGTATCGAAAGAAGCGGGCGGTGGTGCGCTACGTGACCTCGGAGATGTTTTGCAATGACTTCGTGGACGCCATCCGAAAGCAAACGTTGTCGCAGTTCCGTGCCAAGTATCGCAAGGTGGACGTGCTTCTCATTGATGACGTGCAGTTCTTTGCAGGGAAGGACAGCACGCAGGAAGAATTCTTCCATACCTTCAATGATCTGTTCAATAACACGAAGCAGATTGTGCTGGCGAGTGACAAGGCTCCCGCAGAGATCGACAATCTCGAGTCCCGATTGGTGTCGCGTTTCGAATGGGGTCTGACGACTCAGATCATTTCCCCTGACTTTGAGACACGGGTGGCGATTCTACGGCGCAAGATGGCGGATGCAGGGGTCGTGATCGAGCCATGGATTCTCGATTTCATCGCCCAGAGGGTCCGCACTGACGTGCGGAAACTCGAGGGATGTCTCGTGCGTGTCGCCGCGCACGTGTCTCTTGCTGAAAGCACTCTGACAGAAGCCGAGGTGGAGAACATGCTCCGCGACGTGCTCGATCAAGAGCCAGGGCGAGCTGTGAATATCGACCGAATTCAGAGGTTTGTGGCTGAGCGATATGACATTCGCATGTCCGAGCTTCTCGGGCGCGGACGTCCCAAAGTCATCGCGGAAGCTCGCCAAGTGGCGATGTATCTCACTCGTGATATGGCCAAGCTTTCGTTGGTGGACGTTGGCAAGGCGTTCGGGGGGCGCGATCATGGAACAGTGATTCACGCTTGCAAGGTGGTGATTGCCCGCATGGAGCAGACCGACGAATTCAGGGCGATGATTTCCGATCTCCGAGCCAAGATTCTGGCACCTTGAGGTGTTTGAAACGGCGGTGAGGTGGCGAAAAGCTCGCCCTCTCCGCCTTTTCTTATCAATATTCTTGCCCTATTCGCTGAACCCGCTAAATGGCTCAGTTTCACAAGGGTATGAAGTTCACCATCAGCAAGCAGGCCTATCTCGACGCAATCTCACAGGTGCAGCATGTGGTCAGTGCGCGCACCACGCTGGCGATCCTCTCCAACGTGCTGCTCAAGGCTCGAGACGGACAGCTTGAGTTGACCACCACCGATTTGGATGTGGGAGTCAGCGGCACAGTCCAGGCGGATGTGGAGGAACCTGGTGCGACGACTTTGCCCGCTCGACGTCTCGCAACTATTGTCCGCGAGCTGCCTTCGGATGAAGTGGAGGTGTCTGTGGATGAAAAGAACGTTGCTTCCATCCGCAGTGGTCCCAGTGCATTCAAATTGTTGGGGTTGAGCAGTGAGGAGTTTCCGCCTCTGGCTCGCTTTGATGGAGGTTCCGAATTCAAAATGGAGCAGTCCGTGCTGCGTGACTGCCTTCGCAAAACAAGTTATGCGATCTCAACGGACGAGACTCGATATGTGCTGAATGGCATTCTTTTCTCGTTCAAAGACAATCTGTTGACGATGGTGGCGACCGATGGGCGTCGCCTTGCGATGGTAGAGCAGGAGCTTGAGTTCCCGCAGAGCCATGAGATCGAGTTCATCGTCCCGACCAAAGCGGTCGCGGAATTGTCCCGTTTGTTGGGCGAAGATGGTGAAGTCACCATCCGGGTGAGCGGGAGCCAGGCGGGGTTTGATATGGGCCAGAGTTTGCTGGTGACGAAACTGATCGAGGGCAACTACCCCAATTACCGGCAGGTGATTCCGGGCGATCCGAAAGAGCGTATCCCGCTTGATCGTGAGTCCTTCTTGAAGTCGGTTTCACGTGTGGCGCTGCTGGCAAGTGAGAAGTCCAACTCTGTGAAGCTGCAGTTCGCTCCAGGCACCCTCGAGATCATCGCCTCATCCCCTGACATCGGTGAAGCGCGTGAAACGCTGGCAATCAGCTACAAGGGACCTCAAATGACGATTGCCTTCAATCCCGAGTTCTTGATGGCTCCCTTGCGGAATCTCTCGGCAGACGAGGTCGCTTTGAATCTGATCGACGAAATCAGCCCTGGCGTATTGCGTAGCGGAACAGGTTTCCTCTATGTGCTCATGCCGATGCGTGTGAATTCATGACTTTCCACCTGCCGTTACCCATGAGAAACATCACGAACCTCCTCCTAGCCGCTGGCTGCTCCGTTGCTGTAGCTTCTTGCTACACGTATCAACCGCCACCACCCATTTCGCAGAGCGGTCCATCGCTAGATGCAGGTCCTGGTCAGAGCCGCTATTGGAATGGACCCATTGATGGGTCCGCACCTGTCGATCCCGCTGCGATTGCGGCTCCCAATCCTGGTCTGCCCCCTGTGATCGATCCGAATGCTCCTCAGGGCAGCGTGCCCCCGAACCAAGGCGGCACCTACCTGCCGCCAACTCCAGGTGGTGCAAGCAACGCAACGGTAGGAGTGCCCACGCAGCCGGCACCTTCGGCTCCCACGCAGCCTGCTCCTCCGCCCGTTGACAATAAGCCTGCCGGACCTCCTTATGGTATCAAAGTGAATGGCAAGCCTGGGTTTGTTTACAGCCCCTACGACAAGTCGGCCGGTATCGTTGATGTTCAGGGGATGGCTCCAGGCACCAAAGTGAAATGCCCCTACACTGGGAAGGTGTTTATTGTGCCTTGAGTCGATGGCTGATTAACTGATTTGCCAACGAGGGCGCGATGGACTTCATCCTCGCGCCCTTGCTGTTTCGATGAGCAACGAACGATCCATCGCCATCTTTGGGCCCGGTCTGCTCGGCGGGTCTCTGGCCCTTGCCGTCAGGGTAGTCATGCCTCAATGCGAGATTCGAATCTGGGGACGACGTGAGGAGGCGATGACGATTATTCGGGAGCGAGGGCTCGCCGACTTCACATCGACGGATGCCCGCCTCGTCGCGGCTGGTGCGTCGCTCGTGGTTCTGGCGACGCCGGTGACAGTGATGGAGAGTGTCTCCCGATTGATCATTGATCGATTGGCCCCCGACGCAGTTGTGACCGACGTTGGTAGTGTAAAACGTTCAGTTGTTGGGCTCCTGGAGCCGCTGTTTGCATCGGCAGGGCATTCGTTTGTGGGCAGTCATCCGATGGCGGGTTCGGACAAGGCAGGTATCGAGGCAGCCCGAGCTGACCTTTTCAAAGGGGCGGCATGCATTGTCACGCCGACCGCGCAGACATCGTTGGTGGATGTTGACCGAGTGAAGTGTTTCTGGGAGGCCCTGGGTTGCAGACTCTTGACCATGTCTCCTGACGAACATGATCGGAAGATCGCGCGCATTTCACATTTGCCGCATGCGGTCGCCGCTGCGGTTGTGTTGGCGGGTCTAGGAAAAGATCCCTCAGCGGCGCATTGCTCCGGCAATGGATTCCGTGACAGCACTCGCGTGGCGGGTGGAGATCCTGATTTGTGGACCGGAATTCTTTTGGAGAATCGCAGCGAAGTGGTGACGGCTCTCGAAGACGTGGTGGCACAGACGAAAGAGCTTCTTGCAATCATCAGCAGGCAGGACAATGAAGCACTCCGCCGGTTTCTCGCCGAAGCACAAAAGCTTCGTGCGCTTGTTCCGCCGGGTGCATAAGCTATGGCCACCATCAAAGTCCGAAGGTTCAAACAGATTCCCGCCGAGATCACTGTTCCAGGTGATAAGAGTATCAGTCATCGTGCCGCCATGTTTGCCGGATTGGCAGATGGGAGGACAGAGATCAGCGGGTTTCTTCCCAGCGAGGATTGCATCTGCACGGTCCGCGCGATGGAGGCCTTGGGAGCAGATATTGAATGGCTTGAGGAAACACCTGGGGTCGGCTACACACGTCTCGCCATCACCGGACATGGCATGAAGTTGCAGCCGCCGACGCGGAACATCGACTGTGGCAACTCCGGCACCACGACGCGCCTTTTGGCCGGAATCCTAGCAGGCCAGCCTTTCAGCACTCAGCTCACGGGTGATGCGTCGCTCTCGAAGCGCCCGATGAAGCGTGTGGCTGATCCGCTCGCGTTGATGGGGGCCAAGGTTGAAGGCCAGGGCGACAAGATCTGCGCTCCGCTCACGATCACTGGTGGCAATCTGCAGGCCATCACTTACACGCTGCCGATGGCTAGTGCCCAGGTGAAGAGCGCCGTGTTGCTGGCAGGGTTGTTTGCTCCTGGAAAGACGAGCGTGGTGGAGCCAGTGGTCACACGCAATCACACCGAGCGTCTCATGAGTCACTTCGGTATCAAGTGGTTGCGCAATGGCGACACCGTGAGCGTGTATGGAGGGCAGGCTCCTCGTCCCACAGATATCATTGTGCCCGGAGACATCTCGAGTGCTGCTTTTTGGATGGTGGCGGTGGCAGGCGTTCCGGGAGCGCAGATCACGCTGAAGAATGTGGGGCTTAATGACACTCGCACGGGCGTGATCGGAGTGCTGTTGGCTATGGGGGCGCAGGTCACGAGTTCTGAAGAGCAAAGTGATGGTGAGCCCCGCGGAAACATCGTCGTCAAAGGAGCGAGCCTCAATGCCACCACCATCGGCGGGGCCATCATTCCCAATGTCATTGATGAGCTTCCGATTCTTGCCGTGGCGGCCGCTCTGGCTCGTGGCACCACATTGATTCGCGATGCCTCTGAGCTGCGCGTGAAGGAGACGGACCGCATCGCCGCTGTGGCGGACAATCTTCGTCGCATGGGCGTCACCGTGATCGAGCGTCCAGATGGCATGGAGATTGAGGGTGGTGCCCAGCTCAAGGGGGCAACGATCGACAGCTTTGGTGACCACCGTATTGCGATGGCGTTTGCGATCGCCGGTTTGCATGCCGAAGGCACGACGACGATCAATGACACTGAGTGCATCTCCACGTCTTACCCCGGCTTTGAGCAGGAGCTTCAGCACTTTTTGCATAACGAGAAAGGACACACTGCTCCCATCCCCGTTGTTTCCCGGATGCCAGTAGGCATGGGAGTCGAAACCCTTTCGGAGGAAGACAAAGCCGACTAACAAGCATGAGCAGCGTTATCGCCATCGACGGACCGGCAGCTTCCGGTAAAAGCAGTGTGGCTCGGCAGCTTGCTGAGAAGCTAGGACACCTCTATGTCAATACGGGCAATATGTTCCGTGGTGTAACCTGGGCGGTGCTCAATGCAGGATTCGATTTGAAGGAGAAGGAAGCGATTGCGGCCTACGCCTCCGAATTGAAACTTGAGTTCGTCAACGAAGGCGGACACATCCACATGCTCGTCAATCAGCGTCGCCTGACCGATGCGGAACTCAACAGCGAAGCTGTGAACGGTGCTGTCTCTCATGTGGCGCAGGTGTCCGAGGTCAGGACGCGGTTGGTGGAAGAGCAGCGTGCTTTGGTTGCCCGCGGTGACCTTGTGATGGAAGGGCGGGACATCGGTTCCGTGGTGTTTCCAGACACGCCTCACAAGTTTTACATCGATGCGAGCGAAGAAGTGCGGGCAGCAAGGCGCAGCAAACAAGGCCTGAACGACACGGTCGCCATGAGGGACAAGCTGGACTCCACTCGCAAAACAGCACCTTTGATCGTCCCTGAAGGGGCGATTCGCATCGACAGTTCCGACCTCACGTTGGATCAAGTCGTTGAGCAAGTGATGGGCGAACTTCGATCACGAGGGGTTGCATGAACCTGGTTTACTGGATCGGCCATCGCTTGTTCCGCGAAGTCTCCAGAGGCTTCTTCGGACTGAGTGTGGTAGGTCGCGAGAACCTTGGTTTTGAAGGACCGGCATTGATCGCGTCCAATCACGTCAGCTATCTTGATCCGCCTTTCATTGGGGCTGCGTTCGACGAGGACATCTATTTCCTTGCCCGCAAAACGTTGTTCCGTTTTCCCTGGAGCAACTGGCTCCTGACTCGCTGGCAGAGTATTCCCGTGGATCGGGATAAGCCTGATCCCAGTTCCATCAAGACCATCTTCAAACGCCTCAAGGAAGGCAAGAAGGTCATCATCTTCCCAGAAGGCACGCGCAGTCCCGATGGCAGTCTTCAGCCTGGCGAGCCGGGTGTGGGGATGATCATTGCGCGAGCCCAGGTGCCTGTGATTCCGATTCGAATCATCGGTGCCCACGAGGCGTTGCCGCGAGACAAGAAACTGCCCCAGCCGGCACGAATCACTGTTGCCGTGGGCAAGCCATGGATATTCAGAGCATCTGACTTTGCCGACGTGAGCAAAGAGCAGCTTTACCAGCACATCAGCGATGAGGTGATGCGGCGCATTGGAGAGCTTCACGAGTAGAGCCTCACCTTGCCGAGTGTGAAAACCCGTGCATAATCAGGCGTGGTCAATGCACCCGTAGCTCAGTGGATAGAGCAGCCGATTTCTAATCGGCTGGTCGCAGGTTCGAGTCCTGCCGGGTGTGCTTCCTTTCTGGGCGAAGACCGATAAGCAATCAAGTTGCTGGATTCGCATCAAATGCCATCCTCGGCGGCATGTCGTTCCTTCTCGATGCCATCGTTATCTTTGCCTACTTCGCGGCCATTATTGGGATTGGGCTCAGTCAGCGAAGCAAGAGCGGTAGCGTGGAGGGCTTTACCTTGGGAGATCGCCAGATCGCCTGGTGGGCAGTGCTGGCCTCGATCCTCGCAGCGGAGATTAGCGCTGGCACGTTCTTTGGAGCGCCAGGCGAAGGCTATGCCTTGCGCAACTTCACTTACATTCAGTTGATCGTCGGTTATCTGCTCGCCCGCGTTGTGGTGAGTGCGGTGTTCATTCCTGCCTACTACCGTCACAATGTGGTGAGCATTTATGAGTTCTTGGGCACGAGATTCGGTCCACGAACAAGACGACTCACCTCAGCTGTGTTCCTGGTCACTCGAGTGCTCGCAAGCGGCACCCGCCTCTGGGTGCCCAGCATGCTGCTTGTGCTGGTGTGGCACCTGCAGAACCCAGGGGAAGTGCTGTCACCGACCAAGGAATTCCTGCTCACCGGCGGGGCGTTGGTGTTCGTGACCCTGGCCACGGCGCTTTACACCTCGATCGGCGGCATTCGTGCCGTGATCTGGACCGACGTGATTCAGATTCTCGTGCTGGTGTGTGCGCTCACGTTTTCTCTCGTGTTTTTGTTAGGCCACATTCCAGGCGGATGGTCGGGTGCTGCGAGACTTCTAACGGCTGAGAAGGACCTCGCGATCTGGGACTGGGGCTTCACACCCGGAGCGGGCGTGTGGGGGAACATCAAAGGGATCCTCGAGCAGGAATACACCGTTTGGGCGGCTTTCCTGGGATCCACCTTTGTGACGCTGGCGACGCATGGCACTGACCAGGACATGGTGCAGCGGATGCTGACCGCCAAGGATAAGAGCCAGAGTGCCAAAGCCACCATCTTGTCGGGATTGGCGGATGTGCCGATCACACTTGTGGTGCTGGCAATCGGCATCTTGCTTTGGGTTTACTACCAGCAAAATCCAGACCCCCTTCTGCCGCGGAGCAGCACTGGCGTCGTGTCCGCCAACAAGGTGTTCCCTCATTTCATCCTCACCGTGATGCCAGGAGGCATCCGGGGATTGGTGCTGGCCGGTGTGCTGGCGACAGCGATGGGCTCTCTCAGCACGGCTCTCAATGCGTTGGCCACCAGCTACGTGCGCGACTTCCACTTCCGCTGGTTTGGGGAGCCCACGACTGATGACGGGCGGGTCAAGGTGCTGCGTTTTGGCACCGTGTTGTTTGCCTGTCTGCTGATTGCGGTGGCCCTTGGGACCGCCTGGGTGACGGCGCACAATCCGACGCTGCGTATTCTACCCATCATCCTCGGCATCTTCGGCTACACCTACGGTTCGTTGCTTGGCGTGTTCATGGTGGGCCTTTTCACCAAGGGGCGGGGGAGTGATCAGGGCAATGCACTGGCCATGCTCGCAGGCTTCCTGGTGGTGGCCTATCTCAGCGGGCTGGACATCGACATCGCGAAACTGTTCAACCCCGAGACAACTCTCAAACATCCCGATTGGGTGCCAGTCATTGAGTTCCCCTGGAGAATCATGTTTGGCACCATTGTGACATTCGCTGTGGCGGTAGCGTTTCGCACGCCCCAGACCAGAGGCGAAGTGAGGGGCGATTGATCGGCTCCCTACTTTGGGTATTTGCAGGTGCGAGATCAGCCTTCGGTCTGCGTTTTGGATCGAATCATGAAGAACATCCTGCCGCTGCTGCTCTTGGTTGTCACATTGGCCTGTAAAGCCGAAGAGCCCAGTGCTCAGAAGCAGAAAGTCAAAGATGTCGCCGCCACGAACCAGATCGAACTTCGACTGGATCAGCCCTACGCGGGCAATACCAATCCCAAGCAAATGGTGGATGTGTATCTGCCGAATAAGCGAAATACAGACAAACCTCTGCCGGTCGTGGCATTGATTCACGGTGGGGGTTGGGTGAACGGTGATCGGCTTGGCTATGCTGCATTGGCAGTGCAACTCGCGCGCACTGGAGACTATGCCACAGTCGCGGTGGGTTATCGTCTGACCAAAGAAGCCTCGTGGCCAGCGCAGGTGCATGATTGCAAGGCCGCGATTCGATGGATTCGCGCCCATGCCAAGGAGCTGAATCTCGACGGTGAGAAGATCGCTGTCTGGGGCAGCTCGGCGGGAGGTCATCTTTCATCGTTGCTGGGCACCAGCGGGGGCGTAAAGGAGATCGAGGGCGATCTAGGGCCTTACACTTCATTCTGCAGTCGTGTGGCATGTGTCGTGAATCAATGTGGTCCCGAGGACTTCACCAAGGCGCTGATGTTCGACAAGGAGCAGAAGCCCATCCTCAAGGACGATGCGGTCATCGGATTGCTTGGTGGCACCTATGAAGACAAACACGCCGAGGCGGTGGCAGCATCGCCGATCACCTATGTGAGTCCGGACGATCCACCGTTCATCACCTTCCACGGCACCAGCGACCAGCGTGTGGCCTTCCTTCATGCCGAGGCCATCCACGGGGCACTGATGAAGGTGGGAGTGAAGTCGCTGTTGATTCCGATTACCGGTGGCGGGCACGGTTCCGTGAATCATCCCGAAGTGAAAAAGCGTGGAGAGCAGTTTCTCGCCCAAGTGCTCAGAGGAATGGAATCCGCGATCGACACCATACCGATCCCTGCCTTGCCCGAGGTGAAGAAGTCGCCGCAAAGGTGAATCGGACGGGGGCGTATCAGACGTTTGCATGAAACTGGTTCACTTTGTCTTGTTCTTCGCTCCGTCGGTGTTCGCTGCCGAGGTGCCGAAACCCAAACCCAAGCCGGCGTTTCAGTATCAGACGGACGGCATCGCGATCAGCGTCCCGTCTGATAGCGAGGCCAAAGTGGAGCTGTTTGGCCCTGCCACCATCGTGGCTGCCTCCAAGTATCTGAATGATGGTGCCGTTTGTTGGGTGCGGGAGAAGTCCTGTGTGAACTGCCACACCACTGGACCTTACATGGCGGAGCGCCCTGCGTTGTCGAAGTATCTGGGCAAGCCGAATGACGAGATCCTTGCGGACTTCATCAAGACCGTGCCGGAGAAGGTGGGACCGCAGAAGGAAACGGAGAAGGATGGACTCCGATACTACCCCGGCTCATGGACTAGCATCTGGCGCTCCATGGGGTTGGCGGAGTGGGACAAGCATGTGAACGGGAAACTTTCGGAGACCACTGATCGCTCGTTGCGTGAGATGTTCGCGCGGCAGTCTGCGAATGGTTCCTTCGTGAGTTTTGGCGAGATCGAGATCCCACACATCACCACCGATTTCGAATTGAGCCTTCAGGCCGCCCGAGCCATCACCGCTGCTCCTGGATGGCTGGAGGGATTGAAGGATACCGAGTTGCTTGCAAAGGTAGATCGGTTGAAGAGCTGGCTCAGAACTGCGAGCCCCAAGAACGACTATGATCGCGTTCTTCGGCTTCAGCTGGCGCACTACATGCCGGACTTGGTGTCGAAGGCCGAACGAGACAGTGCGCTCCAACTGCTCGCCTCCAAGCAACACGACGATGGTGGGTGGTCCACGCGGGACATGTCGCCTGTGAATGACTGGCACTTCAAGATGAGCGACACCGTGCTCAATCTCATCAATGGTCTGTCCGATGCGGCTCAGCCGGGAAGCGATGCCTACATGACGGCGTTCGCCGTCGTGTTGATGCGGCAGAGCGACGTGCCTGCCAGCGATCCACGAATTCAAAAGGCCCTGGCCTGGCTCAAGCGTGAGCAGCGAGTCTCCGGTCGCTGGTGGATGCATTCCCTTTATCGAGGCAACTACCACTACATTACCTACATCGCTACGGCGCAGGCGATGAAGGCACTTGCTCTCTGTGGCGAACTCGATCAGGTGAATCTCCAGTCGCCGGGTGAGTAAATTTCGCCAGCATTCGGGTTTGAATGCGCGAGGCGGGATTGCTCTTGTGGTGCGGGAACTGCATGAACGAATCCATTAGCTACCAAATCGAGTCCGGTCTGAGCGTCGATGACTTCATCGCTATCTTGAAATCATCCACCCTGGCAGAACGTCGGCCCGTGGATGATCCAGAGCGCATCAGGCAGATGCTTGCGGGAGCCAGTCTCATTCTGACGGCAAGATGCGATGGGCGTATCGTGGGCGTCGCGAGAGCACTGACAGATGGGGCTTACTCGACATACCTGGCCGACCTTGCCGTGGACGAGGCCTGGCAGGGGCGAGGCATTGGGCGCGAGTTGATTCGGCGCACCCACGAGGCAGCGGGTGAGCGAACCACGCTCATCCTCCTCGCTGCTCCCAAAGCGCGGACCTACTATCCGCACATTGGAATGGTCGCACATGACTCTTGCTGGTTCAGTCCACCGAAGCCGCTGTGATGGCACCGATGCCGGTCGTGACATCCGGTTTCCATCACTGGACAAGCTCATCGACGGCTGGTTGAGCACACCAGGCAGTGGTCTGTCAGTTCACCGCGCGTGCCTTGCCCTTGCCTTTTCCTTTGCGGGCGGCAGGAGCTGGAGGCTCTCTGAACTCCTGCACGGGGAACCGTTCACGGAGTCGATCCGAGAGAACTCGCAGCACCTTCTCGTGCTCGGACTGGGCTGCCACATTGACATCATTCTGCGGATCGTTCGCCATGTTGTAGAGTTCACGCACGGGCTCGTGCCCTGGTTTTGTCCACTCGACGAACCGCCACTTGTCCTGACGCATCGTGACGCCGAGCCAGCCTTCCTTGGGATACCAGCTGAAGGCCGCGTCGTTGACGGTGACCGAGGGATCATCGAGCACCGGCTTGAGGCTACGCCCTTGAAAGCCGTCGTGACTGGGCAGTTGGCAAAGCTCAGTCAAGGTGGGGGCGATGTCCACGGACTGAGCGAGCGCTTTGGTGCTTGTGCCGGCGTGCTTCATGCCGGGGACGGACATTATGAAGCTGTTTCGTGTGGCTCCTTCATAGTTGTTGTGCTTGGAGCCCCACCAGGTGTGCTCGCCCATGTAGTAGCCATGATCGCTCCAGAAGACGATGATGGTGTTCTTTGCCAGGCCCGTTTCATCAAGCGCGCTCAGCAGCTTGCCCACCTGGGCATCGACGTAGCTGATGGCAGCCAGGTAGCCATGCAGGCACTCGCGCTTGAAAGGTTCAGGCAAATCGCCTTCGGGCACGTTGGCATACCAGCGGAAGTCCTGGCCTGAGGTCGCAGCGAAAGCCGGAGCTCCTTTCGGCAGAAACTCGTTGGTGGCCAGTGGCAGCTTCGAGCGATCGTAAAGGTCCCAGTATTTCTTGGGGCTGATCCAAGGGACGTGAGGGTTCGCAAATCCCACCGCGAGAAAGAACGGACGGTCAGGGTTCTTCGCGTGCTCGCGAAGCTGCTCGATAGCATTGAGTGCCGTGTCGCCATCAAGGAGGTCTTCGTCATTGCAATCGACGGCTTCAAAGGCGGGCACGGCGGACAGGCGCGAGCTCTTGCCTTTCGGAGGAACCTCGGTGCCGTTCGAGCGGGCGTTGGCGAGGAACTGATCGATGGCCTTGACGGTGCCCGGGCTGAACCGAGGTTTCTTGCTGTGCCAGGCCGGAATGGTCCATGATGCATCGTCATCAATGCCCACATGATAAATCTTGCCCAGGCTCCGGGTGTGATAGCCGTTGTTCTTGAAGTGCTGAGGCAGCGTGGTGATGTCTGGCATCGTGGCTCTCAGCGGACGGCCGATCTCAAAGATGCCCGTGGTGGCAGGATAGCGACCGCTCAGCATGGAGATGCGAGAGGGCGAGCACAGAGCCTGCTGCACATAGCTGCGCTCAAATACCACACCACGTTTGGCCAGTGCATCAAGTTGAGGTGACTTGACCGTGGGGTCCCCGTAGCAGCCGAGCTGCGGACGCATGTCATCGGAGGCGATGAACAACACATTGGGCCGAGCCGCTGTAGCAACTGACGCGAGGAGACATCCGGTCGTGAGAAGGAGATGGTGCAAACGCATGGCGAACCTGCTAAACGCCACGTGCCCCTACAACTATCTTCAATGCGCCAGGTCGAGCGGCCTAACGAATTCGCGCGGCAGGCAGGGAAGCCTGAACGCCGGAGCGAGACGGGACTCCGAGCCTGCTGGAAAAGTCACCGACTTCACTTTGGTCCTGATGGGTGAGATAAAACCAGTTCACCCCGATCAGGATGAGAATGATCACCGAAAGAGTGGACATGATCAAAACGAAGTGGCGTGAGGGCTGGGTCGTTTCCATAATTACGAATTAAGGTTCTCATGATCGGCGGCCTTGCGTCACGTGAAGGAATGTTCATTCTGTCGAGAGGCAGTGTCTGTTAGCCTCTGTCCAATTGACCACAGACCGCCATGACCATCCTGTTCGCAGAAGACGATCCCGAGCTTGCCCGCCAGGTGCTGACGGCGATGAGAGGGCAGGGGCATGCCGTTACCTTATGCACCAATGGCAAGCAGGCCCTGAGCCTGGCGCTCAACCGTGAGTGGGATGTCATCCTGATGGACGTCTCAATGCCCGGGATGGATGGTTTTGAAGTGGTGAAGAGGGTTCGTTCCCAGGGCGTCGTGGCACCAGTCATCTTTATCACGGCGAGGGCCGATGTGGCGGATCGAGTGGAGGGCCTTGCCATTGGCGGTGATGACTACCTGACGAAACCATTCGCGATGGCGGAACTGGCAGCACGTGTGAGTGCTCTCCATCGCCGTTTCAAACGTGCTCCTGCGACTAATGCCAGCAGCCCGCTGGCACCACGCGGCTGGCGACTGGACTCGGTGAAGCGAAGTGTCTCTATCGATGGCAAGGCCGTGGAACTTCAGCCAAGGGAGTGGTCGCTTCTCGATGTGTTTCTCAACAATGAAGGACGAGTGCTAACCAAAAGCTATCTCCTGGATGAGGTCTGGAACATCCGGTTCGATCCGGGGACCAATGTGGTCGATGCCGCAGTGTTTCGCCTGCGGAAGAAGCTGGACCCAGTCGAGGGTCCTTCCCATATTGAGACCAGGCGTGGCGAGGGCTACGTTTTCCATCGGCATGATGAGGTTTAAGTCATCTTTGTGGCGTGTGATCGCGATGGTGTTGACCATCGTGGTGGTCGCCGTTTCGATGATGTGCTGGTTTACGTCTTGGTTGATTGGTAGCAGCCTTGGCAGCATTTCCCATGCTGTCATTGAGGATGATCTGGGTGAGTATTCGGTGCTGTATGAGAACGGCGGCGTGGAGCAGATTCGGAAACTATACTCAGCGGGTTCCCACGAGAGAGGTCACGTAATGTGCGTGATTGACGCAAAAGGCACCGACCTTCTCGCCATGCAAAGTGAAGGCATTGAGTCGCTCAAGCTTTCGCTTCCTGTCACTATGCCTGACGCCACTGTCTGGAAGACGTATCCGCTCCACGATGGTGGGACCTTGCTTATGGGCGGGCGGGCCATGAAAGACGGGGCTCAACTGTGGTTTGGTCGCACTGATCGGGAAGACCGCATGATCCTGAATCAGGTGCAGATCCAGTTCTTCCTTTCTGCCATTGTGAGTGCGGTCTTAGCCATGCTGCCCGTGCTGTGGTTTGGCCGTTGGGTGTTGCGACCTGTCAGGTCATTCATGGAGTCTGCCCGAATCCTGACCGAGGCGGAGAAGCTGGATGAGAGGCTCAGAGTGGATGACGGCATTCCCGAACTACGTGAGTTCGCCCTGGCGCTGAATTCGAGCCTGGATCGCGCTGCCAGTCTCACGGAGGAACTCGAAGCCGCCAACGATCAGCTGGCGCACGAATTGCGGACTCCGCTGGCACGAGTGCGTGGCAATATCGATGTGGTGCTGGCGCACTATGGTGACCCGGCTGGACGTGAGGCTGCGGTGCTCAGTATTGAAGAGATCGAGCGCTCAACCGCCCTCATTCAGTCAATCCTCGCCGTGAGAGCGGGGGACACGCGCTCCATGCGGTTGCATCTCGAAGCGTTGTCGCTCAAGGACTTGCTCACCGATATTTGCGAACTCTACACCGCTGCCGCAGAGCAGCGTGACCTTAGCCTTGAACTTCTGGTCACGGGTGATGCCACCGTGCTCGTTGATCGACAAAGGCTCCAACAGGCTGTCTCCAATCTGCTCGACAATGCCCTCGCCTACACTCCCCCTCATGGTCTTGTGACTGTGCTGCTCGATGTGGAGCCTGAGCACGCCACCATTCACGTGCGAGACAACGGCCCTGGTGTCACAGAGTCCGATCATGCACGTATCTGGCGCCGGTTCATGCGCGGCAGTGCTGCATCCGCGAGCACGCCAGGCATCGGGCTGGGGCTCGCGTTGGTCAAGGCCGTCGCTCATGTGCACCGAGGTGAGGCGGGTGTGGTGAATCGTCCTGAGGGTGGTGCGGACTTCTGGATACGGCTTCCGACCTCCCTTGACCTCGGCAATCGCGGTCCGCACAGTGCTTGGCAACATCACAACTCTTGATAACGGAAGCAGTCCACGCGGTGATCATTGATCATACCCACCGCTTGCATGAATGCGTAGCAGATTGTGCTGCCAACAAACTTAAAGCCACGCTTCTTCAGCGCCTTGCTCATCGCATCGGACTCCGCTGATGTTGCTGGCACGTCCTTCATCGAGGTCCAGGCATTGCGCTTGGGTTTTCCTCCCACAAACTGCCAGAGGAAGGCGTCGAAACTGCCCTCCGATTCTCGTAGTTCGAGATAAGCGCTGGCATTGATCACAGCGGCCTGAATCTTCAGCCGGTTGCGGACGATTCCCGGATCATTCATGAGCGCTTCCACCTTCTTATCTGAATAGCGAGCCATCTTCACGGGATCAAAACCATCAAAGGCCCGGTAATACCCGTCCCGTTTCTTCAAAATGGTGATCCAGCTCAAGCCCGCCTGCGCTCCGTCCAGGATCAGCTTAGCGAACAGTCGCTGATCATCATGCTCGGGCACGCCCCACTCCTCATCGTGGTAGCGGATATACAGTTCACTGCCCAGGCACCATGGGCACCGAGGCAGATCGGGAGTTACAGGCGTTGTTGTCATGAGGATTTCCGACACGGTGCTGATGATCAGGGCAACTGTCAAAACAGACCTCAGCCAGGGTGGCCTAGAGAGATGTCTTTGTGTTCCCAGATGATCACGACCCTCCGGTTAGCGCGTGCGTTGAAGCATGACTCCAGTTATGCACAGGCTTGAAGGTTGGCCCGTTGTGCTATTCCAGCACCTGGCCCGCACCCCAGCTGGCGAAGAGGCATCGTGACTTGGTGGGCCTTCATGCAGGTCGTAAAGATCTCACCGCAATTCCGAGTGCACACCTTTTGCTGCGAGTTCGCTTTCGAGCCAGACGTTCACCCGGTCCATTCCCTAGCCCCTTCCTTGCTTCATGAAAACTCTGCTGGTGCTCACCTCGCTTTGCTTGATTCTCACGCCTGCCGGTTTCGCGCAAAATGCCAAAAACAAGGCGAAACGCCCCCAGACTGTCGGTCCCGCTATCGGCGAGAACAAAGCCACGCCAATCTCGCGCATCAAAGTGGCGAAGGACTTCAAGGTAGAGATGCTCTACTCCGTGCCGGGTGTCGAGCAGGGCTCGTGGGTGAACCTATGTGAGGACCCGAAGGGGCGGCTCTATGTGAGTGATCAATACGGCGGCCTGTATCGCATCACGGTGCCAGCGTTGGGCCAGCCGCTCGATCCGAAGAACGTGGAGAAGCTGCCCATCGACATCCGTGCGGTGAACGGGATGGTCTTCGCGTTTGGCGCGCTTTATGTCGGGGTGAACGACTACGAGGCGAAGATCCCGAGCGGGGTGTATCGCATTAAGGACACGAACAACGATGAGATCCCCGACAAGGTGGAACTGCTCCGCGAGTTCGAGAGCAAGGGTGATCACGGCGTTCATGCCATCATCCCCTCGCCGGAAGGCAAGAGCTTGTTCCTCATCTCCGGCAATGGCGCGAAGCCGACGAAGTGGGCCGACAACTCACCCGTGCCTGCGATCTATGGCGAGGATCATCTGCTGCCGCGCATGCCTGATGGTCGCGGCTTCATGCGCGATGTGATGGGACCGGGCGGCACGGTGTATCGCTTCGATCCCGACGGCAAAAACTTCGAGGCCTTTGCCATTGGCTTCCGCAACATCTTCGACGGCGCGTTCAATCGCGATGGCGAACTCTTCACCTACGACGCGGACATGGAGTATGACTTCAACACGCCGTGGTATCGCCCCACACGCATCTGCCATGTGGTCAGCGGCGGCGAGTTCGGCTGGCGCAACGGCGCAGGCAAGCGCCCCGAGTGGTATCCCGACAACCTGCCGCCCGTGATCAATATCGGCCCCGGCTCGCCCACCGGCGTGACCTTCGGCTATGGCGCGAAGTTCCCCGCGAAGTATCAGAACGCCATGTTCGCGCTCGACTGGAGCTGGGGCAAACTCTACGCCATCCACCTCGAAGCCAACGGCGCGAGCTACAAGGCGACCAAGGAAGAGTTCCTCTCCGGCTCGCCGCTGCCGCTGACGGACGCGATCATCCGCAAGGAAGACGGCGCGATGTATTTCACGATTGGTGGGCGACGGGTGCAGTCGGGGTTGTATCGGGTGACTTATGTGGGGAAGGAGGGCACCGACGGACCAGGAAAGGGCACCGTCGTCAAAAGTGGCAATGGCGGTGCACTTAGCGAGCTTGCGAAATCGCCGATCGAAGCATTCAGACGACGGACCCTAGAGGATGCCCATCAGACAGAAAAGGTGATTCCGATCGACTCACTAGTGAACGGGTTGTGGAAGCAACTTGGATCGCCTGATCGCAACATCCGCTGGGCCGCCCGCACCGCCCTTGAGCATCAACCCTTCGCCTCATGGTCCGACAAGGCTCTGAGCGAAACGAATCCCGCCATCCAAGTCGAAGCCCTCCTGGCCCTCGCTCGTTGCGCGGGTGTTTGCCCGCAGCATCGCACGTCCGACACGCCACCGATCAATCGTATGATGGGGGGCAGTTTGTTGAGTGCATTGCTCAAGCTCGACTACGGCAAGCTATCCCCCGATGCGCTGATCACAGCCCTGCGCACGATCCAGATCGTGTTCAATCGATTCGATGGCTATGACGATTCAAAAATCAATCGGTTCGATGGCGGCCTTGATGCGACAAGAGAGCTATTCATCGCCAAGCTCGATCCTTTGTTCCCCGCCGCGACACCGGAGCAGAACTGGTTGCTATGCGAGACGCTCGTCTATCTCCAGGCACCGACCGCCGCCGCCAAAGGCATGGCCTTGATCGCGAACGCACCCACGCAAGAAGAGCAGATGGAGTATGCGCGCAGCCTGCGTATGTTGAAGGCGGGCTGGACGAAGGAACTGCGCACGCAGCAGCTCGAGTGGTTCCTCAAAGCCGCGAACTACAAGGGCGGCGCGAGCTTTGACAAATTTATTGAGTTCATCCGCAACGACAGCCTCGCCACGTTCACCGAGGCCGAGAAGGCCGACCTCGCCGCGCTCATCGCCAAAAAGCCCGAGCGCAAGAGCGCCATCGAGAACCTCGGTGCGATGTTCGTCGGTCGCACGCCCACGAATTGGACGCTCGACGAACTCAGCAAGGCCGCGAGCACCGGCTTGAAGAACCGCAGCTTTGATAACGGACGCAAGATGTTCGGTGCCGCTGCCTGCTTCACCTGCCATCGCTTCGACAACCAGGGCGGCATGGTAGGCCCCGACCTCACCGGCTCCGGCGGTCGCTACAGCCCGCACGACCTGCTCGATCAAATCATCAACCCCAGCAAGGTGATCAACGAGCAGTTCGTCCCCAGCGTGCTAACGAAGGAAAACGGCGAACAAGTCATCGGCGTCGTGGTGAACCTCAGTGGCGACACCGTGCAACTCAACACCGACCTCACCGATCCGAATCAGCGCGTCGGCGTCGATCGCAAAACTGTGAAGAGCATCGAGCCGAGCAAAGTCTCCCCGATGCCGCCGATGCTGCTGAGCATGTTGACCAAGGAAGAGATTCTCGACCTGCTCGCCTACGTGCTGAGCGGCGGCGACAGGACGAATGCAGCGTTCAAGAAGTGAGCCGATTATCGACCATGCTCCGACGATGGCGCACGCTGCTGCTGGGGGGCACTGTTGGTTTTGGTGCTGGTGGTCATCTGCCTCAAGCTGAGGTGGGTGCTGGCCCTGCCTGCGGTTCTCGTGGTTGGCTTGCCCGAGTCGATCATCGCCTTGTTGCCGAAGTGTCGGACTTGCGAGCGTCGGGTGTTGTGGAAGGGACGATCCTGTCGGCGTTGCCGTGGTGGAAAGGGCAGCTCAGAGTCGATGCCCAAGTAGTCGTCGGCGACTCCACCGAGTTTGGGACCTGATCCCGAGAATGCATCACGGCCTCGCAGGCAGCAGCTTCCAGACACCTTGGGTCTGCGAGAGTTGCAGGCGGTTCGCGTGGGCAATCGTTTCCAGCGTGCTGAAGGGCGATGCGTTCAGACTGAAGGTAATGTGGGTTTTGCCGAAGGGTGAATCATAGGCAGGGGGATCAAGTTGGATGTCCGCTTCTGATGCGAGGAAGCGAAGCACATCGACGAGATTGGCTTTCGAGAAGTCGTGTTGCTGAGCGGGCTGCTGGCGCAGGGCGACGGCGGCTGGGGTTTGAATGGGGCGCAGGGGTTCGTAGCGAGCAGCCGAAGGAGCAGAGAGACGCCAGGTATCGCCTCCATCTAGGACAATGCCAGTGGCGCTGCACACACGACCCAGGCTGGCGAAGGGACTCGCCTGGAAGCGGAAGGCCACCTTCTTGTCGTTCAAGGGATGATCAGCGGGCAGGGAGATGAAATTCACTCTGGCATCAGCGGCAAGGAAGCGAACCACATCACCAAGGCTTGCGGACGAAAACTCATAGAGCTGGGCACGGGCTTGCAGGAGAGCCTCTGCGCCTGAGTTCATCGTGATCCTCAAAGTCGTGGCCGGGTCAGATGCGCGATCAATGACCCAAATACTGCCATCACTGCGAAGGCGGAGCTTGGACTTCTCGCAGAGCCTCTGAATGGCAGCGAAGGGTGTCATTCGACCCACGAGATCAATCTGGAGATCGTTGCCAGTGACCGGTGAGTAGAACTCGATATCGGCTTCCTGCGCCAACTGCAGCAGCACCGATTGGATCGGTGCCTTGGCGAAACTGTAGTTCTTCGCGACTGCTGGTGGTGGCGGCGTTGCTGCTTCGGTCTTGGGTGCAGGAACGGGTGGCAGAAGAGAGGTGATTCTTTGCGCCTTTGGCGGTGCTGTGACTGGAGCAAGCTTTGCAGGCGAGGACAGAGTAACGGGCGCAGCACTGAGGCTCAAGTGGACCGCGAGCGGAATCCCGGTGAGCAGCAGCACGGCGGAAGCGAGGAGCGTCTTGGTGATGGTGGAAGTCGTGGCCCAGGTGGTGGTCCATGTGACCGCCCAAGGCAGCGCGGCTGTCGATGTCCGCGCAGTCATGGAGAAAAGTGCCGCAGCGGCGCTGTCGCTGACTGCGAATGCTGCACCGATGCCCAGGACAAGTGCTTTGGCAGGCACGGTGACACCGCGCTTCTTCAACCCAGACGCGATGCGATCCATCGCACGATTCGCCTGCTGGCGGAGCGCGACCTCAGATTTGCCAAGGCGCTCCGCTGCGCTCTTGAAACTCAAACGCTCGTGGTAGCGAAGGAAGATCAGCTCGCGATCTGTCACCGGCAGTTCATTGATCACGGCATCAAGCACTGGCAGTGCTTCCCGCATGGGATCTTCGTCGGAGGTCTGATCGGCGTTCATCGCGAGTGCATAGGCGGCGTGTTTGTTCCGTGAGCGAATCTGCTGTCGGACCATGCGGTTGGCCTGGGCGACGGTGACGCGATGCAACCATGCTCCCAGAGAGCGAAGGCTCAGCAATGTGGAGGCGCGGCGCGACAGCTCCGTGAAAACAATCTGTGCCACATCCTCCGCAGCCTCGGGAGCAATGCGCTGTGCCGTGGCGAGCACCATGGGCGCATGATGCTGCACGACGCTGTCGAAGGCTTTGTTGTCACGCTCCGTGACAAAGCATCGAAGCATCTGGACATCAGTAGTTGCGCACGATTCCTGCGAAGTGTGATTGGAGATCATCACATCCGATGTTCCCGCCGACTCTTCTTTGTGACAAAGAAAAATTACCGTGAGTGAATGAAGAGCGTGGCCTGAGGCCCTCGAATGGCCGCCAATGTGGCGAAGCGCTGCGATCCGGGGTAGTCGCAGCCATGAAGGGGAGTAAACTGGCGATGGAGGTGAGCCTGTTGGGTCCTCCGGTCGATGGTCCAACGATGAATAAAACAACACGGATCGTGGGAAGTGTTGGGAATCATCCTTCGTTTCTGCCAGCCTCCGCATTCCAACCATGAAACTCCTCGCCCTGCTTCTCCTCACCCTCTGCCCGTCGTTGATGGCGGCATCGCCCAATGTGCTCATCATTTTCGCCGATGATCTAGGCTATGCGGACATCGGTGTGCATGGTGGCAAGGAGGTTCCGACGCCGAACATTGATGC
>JAEUHN010000009.1 GCA_016795365.1 Verrucomicrobiaceae bacterium
TTTCGTTCATCGGACCGCAGGTGGACATCCCGGCGCCGGACATGGGCACGAACGAGCACACGATGGCGTGGATGATGGACACGTATTCCGTCCACATGGGCTACTCCGTGCCCGGCGTGGTGACGGGCAAGCCGGTGAGCATCGGCGGATCGCTCGGGAGGCGTGAATCGACCGGGCGCGGCGTGGCGTATCTCATTTCACGCGCCATGGACACGCTCGGCATCGCCGCCAGCGGCGCGACGGCGGTGGTGCAGGGCTACGGCAATGTCGGCGCGGTCGCCGCAGCCTCGCTGTCACGCATGGGGCTCAAAGTGATCGCGGTGAGTGATGCGTACGGCGCGCTCCACAATGCGCACGGCATTGATCTGGCGAAACTGGACGAACACGTCGCCAAAACGAAAAGCGTGGTCGGCTTTGACGGCGCGGAGGCCATCACGAATGAGCAACTGCTCATCACGCCGTGCGACATTCTCGTTCCCGCCGCGCTGGAACGGCAAATCACGGCTGAAAACGCCGCGAAGATCCAGTGCCGCGTCCTCGCGGAGGGTGCGAACGGTCCCACGACACCCGAGGCGGATGCGATCATCGCGCAGCGGCCTGAGATTTTCGTGATTCCCGACATCCTGTGCAACGCGGGCGGTGTGATCGTCTCCTACTTTGAATGGGTGCAGGATTTGCAGAGCTTCTTCTGGGACGAGGGCGAGGTGATGAGCAAGCTCTACCGCATCCTGGAGCAGTCCTTTGTGCAAACGCTGAACTTCAGCAAGAAACGCGGCGTGAGCATGCGCTTCGCAGCGTTGAGCCTGGGCATCAAACGCGTGCATGAGGCCAAGCTGATCCGCGGGTTGTTTCCGTGAGCAATTACTCGCCCGGAAGCGGCTCCGTCGGCCACGTTTCCACCCACGGCAGGCCGTAGGCGTTCAGATCGGCCATGAAGGGGTCGGGATTGAGCTGCTCGACGTTCCAGACGCCGGGCTGACGATACTCCGATGGATTCGTGAGGAGCTGACGAGCCGCGATCATGGCAGGGACGCCGGTGGTGTAGCTGACGCCCTGGCTGTTCGTCTCGCGGTAGCACTCCTGGTGGTCGCAGATGTTGTAAACGTAGTAGCGCTTCGGCTGGCCGTCCTTGCCGGTGCCTTCGATCCAGTTGCCGATGCAGGTCTTGCCCTTCGTGTCGGGGCCGAGTGTGCCGGGCTCTGGCAGGAGGGTCTTCAAGAACTCGATGGGGATGATGTCCACGCCCTTGTGTTTCACGGGATGGATGCCGGTCATGCCGACATTCACGAGCACCTCCATGTGCTTGATGTAGGCATCGCCAAAGGTCATCCAGAAACGCGCGCGGCGCATGGGGATGTGCTTGGTCAGCGATTCGAGCTCCTCGTGGTAGAGGCAGTAGATGTTCTTCGGGCCGATGCCGTCGGGGAAGGGGAAGCTGCGTTTGATTTCGAGCGGCCTGGTCTCGACCCACCTGCCATCCTGCCAGTAGCGGCCGTTGGCGGTGACTTCGCGCAGGTTGATCTCGGGATTGAAGTTGGTGGCGAAGGCCTTGCCGTGGTCGCCCGCGTTGCAGTCGAGGATGTCGAGCGTGTCGATCTTGCTGAAGTGATGTTTGAGCGCGTAGGCGGTGTACACATTCGTCACGCCGGGATCGAAGCCGCAGCCGAGCAGCGCGGTGAGGCCGGCGTTCTTGAATTTGTCCTGATAGGCCCACTGCCAGTGGTATTCGAACTTGGCAACATCACGCGGCTCGTAATTCGCGGTGTCGATGTAATGCACGCCGGCCTCCAGGCAGGCATCCATGATGGTGAGGTCTTGATACGGCAGCGCCACATTGATGACGACCTCCGGTTTGAAGCTCTTGAGCAGCTTCACCAGCTCCGGGACGTTGTCCGCATCGACACCGGCTGTCTGGATCGGGCGTTTCAATTCGGCGGCGATGCCGTCACACTTCGACTTCGTGCGTGAGGCCAGCATGATCTCACCGAACACGTCGGGAAGCTGGGCGCATTTGTGGGTGACGACGCGGCCGACTCCGCCGGCTCCGATGATGAGGACTTTGTGGGACATGGTGGGAATGACAAATGTCGAATGAGGGAGGGCGCGAGTCTAGCAGACGCGGAGCGAATGCAAGCAACGGAAACTCCGGGATTCTTCCATCACCTGAGCGAGGGGGAAAACAAAAGGGCAATGCCGAGGCATTGCCCTTTCATGATGACTGTTGAGAAGACCTCAAACCGTCTTGCGCTTGCGCTTGATGTGAAGCTGCGCGGTGCTGCGCTGGATCATGGCCATGACAGCGGCGATTTCCTCCTGTTGCTCGCCGGGCTTGAGTTCGGCGAGGGACTTCTGCGCGCGCTCAAGAGCTTCTTCGACAGCTTTTTCGTCGATCTTGTCGGCATCAACGGCCGCATCGGTGAGGATGCGGGTGACGGTGCCGGTGACCTCAACCAGGCCCTCGCCGACGGCCATTTCAGTCGTCTTGCCAGCCTTGGTGATGCGCAGCTCGCCGGGGAGCAGGGTGGTCACGAGGTTGCTGTGCGCAGGCAGGACGCCCATCTCGCCTTCGTAGCCAGGAAGCACGACGGTATCGACCTCATCGGAGAAGATGCGGGCTTCGGGGGTGACGATTTCGAGTTTGAGAGGCATGTGGGGTAAGTTTCAGGTTTCAAGTTTCAGGTTTCAAGTTCCGCTGCGGAGCAACTTGGAACTTGAAACTTTAAACATGGAACTGCGGGTTAGGACTTCTTCACCGTGTCGATGCCGCCCTTCATGTAGAAGTTGGCTTCGGGGACGTCGTCGTGCTTGCCGTCAAGGATTTCGGCGAAGCCTTTGACGGTGTCTTTGACGGAGACGTACTGGCCGGGGGTGCCGGTGAAGATTTCAGCGACGGTAAAGGGCTGGGAGAGGAAGCGCTGGAGCTTGCGAGCGCGGAAGACGGTGAGCTTGTCTTCTTCGCTGAGCTCGTCCATGCCGAGAATGGCGATGATGTCCTGGAGGTCTTTGTAACGCTGAAGGACGCGCTGAACGCCACGGGCGACGCGGTAGTGCTCCTCACCGACGATTTCAGGCGCGAGGGCTTTGGAGACGGAGGCGAGAGGATCGACGGCCGGATAGATGCCCAGCTCGGCGAGGGAACGCTCAAGCACGACGGTGGAGTCAAGGTGGGCGAAGGTGTTGGCCGGAGCGGGGTCGGTCAAGTCATCGGCAGGCACATAGACGGCCTGGAAGGAGGTGATGGAGCCGTTCTTGGTGGAAGTGATGCGTTCCTGCATCTGACCCATTTCAGCGGCGAGCGTGGGCTGGTAACCCACGGCGGAAGGCGTGCGGCCCAGAAGGGCGGACACCTCGGAACCGGCCTGGGAGAAACGGAAGACGTTATCGACGAAGAAAAGCACGTCCTGGTTCTTCTCATCGCGGAAGTACTCGGCCATGGAGAGAGCGGAGAGGGCGACGCGGAGACGCGCTCCGGGGGGCTCGTTCATCTGGCCGTACACGAGGGCCACTTTGGAGCCGGGCTCGCTGACATAGCCGCCCTGGTCGTTCTTCACGATGTCGTGGCCGTTTTTCTTCACCTTGATGACGTCGGATTCGATCATTTCGTGGTAAAGGTCATTGCCTTCACGGGTACGCTCGCCCACGCCGGCGAACACGGAGTAACCACCGTGGCCTTTGGCGATGTTGTTGATGAGCTCCATGATGACGACGGTCTTGCCGACGCCGGCACCACCGAAGGCGCCGACCTTGCCGCCTTTGGTGAAAGGACAGATGAGGTCGATGACCTTGATGCCGGTTTCGAGAATTTGCGCGGAGGGATCCTGATCGACGAGAGCAGGAGCGGCGCGGTGAATGGGGTAGCGCTTGGCGACGGCGGGTGCGGGCTGGTCATCGCAGGCGTCGCCGGTGACGTTGAAGATACGGCCGAGGACTTCCTCACCGACAGGGACGGTGATGGGGGCGCCGGTGTCGGTGACATCCATGCCGCGCTTGAGGCCTTCGGTGGAGATCATGGACACGGAGCGGACCCAGCCGTCGCCCAGGTGCTGCTGCACCTCGCACACGAGGCGCGTGGGCTTGCCACCCTGCTCGAAGTTGATCTCGAGGGCGTTGTAGATGGCCGGAAGCTTGCCGGAGGCGGAGAAATCCACGTCCACGACGGGACCGATGACTTGGACGATTTTGCCGATGTTGCTCATGTTAGGTGGTTTGAAATGGGTGATTTGAAATTCGTGCTCTTACTCGAGCGCCATCTTCGCGGTCGTGATTTCGAGGAGTTCGTTGGTGATGCTGGCCTGGCGGAGCTTGTTGTACTCGAGGCTGAGGTCCTTGATCATCTGCTTGGCGTTGTCGGTGGCGTTCTTCATGGCCACCATGCGGCTGGAGTGCTCGCTGGCGCGGGATTCGAGCACCATCTGGTAAATGGTGTTGTTCACATACTGCGGCAGCACGGTCTCAAAGACGACAGCGGCGCTGGGCTCGAAGGTGTATTCCGTCGTGGCGGTGGCGGTCTCAATCTCCGGGGCAAAGTCGCGCTTGCCGCCGAGGGTCACGGGATTGACGGGCAGGAGCTGCTCGACAGTCGGGACGACGGTGACGGTGTTGATGAAGTTGTTGAAGACGACGAAGACCTTCTTGTAGTCGCCCGTGCAGAATTTTTCCTGGATGAAGCGGCCCACGGCGCGCACCTCGGCGAAATGCGCGGGATCTTTGATGGGGAAGTCGGCCAGCAGGGCGCGGCGCAGGCGATTGATGGCCTGGACGGATTTTTTGCCGATGGTGACGTATTCGGCATCACCCTCAAACTGCGTGGTGATGAGCTTCTTGAACAGATTTGTGTTCAAGGCTCCACAGAGGCCTTTGTCACTAGCGATGAGAAGGATCAGCGTCTTAGTGCCTTTCCCTTCGCTGAAGAAAGGATGAGCACCTTCCTCCGCCTGCTCCTTGAGGTTCACGAGCACCTTGTTGAGCATCTCGGCGTAGGCGCGGCCGTTGCTGGCCTGATCCTGCGCCTTCTTCATCTTCGCTGCCGCGACGAGCTGCATGGCCTTGGTGATCTGGGCCGTGTTTTTGACCGATTTAATTCGGCGTCGGATGTCGCGGGTGCTGGGCATGATTTGAAATTTGGAATTTCAGATTCGGAATTGGCAAAGCCTATTTCCAGGAGGCTTTGAAGTCTTCGAGGGCGGACTTGAGGCCGTCTTCGACCTTGTCGAGGGTCTTCTCATTGGCGAGCTGCTGCATGAGCTCGGCTTTCCGCGTGGTGAGGTAATCTTCGAGCTTGGCCTGGAATTCCTTCACGCGATCGACGGCGACGCTGTCGAAGTAGCCCTTCTGCATCGCGTAGAGCGTGCTGACCATGACGGGCAGGCTCTTCGGCTGATACTGCTGTTGTTTGAAAAGCTCCACGATGCGGGCGCCGCGGTCGAGCTTGGCCTTGGTGCCGGCGTCGAGGTCGGAGCCGAACTGGGCGAACGCGGCGAGCTCGCGGAACTGGGCGAGGTCGAGCTTCGTGGTGCCGGAGACCTTCTTGATGGCCTTCGTTTGAGCGGCGGAACCGACGCGGGAGACGGAAAGACCGACCGAGATGGCGGGGCGGATGCCTTGATAGAAGAGGTCGGTTTCGAGGAAGATCTGACCGTCAGTGATGGAGATCACGTTCGTCGGAATGTAGGCGGACACGTCGCCAGCCTGCGTTTCGATGATCGGCAGCGCGGTCATGGAGCCGCCGCCGTAGTTTTCACTGACGCGGCAGGAGCGCTCAAGCAGACGGGAGTGGAGATAGAACACGTCACCCGGATAGGCTTCACGACCGGGGGGGCGCTTCAAGATGAGGGACACCTGGCGGTAGGCCACGGCCTGCTTGGAAAGGTCATCGAACACGATGAGCACGTCCTGGCCCTGATCCATGAGGTATTCGCCGATGGCGCAGCCGGAGTAGGGGGCGAGATACTGGTTCACCGCGGAGTCGGAGGCGGAGGCGGAGACGATGGTGGTGTATTCCATCGCGCCGGCGTCTTCGAGAGTCTTCACCACGCGGGCGATGTTCGACTGCTTCTGGCCGATGGCGACGTAGATGCAGTAGAGGGGCTTGTGGCCTTGAAGTTTGCCCTGTTCGGCGGCCTTGTTCTGCTGCGCCTGGGAAATGATGGTGTCCACGGCGATGGTGGTCTTGCCGGTGGAGCGGTCGCCGATGATCAGCTCACGCTGGCCGCGGCCGATGGGGATCATGGCGTCGATGGCCATGATGCCGGTCTGCACAGGGACGGACACGGACTTACGGGCGATGATGCCTGGGGCGAGCTTTTCGACGGGATACTGCGCCTCGCCCTTGATCTCGCCTTTGCCGTCGATGGGCTGGCCGAGGGCGTTCACGACACGACCGAGGAGGCTCTTGCCGACCGGGACGGAGAGAAGGCGACCGGTGGTCTTCACTTCGTCGCCCGCCTTGATGTTCTCGCCGGAACCGAGGAGCACGCAGCCGACTTCGGTTTCCTCAAGGTTGAGCGCGAGGCCGAACACACCGCCGGGGAACTCGATCATCTCATTGAGCATGACATCGCTGAGGCCCTCGATCTTGGCGGCGCCGTCGCCGATTTCACGGACGATGCCCACATTGGACTTCGTGACGGCGGTTTTGAGGCCGGCGATTTGGGATTCGATTTCCTGGAGGATGTTGCTCATGGTGTTGGGATTTGAAATTTGAGTTTGAGATTTGAAATCAGGCCGCGAGGGAGGCGGCGAGGCCTTCGAGACGGGCTTTCACGCTGCCGTCCCACACGTCGGAGCCGACTTTGACGCGGATGCCGCCGAGCAGCTCGGGGCGGGTTTGGAATTCGAGGCTCAGGGTGCGGCCGTATTTCTTGGAGAGGCTGGCTTGCAGCTCGGACTGGATGGCGGGCGTCAAAGCGGTGGCGCTTTCGACGATGGCGCGCTGGCGGTCCACTTCGTTGGCCACGAGGCGGGCAAAGGCATCGAGGATGGCGATGTAGCCGCGCGGCTTGCCCTGCGAGACGTTGCTCACCACGTTGCGCACGCGGGTCTCGTCGAGCTTTCCATCGGCCATGCAGGCACGGAAGAGCTGGCGGGAGGTTCGGCGGGCTTCTTTGGAGATTTTCATCGCAGCGAAAGGCTAGGAGCAAAAAATTAAGCCGAGACCTGCGCGGCGGTTTCCTGATTGATGCGGGACTGGTCGTCGGTGTTGAGGACCTTGCCTGTGACGCGGCTGGTGGCGTCGGAGACCATGCGGCCGAACTCGCGCTTGAGCTGGGACATGAGCTGCTCTTTTTCGAGCTCGGCGGCTTCGCGGGCTTTGGCGATGATGGTGTTGGCACTGGCGACCGCATCCTGCTGGCGGCGCTCCTGGAGGGCCTTGGCGGCATCGTCGGCCTCTTTCACGAGGCGGGCTGCATCAGCCTCCGCCTTGTCGATGATGGCCTGGGAATTCTTCGCGGCATCCGCGGCGTCCTTGGCGATTTTTTCGAGCTTCGCCTCGCCATCGGCGATGCGCTGACGGCGCTGCTCCAGCATGCCGAGGATCGGGCCGAAGGCGTATTTCTTGAGGATCGTGAAGACGATCCAGAAGATGATCACCTGGGCGAAGAACTTGGGCCATGCGAGGCCGAACTTCTCGACGAGGGCGTCCACTTTGCTGGCCGCGATGATCGTGGGGAGAGTAGAGAGCATGTTCGGTATCAGGTGATCAGTTTTTAAATGAAATGGAGAGAGAAGGCGGCGGACCGCACACGCGATCCGCCACCGGGAGGCGAATTACAGACCGCCGAGGTAGGCGATGATGCCGAGACCTTCAGCGAGGGCCATGGCAATGATGCCGAGGGTCAGGATGTTGCCGAAAGCGCCGGGATTGCGACCGACGGCTTCCACGGCCTTGGAGCCGACGAGACCGACGCCGATGGCGGCGCCAGCACCACCGAGGCCCATGGTGAGATTGCCCGTGAGACCGGCAGCGGCTTCAGGAGCGTGAGCGGCGGCAGCTTGTGCCATGGAGATGAGTTCCATTGTCATGATGTTTGTTCAGTTGGGTGTTGGTTTGTTGGGTCGCTGGCGTCCACGCGTTGCGCATGATCCCGCCAGCAAATTCAGGGATCAATGATGCCCTTCCTCCTCATGACCGTGGTCGTCATGCGTGGTGGAGAGCTGGATATAGACGGTGCAGAGCAACGTGAAGACGATGGCCTGGAGCAGGCCGACGAGCAGCTCCATGAAGTAGAAGGGCAGTGGCAGGACGACGCTGCCCAGGAAGCTCATGACCGGATGCTTGCCGCTCATCATGTCGCTCATGATGTGGAGCACGTTTTCGCCGGCGAAGATGTTGCCGAAGAGACGAATCGAGAGCGTCACCGGGCGGATGACGATGGAGACGATTTCGATCACGCCGACGAAGAGGAACACTGCGGCCACCACGAGTCCCATGATGCCTTTGAGACCGCCTTTAGGGCCAAAGGTGTGAACGATGAAGCCCCACACGCCGACTTCTTTGATCGTCAGAAACAACCAGACAAGGAACGCGGAGAGCGCGATGCCGATGGTGGCATTCAGGTCGGCCGTCGGCGGGCGCAGCAGCGGATCGTGCGCGGCCTTCACGGAGAGGAAACCCGTCGATTCACCCCAGCCGATGGTGCCGACGCCGGGAAGGAGGCCGAACCAGTTCGAGACGAGGATGTAAATGAAGAGTGTGCAGAGCAGCGGGAAGGCCAGTTTCGCCTGTTTCGCGCCCGCGATGGCCTCCACCTGGCCGTAGAGGAATTCGACGACGAATTCCATGAAGTTCTGCGCCTTGTGCGGCACCAGGGTCATCTTCTTGGTGGCCTTGCGGGCAAACCAGAGCACAAGACCCAGCACGCAGAGAGCGACGAGCGTGGAATTGGTCAAAAAAGACATCAGCCCATCCTTCTCAAACAACTCCGACGCGTGGCTGTGCACATTGGCGAGCACCGTGGGGAACGCAGTTGTTGGGAGTGGTGGGAGCGACATGGTCGTAGGGTCTGCCGGGGGGGCTTGAAAATAGCGTCCACCGGGGATGGCGGCGGAGTTTCTAGCCAAGCCGGACGAGTGCCGCAAGCCCAATTTGTGAAAAATTTCACAAAGTCGGAAAGGTCTCGTTTTGCTCTTCACATCATCTCCTCGGTGGCCGGGGAATTCCCTTCGCGACAACCGGTTCCATCGCGAAAATTTACCTGCGCGGAGAGACCATCTCGACATTCCTGCGGACGCGTGCGAGCGTGGTGCTGATGCGGCAAGTTCTTTGTTTGTTTCTCCTGTTCAACGCGGCCCTGGCTCCGATGCTCGGTGCCGCCGCCAGAACGCGCAGACCTTCGGCGCAGGGAAAGCCGAACGTGCTCCTCATCATCGCTGATGATTTGCGCGATTATGTCGGCTGGATGGGCGGGCATTCGCAGGCGGTGACGCCGAACATGGATCGTCTGGCGAAGATGGGCATGCGCTTCACCAACGCGCACTGCAATTACGCGCTGTGCAATCCATCACGCACGAGTCTGCTGACAGGCATGCTGCCGTCCTCCAGCGGCGTGTTCGGCAACGAGCAGGACTGGCGGCGCAGTGTTCAAATCGCGGGCAAGCCGACATTGCCGGAGCATTTCAAAGCGCGGGGCTACCTGACTGCGGCCGCAGGTAAAATCTTCCACGCGAATCACGGCGGGCCGGAGGGCCGCCTAGCAGGCTGGCACGGTGGCCGTCGTGGCTTTGAGCAGGATGCGGCCTGGGATCAGCGCTTCCCCCAGCCCGGCGTGCAGATTCCCGACCTGCCAGTTCACACGGGGCAGAACTTCAACGGCCTCAACATCTGGCATTGGGACTGGGGCGCGATTCAAACTGAGGACGACAAGACAGAGGACGGTCAGGTAGCGACGTTTGCCGCTGATTTCCTGGCGAAGAAGGCGCGGAAGCCCTTCTTTCTCGCACTCGGCCTCTATCGTCCGCATTCGCCGTGGTATGTGCCGCAGAAATACTTCGATGCCTTCCCGCTCGACTCGATCAAACTGCCGGACGTGAAGGCCGACGATCTCGATGACGTGCCGAACGTCGCCAAAGGCCATCTCAAAGAAGGCTATCACAAACAGATCGTCGAAAAGAACCTCTGGAAGGATGCCGTGCGCGCTTATCTCGCCAACGTGGCGTTTTGTGATGCGATGCTCGGCCGCATCCTCGACGCCGTGGAGAAAGGTCCGAACGCGAAGAACACCATCATCGTCTTCACCTCCGACCACGGCTGGTATCTTGGCGAGAAGCAGATGTGGCATAAAGGCAAGCTGTGGGAGCCTGCCACGCGCATTCCGCTCACGATTGATGCGCCTGGGGTCACGCAGCCCGGCAGCGCAACATCACAAGCCGTCGCGCTGATCGACCTCTACCCCACGCTGTGTGATCTGGCGGGACTGCCGCTGCCGGAGCACCTTGATGGCAGCAGCTTGAAGCCTTTGCTGCTCGATCCTGCGGCGAAGAGGGAAAAACCGGCCGTCACCTGCATGGGCGGCGGGAAAAGCGCCGCTTATGCCGCGCGTGACGAGCGCTGGCGCTACATCCGCTACGGTGATGGCGGCGAGGAACTCTACGATCATCAAAACGATCCCCGTGAGTGGACGAATCTCGCGACCAGGCCCGAACATGCGGCGGAGAAGACACGCCTGGCCGCGTTTTTCCCGCCGGAGTTCAAGAGCGCCACGCGTCCCGCCGCTGAGATTGTTCATGAGCCGAGTCCTTCCGGCTCCATCGACCTCATGTTGAGCATCGGCGACGAGATCAATGCCCCCGACGCGCCCAAACTCCAGGGCAGGGGCGTCTTCATCGACACGGCGTTCGACTTTGATCCACAGGTCGATCAAGACAGCACGCTGCTCGCGCAGGGGGATGAACAGTCCGGCTATGCGCTGCACCTCGTCGCGGCAAAGCCCGTGCTCACCGTCTTCGCCGATGGCAAAGCCACGGAAATCAGCGGCGCGACTCTCGACAAAGGCCGCATGAACGTCCGCGCCATGATCGACGCCGGAGGGGCCCTTTCTCTCGCCGTGCCCGGCCATGGCGAGGTCATCGGCATCGCGCCGTTTGAGCATGGTTTTCCGCGCGAGCCGAAATCAGGCATCGCCGTCGGGCAGAGTTTCGGCATCCTGAAGGCCGCCAAGCATCCCAACAGCACACCGTTTGACGGACGGGTTTATCGTTTGAATCTCACCCTCCTCCCGCCGCACACCATCCAGTCAGGCGAAACAAGACGAACCATTAATCCACAGTAATGGACCCTCATGTTCCAATCCGCCGTTCCAGGTCAACATCAGTGAGGGTTATACCTCGCGTCATCAAGATTTGTGAAAAGTTGGGCTCGCCATTGGGCCAGCGTGGGTAACTTCCAGCGGTCATAGACCATGACCCGCATCGAACTCTCCCAAGCCGATATTGCTGACATTGAAGATGCCATGGACGATCCGTCCTTGAGCGACAAAGTTCGCCACAAGCCCCTCGTCATCCGCATGCACAGTGAAGGTGCCAAAGGCGGCTCATCGCCAGGTGCCTCAAGCTGCACGCCAACACCATCACCCATTACCTCAAAGAGTGGCAGCAGGGCGGCCTCGCCCTTGTCGTGGAGGATCGTTACTACCGGCCCAGCAGGCAGCGCTACAGCGTGCTGGGACCGTTGAAAGTCATAGCCATGAGATCATCAGCGTGACCACCGAAGGCACCGTGAGCGCCCCGCTGATCATGGAACTGCTGGATCAAATCCGCGCGAAGCATGCCCGCACGCCCATCACATTGATCCTGGACAATGCCCGATACCAGCGTTGCAAAGAAGTCGCCGCGCACGCCGCGCGGGCGGACATCGAACTGCTCCACCTGCCCTCCTACAGCCCGAATTTGAATCTGATCGAAAGGCTCTGGAAGCTCACAAAGAAGAAGTGCCTGACCAACCGGCACTACCCAACCTTTGGAGAGTTTCGCGCCGCCATCGACGTCTGCCTGCGCAAGATGTCCCGCGACTACCTGCCCGAACTCAAAAGCCTGCTCACTCACAACTTCCAGATTTTCCCTTTTCACAAATCCTCATGACGCGAGGTATACCTGCGCCAATACGCGAACGTGGCGGAGCTGGAAAGCGGCGTGGATCGCTGGATGAAGCACTACAACCACTGGCGACCACATCAGGCACTGGGCAACGAGACACCGGGGGTGAAGTATCGCCCCAAGAAACCGCTCAAGACGACCAAGAAGGAGGTGCTGGAAATGGCCGCCTGACCACCCGCCCCCCCGGCGGCGACCGCATTTTGCGCTGTGGTGAACAACTCGGCTCGCGGCGCTCGCCTCCTTGTTCACCACAGCGCAAAATGCGGAGCAAAGCCCTTGCGCCGCCGCTCCCAGAGAACGAAACCAATCCCATTCCCGGCATGACTACCATCGCGTAATTTCCAGCAACACTGGCCCGACGCCGGGGTCCACCTCACAATGCGCGGCCTCCCCACCGATCCTGCGGGCAGGCAAAGCAACCAAACCACCCCCGCCTGCGGTTTGTGCCTCGTCCGCGTGAGTGATCCGTTCGGGCTTCATTCGTCGTTCTGATTTCGTCATTCGTCATTTGAAACGCCCTTCGCTCTGCGGCATGAACCCTGCCCCCTCATGTCTCACGAAGCCCAAATCGCCCGCCGTCGCTCCTTCGCGATCATTTCGCATCCGGACGCCGGTAAAACGACGCTCACCGAAAAGCTCCTGCTCTACGGCGGCGCGGTCGCGCTCGCGGGCTCCGTCACCGCCCGCAAAAACCAGCGCGCCACGACCTCTGACTGGATGGAGCTGGAAAAGCAGCGCGGCATCTCCGTGAGCTCCACCGTGCTGCAATTCGAGTATAAAGACGCCGTCGTAAACCTGCTCGACACGCCGGGTCACAAGGACTTTTCCGAAGACACCTACCGCGTGCTCACCGCTGTCGATGCCGCGATCATGGTGATCGACGCCGGTAAAGGCATCGAGGCGCAGACGCGCAAGCTCTTCGAAGTCTGCCGTCGACGTGGCGTGCCGATCTTCACCTTCATGAACAAGCTCGATCGTCCTGCGCGAGAGCCGCTCACGCTGCTCGACGAGCTGGAGACCGTGCTCGGCATCGGTGCGTGCGCGATCAACTGGCCCCTCGGCCTCGGCCAGCAGTTCCGCGGCGTTTACGACCGCATCAAACACGACGTGCATCTCTTCGAGCGCACGGCGCACGGCGCGTATCGCGCTCCTGAAAAAGTCGGCGGTCTCGACGACGATTTCATCGGCCAGCACGTCGCTTCCGACGCGCTGGAGCAGGCGAAGATGGAGATCGAGATGCTCGACGGTGCCGGTCATGCTTACGATCGCGGCGCCATTGATCGTGGCGAACTCACGCCCGTCTTTTTTGGCAGCGCCAGCAACAACTTCGGCGTGCAGCTCCTTCTTGATGGTTTCCTCGATCTCGCTCCGCCGCCGAAACCGCGCAAAGCGGATGATGGCCGAATCATCGAGCCGACGAACGAAGGCTTTTCCGGCTTCGTCTTCAAAATCCAGGCCAACATGGACCCGCGTCATCGCGACCGCATGAGCTTCATCCGCATCGTCAGCGGCAAGTTCGAGCGCGACATGCAGGCCGTGCACACGCGCACGGGGAAAACAGTGCGCCTCGCCAATTCGCAGAAACTTTTCGCCCAGGATCGCGAAACCGTGAACGACGCCTACGCGGGTGACGTGGTCGGCATCGTCGGCAACTATGGATTTGGCATCGGCGACACGCTTTCGACCGATCCGAAGCTCAAGTTCGACGAAATCCCGCGCTTCGCGCCGGAAGTCTTCGCCTACCTGCACAACCCCAGCACCGCGCACTACAAACGCTTCCGTGAGGGACTGGAGCAGCTCCTCAGTGAAGGTGTCGTGCAGCAGTTCATCCAGCCGCATGCCGGACAGCGCGTGCCGCTGCTCGGCGCCGTCGGCCCGCTGCAGTTCGAAGTCGTGCAATACCGTCTCGAAAGCGAATACAACGCCCAAAGCCGCCTCGAAAACGCCCCCTACACCGTCCTGCGCTGGGTGCGCACCAAGGACGGCGGCAGCATCGAGGACTTCGACATCCCCGGCGGTGTCACGACAGCTCAAGACGCCGAAAACCGCTGGGTCGTCTTCTTCAGCGATCAATGGGCCATCAACTACTTCGAACGCCGCAACCCGAACGCGGAGCTGTCCGAGATTCCGTGGGATGAGGCGGGAAAGACGGATGTGGATGAATGATTCCGGCGGGCCGGGATCACGGGCGGCGGCGCCGCCAGTCTTTGTTTGACATATATCGTTGTGCGATATTTCTTGATCGCGTCATCCTCCTCCATGTTTCTCGTCCTCAAGGCGCTTCTGCTGAAGTTTCTCATCGCCGCCTCCGTGGGCGGCGTCATTCTCGCCCTCTGCTGAGATGCGCCGCTTCCGTTACTGTGGTGACGCGCTCTTTCTCATGAGTTGCGCGGCCTACTGGCTGAACCGCTGGCTGGTGAAGCCGCGGACGGGCTGGGGCTTCATGACGGATCACTTCAACGACCTGTGGCTCATTCCATGCGCGCTGCCGCCCGTGCTGTGGCTGCATCGCCGGATGAGGTTGCGGCCGGATGACGCGCCGCCCCGTCTGGGGGAGATCACGGGCCATCTTGTTTTCTGGTCATGCTTGTTTGAATGGGCCGGACCTGTTTTTTTTGCGGATGCGACGGGGGATCTCGTGGACGTGGCCGCTTATGCGTGTGGTGCGCTCATCGCGTGGCTGTGGTGGAACCGCGACCACTGGCCGGCCGCGACACCCGCATCTCATGTCCATGAGCTTTGACACCCTGGCGTCCGCCTACCCGCTCCTGGAGCGCCTCGCCGCCGGGGAGAAGATGCAGCGCTGCCGCACGGCCTTCCTGGAGGAAATCCCGCCGCCGAGCTGCGTCCTCACGTTGGGGGAGGGCCACGGACGTTTTCTGAGTGCCTGCCGCAGCCGTTTTCCCGACGCGGAGATCACCTGCGTGGATTCCAGCGCTGAGATGCTGCGCCAGGCACGCAGGGAGCTGGGAAGGCGCGGGCTTGATGAAACCCGCGTTCACCTCATCCAGTCCGACCTCCTTTCCTGGGCGCCGCCACGCGGGGTCTTCGACCTCATCGTGACACATTACTTTCTCGATTGCTTCCGCGCGGACCAGATTGCCCTCATGGTGCCGCGCATCGCCGCCGCTGCCCTGCCTGAGGCATCGTGGCTGCTGGCGGATTTTCAAATGGCCGCGCATGGCTGGCGGCGGCTGCGCAGCCAGTGTATCCTGGCGCTGATGCATGCCTTTTTCCGCGTCGTCACACGCCTGCCCGCGCGAACACTCACCCCGCCGGAGCCTTTTCTGAAAATGGAAGGCTTTCAGGAGCACCGCCGTATCGAAATGGAGTGGGGACTCATGAAAAGCGCCTGGTGGCGTCGCGGGGCCGCGCAATCTCCCTCTCCTTGATCCAGCTCATGAAACGTGACCAACTCTATCTCTTGAAACCTGATTTCCTCGATGGGGAAGGCCCGCCCTGGTTCTGCCCTGGCTGCGCGGAGGTGGCCGGTCTGCTGGAGCTTTATCCGCGTCTCAAAGAGACGGTGGATGTCCATTTCATCGACTTTCCCCGCCCGCGGCCCGAGCTGGTGCCGCTGCTGGGCGAGGAAAATCAAAGCTGTCCTGTGCTGGTTCTGCATCGCGTGCCGGACCACCCGCCCGCCGATGTGAACGTGCAGCACGCGCGCGGGCGCGCGTTTGTGGAAGGTGCGCATGACATTGCGGTCTGGTTTGCGCGGACCAGCGGCACAGGCCGGCCCCATTGAGCACGGCATCGGGGAGAAACGCGCCGCGCACCGGGATGCCGGCAAGGCTGCTCCTGCCCTCGATAGACCTCCGTGTGACCACCCGTCATAAAAGACTCCGTTTTGAAGCCAGGAAATCACGAAAAAAACTCTTCCTGCCGCAGACTGCGGCTCCTGCCCTGGCTGTGTCTCGCGCTGGCCTCTGTTCCTCCAGGTCCCGTGCAGGCGGCCGGAGGCGGGACGGCTGACACGTTGCAGTCCGATGCGCAGAAAGCCTTCAAACAGCACGCCGAGAAGTTCGTGAAGGAATACTGCGTGGAGTGCCACGGCAACCGCCGCTCAAAAGCCGGCCTCAATCTCGAAGTCGCCGTGCGCAAGCCGGGTGATCCGGCCTTTTCCCGCAAGTGGATGGAGGCCATCGCCAACGTCAACGCACATGACATGCCGCCGGAGGACGCTGACCAACCCTCTGACGAGGAACGCGACCGCTTTCTGGATGCGCTGGCGCAGATCAAATACCTCGCCGCCCGCGATCCAGGACCTTTCGTCATCCGCCGCCTCACGAAGGTCGAGTATGGCAACACGCTGCATGACTTCCTCGGCGTCGATGCCGCCATCGCGAAGGAATTGCCCGATGAAGTGCCTGGCGAAGGCTATCTCAATTCTCTCTCGCCCATGCAGACCGAGCAGTATCTCGGCATCGCCAACGCCGCGCTGCAAAAGATGTCCGCAGAGGCTCAAAAGCGGCTGTTTGACGACAAAGAAGCCGATGTCCGCGAAGTCGCCCGCAAGCTCACGCGCATCGCGTATCGCCGGCTGCCCACTGAGGCCGAACTCAACGTGCTGGTGAAGGTTTTCGACCTCGGAACGGCCAACAAGCTCGACCGCGCCGCCGCTTTGAAATTCATGCTGAAGGCCGTGCTCGTCTCACCGCAGTTCCTTTTCATCACGCCCTCGAAAGAAGCGCCGAAAGGCGAAAAGTTCGTGCCGCTGGATGATTACCAGCTTGCCAGCCGCCTCTCGTATCTGCTTTGGGCCACCATGCCGGATGAGGAGTTGTCCAAGCTCGCCGACGAAGGCAGGCTGCGTGATCCGACCGTGCTCAAAACGCAAACGAAGCGTCTGCTGGCCGACAAGCGTGCACGGGCGCTCTTTGACGGCTTCGGCGCGCAGTGGCTCGGCACGGCGGAGTTGAAGGACAAGACTTTCGACGCGGCCAGGTTCCCGGAAATGACTCCCGAACTCCGTGCGGCGATGTATGACGAGGCGCGGCTCTTCTTTGACAGCATCGTGCGTGAGAACCGCAGCGTGGTCAGCTTCGTGAACAGCGACTACACCTTCCTCAATGGCACGCTCGCGAATATCTACGGCCTCGAAAAGAAGATCACCGGCAGCGAGATGCAGAAGGTGAAGCTCACCGACGCGAATCGCGGCGGCATCCTCGCCATGCCCGGCGTTCTCGCCACCACCTCATTCGCCACGCGCACCAGCGCCGTGAAACGTGGCGTGTGGGTGCTTGAACAAGTGCTGGGCCAGCACGTCCCGCCAGCGCCGCCGAACGTCTCCTCGCTCGAAAAGCAGGATCAGAAAAAAGTCGCCAATCTCACCCTGCGCCAGCGCACGGAGCTGCATCGTACAAACGTCGTCTGCGCCAACTGCCACAAGATCCTCGACCCCATCGGCTTCGGCCTGGAAAACTTCGACGCTATCGGCCGCTGGCGGGACAAAGACGAGTCCGGCGGCCCCATCGACGCCGTCGGCGAGCTCCCCGGCGGCAAGCGCTTCTCCTCGCCGAAGGAGCTCAAGGTCATCATCGCCTCCCGCAAAGACGATCTCGCCCGCAATCTCACGGAAAAACTCCTCGCCTATGCCTTGTGCCGCCAGCTCGACGGCTACGACCACATCATCGTGGACCAGATGCACCAAAGCATCGCGAGCGATGGCTATAAGATGCAGACGCTCATCACGGAAGTGGTGACGAGTTATCCCTTCCTGAACCGGCGCGTGGTGGAAGAAGTGGCGGCCAAGTGAGCTGGAAGGCGGTCACTGCAAACCTTGCAAATCATCCATCGCGTGGAATATTTGCAAGGCATGTATCCGCGCCTCCTTCAGTCAGGACTACCCGATTTGCTCACCTGACACCCTGTCGTCGGGCTTCTTGGGCCACGTCAGGTGGGGAAGACAACGCTGGCTCTCTCGATCGGAGAAACCCGCCCTTCCATCTACCTCGACCTCGAATCGCCCTCCAATCTCGCGAAGCTGGCTGAGCCTGAGTTGTTCCTCAGCCGTCACGCGGACAAGCTCGTCATCCTGGACGAAATCCAGCGCGTGCCCGGCCTCTTCCAGGTACTGCGAGGACTCGTCGATCAGGGGCGACGTTCGGGAAAGGGAAACGGGCGCTTCCTCGTGCTCGGTTCGGCAGGCATCGACCTCTTGCAGCAATCCTCCGAAAGCCTCGCAGGCCGCATCGCCTACACGGAACTGCCGCCGCTGCTGCTGGAGGAAACAGGAGCCAAGACTGCCGACACGCTCTGGCTGCGTGGAGGATTTCCCTCCAGCTTCACCGCCTCCGACGACACGACCTCGCTCGAATGGCGGCGCAACTTCATCCGCACTTACTTGGAGCGCGACATCCCGCAGCTCGGCCCGCGCATCCCTGCGGAGACTTTGCGCCGTCTTTGGATCATGCTGGCCCACGATCAGGGCGGCATGGTCAACGCAGCCCGACTCGCCGCCGCGCTCGGCGTCAGCGGACAGACTGTGGGCCGCTACATCGACCTGCTGTGCGAGCTGCTGCTCGTGCGTCGGCTCACACCCTGGGCATCGAACGCAGGCAAGCGCATGGTGAAGAGCCCCAAGGTCTATGTGCGCGACAGCGGCCTCGCCCACGCGCTGCTCGGCATCACCACCCTCGACGATTTGCTCGCGCATCCCGTGGCAGGCATGAGCTGGGAAGGCTGGGTGATCGAAAACCTCATCGCCGCCGCTCCCGCAGGCACGGAGGCATATTGCTACCGCACCTCCGCCGGAGCCGAGATCGACCTCGTGCTCGAACTCCGCCCCGGCAAACGTTGGGCCTTTGAGTGCAAACGCAGCCTCACCCCCACACCCGCCCGCGGCTTCCACGAAGGCTGCAAAGACCTGAAACCCGAGCGCAAGCTGGTCATCTATCCCGGTGCGGAGAACTTTCCGTTCGGGCAGGATGTCGAGTGCGTGCCGCTGCTGGAGGCGGTGCGGGCGCTGCGTGATCTTGCCTGACAAACGATCAGAACGATTCACTCCCCATAACCATGCAACGATACTTTGCCCTGATTTCCGAAGGCGGTGAGATCAAGGCTCACGAGTTCAAACCTTGGTTCCGCCGGACGCAGTGAATACTCAAGAATGGATCACTCACCTGATGCGAGATTTCATGAAAAAGCTCGGGTGGAGCACCAGGGGCGCCGGAGATCGGGTATTCGTGGTGCAACCTGGTGTGGAGCCGTCTGAAATCACCCCAGAAACACCAAGCACATCGAGTGCTGAGTGTGAGGAAGGTGCCGGAAGCTTGTTCGCGCTCGAAAGCCATCTTCGAGACTTTCTCGCCCAAAATCTGAATCAAGCCATCCTGTGAAAGAGCTATCTGGGGGTCATCGACACGGAATACAGCACCGAGGTTGACTTCATTGATCTGCTTGCCAAGGACGCCGCTGGAGAGCTTGTGATCTTTGAGTTCAAACCCGACGGCGGACCTGATGCTGCGCTCGGTTCCTCCGCCGGCGCCCTCGCCTGATGCAGCTCGTCAACCTGCATCCCTCCATACTTGCGCCTCCACCCTTCTCTTCACTGTGTCTGCTTTTTTCATGATGTTCTGTTCTCCTGATTTCGGAGCCAGAACAGCATTTTACAATTGCCCTCTTCTCAGAGGGCAGACCACATCCACCTCGTCACGAAGGCCTGCGTCCTACGAGCAGGGACACCAAGCGCGTGTCTGGCCGCCGCGCTTCGGCATGAATCGATCTGACTCCGCAAAAGGATGAGGGGCCGGCGGGCGTATAGCTTTCACCCATGCACCCTGTCACTCACGACAAACTCCAGCTCACGACGCGTCGCACGTTTCTCGGCAGCGCGGGGCAGTTCAGCCTCGGTGCGATTGCGTTGCACGCGATGCAGCAGGGCTCGGCGGCGATGCCACAGGCGGCGAATCCGATGCTGCCGCGCAAACCGCACCATACGGCGAAGGCGAAGCGGGTGATCTATCTGCACATGAGCGGCGCGCCGCCGCATCTTGATCTGTTTGATTACAAGCCGGAGCTGGTGAAGCGCAGCGGGCAGGACTGTCCGGACTCGATTCTCAAAGGGCGGCGTTTTGCCTTCACGACAGGCGTGCCGAAGCTGATGGGCACGCCGCGCACGTTTGCGCGTTACGGCAAGGCGGGGATGTGGATGAGCGATGCGTGCCCGAACTTTCACACGATCGCGGACGAGATCTGCCTGATCCGCTCGATGAACACGGACCAGTTCAATCATGCGCCGGCGGAGCTGCTGCTTTTCACGGGACATGCGCGTCAGGGGCGGCCATCGATGGGGTCGTGGGCGACCTATGGCCTCGGCACCGACAATCAGGATCTGCCGGGCTTTGTGACGCTCATCTCCAGCGGCACGCAGCCGAGCGGTGGACAGGGTTTGTGGGGCAGCGGCTTCATCCCGAGCGTGTATCAAGGCGTGCAATGCCGCAGCAAGGGCGATCCGGTGCTCTTTGTGAGCGATCCGGCGGGGATGAATCGCGAGATGCGGCGCATGACGCTCGATGTGCTGAATCAGCTCAATCAGCAGCAGGTGACGGAGCTGGGGCATCCGGAAACGGTGACGCGCATCGCGCAATACGAGCTGGCGTATCGTATGCAGGCCAGCGTGCCGGAGGTGATGGACATCTCGAAGGAAAACGCGGCCACGCTGGAGGCCTACGGCGCAAAGCCGGGCGAGGCGAGCTTTGCGAACAACTGCCTGCTGGCGCGCCGGCTCGTCGAGCAAGGCGTGCGTTTTGTGCAGCTCTTTGACTGGGGCTGGGACTTCCACGGCACCGGCGCGGACACGGGCATCACCGACGGTCTCACGAAGAAAATGGCCGCGACGGACAGGCCGGTGGCCGCTTTGATCAAAGATCTCAAACAACGCGGCCTGCTGGAGGACACGCTTGTCATCTGGGGCGGCGAATTCGGCCGCACACCCTTCCGCGAAGGCCGCACGGCTGCGAGCCAGGTGCTGGGCCGCGATCATTATCCCGACTGCTTCACGCTGCTCATGGCCGGCGGCGGGGCGAAGGCCGGCTTCGATTACGGCAGCACGGACGAGCTCGGTTTCAGCGTCGCGGAGAACAAAGTTCATGTGCATGATTTCCAGGCGACGGTGATGCACCTGCTCGGTTTCGATCACGAACGGCTGACGTACCGCTTCCAGGGCCGCGATTACCGCCTGACGGACATCCACGGGCATGTGGTGAAGGATTTGGTGGCGTGAGCCTTGCTCACTCCGCCTTCAGCGCCCACAGATGCTTCATGGTGGCCAGATAGACCACTCCATTGGCGGCGGTGACGGTGGCGCTGATCGGGGACTGCAGCTCCAGGTTGCATAACACCTTTTTCTCACGGCCGGCGGCCAGCACGCAGAAGTTCCCTTTGCGGGTGCCCAGGTGGACTTTGCCGTCGGCGATCATGGGAGAGGCCCAGAAGGGGCCGTTCATGGAGTGCGTCCATGCGCCTGAGCCGGTCTTTTCATCCATGCAATGCAACGTGCCGTCCGCGTCGGTCACATACACAAGCCCGTCATGAACAGCGGCGGTTGAGAGCGTGTGTTTGCCGAGATTGTGGCTCCAGATTTCCTTCCCGTCGCGTGGATTCACGCATTTGAGCCAGGACTGGTTTTTGCCCCAAAAGACATCCCCGCCGCCGGCGACAAACAGCCTGCCATTCGCGATGACTGGCATGCCGTAGATGTTGCTGGGGCCTTCCTGCCGGTTCTGCGTGTAGAAGTGGACTTTGGTCTTCGGAGCGTCTGGGTCGAGATCGTATTGCCAGAGTTTTTTCAATGTCGCCACCGCATGATCCGGCGCGGGAGTGGCGAGTGGTTCGAAGGCATATGTCATCCCGTTGCCACCGCAGAAGAAAATCACCGGCCTGTCCGCCACTTCCGCGAGGCTGGGCGATGACCATGTGGCATGAAAGATGTCCGGTGAGATGTGCTCGTCATCACGGGCGAGGTATCTGCCTGTGTTCTTGTCCACCACGATGAGGCTTGGCGCCTCCGGGCGGCGGATCAGGCGGTGCGTGTTGTCCACGCCGGTGCCGGTGTTCACATACAGGTGGTCGCCGTGAATCAGGATGGAGCTGTGCGCTCCGTCATGACACCAGATGCCGCAGGTCACTTTCATGTCGAGCAGCCAGAGGATGTCCGCGTCCAGCGGCCCCGGTGTCATCGCAGGCTGGCCACGCGGGGCCATGTGCCTGCCCTCCTCCTGGCAGGGGCCGTCGTTGCCATTGGACAGGCCCCGCACATCCAGGCACACGACTTCGCCGCGATTCGTCACAAGGTAAGCTCGATCCCCATCAATGGTGGCTTCAGAAGACATGCCTGTGTCCGGCCAGTCGAGGTATTTGTCGTCCTCCAATTTCGGAACCACCAACTGCCACAGCAGATGCCCGTCCTTCTCATCCAGGCACATGAGCACGCCACGATCCCCGATGTGCTTTGGATCACGCGGATTCGCATTGTTCGTGCCGACGAAGACACGCCCGCCGGCCATCATCGGCGTCGAATGCGTCTGTGTGCCGAGACCGGCGACCCATTTCACATTCCGCTTGGTGGCGGGGTCAAAGCAGGACGGCAGTCCTTTCTCCGACGCGACCAGGTTTCTCGTCCAAGCCTGCCCCCACTGGGGTTGATCAGCAGCCATGGACAGCACGGGGAGCAAGGCGAGGGCGGTTCGGACGAGGGACATCGAACCTCAAACGCATGATCGTGGCTGCTTCACACTGAAAGGATTTGAGACCGGGACGGTCATGAGGCCGGGAACCGGGGCGCGGAAAAAGAAAAGGGCGGTGGTCTCGCGACAACCGCCCTGATGTCTCCGCTCCGCTTGAATGCGCGGTCTATTTCTTTGCTTCGGCAAGAATCTTCTTCGCCTCCGCCGCGCCGATCTCGCGCACAAAGAGATTCCTCCAGCGGATTTCGCCACCGTGGGTTTGCAGCATGATCGGGCCTTTGGCGGGATAAGGAACCGCCTTGTCGGGATAGTTCTCCATCGGCGCGCCATCGACGACGAGCTTGTCATTCAGCCACACCCAGGTGCGCGCGCCGATCTGGCGGATGCGGAAGCTGTTCCACTCGCCGAACTCCTTGTCGGCGATGACGAGCGGGTCGCGTCCCGGCGTGTCAGGCGTGTTGTTGAAAAGCCCGCCGGAGCCAAGGTGCGGACGGCGTGTGGGCTTCTTCGGATCAAAGACCTGGTTCTTGTCCCAGATCTGCACCTGCGGCACGCCGCGCAGGTAGATGCCGCTGTCCGCGCCGGCGACCGTTTTGTACTCGATGTGAAACTCCATGTCGCCGAATTCCTGCCCGGTCGTCGCATAAGGGCCATGACCGTCATTGACGAGCTCGCCGTTCTCCGCCTTCCAGTTCGCGGCGAATTCATCGCGCATCTTCTTCAGCGCGGCGTCTTTCTTCTCGCCGGTGAGCTTCACGACGGAATGCGGATTCAGGCCATACCAGCCCGCGAGATCCTTGCCGTTGAAGATGGCTTTGAAGCCCTCCGGCGGCTGCGGATCAGCGGCGTGGGCGAGTGAGGCGGCAAAAAGGTGGGCGGCGAGAAGCAGGCTGGATTTCATCATGGTGACGGACTCATTCGGACGCAGCCGCCTCGTTCTTTCGCGGTGCTTCCAGCAATCCAATCACCGCCCACGCGGTGCCCCAGTAGGTGGCGGTCTTGTTGATCTTGTTTTTGTCCTGCTTGCGTGTGCTGGGCACGGGCCAGGAGCCGTCGGGCGTTTGCGTGGTCTTCAAAAAGGCCACAGCCTTCTTCCGCGCGGAGTGCCCGGCGGGCAGGCCGCTTTTGGCGAGCGCGTAGAGCGCCAGCCCGGTGCCGAAGGCGTCGCTCGGCTCCTTTGCTAGCCAGGCCCAGCCGCCATCGTCGTGCTGGAGTTGAAGCACGGCATCACACAGGGCTGTGTCTTCGGGCTTCGATAGCAGACGCACGACATGCCATTCGGTGCTCGCGCCAGGCTGGGCTTTCGCGAGGAACTCTTCGGCGCGCTTTTGCAACCCGGCTGGAACTTCTTCGCCCTCATACGATTTCAAAGCGAGCAGCGTCCACATCGTGGTGACCTCGACCGTTTCACGCGCAGGTCGTTTGCCGAGCGGAAGCTGCCCGCCGGCCTTCCACGAGCCATCAGGCTGCTGGTTCTTGAGAATCTGAGCACGAAACTCGCCCGTCCATGCCGGCGCGGGCGAAACAGCCGCGTCACGCCCCAGCAACAACCACACCATCGTGTCGATGTTGCCAGCGGAGACTTTGTCCACGCCGTCTTTGTCCTTGGTCTGGTTCCAATGCCGCCAGTCGGTCGCCCACGGTGTCCACTCGGCCGTCTCCTTGTGCTCAGGATCGATTCCAAATCGTGCGGCGCTGTTCAGACTCCACAGCATTGAGGGAATTTGATGACAGCTCGCGCATTGACGGTCCTCGATCCAGGCGAGGCCTTTCTCTTTGATGAACGGCAGGCTGCGCTTCGCGATGTCCAACGCCTCCTCCGCGCTGGCAGCCATCATGGCGGCCAGCAGGCAGAAAATGACACGCGTCTTCATGGGTGGGACGGATTTGCCATCCCAAACGTCTGTCCGGGTCGCGATGTATCCTCCTCCGAAGTTTTTGAACGTGCCTCATCCGCCCTGAACGGGCGGCATGAGAGCGACCTCGGCGCCGTCATGGAGCACAGCGTCGCGTTTCACATAGCTTTGGTCGAGCGCGAGGAGCGTGCTGCCCGCCCAATCACGCAGCTTCGGCCAGCGGGATTCAATTTGGGCCAGAAGATCGGCCATCGTGCTGCCCGCAGGCACTTCGAGCGTGATCTCGTCGGCGCCGGTGATGTCACGCAGGACGGAGAAGAACAGCACGCGCAGTTTCATGACGGTTTGTTGGGATTTAGAATGCCGATGCAGGGAAGGTTGCGGAAGCGGCCCAGGTAATCCATGCCGTAGCCCACAACGAACTCATCGGCGATTTCAAAACCGATGTCGTCGAGCGGCACTTCGCGCAGGCGCTGGCGGCGTTTGCTGAGCAGCACGGAGGTGCGCAGCGAGGCGGGCTGCTGCGCGAGAATGCGTTCGCGGATCACGCTGAGCGTCAGACCGCTGTCGAAAATGTCATCGAGCAGCAGCACGTCCTGGTCGCGGAAATCGAGATCGGGCGGCCAGTTCACCTTCACCTCGCCGCTGGTGGCGGTGCCACCGTGGTAGCTGCTGGCGCTGAGCGTGTGCATGCGCACGGGGATTTCGAGCTGGCGCAGCAGATCGGCCACGAAGAACAACGCGCCGTCCATCAGCGCCACGACGGTGACGACCCTGCCCGCCAGCTCCGCATTCAACCGCGCCGCCATCTCCCGCACGCGCGCGTGGATTTGATCCGGCGTGAGCAGGACGCGTTCGAGATCGTGGATGACGCCGGTGACGGATACGGGCATGGTGGGATGTGATGACGTGCAGGTTGATAAAAAAACGATGCCGGGAGTCCGGGGTGATGTAAAGGGGTAGAGTGCGGAGTCACCTCGCCCGGCAACCGAGCTTGCGATGTTTTGTCAGCCCGATGCGCGCATCTCGCGCATGCCGCTCCATCTGCGATGGCGGGTGTCTCATGGACGCGGTTCTCCAGGGCATGTGTCCGTGCTTCGGGGAAAACCACCCGCCGCTTGAACTGGGGCACCGTGCTCGAACACCTTTTATCGCTCGATCAGCAGCACGCGCCGGTCATTTCCTTTTCGCACGCATGCTCGCGCTCGCAGCAGGGGCTGAGCGGGACGCCGTTCGTGGCTCCGGGTGCCTCCATGCCGGGATTCGGCTCCAGGGGCAGGAGCCCGAGATCGCGGAGGAGGCGCATGTCCTCGTTGGCACGCGGATTGGCGGCGGTGAGGAGCTTGTCACCGTAGAAGATGGAGTTCGCACCGGCGAAATAGGCGAGGGCTTGCGCCTCGCGGCTGAGATTCGTGCGGCCGGCACTGAGGCGCACCTTGGACTTTGGCAGGGCGATGCGCGCGACGGCGATCATGCGGATGAAGGCGAAGGAATCGACGACTTCGTTGTCGCCCATGGGCGTGCCTTGGATGGGCATCAATGCGTTGATCGGCACGCTTTCGGGCTGCGGATTGAAGTTGGAGATGACCTCCAGCATCTTGAGGCGGTCGTCGATCGTCTCGCCGAGGCCGAGGATGCCGCCGCAGCAGACGGACATGCCGGCGTCCTGCGCGTGGCGGATGGTGCGCAGGCGGTCCTCAAAGGTGTGGGTGCTGACGATGTTCGGGTAATGCTCCGGCGAGGTGTCCACATTGTGGTTGTAGGCAGTGACGCCGGCTTTTTTCAAATCAGAGGCCTCTTCCGCGCCGAGTTCGCCGAGCGTGACACAAACCTCCATGCCGAGCTTTGAAACGTCGCGCACGATGTCGAGCACCTGGTCGAACTTCTGCGTGCCTTTGCGCACGCCTTTCCAGGCCGCGCCCATGCAGAAGCGCGTGGCGCCGCTGGAGCGCGCGGCGAGGGCGCGCTCCATGACCTGCTCCCGCTCCATGAGCTTCTCCGCCTGCACGCCGGTGGTGTAGCGGGCGCTCTGCGCGCAGTAACCGCAGTCCTCGCTGCAACCACCGGTCTTGATGCTGAGCAGGGTGCAAAGCTGCACCGTGCCGTCCGTCCAATGCTCGTCATGCACCGCGCGTGCCTGCTTGATGAGGGTGAAGAAGGGCTGGTAATAAATGCGGTGAAGCTCGGCGAAGGTCATGGGAGGTGGATTGTGGGCGAAAATGAGAAGGATGCACGGGGAAAGTGCGTGCGGAGCTCTGCGGCCCCCGGTCGCTCCGCGGCCTTCACCACAGAAAACCTATGCACAGCCCACGCCGCGTCCTGAAAGGGTGCAAGTGCCTTCGTTACCACAAAAACTGTTCCTCATACGCCACCAGGCCGCGTTTCAGCATCGCCACGTATTCCTCCTGAAACGTTTTCACGCGATGATGCTCCTCCTGGTTCAGCACATACGCCCGCACGGCCTCCAAATCGGGCGCGGCAAAGGTGAAGGCACCATACCCCTCCTGCCACACAAAGCCCGCCAGCCGTGGTTCCTCGTGAATCCAGCGGGAGGACTCGATCTTCACCTCCCGCATCACGTCGGCGGGGCAATGCGTCGCCCGCAGACCGGCGGCGATGTGGATGTGATCGCCCGTGCCGCCCACCGCATGCGCCACGCCGTCCATGTTACGGAGGATGCCGCCGATGTATTCGTGAACGCGTTTTCGATTCGTCGGCAAGAGCCAAGGTTCCCGGTTTTTCGTGCTGAACACGAGATGGTAGTGCAACGAAAGGTCAGTCGATGTCGATTATGAACGAAGACGCTGTTCCAAATCAGCAGGTGCTTCAAACACGAAAGCCTTGCCACGCTTGCGTTGAGTGAGTACTCCCCGCTCGACCAGTCCAAGCATATCTGCTCGTGCTGTGGCATAACTGACCCCATGGCTGTTTTGATGGCTTTCGATGGTAAACACAGTGCCTGGGCGTCTGATAGCGCGATTCAACAGCGCCTCCTGACGATGATTGAACTCATCCAGGGCTTTCAGCATTCTGCTGGCTTCGCTTATCTCGTTCGTTTTGCGCGCAATGTAGTCGTGCAGGGATTGAATGGCCTGTTCGATCACTTCCAGCTGGTGAAGCAAAAAGTAGTTCAGGTCATTGCCATCGGTTTCAGTCTTCAGGAAGGCTTGTCCATAACGCGAGCGCGAACGCAACAGAATCTGGGAGATGGACACAAATTGAAATAGCCAGAAGCCGCGGTTCAACATCAGCCAGTAGAACAAAGCCCTGGCCGTTCTTCCGTTCCCATCTTTGAAGGGATGATCATAGGCCAGCCAGAGGTGAAGGATGATGCCCCGGATGATTGGATGAACGAAAGGGGAGCTGTCATCCGGCTGATTGGCGAAGTCACACATCGCCTGCATGCGCTTTTCGAGAGTGCTGGCAGGTGGTGGCACATGCAACACTTCCTCCGTTTGCTCGTCCACCACCTCGACGAGCTCATCAGCACGCCGTAGTCTTCCTGCTGCCGTAGGATCGTCCAAAGTGTTTTCGGTGATTTTGCGGTGGATGTCGAAAACAAGCTCCGGAGTCAGCTTTTGATTCTTCCATCGCTCCATTTCCCGCATTGTCAGATAATTGTTCAGAATCATCCGCTCGCTGTTATCCTTGGGAACCCTCTGGCTTCGCAGCATGTCACGAGCAACTTCGCGGGTGGTGGTCGCACCCTCAATCTGGCTGGAGGTGATCGCCTCCTCCATCAGACTGCTGACGTAATACTGGTCACGAGTAGCGGGGTTTGTGACCTGTGCCGGCATCAGAACAGTGCCACCCGCTCCCATGTCCAGCTTGTGCAGGGAGAGCAACATTCGGTCTGTCAAAAACCAAGTGAACGAAGAGCCCTTGGCGTCGGCTAACGGCAAGGCTTTGGACTGGCTCTGGCGATGATGCCTCAAACTGAGCCACCATTCTTCAACCGTCATGCCTTCAGGAGGGGAACGATGACGGACTTCATCCCAGTGGAAGTAGCGGTCGTCAGGCAGTTTTTGGGAGAAGAGCTCCCAGAACCGATCCAAGCCAACTTTGCGGACCAGATCCTGGAGTGGTGGTGGGGTGTGTAGCATCCTCATAGTGTTAATTTGCTATTAGATTGATCTTAATTGATAGCAAATTGCTCCACTTGCGATCCGCTTGCTATCAGTTTTTTATCAATTAATAACAAATTAATAGCATTCTCAATGCTTCACCGAGCATCCCGGCCCGACGGTCTGGAAGAAATCATTCCCCTTGTCGTCGATGAGGATGAAGGCGGGGAAATCTTCCACCTCGATCTTCCAGATGGCTTCCATGCCGAGTTCGGGGAACTCGACGACTTCGACTTTCTTGATGTTTTCCTTCGCCAGGATCGCGGCGGGGCCGCCGATGCTGCCGAGGTAGAAGCCGCCGTGCTTCTTGCACGCGTCGGTGACCTGTTGGCCGCGATTTCCCTTGGCGATCATGATCATGCTGCCGCCGTGGCTTTGGAAGAGATCGACGTAGCTGTCCATGCGACCGGCGGTGGTGGGGCCGAAGCTGCCGCTGGGCATGCCGGCGGGTGTTTTGGCGGGGCCGGCGTAATAGACGGGATGATTTTTGAAGTAGTCGGGCAGCGGTTTGCCGGCATCGAGCATCTCCTTCAGCTTGGCGTGCGCGATGTCGCGCGCGACGATGATGGGGCCGTTGATGAGGAGGCGCGTGGTGGTGGGATACTTGCTCAACTCAGCGCGGATATCGGCCATGGGGCGGTTCGTGTCGATGCGCACGGCGTTGGTGTCTTTGCGATGGCGCAGTTCTTCGGGGATGTATTGCAGCGGGTTCGTTTCGAGCTTCTCGATGAAAACACCGTCCTTCGTGATCTTGCCCTTCGACTGGCGGTCGGCGGAGCAGGAAACGCCGATGCCGATGGGCAATGACGCGCCGTGGCGCGGCAGGCGGATGACGCGCACATCCAGCGCGAAGTATTTTCCGCCAAACTGCGCCCCGATGCCGCACTCGCGGGCGGCCTGGAGCATCTGCGCCTCCAATTCGACATCGCGGAAGGCGCGGCCGTGCTCGTTGCCGGTGGTGGGGAGGTTGTCGTAATACTTCGTGGAGGCGAGTTTGACGTGTTTCATCGTCGATTCGGCCGAGGTGCCGCCGATGACGAAGGTCAGGTGATACGGCGGGCACGCGGCGGTGCCGAGCGTGAGCATCTTGTCGGACAAAAACTTCACGATGCTCTTCGGATTCAGCACAGCGCGCGTCTCTTGATACAGGAACGCCTTGTTCGCCGAGCCGCCGCCTTTGGCGATGAAGAGGAATTTATACGCATCGCCATCCGTGGCATACAAATCGAGCTGCGCGGGCAGGTTCGTGCCTGTGTTCTTCTCGTCGAACATGTTCAGCGCGGCGTTTTGCGAGTAGCGCAGGTTGTTCTCCGTGTAGGCGAGATAGACGCCTTTTGAGAGCGCCGCCTCGTCACCGCCGCCGGTCCAGACCTGCTGGCCTTTTTTACCCATGATGATGGCGGTGCCGGTGTCCTGGCAGAACGGCAGCAAGCCTGCGGAGGCCACGTCGGCATTCTTGAGCATCGTCAGCGCCACCATGCGGTCGTTTTCGCTCGCTTCGGGATCGTCGAGGATGGCGGCGACCTGCTTGAGGTGCTTCGGGCGCAGGAAGAAATTGATGTCGTGGAAGGCCTGGTTCGCCAGCAGCGTGAGCGCGTCGGGATCGACGACGAGCATCTCCTTATCGCCCAGTTTTTCGACGCGGACGTGGTCCTTCGTCAGCAAGCGATATTCGGTGTCGTCGGCGCCGAGTTCGAGGAGAGGCTGGTAGTGGAAGGCGGGAGTCGGCATGGATGGTCTGAATATTGAAAAGCATCTTCCCAACCGCAAGCCGCAGCCGCCGGCTTGCGCCACGTCCTTGCTGAGAATGCCCCGCAGGCAACTCCGCATCCTCCATTTCACCGGTCCGCATGACGCGGCCTGTCTTCACGGCTCCTTGAGCAGTCCGCTGTCGATGAGCCACTCAGTGAGGCGCACGGGCCATCGCATGGCGGCGTCGGGCTTGGCGCCGGGTCTGTAGCCGAAACCGTGGCCGGCGTTCGCATAGAGGTGTAGCTCGGCCTTCACACCGGCGGCCTTGTATTTGAGATAGAGCGTGGCCATGCCTCCGGAGATGTCGGGGCGGTCGTTGTAACCGGCGGCGATGAAGAGCGGTGGCATGCCTTTCTCCGCGTTGAAAAGGGCGGAGGTGCCGGGATAGATGAGCGCCTGGAAATCGGGGCGACTGCTTTGCCGCTCGACGGGATCGACGGCGTCTTTTCGACCAGGATCGCTCTTCATGGCGGCGAAGGCGGCCAGCTCACCGCCGGCGGAGAAGCCGAGGATGCCGAGGCGGTCGGGCTGGATGTGCCATCCCGCGGCACGGCTGCGAATGAGACGGATGGCGCGGCGGGCATCGGCCATGGCGTGATCCTGGATCGTGTAAGTGCTGCCGGGTTCGCGGGCGAGACGATACTTCAACACGAAAGCGGCGATGCCGTGGTCGCGGAACCATTCGGCCAAAGCGTAGCCTTCATGGCCGAGGCAGAGCTTCGAATGGCCGCCGCCGGGGCAGATGATGACGGCGGTGCCGGTGGATGTGTCAGCGGCGGGCACATAAGGCGCGATCGTGGGGTTGTGGACGTTGCAGACGTTCGTGCCGTCGGTCTGCTCCGCCTCATCTTTGCGGGACTCGGATCCGGGCGCGCCTTTTTCCCAGAGCGGAATGGCTTGGGGGAGGTTTTTCGGCAGCTCGGCGGCGAAGGCGGCGGTTTGCAGGGAGAAAAGGACAAGCAGAAGTCGCGACATGCCGGAAGTAACGTCTGGAAAACGGAAGTTCGCACGAAATGCCCCGCAGTTTGACGGCTGGCGGACTGTTTTGGCTTTGGCGGATGGTTTCACCGGATTTCCGGCGTACAACAGGCCATGAGCATCCTGCGGCGGGAGTTTTTGAAAATGGCCTTGAACCTGGCCTGTGGCGTCTGCTTGCTCTCGTGGTGCGGTCCTGCGAAGGCTGGAGCCGGGGAGGGCGGAGCAAGTCCGCCGCTGGAGGACGGGGCGATCCCGCGTCCGCTGAATGAGGATGATTTCGATGCTCTCGTGGCGAACTCCCCCTTCACGCGCACCCTGGGCGTTTCGGACTCGCTCATTCTCACGGGCATCGCGCAATTTGAAAAGGACGTCGTGGCAACGCTCCTCGACACGAAAACCATGGAGTCCCAGGTCGTCTCCAAAACGGCCAATTTCCAGGGCTGGCAGTTGGTGGGGGTCGAGGGCGATCCGGCGGAAATCCAGACCTGGAGGGCCAGGATTCAGATCCCCGGAGGGGAGGTCGTCTCCATCCGCTATCAAAAGCCGCCGCCAATCCCGGCGAAGAAATTCGCGACCCCAACTGGAGGTGCGAGCGGTGGAGGCGGCACCGGGGGCAATCTGCCGTCTTTGAATTCGTCCCAGTTGGATGCGGCAAAAAACGCGGCCGTGAACTACAAGGAGGGGTTCGACGCGGACGGTTACCCGCGCCAGCCGCCGCCGGAAATGGTGTCCAAGCTCTCGCGCCTCAGCGTCTCGCAGCGCGAGAGCATCAACCGCACCATGTTCGGCTACCGCAACCAGGGACTCGGGCTGGATGAGCGCCGCAAAATCTATGAGAACCTCGTGGAGCGGGCGTCACAGGGCGGCAGATGAGCTGCTGAAAAGGCAGGGAGTGAGGGAAAGGTGCGAGAAATGCGCGCGGGGCACCGCGTTTGTTGCCACGCCATGCGCATTGCCGCCCTCCTCTCAATCTCCGCCCTCTGCCCTTTGCTTTCCGCCGAAAAAATCGGCCCTTGGGATCTCGACGCATTGAAGAGCAACGTGCCTGCCATGAAGTGGGTGCGGCAGGACCAGCCGATTCACTCGCTGACGTATGCGGGCGAGAAGTATCAGGGCCACGACACCGAGGTGTTCGCGTTTTACGCGTCGCCCATCACGCTCGGCAATGAGGTGAAACCAGGCGCGAAATTCCCCGGCGTGGTGCTCATCCACGGCGGTGGCGGCACGGCCTTCGCGGACTGGGTGCATCTGTGGGCAAAGCGCGGCTACGCGGCCATCGCGATGGATTTGAACGGCTCACGTCCGCCTGAGCCGGAGTTTGATCCGAAAACGGGAATGGCCGTCGGCAACGGCCATCGCGGCGTGCGCACACGCCTTCCGAGCGGCGGCCCGGCGCATGGGCATCCCGAAAAATTCGACTGCATCAACACCCCGGACACCAGCGACGACTGGCCGTTTCATGCCGTGGCAAGCGTGATGCGCGCGCATTCGCTGCTGCGCAGCTTTGCGGAGGTCGATGCGGAGCACACGGCCGTCACCGGCATCAGTTGGGGCGGTTACACGACCTGCCTCGTCGCTTCGCTCGATGATCGCTTCAAGGCTGCGGTGCCAGTTTATGGCTGCGGCTTCCTCCACGAAGGCGAATCCGTGCAGAAGCCCAGCATCGACAAGCTGGACGCGGAACACCGCGCCTTGTGGGTGAAGGAATACGATCCCGGCAGCCTGCTTCCGCGCTGCCGCGTGCCGATCCTCTTCGTCAATGGCACCAACGACGTCCACTATGTGCTCGACAGCTACATGAAGAGCTACGCTGTCGTGCCCGGCGAGAAGCACCTGCGCATCCAGATCAAGATGCCGCACGGCCATCCCCCCGGCTGGGCGCCGCAGGAAATCGGTCAGTTCATCGGCGACAAATGTGGCCGCCTGGTGCCCGTTGAAGGCAAGGACGGTCTGCGCGTGCAAAGATCGCTGCCAGTCATCAGCGCGCCGGTCATCCGTGGCGATGTCATTGAGGCCGACTGCCTCATTGGCAACGGCCATGTGCGCAAGGCCGCGCTTCACTACACCTCCGACGCCGGACCGCGCTCCAAACGCGCATGGCAGACCGTCGAGGCAAAGATCGCATGGACTGGCGGCGACTCCAGCGGGGCCAGTTTCAACGAGCATTGCCGGATCACTGCTCCGAAACCGCCTGCGGATGCCAACACATGGTTTCTTTCAGTCACCGATGACCGTGGTGCGATGGTGAGCACGGTGGTGCAATTCAGTCCTTGATCGAAGATGTGTTCATTCCTGGCGTATCCAGTGCATGAACGCGAAACTCGCTTCGCTCCTTGTTGTTCTGGCCGTCACCACGACGGGAGCGGCTGAACCGCCGCCTGTGATCGAAGTCGAAGGGCAACCGCTGGCGGCGAATGCGCAGCGGCTGATGCAGGCGCTGGACTTTCTCGGCGCACCGCTCGCGGCTAACGCGCGAGCGAAGCTACAGGACTCGATCGCGAAACGTGACGCGGCGGCGGTGCAGGCGGCGCTCGATGCGAACGTGCTGTGCGTGGTGGACATCAATCCGGAGTCGCGGGTGAAGGCGGCGCGTGGTCCGGCGGGTGCGAGTGTGCAGCAGGCGGGTTACACGCCGGTGCTGATCAAGGTGGTCAATCATGCGACGAGCGTGGCGAAGCTGCGCATCAGTAGCGCACAGGCGGGACCGTCGTATGCGGGCGTGGCGAAGGGCACGATGGAGCGCGAGCGGCAGACGCATCTGCGTGAGAACGAGAACACGAAGAACGAGCATCGCTTCCTGGAGATCAGCCTGTTCGATTCACCGCCGATGACGACGCATCTCAGCGGACTGGAGGTCGAATATGCGATCGCACTGATTTATTCGAGCGAGGCAGGCAAGCGCGAAGCCGTGCTGGCCTTCGACATCGGCCAGGGCACGCAGGATCTCGGCTTTCGCGCGGAAGTGCCGGTGCTGCTCGATGTGAAACCGGCGGTGACGGTGAAACTCGATGTGAAGGACCACGACGACAAGCCGACGACGGCACGATTGACCTTCACCGACGCGCAGGGTCACGTTTTTCCACCGCAGGCACGTCGTCTGGCACCGGACTTCTTTTTCCAGAAGCACATCTATCGCGCGAACGGTGACTCGGTGCTACTGCCGCCGGGTGAGTTCACGATGGAGGCCTCGCGCGGCCCGGAATATCACACGGTGAAGACGAAGGTGACCATTCCCGCCGCGAGGGAGATGACGCTGCCGGTGAAGCTCAAACGCTGGATGAACACGGCGGACTACGGTTACTACAGCGGTGATCATCACATCCACGCCGCCGGTTGCGCGCACTATACGACGCCGTCGGAGGGCATGCGGCCGGAGCACATGTTCCAGCAGGTGAAGGGCGAGGGCCTGAACGTCGGCTGCGTGCTCGCGTGGGGTTACTGCTTCGATTACCAGCGCCAGTTCTTCGGCCCGAAGGTCGATCTGATCAGCGAGCCGCTGACACAGATGAAATACGACATGGAGGTCAGCGGTTTCGGCTCTGCGGCGCTCGGGCACATCTGTCTGCTCAATCTGCGCGAGCTCGTGTACCCCGGCGCAGATGGCGTCAAAGGCTGGCCCACCTGGAACACGCCCGCCATGCGTTGGACGAAGCAGCAGGGCGGCTTCACCGGCTATCCGCACTCTGGCAGCGGCATGCAGGTGAATTCGTCCGTCGCGGCGAAACGCACACTCGATTTGTTCGATGCAAACAAAGACGCGCGTCTCACTGCGGATGAAACGAAGGACGCTTTGCTGCCCGAGCCGTTCGACAAGGTCGATTTCGATCACGATGGCGGCCTGAACGAGGCCGAACTCGTCAACAGCAACGAACGCGTCATCGATCTGCTGCCGAACGTCGCGATCCCCGACGCTGGCGGGCATGAGATCTTCGTCACCACCGCGCATGGCGTGTGCGATTTCATCAGCGCGATGGACACGGCGCGTCTGCTGGAATGGAACGCGTGGTATCACATGCTGAACTGCGGTTTCCCGCTCAAGGCCGCCGGCGAGACCGATTTCCCGTGCATGAGCGGCACGCGCGTCGGCCAGGGGCGGACGTATGTGCAGCTCGGCAAGGTGGAGCGCATCGACTTCGCGAAATGGTGCGAGGCCATGGCGCACGGCCGCGACACCTATGTGAGCGACGGTTATGCGCACGCGTTGAATTTTGCCGTCGAAGGACAATCATCCGGCGGCGAAGTGAAACTCGCGCAACCGGGTCGTGTGAAAGTGAGCGTGAAGCTCGCGTTCAGCTCCGAAACGCCGCTCGAAATCGCGTATGGTGGCGCGGTTCCGGTCGCGGGCGCACGATTGACCGGTGACACGGTGCATTATCATGACGCCACCGGTGCGCAGCCTTACCTCGGCGGCAAACGCAAGATCGAGCTGGTCGTGAACGGCCTTCCCGTCGCCACGCGCGAGGTGATCGCTGACGACCAACTGCACGAGATTACCTTCAGTGCCGCCATCACACGAAGCAGTTGGGTGGCTGTGCGGCAGTTCCCGCAGCTCCATACAAATCCGGTCAATGTCATTGTTGCCGACAAACCCATACGCGCTTCAAAACAAAGCGCACAATGGTGCGCCGCCTGCATCGAGCAGCTCTGGCGCATGCGTGAGCGGAACATCATTCCAGCCGAACGTGAGGAGGCGAAACGCACCTTTGACGAAGCCATCGCGATCTATCGCCGCATCGCGGCTGAGTGCGAGGGATCTGACTGAGTGGCCTGTTTCCGGCTCCTTGCTCCCTGACAGGCCCGGCCGTTGCAACAAATCGTCATTTCCCTTCGTTGAATCGGCCTGCCCCACCATGAATCGTCGTCATTTTCTTCTCAGCTCCCTCGGCGCCTCGCTGGCGTTGCCGAGCATGTCCTCGCTCCAGGCCAAAGGAGCCGTGCAGGCCGCCAAAGGCGCGGGCATGGGTGCGCGGCGCTTTGTGGCGATCGGAAACCTGCTCGGCTACCAAACGAAGAGCCTCTTTCCGACCACTGCGGGACGGAATTATGAGAAGACCGCGCTACTGGAACCGGTGTGGGACATTCGTGACAAGATGACAGTGCTGCGCGGCCTCGATCATGGCGTGAAGGGCGGTCATTTCGCCGTGCATTCGTTTCTTTCGGGAGTGTTGCACTCCGAGGCGCAAAACCGCCCGGATGGCAATGTGACCATCGACCAGTATCTCGCGGACGCGGTGGGCTTTGAGACGCGCTTTCCGTCGCTCACGGTCGGTTCGGAGGGCGGCATTCATGGCGGCTGCCAGATCGCGTGGACGAAATCCGGCGTGCGTGTGCCGCCGGTGACGAATCCGGCCGAGTTGTTCGAGAAACTCTTCATCAGCGACTCGCCAGAACGCCAGACGCGGCGTGCGCAGGAAAACAAGGTGCAGGCGTCCATCCTCGACTCCGTGCTGGAAGAGGCGAACCGTCTTTCCAAGAAGGTGAACCAGGAGGACAAGGCCAAGCTCGACGAGTATCTGACCTCAGTGCGCGATGTGGAAAAGCGTCTCGAACTGCGCCAGCGCTGGACGAATCAGCCGAAGCCGAAAGCGCCCTTCGACAAGCCGGCGAATCGCAACGCCGTCGAGGACATCCCGTTGCTGTATGAGCTCATCGCGCTGGCTTTGCAGACGGACAGCACGCGCATCGCCACGCTGGAGATCGGCGGCGACTTCATGCCGCAGCACCTCGGCATCAAGAAGGACTGGCACGGCCTGTCCCATCACGGCAACGATCCCGAGGCCATCGCGAACCTTATCATGCTGGAGAAATATCAGATCGAGCATTTCGGCAAGTTCGTGGCCCGTCTCGCGAAGATGAACGACGGCGAGCGCACGCTGCTCGACTCGACGACCGTGATGTTCGGCAGCGGCATGGGCGATGGCAACTCGCACAAGAATTCCGACCTTCCCATCCTGCTGGCAGGTGGCGGCTACAAGCACGGCGAATTCCGACAAGTGCCGAATCAGGGCATCCACAAGGTGCCGCTGTGCAATCTGTTCGTCGATATCGCCCAGAAAATGGGCGTGGAGACCGGTTCGTTCGGCAACAGCACGGGGCGTTTCGCGTGATGGATGCGCACGGAAGCGGGAACTGCCGGATCCGGTTTTGAACGGCATCTTCATTGCAAGCCGGCCCAGGGGCCGTCGTTTCAGCACGAGCCATGCTCCGCGCGCTCGCTTTTCTCCTCGTCCTCTGCTCCTCGCTGTTCGCGGTGAAGCCGAACCTGCTCATCATCACCGCCGATGACATGAGTTGTGATTCAGTCGGCGCGTTCGGCTGCAAGCTGAAGGACACGACGCCGAACATGGACAGGCTCGCGGCGCGAAGTTTGCGCTTCAACCACGCGCATACCGTCGTGGGCAACTGCATGCCCTCGCGCAATGTGATGTGGAGCGGCAAATACCCGCACAACAACCGAATTGAAGGCTTCCGTGCGATGGGGAAACACGAGAAGGACTATCCCGTGCTCGGTGATCTGGTGAAGGACGCGGGCTATTTCACCGGCATCCGGCACAAGGTGTCGCACAGCACTCCCTACTCGCCGTTTCCGTGGGACATCGTGCTCGGCGACGAGCGGAAGGACGACGCCAAAAATCCCGCCTCGTGGGGCGAAGCGGCCACGAACGGCATCACCGCCGCGAAGAAGGCCGGCAAACCGTTCTGCCTGCTGCTGAACATCGCCGATCCACACAAGCCGTTCTATTCCGAAGGCAAGAAAGGCCAGGTCGTGCATGACCAGAACGTGCCGTCGAAGGTTTTCACGCCGCAGGAGGTGCCCGTGCCCGGCTTCCTGCCCGACGATCCGGTCATCCGCCAGGAATTGTCGCTCTACTACTCCAGCGTGCGGCGTGCCGATGACAGCGTGGGCGCGATCCTCGCCGCGTTGAAGGCATCCGGCGAAGACGAGAACACGATCATCGTGTTTCTGTCCGACCACGGCATGCCACTGCCGTTTGCCAAAACACAGCTCTACCATCACAGCACGCGCACGCCGCTCATGATCCGCTGGCCCGGCGTCACCAAGGCAGGCGCGGTCGATGACGAGCACATGATCTCCACCGTCGATCTGTTGCCCACGATCCTCGACATGCTGGAAATCACGCAGCCGGGCGGCTTCGACGGCCAATCGTTCGCCGCCGTGCTCAAAGGCGAAAAACAGCCGGAGCGCACGATGGTCTTCAAGGAGCACAACGAGAACGCCGGCGGCCAGAAGACCCCCATGCGCGCCGTGCAGACGAAAGACTGGCTCTACATCTTCAATCCGTGGTACAACGGCACACGCGTGATGACCGGCGCGACGGCGGGCACGCAGACCTGCCGTCAGATGCGCGTGTTGGCGAAGACGAATGAAGCCATGGCCGCGCGCGTCGATTTGTTCGATCACCGCGTGCCGGAGGAGGCATACGAGGTGCGCTACGACCCTGACGCGTTGACGAACCTCATCGCGAAACCGGAACACGCCGGGCAAGTGACCGCGCTCGAAAAGGCGCTGGAGGACTGGATGGTCAGAACGAAGGACCCGCTGCTCGAAGCCTTCCGCCATCGAAACGATCCTGCCGTGCGCGAAAAAATCATGCAGCAGCTCGAAAGCGGGCAGGCCAGCCGGAAGGGCCGCAAAGTTGTCAAAGCAGCGGCCAGGAAGCCCGAAAAACCCGACGCGCTCATCGCCCTCGACGTGCCCGACAGCGTCACGCCCGGCCAGAAGGCCATCGTGAAGCTCAAACACAACTTCCCCGCCAATTTCGGCGAAAGGCCCGTGCAGGTCACTCTCAAGGACGGCGACAACCACCGCATCGAGCGCAAGGAGGTCAAAGCCAGCGGCACCGGCGTCATCGAAGTCGCCTTCGGCATCCCCGCCGATGTGAAGTCCGTCATCTTCGCCGCTCTCGTCGGCACCAGCATCAAGGGCACGCCGCAGCACTTGCAGACGAAACCCATTCCCGTGAGGTGACAGGAGGGGCGTCGAGTCAACGAACGCGGGCGCAGGAATGAATGCGGAGACGGAGGTCAGGCTTTCGCGGCCTTCTTTTTTGCCGCCGGCTTTGTTTTGGGACGCTCGGGCGGGGTGAGAGGCTCCGGCGCGGCTTCAGGCGGGAACTGGATGAGCGGGAAGGGATTGGCCTGTGGCTCCATGGCATATTCGCGATCCTTGAACTGGCCGGCTTTCGGGAAGGGGTAGTTGCCGTCCTTGTCGGCGGCCAGCGGCGGCGGGCCGTCGAGGGTGAGCTTGTCTGCGTTCGGAGAGAATTCGAAGGCACTGTTGATGTAGTCGTTGTAACGGATGACCTGGCCGGTGTGCGCGGCGGCGCGGCCCATGGCGGTGGTGACGCTGGACTTGATGCCGCGTTCGACCTCGTTGTAGGGCTTGTCCCTGGTGATGGCTTCGATGAGGTCCTGCCATTCGAGGTCGTAAGGATTCGGTTCCGGCTGCTTGCCGCGCCAGATGATGTTTGAGCGCACCATGCTCTGGCCTTTGAAGGTCATGGCCCGGGAGGGGAAGTGGCCGGCGGTGGAGACGATGGCACTGCCCTTGGTGCCGTGGACCTGCGTGGCGAACTGCGTGTGCACATTCAACTGCGTGCGGCCTTCGAGGAAGAGCTTCGCGCCGTCCTTGAAGGTGTATTCGCAGGAGTAGTGGTCGAAGTTTTGATCCACGTTGTCACCGCGGTCGCTACGTCCGCCGCTGGCCTGCACCTCGACCGGCCAGTCGTTCTTCATCCAGCAGGCCTCGTCGATGTTGTGGATGTTGAAGTCGCTGAAGCCGCCGCCGGAGGCCCAGAGGAAGCTGTGGAAGTTCTTGATCTGCCAGAGCAGCTCGTTCGGATGCGCCTTCGGGTCACGACGCGGGGTGAACACGCTGCCGATGACGCCCTGCATGCGGTAGGCGCGCATGAGCATGAGCTGGCCGATCTCACCGTCCTGGATGCGGTTGAAGAGCTCGCCACGCACGCGGCAGTGGCGGCACATGAGGCCCACGCCGACTTTGAGGTTCTTCTTTTTCGCCTCTTCGTTCAAAGCGAGCAGGCGGCGCGCGGTGGGGCCGTCGGTGCAGATCGGCTTTTCCATGAAGACGTTCACGCCTTTCTCGATGGCGTACTTGTAATGCACCCAGCGGAAGGCCACCGGCGTGGTGAAGATGGCCACATCGCCTTTGCGCAGGCTGTCGATGGCGTGTTTGTAGGCGTCGAAGCCGATGAATTTCGAGTCCTCGGACACGGACATGCGGTCCGGGTGTTTCTTGGTGAGGTTGTCAAAGCTGGCATCGAGGCGGTCCCTGGAGACATCCGCCATCGCCACAAGGCGGGTCACGCGGGACTGCACGCCCATGGCGTTGCTGGCCGCGCCGGTGCCGCGTCCGCCGCAGCCGATGAGGGCGGCTTTGATCTCGTCACTCCCTGCGGCATGCACATGCGGGAGGCTGATGCCGGAGAGCACCGAGAGACCCGCGACGGTCCTCGTGGTGGAGGTGAGGAAGTCGCGACGGCAGAGATTGGAGTCGAAGTCGGTGTTCATGAGGGAGCGCTCAAGTACGTCAGCGCCGCCCCCGAGCTTGCCGGAGAATCTCCACAGCTTGGAAGCTGCGCGAAATCAACCCGGTACGCCGCCGCGGCTGGCAATCTCCGAAAATGCACGCGAAAGCGCGTCATTGAGCTCGCGCAATGTCGCCTGCTCCAGTTCAGGATCGATCGCGGCGATGTGGGTGGGAGGCAGGACGATGGCCTGATGCGCCTGGCGTGGGGGAATTTCTGACACCTCAAGCACGTCGGCCGCCGGTTCGGGAGTTTCGGCCTCCACCGGATGGGGAGCCTCAAACAAAGTCGCCATGGAACTGCTGAAGGTGGCACCTTCTCCCAACATGGTGATTCTGAGCTGGTTCAAACTGTTGAGCTGGGCCTCCAGCTTCGAGTTAAACCAGTCTTTGGTGCGCTGAATCTCGTCCATCAAGCCTGTCAGCTCCTGGACAAACGGGTCGGCATTTCGGGTGCTCAAAATGGACGAAGCTAGGTTAGCGGCGAGAGGTTGGAAATTCATATGCAGACAATTTTATTAAAATTATCATAAAATATCAAGCTCTGTTCGCCCTCAAGGTTATGAAATTTCAAAATTATGGACACCGGCTTGAGCCTGGCTTCCGCCTTCAGCGATGGTTGAGCGACAGATCAGCGGCTAGAAAACGGTCGAAGCCACGTCTGAACCGGATTCATCCCGGGCAGGTCCCAAGTCTTGAAGTTTGTGTCGTGGGCAGTTTCGAGGTTGCCTGCGCATCATGGACAAATTCCTGCCGAGCGCGATTCCACGCGCCATGGACATGGGCGGTCAGTGTTGCCTCTCCAACAAAAAAGCCACGGAACCGACGCGGCGGCTCCGTGGCTGACCTGGAGTCAGGCTATGGGGGGAGGGATCAGGCTTCGCGGTCCACGATGCTGGCCACCATTTTGCGGACGTGGGAGGCCTTCGAGGCGCGGGGCTTGAGGATGGCAAGACTTTTTTCGAACGAACCCCACTTGAGGACGTTGATGGTCACATGGCGGGTGCCCCAGCGGTTCATGGCGCTGAAGGAGGGCTTGTAGAGGTCGATCGTCTTGGTGCCGACCAGGGCGGATCCATAGTCGTCCACGATGTAGAGGGAGGAGTCGCCCTGGATCTGGAACACGGTGCCCACGGGGTAGATGGACCAGTCGGCGGCGGCGCTGCGGATCTGGCCGTGCTTCAACTGGGTGCCGACGGCGGTGCGGGCTCCGTAGGCGATGTGGTCACTCTCGTTGTGAGTGTAGGCGGTGGTGCGGACGCCACTGATCACCTGGCCCGGAGTGCCGGCTGTCGTTGTGGCTTTGGTGAGGGGTTGCTCCGCGCAGGAGATGTTGGCGCACAAGGCAGCGATGCACAGCAGGGTCTTTGTCAGGTTCAATCGATGGGGTGGGTTGTTGGGTCACGCCTGCCGGGATGGGGGGCCCGGCGAAGGGGCGCGCATGGTGTCCACTTCGCCCCCCCTGTCAAACCGGGTAATTATAGCGGAACCAAGCTCTCAAACTCGACTTTAGGCGACCCCAATGCTGATTTTAGCGCCATGCAGTCACTTTAATCGCAAAACCGCCCCGTAGGCTTCAGCCGCACCGGGGGAGGTCATGGTCTGCCCGCCGAATGTCGCAGGTGCGACACAAGCCCCCGAAAAAATAATCTTTCCAGAGGGGTGCCAGGCCATGCAGTAAGCGTTGTCGCCCTTGGCTCCCCCCGTTTGCACGAGCCATTCGAGGCTGCCTTTTTCATCGAATGCGGCGGTGTAGATGTCGGTCGCGCCTTGAGATGTGAGCGTCTTCCCCGCGAAGGTGGCGGTCGCTGAAAACTCACCGGTGACAAAGCAGCGGCCGGTGTTGTCGGTGGTGACGCCGAGGCAGTAATCGACCGCCGGCCCCTGGATGACGTGGCTCCAGACGAGTTTCCCCTCCGGGCTGTAATGCGCGAGGACGCCGTCATTGTCCTTGTCCCCCGTGGTTTTGACCGGACCGCCGTTGAGCTCACCTTTGAACATGCCCGCGCACCAGGTGCGGCCTGTGGCATCAACCGTGATCTCATGGAAGGCCGTGCTCGGCACGCCGGGCAGGGTGGCGACCCACACGCCTTCGCCTTCGGAGCTGAGCTTCAAAACCACTCCGGCCTGACCCTTCGCGACCTCGACCGGCACGGAGCCGATGCTTCCCACCCCGCCGCCACTGCCTCCTATATAGATGGCATTCTGCGCATCGACGCCGAGTCCATGGCCGCTGCCGGAAAATTTTCCGCTCGTGGTCTTCACCCATTTCAGCGTGCCTGCGGCGTCGTATTTGGCGCAGAAAACCGGCCGCGTGGTGCTGCCCGCGTTCACCGTCACGTCACCGAACTTAACCTCGCCCACGAGGGAGCCGGTGATGATGATGTCACCCTTTGAATCGACCACGATGCCATGGCCGTAGTCGTAGCCTTTGCCGCCGGCGGTGCGGACCCATAGCAGCGTGCCGGCGGGATCGTATTTCGCCACGAAGATGTCGTAATCACCCGCGTTCGGCAGCGTCTGGCCGTTGGCCTGCGCGTCGGTGCTTTGATGATGACCGGTGACGTAGGCGTTTCCCGCCGCGTCCGTCGCCACGCCGTAACCACGATCGACCAGGCTGCCGCCAAGGCTGCGCACCCAGAGGAAGCGCCCGTCCTTGGACACCTTCGTGAGAAAGAAGTCCGTCCCGCCGAGCCCGGTGCGCTTCTGGCTGCCGAACGTGCCGTCGTCCGTCGTCTCGCCGGCGAGGAAGACATTTCCCTCATGATCGAAAGCGACGGCCCGCGTCTTGTCGCCCTTCGCCCCGCCACCGGCGGCGACCCATTCAAATTCAGGTGTGGCGGCGTGGAGCGAGGTGATGGCGAATGCGAGGGCGAGGGCGAGGCAGAGCGGGCGGATGGAAAACATGGCCCGCAGCATACGGGCGCGTGGAGAGCAGTGTTGCGGCTTATTGAAGCGGCGAGAAGTCCACCGCCTGCATGTAAACACTCTTCACGCCGCCGGGGCTGATGGTCAGCGGGCCGCCTTTTTCGCTCGCCGCCTTCGCCTTGACCCAGTCGGGATCGGCTCGGAAGGCGGTGAAGGAGGCGAGGCCGGCCTCCTTGCTGTCGTGGGCGAGGATGTAGATGAGCTTGCTGCCCGCGCCCTTCTCCGCATCCACCGGCACCCAGTAGGTCAGGTTGGTCATGCCGTGTCTGGCAAAGAGCTTCATCGTGTGATCGCGGAAGCGGGCGTGCAGCGCGTCCAGCTTCCCCTCGTTGCAGGTGTAGGTGCGCAGCTCGAACACGCGGGGCTTGCCGCCTTTCGCGACGGTCAGCGGCGGCGAGTAATCCGTCGGCGTCATGAAGATCGACTCCGGCACTTTGGCCAGAATCTTGCCGCCCTCCTCGCTGGCTTTGCGCGCAGCCTGCCATTCGGGATCGGCCCCGAAGGCTTTCCAGTTTGCCTTCGCCGCCTCGCGGCTCTGGTGTTCGAGCACATAGATCAGCGTGTTCCTGGAGCCGTTTTCCGCATCCAGCGGCACCCAGTAGCCCACATTCCGGATGCCGTGCCTTTCAAAGAGGTCGCAGGTATGGTCGCGGAAACGGGCCAGCAACGCGTCGAGCTTCCCTTCGTTGCAGGTGTAGGTGCGCAGCTCGTAAACCGGCGCATCCGCGGCATGAACCAGCGTGGTGAGCAAACCGCAAACGGCGAGGGCGAAAAAAGTGACGCTCTTCATGGTGCCGTGAACAAACGCATGCCCAGTGCCGGTCGTTTCGCACGAAAGCGGCATCCGTCCATTATATTTCATCGCCGCGCTTGTGTTTCGGGCAACGGGCCGCGTATGTTTGCGTTTCACACCGCCTGCATGAACTTTCGCCAGTTTCTCCCGCTTCTCGCCTTCGCCGTCCTGCCACCAGCCATGGCGCAACCGGCCCCGGAACCCGCCACCACGAGCCAGGCGATCGATGTGGGCTCCGGCGCATGGGACGGCGTCGTGAACATCGACGTCTCGGTGCTGTTCCCGGATTATCGCGAACCGTGGAATGCGGGCCAGCCCAGCGGCGGCAGCGGCACAGGATTCCTCATCGGCAAAAATCGTTTCCTGACCAACGCGCACGTCGTCAGCAATGCCACGCGCATCCTCATCCGCACCAGCAACGATCCGGAGCCGCACCCGGCGAAAATCGTCCACATCGCGCATGACTGTGACCTGGCGTTGATCGAGGCGGAGGATGCGAAACACTTTGAAAAACTCACACCGCTGGATTTCGGCGGCATCCCGCAGCTCAACACCGAAGTGATCGCGATCGGCTACCCCATCGGCGGCGACCGCATTTCCGTGACACGCGGCGTGGTCTCGCGCATCGACTTCCGCCCTTACAGCCACACTGGCGTGGACTCGCACCTCGCCATCCAGGTGGACGCGGCGATCAATCCCGGCAATTCCGGCGGACCTGTGATGCAGGGCGGAAAAGTCGTCGGCGTGGCCTTCCAGGGCTTCAGCGGCCGCGTGGCGCAGAATGTCGGCTACATGATCCCGGTGCCGGTGATCAAACGCTTCCTCAAGGACGTGGAGGACGGCCGTTACGACCACTACGTCGATCTTGCCGCGAGTGATTTCCCCATCGAGAACCCGGCGCAGGCAAAGGCGCTCGGCACGAATGGCGACGGCGTCGGCGTGATGGTCGCAGACGTGGAACCGGCGGGCAGCGTGGGCGGGATTTTGAAGGTCGGCGACGTCATCCTTGGCATTGACGACAATCCCGTGCTCAACAACGGCCTCGTGCGCTTCGAGGGCGAGCTGATGGACATGAACGAGATCGTCGAACGCAAGTTCGCGGGGGACACGATCAAGCTGGCCTTCCAGCGTGACGGGAAAAAGCAGGAGGCCACCGTGAAGCTGACGCGCTTCGATCCCTACGTCCGCCTCGGCGCCACTTACAACCAGCGCCCGCGCTACATCGTCCACGCCGGGCTCGTCTTCCAGCCCATGGACCGCAACTTGATGGACGCGAACCAGATCCGCGACGCCACGGTGAGCTATGTCTTCGACAATTTCCTCACCGACAAGCTCTACGTCGAACGCCCGGAACCCGTCGTGCTCACCAGCGTGCTTCCTGACGAGGTGAACACATGGCTCGCTCCCTATGCGCAGAGCATCGTGGACGAGATCAACGGCGTGAAGATCAAGTCACTCAGGGACGTGCAGGCTGCGCTGGCTGAAAAGGACGGGAAGTTCATCGAAATCCGCCTGCTGGAGAAAAATCGCCCGCTGGTTCTCAAACGAGAACTCGCCGAAGCCGCGCACGCGCGGATCATGCGGACCTACAACATCCCCGCCGACTCCTATATGGGCGATGAATAACCGCCGCGCCCCCCAGCACCCCCATTTGCCCCGAGACTCCATGAAGCTCCTCCTCCCGCTTTTCCTCCTGTTCACGATCTGCGTCGTTCCTCTGCTGGCGCAAACACCCGGCGCCGCTTCTCCGAAAAAGAAGCGCCCCGTCCCGGCGGCTGATTCCGTCCCCGTGACACTCCCCGCCGCGCAAAACAACTCGCTGGTGAAAGTGAACGCCACCTCACAGTCCTACAATTTGCATCTGCCGTGGCAGAAGGAGTCCCCGACCGGGCGCAGGGGGCTGGGCGTCGTGCTGGCAGGCGGCCGAGTGCTCGTCACCGCGCAGATGGTTGCGGACGCCACCTACATCGAGCTCGAGCTGCCGGAAAGCGGTCAGAAAGTCCCCGCGAAGGTCGTGGCGGTCGATTACGAGGCCAATCTCGCGCTGCTGGAGACGCCGCCCTCCGACAAACAGAAGACCTTCTTCGCCGGCCTCAAGCCGATGGGCCTAGACTCCACCGCCCGCATCAAGGACGACGTTGAGGTGCTGCAAACCGGCCGCGTGGGCGAGCTCATCAAAAGCCCGCTGACAATCAACAAGGTGCTCACCCGCCGCTACATCGTCGAAGGCTCGAACTTCCTCGTTTACGAGGCCGCCGGCATCGTGCGCAGCGAGGCGAACAGCTTCACTCTCCCCGTCGTGAAAGGCGGGAAGCTCGTCGGCCTGCTGCTCAGCTATGACTCGAAGAACCAGGTCACCACCATCCTGCCCGCGCCCATCATCGAGCACTTCCTCAAAGACGTGGCCGACGGCAGCTACGAGGGCTTCCCGGGCCTCGGCATGGAGATGCAGTCCACGCAGGACGAGCAGTTCCGCGAATACCTCGGCCTCAAGCCCGACGCCCCCGGCGTGCTCATCTCCTCCGTGGTCAAAGGCGGCTCCGCCGAGAAGGTCGGCATGAAAAAAGGCGACGTGCTCGTCTCCATCAACGGCTTCACCATCGACACCCGCGGAGATTACAAAGACCCGCAATACGGCCCGCTCAGCTCCAGCCATCTCGTGCGTGGACGCGCCTACGTCAGCGACAAAATCGAGATCAAGGTCCTGCGGGAGGGCAAGGAGGTCACGCTCAGCGGCCAGCTCTCACGTCGCGGCCCGGACGCCCACCTCGTGCTTCCCTATCTTTTTGACAAAGGACCGCGTTACGTCCTCATGGGCGGCATGCTCTTCCAGGAACTCTCCCGCCCGTATCTCGGCTCCTTTGGGGAGGAGCAGCGCGGCGGCGCCATTCTGCGCCTGGCGCGTATCGCCTCACATCCTGACAAATACGAGGAGGCCGGCCGTAAAAAGCTCGTCTTCCTCAGCATGGTACTGCCCACGCCCAGCGCGCAGGGCTATGACAAGCTCGGCGGACAGGTGATCAACAAAGTCAACGGCAAGGCCATCAACAGCCTCGATGATCTTGCCGAGGCGTTCAAAAACGTGAAGGATTCGGTCCACGTCATCGAGCTCGACGACTTCCCGCACATTCTCTACCTCGACGCCTTCAACGCCGAGCGCGACAACATGCGCCTGCTCAATGGTGCCTACCGCATCGGCAGCTTGAAGCGGCTGGAGTGACGAAACGCAGCCGCGCTGACATTCGTTCTCCGCCATTCCTCACTTCACCGCGCCCACAAGTGTCTGCAGCCGCGAGACCTGGGCTTGCAGCAGGGCGATCTCCGCCTCGATTTTTTCCCGCCACCCGTCATCCGTCGTCTTTTCGACGGCCGCAGGTGTTTCGGCGGCATGGGAGAACATCGCGGAAACAGGCGCTCCGGCCACTTCCCCGCAGAAAAGATGCATATACTGCGCCACGCGCTGCCCTGGCGCCGCAGGGATGCACTGCACCAGCGGACCCTCCTTGTAACCGATCAGTTCCGCCAGCGCGTTCTCCACATCCTGCATGTCCGCGAATTCATGCAGCCGCTCCGTGCGCTGCCGCAGTTCGCCGGCGGTCTGCGGGCCGCGCAGCAGCAGCAGGCACAGCAGCGCCATGTGCGCGCGTTCCAGCCCCGGCAGCTTGCCTTTCAGATTGTGGCGGTATTTCAGCGTCCTCCCGCCGACGATGTTCACCTCAAACGCATAACCGTGGGATTTCATCGACTCCAGCGCGCGCAGCACCGTGCGCTCGTCATAGCGCACGACGGGCTCGCGGTTTGTCGTCTGGTTGCAGGCCGTCACCAGCGCGTTGAGCGTCATCGGGTAATAATCCGGCAGCGTGATCTCCTTTTCCAGCAGGCAGCCCAGCGCCCGTGCCTCCTCGGATGAGAGGGTGAAGAGGATGGCGGGCGTGACGGATTCGGCGGGCATGCGTGAGGCGATGATGCCTCGCATCCCAAGAGGCGCAACTTTCTCTGAATAGCCCGCCGCCGCCCTCGTCGAATCCGGCGACCATGAAAACCAGACTTCTGCTTCTCTCCGGCGCCATCGCCGTCGCCCTCACTCTCACCTCCTGCGAGGTTTACGACTACACAGGCGGTTACGGCTACGGCTCGCCATCCTACTACAGCCGCCCCTCCTATTACCGCGGTGGCTACGTTTCCAGCCCGTTCCTCTCCTACACCAGTGTCTATTCACGGCCGTACCATGGACATGGCGGTTACCATTCCTACAGCAGTCCAGTTCACCACCATCATCACAGCCACCACAGCTCCTCCTGGGGCCACGGCGGATTTGGTGGTGGTCATGGCGGTCACCACCACCATCATCACTGATCAGGCGGTTCGCCGTGTTTCCTTTCCTCAAAGCGGTGCTCAGGGTTTCTTGGACGCCGCTTTTTTCTTTTTCACATAGTCCGGCCACTCGATCTTCCTGCCTTCACTGCCGGTGAATTTCCACGCAGGCCAGGCCGGTGATTCGGCCTTCACCTCGGCGTATTTGGCCTCCAGCAGCGGTTTCATCTCAGCCAGCCTGGCCGCCTCGTTCACTGCGAGGTCGTTCTTCTCGCCGATGTCGTCGCGCAGCTTGAAGAGCATGAAATCCTTGAGCGCCGCTTCTTTGAAATCGCGTTCGCCTTCCTCCGTGATGTCGTTGCCGCGTGGAGGCGGGTTTTTGTCGAGCGTGGCGAGGATTTTCCAGTCGCCGACACGCATCGCGACCTTCGGCTCACCCGTGGCGCGGTTGAAATGCCAGTAAAGCGGCGTCTTGCGCTCCACTTTGCCGCCTTCGAGCAGCGGGAGAAAGTTCGCGCCGTCGATGACGCGATCCTGAGGCGATGTGAGGCCGCTGACTGCGCACATGGTCGGCAGGAAATCGACATGGCCCACCGGTTCATCATTGGTGGTGCCTGGTTTCGTTTTACCAGGCCAGCGCAGGATGCCCGGCACACGGATGCCACCCTCCCAGACCGAACCCTTTTTGTCCCGCAGCGGCCCGGCGGAGCCATACGGATGCTGCGGCGTGATGGCGGGGCCGTTGTCGCTGGTGAAGAGCACCAGCGTGTTTTCGCGCAGACCGGATTCGTCGAGTTTCTTCATCACGCGGCCGAACGCATCGTCCATCTGCGTGATGTTGCCGTGATGCGCGCTGTAGGCCGGATCATCGTGCGGATAGAGCGCGGTGTATTTCGCATCTGCGGCGATGGGTTCATGTGGCTCGTGAAAGCAGACATAAAGGAAGAACGGCTTCGCTTTGTCTCGCGCATCCAGCCAGCGCAGCGCCTCATCCGCGACGAGATGGGCCGCATAGCCCTCGAGTTTGCCGACCTCCTTGCCGTTGCGCACGAAGTTGTCAGGATTGTGATGGTTCGGGTACGCGTTGTTATGCGTCGCGAACCAGTGATCGAAGCCGTGATCGCCCGGCTGCGGCTGCGTGGGCTTGTTGAACTCGCCGTTCATGTGCCATTTGCCACTGTGACAGGTCGCGTAGCCGGATTGTTGCAGCAGCTTCGCGATCGTGATCTCACTGCGGCGCACATGCACGGGCGAATCTTCCGGAATCCAGTCCCGCACGCCCACGCGTGCCGGCGTGCGGCCCGTCATCAGCGCCGTGCGCGAGGGCGAGCAGTTCGCATGGCCCGCATACCAGCTCGTGAACCGCAGCCCTTCACTGGCGAACTTGTCCAGATTCGGCGTCTGCACGTCTTTCGCGCCAAAACAGGCCAGATCGCCATATCCAAGATCATCCGCCAGCACGAGCACGATGTTGGTATTCTCGGCAAAAACAACCGATGGGCAGGTCAGTGTGAGCAAAAACAGCAGTGTCTTCATGACTGCCGTGAACGCGTTCAATGCGGTTCTTGTTCCAACGAAATCAGCCGCCACTCACCTTCCTCAAGATCACCCAGCTCATGCGGGCCGAAGCGTTCGCGATGCAGCTTCTCCACATGCCAGCCCTGGCTGGCGAACATGCGCCGCACCTGATGATAGCGGCCCTCTGTGATCGTGAGACGTGCCGTTTTTGCTGAAACGATCTGCAATCGGGCAGGAAGACACGGCTTGTCCTCGCCGCGCAGCATCAAATCACCGCGCGCAAAGATTTCGACGAGCTGCGGGTCGAGCTCGCGGTCGAGTTCGGCCAGATAAACCTTCTCCACCTCCGCTTTTGGCGACGTGAAACGATGCACGAGGCTGCCGATGTCGGTGACGAGCAGCAAACCGCTCGTGTCCTTGTCGAGACGGCCCACACTCGTCACCGCCGGATTGCGGCGCAGCCATTGATCCGGCAGCAGCTCGTAAATCGCCGGTCCTTCGCCATCGCCGTGCGTGCAAACGTAGCCCACCGGCTTGTGCAGCATCGCCAGCAGCCCGTCCGGTGCTTCGAGCGGCTCTCCATCCAGCGTGATCGCATGCGGATCGACTTTTTGATCCGCCTTGGTCAAAACGATGTCTTTTTGCCTCACACGCTTCGACTTGACCAGCGCCAAAGCCTCACGACGCGAGCAGTAGCCGAGGGAGGAGAGCAGTTGATCGAGGCGGCGCATGGGCATTGGAAAAGCGATGTGGACGCTGCACGCTCACAGCGCGCGGCATTTCCTGGGGACTATCCGCCGCCTGTTGACGATTGAGGCCATGTCACAATCAAGTGCCGCCGCAAGGGCAGCAAGGTGACGCCGGAGATGACGCTGGCGCCGGATTCGCCACCGTCAACCGACGAGTTTTCGCGCCTCCGCCAGCGCCGCATCGACTTTGCTCACGTCTTTGCCACCGCCGCGGGCGAAGTCGGGTTTGCCGCCGCCTTTGCCGCCGACGATGGGGGCGATGGTCTGGATGATTTTTCCGGCCTGGATCCTGGATTGATGCTCTTTGCCGACATTGGCCATCAGGGTGACGTTTCCGCCGCCGGTGGCGGCGAGGACGATGATGCCGGTGAATTGGGACTTGAGAGCATCATTCACGGCCATGGCGTAGTCGGCATCGACGTCGCCGAGGTGGGCGATGAGGGCGTTGTTTTCGGCGGTGGCGAGGAGGTCTTTGGCTTTGCCGCTGGCTTCGCGCTGCTGGGCGGCTTTGAGGGCTTTTTCGAGCTCTTTTTGCTGCGTGAGGATTTGGTCGAGCTTCTTCTCGAGGTCGGCGGCACCTTGCGCGCTGACTTTGCCGGCGAGGAGCTTCAAAAGGTCGGCGTCGGCCTTGGCGGCGTTGTAGGCTTCGAGGCCGGCGATGGCTTCGATGCGGCGCACGCCTGCGGCGACGGCGCCTTCGCCGACGAGGCGGAAGAGGCCGATTTCGCCCGTGTGGCGGGTGTGGGTGCCGCCACAGAGTTCCATGCTCCAACCGTCGAGCTTGTGCGGCTGGCCGCCGATCTGCACGACGCGGACGAGGTCGCCGTATTTTTCGCCAAAGAGGGCCATGATGCCGTTGTTGGCCTTGGCCTCGACGTAGGGCACTTCGCTCCAGGAAACGGGATCGTTGGCGACGATGCGTTCGTTCACGAGCCGTTCGATGTCGCTGAGCTGCTGCGCGGTGAGCGCGGCGCTGTTGAAGTCGAAGGTGAGTTTGTCCGGCGTGACGCTGGAGCCTTTCTGTGTGGCGTCCTTGCTGACGACCTCGTGCAACGCCCAGTGCAAGATGTGCGTGACGGTGTGGTGGCGCTCGATGGCGTGACGACGCGGCGCATCGACGACGAGCTTCACGGTGGCATCGACAGGCGGGGCTTCGTCGCCGCCGAGGAAGTGGAGCCAGGTGTTGCCGACTTTCGTCGTGGCGGTGATGGGGAAGGTGTTCGCGCCGAGGATGAGCTGGCCCGCATCGCCGATCTGGCCGCCCATTTCGGCGTAGCAAGTCGAGACATCCAGCACGACGGCGGTCTTGTCCTTCATCTCGACGACTTCGAGCACCTTCACATCGGCTTCGAGGTTGTCGTAACCGATGAACTTGGTCGGGGCCTTCGTTTCGATGTTACTGAGCGAAACAATAAGCTTCTTCTTCTGTCGGTCTTCGAGACCACGGCGTTTTTGCTCGTCCATGAGCTTCTGAAATTCCACCGTATCGACGCTCAACCCACGTTCGCGGGCCATGAGTTCTGTGAGATCGAGCGGGAAGCCATAAGTGTCGTATAACTCGAAGGCAAAAACGCCCGACAGAGTTCCTCCGGTAATACCGTGTCCCCAAGTTCCTCCTTCCGACTCGATCTGAGCTTTGGTCCCTTCAAGGATGGCCTCCAGATTCGCGCGCTTGTGTTCGCTGAGGCCTTTTTCAAGATTCTTCGTTTCTCTATAGGCACCCAATGACACATCGCTGCCACCTAGCTTCAGTGCCTCAACCATGAATCGATCGATTCCCCGATCCAACGTTCGGTTGAAACTCTCTTCCTCGAGTTTCAGCACTTTTTTGATATGCTCTTTTCGCGCCAACAACTCAGGGAACACATCGCCCATCTGCCGAGCAAGGACATCGACGAGCTTGTAGAAGAAGGGCTCTTTGAAGTCGAGCGTGCGGCCATACTTAACTGCGCGCCGCAAAACGCGACGCAGAATGTATTCCCGTTCATTGCTTCCTGGTTGAAGGCCATCAGCGATTGAAAAACTGAGCGTGCGAATGTGGTCGGCGATGACGCGGAAGGCGACGTCGATCTTCTCCTGCTCGGTCACGGGCACGACGTTGCCTTGCGCATTGGCCTTGGGCAGCGTGCTCGCATAGGTCTTGCCGGACATCTTGGTCAGCTCATCGAAGATGGGCTTGAAGACATCGGTGTCGTAGTTGCTGATCTTCGCGTTCTCGAAGTCGGTGAAGTTCTTCGTGCCCTGAATGATGGAGCACACGCGCTCGAAGCCCATGCCGGTATCGACGTGCTTCGCGGGCAGCGGCTCGAAGGTGCCTTCGGGCGTCGCGTTGTATTGAATGAAGACGTTGTTCCAGATCTCGATGCAGCTCGCGTCGCTGCCGTTGACGAGCTTCGCACCAGCGCGCTGGCGGTCTTCGTCGAGGTTCGGAGCGCCGGGCGTGAGGTCGATGTGAATCTCGGTGCACGGGCCGCAGGGGCCGGTGTCGCCCATCATCCAGAAGTTGTCCTTCTTGTTGCCGTTGACGATGTGGATGTCGGGATCGAGGCCGATGCTGCGGAACTTCTCGGCCCAGATGTCCCAGGCTTCCTGGTCGCGCTCGGCGGGGTCACCCTTGGATTTGTCCGGCTGATAAATCGTGGCGAACACGCGGGTCGGCGGGAACTTCCAGCGCTCGATCACGAGTTCCCAAGCCCACGAGATCGCTTCCTTCTTGAAGTAGTCGCCGAAGCTCCAGTTGCCGAGCATCTCGAACAACGTGTGGTGATACGTGTCGAGGCCCACGTCTTCGAGGTCGTTGTGCTTGCCGCCAGCGCGGATGCACTTCTGTGTGTCCGCCGCGCGTGTGGGCAGGCCTTTGTGCAAAACGCCGGGCCACGTGTCCACATCCGCGCTGCGCTCGCCGAGGAAGATGGGCACGAACTGGTTCATGCCCGCGTTCGTGAAGATGCGCGCGCCGTCGCGGCTGGTGTAGCCAACGTTGTCACTGGGCACGATGGTGTGCTGCTTCTCTTTGAAGAAGTCGAGGAAGGATTGGCGGATCTGGGCGCTGGTCATCATGGCAGTAAGCTAAGAGCGAAGGGCAAAGAGCGAAGAGTGGCTTGGGCAAGCCGGGCGCTGTCTGCCTGCGAGGCCGCTCGAAGAGCTTTCGAGCACGCGCCGGGCAAGACGAGAACGACCGGGAAAGGGAGCGCGGATTATGGCGGGTGATTCGGGTTTGACCACGGAAAACACGACAGGTGCGGAAACCTGAATCCGGCCCATCGGCCTGTGCTGGGGCATTCGGATGGCTTTGCCGATGAGCGGCCTACGCGTCCTCTGGCAGGTCAAGGAGTCGCCATTGGCCGGGCTCGAGGCCGGCAAGATCGTAGGGGCCGAAGCGCTCGCGATGCAGGGTGAGCACGTCCCAGCCCTGGCTGGCGAACATGCGGCGCACCTGATGGTAGCGGCCTTCGGTGATGGTGAGCAGGCCTTCGCGCGGGCCGACGATCTCCAGCTTGGCTGGCAGGCAGGGTGTGGTCTCGCTGCGGAGCATGAGGGTGCCGGAGGCAAAGATGTCGGGCAGCTCGGGGTCGAGATCGCTGTCCACCGTGGCGCGATAGACCTTCTCCACGGAGCGCTTGGGCGAGGTGAAGCGTTGCACCAAAGAGCCCTGATCGGTCATGAGCAGGATGCCGCTGGTGTCGCGGTCCAGGCGCCCCACGCTGGTCACGGGCGGATTGCGTCGAGACCAGCGATCAGGCAGCAGGTCGTAGATGGTCTGTCCCTCATTGGTGGCGTGAGAACAAACGCAACCGACGGGCTTATGGAAGATAGCCAGGAGGCCATCGAGGGCTTCCAGGGGATCGCCTTCCACCGTGACGGAGGCGGGATCGACTCGATCATCGGGCCGCACCGGTGGCTCGCCGTTTACCAGGATGAACCCATCGTCGATGAACTGGGGCACTTCGCGCCGTGAGGCGTAACCAAGAGATGAGAGGAGTTGATCGAGACGGCGGGGTTTCACACGAGCAGCCTAGCCGGATGCGGGAATCAATACAGCGTCTTGTTCCTCGGATTGAGGCGCTCTTCCACGACCTTGTGGGAGGCGGGCTCGATGATGCGCTCGGCCAGCCATTTCTTGGACTGTTCGCTGGTGAAGCCTGCGAGGTCGTCGGACTGCATGTCTCGCACGCTCGCGGGCATGAGCACCAGATTGGCCAATGAGCGGGCGGCCTCAGGGGCGATAGTTGGGGTGAGCAAATGGCCGGCAACGATGCGCTCATCTTCCCAGCCCTTGGCCTTGGCGATGGGGTTGAGGCCATCGCGCATTTTCATGATGTTGCCCAGCTCGTTGAAAATACCGAGCTTCTTGGCCAGCGCGTAGTTCTCTTCCAGCATGTTGCCGATGATCTTGCCCACTCCTGGCCGAGCTCCGGAGCCAGCGATGGCGGCGTCCAGGGTTTCGCCCACGCTGTATTTTTCCTGCTCAGCGGTGTTGAGATAGGCAAGAATGCGGAACAAGGCGGCCTCGCTGGCATACCAGGGATCTTCGGTATTGGTGAGATTCTGCGGCTTCAGCGTTTCGGCGATCACCCGACGGATCTCATCGGCGGCTGGATTGCGACGCTCTTTCTCCTTTGCCGCATAGTCCTGGTAGAGCATGTAGCCTCCAGTGAGACCGCCGATGATGATGAGGAATCCGATGAGTTTGTTCATATGTCGATGAGGATGGATTTAATTGCCCATAGTTACATAAACATTTTCATCCCTCCGTGTGACGGAGACTATCAAAAATTTTTTATCTTCCCTAAACGCTTGGGCGGACGAGGTGTAGATAGGCCTCCACACCACCTGGGGAGAGTGTCAGTTCCTGACGAGCGTCCGTCTCGGCAAGACGGGCGACCTCCTCGGGAGTGCGATGGATGAGATTCCAGTCGAGCACATACTTCATGAAGCAGCGAATTGGATTCGCCGGGGTGAAATTGCACACCACCATGGTGCCTCCGGGCGCAAGCATCTGGAACATCATGTTGACCAGTCGCTTGCAGACGCGGTCGCTGAAGTAGTCGAACAAGCCCGTGCAGTAGATGAAATCATAGCCCGCCATGCGTGCGACTGGTCCCAGGGCAGCGAGTCCGCGTCTACGCATGCGTGCTTCATCGGCGACGAGGGACTGGATGGTGGTCTGCACGAAACTGACGCGCGACAGACGCCAATGATCCTGCTGCGCCTTGGAAACCTGGACACGAGCAGCGGCCAGCGTCTCGGCATTGAAGTCGGTGAGCACGATCTCCGCACTGTTGCACAGATCACTCGCGGCCATGAACCGGGCCACCTCATTGGCTGAGCCGCAGCCGATGCTCAGCACACGCATGTCGTGACCGGCCCCGTGGCAACGTGCGGCCTGGGCGCTGAGTTCTTGCTCCAGTAGGGCCACGCGATGCCGATAGGCCTCTCCTGCAGGGCTGAGCACCAGCCAGGCATTCAGAAGACGGGCATAGAGTGTCTGGCCATCGTAGGGGTCCTCGATCAGCTTTTGCAGCGCCCGATAATCTCCGGCAAAGCCCAGCGGCTTCGCATAGATGTGGTGGATGAAGGGCGCACACATCATCAGCGGATGCAGGTGCTGACGAACCAATGAGTGATACTCGGCATCGAGCGCTGGTGGGATCTGCCGGGACGCTTCCTCGAATCGAGCAAAGACGGCATCGAAGGCCGGGAAGATGCCTTTTTGAAGTTCGGGCAGGATGGCGCGCTGCGTTTCCGCGTGCGTCTGGCCCGCCACGGCTGGGAGCGTGATCTCGATCCGGTCCAGGCACTGCCGTGCTTCGTCAAGCACACTGGCCACATCTGCCACAGCCGCCTTGAAGACTTCGCTCACGCGATCGAGCAATCTCATGCGCTCGAAGAACGGCGCGAGCACCTCGTTCTGCGGCATCACGCTAGCACTGCTCACCGGGGAAACCGATTGCCAGGCTCCTTGCAGTGCCCACTCGCAAATCAGCGAGCGGCCCGTGTTGACCACCTTGCTCAAGCGGGCAGGACCGCGATAGGCTTCGCTGCGCGCCAGATGCACGATCGCCTCGTCCGCCACCCATCCAGGGGCCAGCACCTGCTGCGGATTAAGCACCTCGCACACCACGTAATGCGGGCTCACCCGAAGAATCCGTCCAACGATGCGAGCGCTCTCGGACTTGTTCGCCGCCTCGAAGCGATTGGCGCTCTCGAGGTGCTCCGCCTCGTCGCGCAGGAAGGTGGCGGCAATGCTTTGCTCCACCGGCGCTTCCGGCTCAGGGACTGGCGTTGGTGCAGGCGGCTCAGCCTCAATTTTCGCCACGGGGGGCGGGGGCGGTGCAGGCGGCGGTGCAGCGGGAACCATGTGTGCCGACAAAGTCATTCGCTCCTCCAGCAGTCCGCGGAGATCCTTCCAGTCAACCGGTGAGGTCACAATCTGGCAGCCATCAATCGTCGTGCGACCGGGTGTGGGCGTGAAACCCACCAACCGAACATCCCCGTGAACGGAGCGCACGGCGTTCACCACGGCTTCCGGATTGATGCCGGGCATGGCCAGATTGATCAGCACCGCGCACAAGGATTCACCTTCGACGCGCTTCAATCCCGTCTCGACCGACGGACTCAAAAACACTCGGCACGCGCTGCCGAAGGCACCACGCAGGGATTCGACGAGCTTCAAGTCGTCGGCAATCACTAGCACAGCGGGAGTCGGAGCAGAGCGGGCCATCACCAAGTTGAATCGAATCGTTCTTTAGGTGTTTTTGTCCGCCGATTCAAAGCATTTGTGCATTTACATCTCACTCCCAGCGCACCTGATCCCAGTAACTGAACTCCCAACTCCAGCCCGTGGCGTGGGCCTCGAGTCGCACGATCGCTTCTTTGCCAGCCAAGTTCGAGAGATCGACTTCCACATCCTTCCAGCGCGGCTTCTCGTGATCCACCGTCACCTCCTTGACCTCTTGACCATTGACCAAAACCTTGACCACCCAGTCACCACGATCATCCGACGCTACGCCGAATTTTAGCTTCGGATGCGCCGCGTCGATGACCAGCTTCTGCTCCAGTGCGCTCGGCGTTTTCTTGTCTTCAAAAGGGTGCATCACCAGCAGGTTCTTGCGTCCGTGATACTCGGCGATGCGGTTCGGCGTGCCTTCGAACTCGGGTGCGGTGATTTTCCACTTCGGGTTCCATAGGCTCACGCTCTCCCAGTCAATCGCGCGCCAGTTCTTCGCCTTCGGCTTCGCGGGCGCAGCATCAATGCTCGTGCTCAGCGCCTTCTTTTTGTCAGCGGTGAGCGGCCCTTCATCCGGCGGTGCGAGCACATACCAGATCAGGTTGCGGAACTGGTCATCGGGCAGCCCACCGAAGCCCATCGGCATCAGCGATTGATGCGTGTTGTCCAGCTTCGCGATCTGATCGCGCGGCACCGTGCTTTCAGCGCCGCCGATGGCGAGCAGCTTCACATGCGACGGCGTGTCCTCCGTGATGCGACCCATCAGCGTGCGGTTGTCCTTGGTGGTCACGATGATGTTCTCGTAACCATTGCCGATGATCTGGTTGGGATCGATTACGTTGGCCAAGATCGCATCGAGATTGCTGCGACCGCTGCCAATCAACTCCGGCCCCACCTTCTGCCCGCCCCCGTAGAACTGATGGCACACTGCGCACGTCGTGGTGAACAAGAGCTTCCCCTGGGCGAGATCAGGCTCGCCTTCCAGGCAGGCTTTCTTCTTCGCGGCGATGAGGGCTTTGAGGTCGTCAGAGGATTCACGCCAGAGGCCAAAGACTTCGTTCGCGTGTTTGCGGATCGCGAGGTCTTCCACGTTGTTGAGTTGGCGACGCAGCGAGACGGGGAAGTTCGTCGTGGCCTTCGTCGCCGCGAGATGATCGAGCAATTGATGCGTCCAGTCCGCGCGCGAAGTGAGCATCGCGTAAGCGGCGAGCAACACCGGCATCCGGCCTGTTGCGGACGAAGTGGGCAGGATGCCTACCTTGCCGAGCACGTTCACCAACTCCGCGCCACCGAGATCCGAGCCCGCGCGCATCGCTTCGATGGCAAAGGCCTCCGGTGCCGTCTTCCAATCCGTCGTCGCGAGCAACCGCGCATACGCCGCCCGTGCCGCTTCGCTCCGCACCTTCCGCAGCGACGCCAGCGCCGCGAGCCGCTGGGCCTCAGGTAGCTTTGCATCAAGCAACTCCGCCGCGACGCTCTGGATCGCCGCCGGATCGCCCCACAGCATCGCGAGGTTCTTCGCCTGCTTGCGCACGTCCGCGTTGTCGCTCTTCGCGAACTCGGCAAACAACGGCACGAAGTCCTTCGTCGGCTTGATCACGCCGCCTTCCTGGCCTTTGACGAGACCATCGAGCGCGTGCGCGAGGAGCACATCGTGCGCTTTGATCTTGGTGAGGAAATCGAGGCACAGATCAAGGTTCTTCGCGTCCCGTGTATCGCAGAGGCGGCGCATGGATTTGTGGGTGAGGGTGTGTCCGAGATCACCGGCGTCTTTGAACAACGAACCAAACTCTTCGACTTCCTCCTCCGAGAAGGCAGGCATGCCCGGCTCCATTGCCTGCCAAATCATGAACCACAAATTGGGATCGCGACGCTGGGATGATGATTCAATGAGGTTTCGCAATACACGACTTTGGAAGCATTTCCCCGATAATGGCACGGCTTCCATTTGCCTGTTGATAGTAAGGTTGGAGGCGCTTCGGAGTCTCTCGGTGACAGCGACTGCATACCTCACAGACGGATCACTATCCTTGGCTAGCCTTTCCCATATGGCATTGGGGCTGGTGGGAGGGATGGGATAGCCACCACTTGCGTCTGGCTTTCGAGCTGCCTGTTCGGCTTCAGATCGTTTTTCCTCATCCTTTTCAAACTCCGTGACAGGGCCTTCAGCGAGCAGTGAATCTATGCGATCAGAGATTAGACGCACTGCCCATGCACGCAGTGTTGGCGACTTACTCGTCTCAAGCCGAAGCAGCAAAGCCTCAGAGAGTATTCGTGCTCCGCGCAGCGACCACAGAGCTTCGACATTCTCTTTGTCGACGCAAAGGCTCTCTAGTGATTCGCGAGCAGACTCGTCACGTCGCTCGGTCATTACCCGTCTCGCCTTCCGCCGCATCCAGTTGTTCGGATGCTCGAGCAGCTTCACCAACTCGGGCGTGGAGAGCTTGGCGAGGTCCATGTCTTTCATCGGGCGCGACGCGACAGGAGCGCGGGCACTCTTGCCCGCTCGAGCGTCTCCTGACCCAGCATTCACGATGGGCTGTTCGTTGCGGACAGGAGTGTCCGCGCTCCTTTCACTGCTGGCGTAAACGATCCGCCAAATCCGCCCGCGCTCGCGGTCCACGCCCTCGGGGTTGGCTTTGGCATTCTGGTAGCAGGGATACTTGTCGCACCAGTCCATGACCCAGAGATTTCCATCGGGGCCGGTCTGGGTGCTGACGGGACGGAACCAGCCGTTGTTCGCGCGGAGGAAGTCGCGACGGGGCTCGCATTTGAAGGTGCTGCCGACGGGCGTGAGCACTTCCTCATGGATCGCGTTGTCGTGGATGTTGCCGATGAAGGCGTGGCCCCAGGTGTCCTGCGGATACACGCCGCCTTGATAAATCTGCACGCCGGCATACGCGGCGCGGAAGTGCTTGTGCGTCACGATGCTGGGCAGTTGCTCGTAGGCATACGGGTTCTCCGGCGCGCCGCCCTGGCGGACGTAGATGCCGCCGGGAGCCATGTGGAAGAAGTGATCGATGACGCAGGCGCTGACGAAGAAGTTCCCGCGCGCGTCGTAATCGCAGCCCCAGGGATTGCTGGTGCCATCGGCGAAGACTTCGAATTCCCACGGCGCTTCCTTGCCTTGCGCGGTCGGACGACACCGACCGATGCCCGCATCGAACTTGAAGCCTTCCTTCTCCGGCTGTCCGGGACGACGCACGGCGCTGTGGGTGAAGACGCCGTGAGTCATGTAAAGCCAGCCGTCGGGGCCCCAGCAGAAGGAGTTCACCAGCTCGTGCGTGTCCTCGCGACCGAAGCCGGTGAGGATCACGCGCCAGGCGTCGGGCTTGTCGTCGTGATCGCTGTCTTTGAAATGAATGATGTGCGGCTGCTGGCCGACGTAGATACCGTCGTCGCCGCAGAGGATGGCGCTGGCGAGGTTGAGGCCTTCGACGAAGACCGTGCGCTTGTCCGCGACGCCGTCGTTGTCGGTGTCTTCGAGGATGATGACGCGGTCGCGTGGATGCTCGGCGGCGAGCGGCGGCATGGGATGATACTTGTCGTCCTTGGCTTCGCTGCCGAAGGGGCGCTTCTCGACCGACAACTCGGTGCCGTTCGGATACTCGTAGGCTTCCACGACCCAGAGGCGGCCACGCATGTCCCAGGTCATCGCGACGGGATTCTGCACCATCGGTTCATGGGCGAAGCACTCGACGCGATAGCCATCGGGCACGGTCATCTTGGCGCGGGCTTCTTCCGGTGAAGGGCAAGTCGTGTCCGCAGGCAGGTAGGTGCCAGTAAGTTCTTTGCCTGCACCCTGAACGAGTGTGACAATGGCGAGGGCGAGGAGGCTGAGCGACGTGGCTTTCATGCGGGGCGAAATGAAACGCGAGCATGACGGGCCGCGCTTTCATCGACAAGCCGGGACTTCGGATGGCAAAAACAAGCGTTTCATTTCCCCGGGCCGACGCCTTTCCGCTCGGCGACCTCCCGAATAACTCGGCTGTTTTCGAGGGCGAGTAGGAGGACGAGGACGACTGAAGCGCTCCCAGCGCCGGGACAAGTGCGAGATATTCGGGAGATCACCAAAGGGCACAGAGATTTCATTTCCCACGGAGCGAATCTTCCTCACCTTCGCGCACCCATGAACATGCGACCCAGCCGCCTCCTCCAAGAACTGCGCTCCGGTGCGAGCGCGCCCGTGCTCAAACTCAACCTGATGGACCCGCGCGTGGTGGAGCTGGCGGGACTCGCCGGAGCCAGTGCGGTGTGGCTTTGCAACGAGCATGTGCCGAACGACTGGCTGAACCTGGAGCATCAGGTGCGCGCGGCGAAGCTCCACCACATGGACACCATCATCCGCGTGGCGAAGGGCAGCTACAGCGACTACGTGAAGCCCTTCGAGATGGACGCGACCGGCATCATGGTGCCGCATGTGGGCAGCGCCGCCGAGGCGCGCGAGATCGTGAAGATGTGCCGCTTCGGCCCCCTGGGCCGACGCCCGATCGACGGCGGCAACATGGACGGCCTCTTCTGCCAGATCGGCACCGCTGACTACTGCGCGCAGTCGAATCGCGAGAAGTTCATCATTCTGCAAATCGAGAGCCCGGAAGCTCTCGAAAACGTGGAGGAAATCGCAGCGGTCGAGGGCTTCGACATCCTGCTCTTTGGCCCCGGCGACTTCAGCCATCTCATCGGCAAGCCCGGCCAGGTGAACGACCCACAGGTCGTTGCCGCTCGCAAGCGCGTGGCTGCTGCCGCCGTGAAGCACGGCAAGTTCGCCATGATGCCTGCGATGCTCGACACGCGTGCGAATCTGGAAGCCGAAGGCTGGCGAGCGTTTACCGTCGCCGCCGACGTGATCACCCTCGGCTTCGGTTTCAAAGAGAAGGTGGAAGCTTTCACCAAGGCCGAGACCAGTGTGAGCAAGCGGCTCTACGAGTAAGCGATGGCGCTGTTCTAGTCCTGAAAGGACGAGACATCAAAGCCCAGGGTGAGCGAGGCACGAGCGCAACCCTGGGTTTGCAGCACGAAATGTTTGGAGCGCTGAAAGCGCGAGACAGCCTTGGCGAGTGTGTCCCGCCCTTTCAGGGCGCAATGCCAAAAACACAAAACCCAGGGTTTTGCCCTGGGCTTTGTTATCTCGTCCTTTCAGGACTTAAAACTTCGTTCTGTCTAGAGGTCGAACACTTCGCCGTCCTTGAAGAAGCGCTTCAGCTCAACCACAGCGGCTTCAGGAGAATCGGAAGCGTGGCAGATGTTGGTCATCTTGTCCTCGCCGTAGTCGCCGCGGATGGTGCCCTTCGGCGCGGCTTTCGAGTCAGTGGGGCCGAGCAGATCACGCACCTTGGCGATCACGTTGTCACCCGCGAGGGCGAGGGCGATCACGGGTTTGCTCTTCATGAAGTCGGCCACGGAGGGGAAGAATGGCTTGTCGGCGATGTGCGAGTAGTGATCCTTCAGCAGTTCATCCGTGAGCTGGATCATCTTGATGCCTCGAATGCGGAAGCCCTGGGCCAGCAGGCGATGCAGGACCTCACCGGAGAGATTCTTGGCGATGCAGTCGGGCTTGAGCAGGAGGAGGGATGTTTCGTCGGCCATAGGTTTTTGGGGTTGGAAAGGGGCCGCGACAGTGCCGCCTCGTCCTTGATCCGTCAAGGGCAGCATCGCTTCGATGCGCACGCCTCACAGGCGTCGCTTGTAGCCATCGCAGCGACTGCTCCACCCAGCCAGCCAGCGTGATTCCTTGCGCTCGGGCGGTGAGTTCTTCACGCGATTGGCGAGCACTCGCTTGGCGCTTTCGGCAAAGCCAGCCGTGGTGGGCGAGGTCATGCCGCCGAGCACCTGGGCGAGTCCCCAGCCCTGACCGTTGTAGCGTTCCTTCGGGCTCACGCCATCGCCTTTGAAGTTGATGTAATCGATCATGGCGAACATGCCTTCCGGCGATTGCGCGAGCGCGGCATGACTCTGGGCCACGTTGCGTCCGCCTGCAGCGATGAGCTTAGGCAAGGCAGCATTCAGGCGTGCCATGATGAACTCGGTTTGCTCGCGCACGGTCGCCGTGAGCAACGCGCGGAGTTCCTTCTGGCGGGATGACTGCGCATCGGCCACGAAGGCTCGACGACTGGTCCAAGGACAATCGGGTGTCTGCAGCAGCCAGCCAGGCACGGCGGCTCCACGTTGCTGCAAGTAGCGAACCAGCGGCGGGAAACTCTCCTCGAAGGGACCTTCGTAGTTTTTGGGATACCAGATGAAGTGGCCGATCCCAAGAGAGGCAAACTCTTCGCCCTCGTTCCAGCTCGTGAGCCCGGCCACCGTGCCCGCGCATTCGTTCTGCCAGATACGCTGGCCAATGCGCTGGATCTGTGCCGGTGAAAGGCTGGTCGCCGGAGCGCTGACTGGCGACGCGGCAGTGATGCAGCCTGTAAGGACGGTGGCGAGTGCGGCGATAGCCGTTCTCCCACTAGAAAAGAAATGAAGTGTCATAGGCCTTGATGGAAGTCGTTCACAGTGAGTGCGGCAGTTGCTAACATTCGCAATCATCTCACTGGGCGACTGAACAAACCTTCATAAAGTTTGATTCAATGTCCTTCCAGCCGTATTTTCAAGGCCGCGCTTCCCTCCTTGGCACATGCCTTATCTGGCCTTCAACCTCAATGACGGTAATGAGTTCGTCTTCGATCTCCTCGACGAGCGACTTTCCATAGGTCGAGATTCGAAGAACGATATCGTCATCGACAACAGCTTCATTTCCGGGTTTCACGCCGAGTTTTTGAAGCAGGCGGATGGGGCCTACGAGGTGGTCGATTTGAAGTCGTCCAACGGCACCTTCCTCAACGGCAAGCGCATCGAGCGCTCGCGGCTCAAGGGGGGGGACCGTGTGCAGTTCGGCCAGCTCGAAGCCCGCTTCCGTGAGCGCGCCCCGAAAGGCCTCGCACCAGCCGACACTGCCAAAGCGGCGACCTCCACAGCTGCGGCCGCAGGCAAAGGCATGCCCGCACGTCCTGATGGTCGCCGAGGCGACACCGAAAGCGTGCCCACTGTCTCGCCCAAGGTGCCCGCACCTCCGGCCCACATCACCAAGCCCGTGGCCCCGGCCGAGGGTCCCGCCGAGAAGACGAGCGACATCACCCTGCCCTCGCGAATGCTGCCCACTCCGGCCGCACCAATGCCGCCACCGACGGCGAAGATGACGCCCGCACCGGTCACGCCCGCGCGCGACGAGGCCCCCGCACTCAGGCAGGAACTCGAAAAGCTTCGCGATCAGATCGCTGCCGAAACAAGACGCCGCGATGAACTCGTCGCCATCTCGAGCCAGCTCGAGGCACGGAAGAAAGACCTCGCCGCGGCCGAAGCGGAACTGGAGGCGAAACGCAAGCAAGCCGAGACCTTCGTCAAGACCCAGGCCGATCTCAGCATCGTGCAGGCCGACCTTGCCAAGGCCCGGGCTGAACTCGCCGCCGCAGAACAGCAGAGCAAGGATCAGAAAGCAGCAGCCGCTCAGCTCGCGACGCTGAAAAAGGAAATCGACGCCACGCAGGTGCGCCTGGGCGGCCTTCAGCGTGATGCGGACGAGAAGTCATCGCTGCTCAAAAAGCACAGCACTGAGGAAAAGCAGGCCGCAGACAAGCTCGCCCTGTTGCGCGATCAGATTGCCACGACAGAGGGCAAGCTGAACGAGGTCTCGAAGCAACGTTCCGAGGCAGCCTCGGCTCTGGCCCAGAAGCAGCAAGCCGAACAACAGTCTGCATCCGAAAAACTCGCTCGCGTCCTGGCCGAGGTGGCCGCTGCGGAAGCTAGACTCGCCAGCGCCCATGATCAGGCCAAGACACTGACCTCCGGCAATGCCCAGCTCTCCGGGCTTCAGAAGGAAATCGAGAGCGCTCAGGCCCGGCTGGCTTCCGTCCAGAAGGACTCCGAAACCCAGGCCGCTGCGCTTGCGAAGCAGTTAGCCGAGAAGCAGGCCGAGATCGCCAGCACGGAGACTGCGCTCGTTGCTGCCCGACAACTGCTGGAAACCACGCGCGACAAGGCAGCAAAGGGTGCCAATGAGCAGCTGGCTTCCATTCAGAGAGAAATCTCAGCCGCCGAGAAACGGATGGCGCAGCTCAAGAAGGACAGCGACGTCAAGACGCAGGCCCTGGAGCACCAGACTAGCGCCGAGAAATCAGCGACCGAAAAGCTGGCGAAGGTTCAGAAGGAACTCACCGCTGTCGAAGCCTCGCTCGCCACCACTCGTCAGCAGCTGGAAGCTGACCGAGAAAAAGCAGCCAAGATGGCGAGCGAGCAGCTCGCCGCGCTCAACAAGGACATTGCCACGGCTGAGCAGAGGCTCGCCGCCGTGCAGAAGGATCACGAGGCGAAGTCCGCAGCCCTGGCACAACAAGCCACCACCGAGCAACAGACGGCAGACAAGCTCACGAAGCTCCAGTCCGAAGTAGTAGCTGCCGAGTCGGCATTGACGGCTGCCCGCAAGCAACTTGAGGCGGATCGTGAAAAGGCCGCCAAAGCCGCCGCCGAACAACAAGCCGCAATCAACCAGGAGATCGCCGCCGCCGAGCAGAGGCTCGCCTCCTTGCAGAAGGATGGTGAGGCAAAGGCCGCAGCGCTCCAGCAGCAAACGACGGCCGAGAAAGCCACCGGTGAGAAGCTGGCCAAGCTTCAAAAGGAAGTGGCGAGCACTGAGTCTGCTCTTGCCAAAGCCATCGAGACACAAGCCGCCGTCGAAAAGGAGGCAGCGGACAAACTTGCCAAGCTGGAACAAAATCTCGCGACCACCGAGACCACGCTCAAGGCGACGCGCAAACAACTCGAAGCCGAAAAGGCCGAGACGGCGCGCATCGCAGGTGCCAAGGCGGGTGCCGTCGAGACCAGCGCGGCCATCGCCGCACTGGTGGAGCAACGTGTGGCCCTGGATGCGGAGCTTGCCGGTCTGCGCGATCAGATTGAGGCCAGTCAGGAGCGTTTGTTGGATCTCAACAAGCAGGGTGCGAAGTCGATCGCCTCGTCCAAAGCGGCGACCGAGGCCGAAACTTCACGATTGCAATCCTTGCAGGCCGAGGCGGCCAGTGTCGAAGCTTCGCTCGCAGCGAAGCGGGCGGAGTTCGAGCAGGTGTCCAATGAGCACGCCCGGCAGCTGTCGGATCTCGGTGAGCGGGTGCAGTCGCTTCAGCAGCACGAGTCCACCTTGGGCGAGAAGCTCCTGGCACTGGCTGGTGGCGCGGGTGCCTTTGCCAGCGTGACTCATGCGATCCAGGCACTCGACGATCATCACTCGACGATCAGCGCCCAGAAGGATGAACTGGCTGCGGCCATTCAAGCGCTACGTGCCGAGCAAGCCGCCGTCAATGAGCAGCTCGCTGGTGATCGCGAGGCAGGTGCGGCACAGCGTTCCCTGGTGCGGACCTTGACGCGTCAACGCGAGGAGGCGGAAGTGCTCGCGAAGCAGGCCGAGGCTCGTCATGAGCAAGCGCGCGAGTCGCTCGCGGCGACGCAAAAGGAACTCGCTGACGCCCAGGCTGCGGTGAAGGCGGAGCAGGCAACGCTGGATCGCCTGAGCGATCAGACCATCGCTGCTCGCACGGAGTTGCAGACGGTCTCGGATGATCTCACCCAGGCAACGGCGAAACTCAAAGCCACGCAGGCCGAGCTGGCGACGGCGCAGTCACAGTTGAGCGCCGTGGTGACGCAGAACTCGGAGAAGCACATCGAGCTGGCTGATCTTGAAGCCCAGCTCGCGCAGCGCGCCGAGGAACACGATCAACTCGCGGCCAAACACAGCGCTCTCGATGCCGCCTTGTTCGCGCTCACGGCTCAGCACGCGGATCATTCAAATCGTTTGGCGCAAACGCAGGCTGCGTTCGCTGCCGCCGAACAATCGCTGGCCACCAAGCACGCCGAGGTGGCTGCTGCCGAGAAAACCCATGCTGGACTTCAACAGCAGAATCAGGTGCTCGACACCCGCCTTGCCGAGCTTGCGGACACGGAGCAAAAGCTGGCTGCGGTCAAAGCTTCGCTCGATCAGGCGAACAAGGAACTGGTGGCACAACGCACGATCTTCCAGAAACTGCAAGCCGAGTCCTCGACGGCACAGCAATCGCTCACGATGACATCGGGCGATCTCGAGACAGCGAAGTCTCTGCTCGCCCGCACCATTGAGCAGCAGAAGCAAGTGGAGGTGGCTCTTCAGCAAGCCGACGCCGCTCGCAGAGAGGCAGATCATGCGACCGCTGCTCTCCGCGCGGAGTCGGCCAGCCTGGAGAGGCTGATGCAGGACAAGCGGGCGGCGTTCGATGTCGAAGCGGCTGCCAAGCAAAAAGAACTCGAAGGCACGGAGGCACGTCTCGCCACGTCTGCCGAGAGACTGGCGGCCGCCGAAAAACGTCTGGCCGAGTTGGCCGATCTCGAGGCCCGTGTGGCAAATGCCACGAAGGCGCTCGCCGATGCGGAAAAGCTACGTTTGCTCGAAGAGAAGACCTTGGCCGATCTGGCCAAGCAGCAGGACAAAGCGCGCAAAGAACTGACGGCGCTCGATGCGGAAGCTGCATCCACACGCGCCGCCGCAGACGACCATGCTCGCCGTGCGCAGGCTGAGGAGACTCGTGCCGTCGATGCCGAGAGGAGGCTGAAGGCTGCCGAACTGGCCCTCGCATCGGCGGAAGCGAAGTCGGCGGAAGCCCACGCTGCGCTCCAGGCCACGCTCGTTGAGCAGGATCGCGTGAAGGCTGGCATCCCGCAGTTGTCCGCCGAAGTGGCCACGCTCACGGCAGCCATCGCGAGCCTCGTTGCTCAGCGCGATGATCACTCCCGCCAGCTGCAGCAGATGGCAGCCAGCGCAGACCACGAGGTTAAAACGAAGGCTCAGCAGGTCACCGTCTTGCAGACCGAAGAAACGCGCCTCACTCAATCACTGGCGGCGAAGAAAGAGCAGGTCCGCGCGCTGGATGTGGATCTCAACGCCAAGCTGGACAAGCTCCAATCCGCCGAGCGAACGCTGCAGGAGATGGTGGGCACCAAGGCTTTGTCTTTGGCCGAAGCCGTGCGCGAACTGGAGAATCGCCAGCGCGACGCCACTCGAACGTTGCGCGAAGCAGGCCAGCAGGAGCTAGCCCTTCAGGCGAAGATCAGCTCGTTGCAGGAGGCCGTGAGCCGCGAGACGCAACGCGTGGAAAAGCTCAAACGCGATGGCACCTACGCCGAGGAGAAGACCAAGATGGCGCTGGCGGATGTGGAAGGCCGCATCGCGGAATTCAATCGCATGGAGCAGGAGGCGATCGCCCGGGCGGAGACGGCTCGCCGCGAGATCGCTCGTCTGGAGCCGCGCCATCAAGAACTCACGGCCATCGACACCCAGGTGCGCCAGCTTCAAGAGATCGACCGCCGTCTGCGCGGTCAGCTGGAGGAACTCGAAGAGAAGCACGAATCCCTGCGCCGCGGCCTCGCCAGCGACGAGGCGACGGTGATGATGTTCGCCACCGATCTCATCAAGCGCATCGACTTGATCGACATGCTGATCCAACGCTACGCGGGACAAAATGGCGGTGTGGACCAGCAACTCCGCACGCTGCGTGCCGCTTTCGAAGACATCCTGCACCAGCACAGCGTGGTCGAATTTGATGTGCCCCCGAACACGGAGATCGACATCGCTCTGCGCCAGCGCATCGCGGTGATCGAGAGCGAGCCCGGCGAATCCAAGGCCCGCGTGGTAGCGAGTTTCCGACCTGGCTTTGTTTATGCGCCAGCGGAAGGACGCGAAGTTGTTTTGAGGAAGGTTGAAGTAAAAACCTCCAGTCGCTAGATTTTCTGCTAACATCCCTCCACTCCCTCCCTTTTCCTTATGGCTGAATTTGTTGGCATCGATCTTGGCACCACGCTCTCCGGGCTGGCCTATCTCAAAGCAGACGGCAACCCTGAGATCGTCCCGAATGCAGATGGTGAGCGCCTCACGCCTTCCGTGGTTTATTTTGATTCCCATGAAGATGTGAAACTCGTAGGCACCGCTGCCCGCGACGGCGGTGATCCTGATCGCACCATCTTCCAGGTGAAGCGCTACATGGATGATCCTGAGCACGTCATCAAAATCGATGGCAAGGACTGGACGCCCTCCGAGATCTCCGCGCTCATCCTTTCGAAGCTCAAGCGTGATTGCTCCAAGATCGTGGGCGACATCAACGAGGTGGTGATCACCGTGCCGGCGAACTTCAATGAACTCGCCCGCAAGAGCACCATCGCCGCAGCTGAGATGGCCGGGCTCAAGGTGCGACGCCTGGTGAACGAGCCGACCGCAGCGGCGGTTTACTACGCCCACAGCCAGGGCGTGCAGGGCCGCGTGCTGGTCTTTGACCTCGGCGGCGGAACGCTGGATACCACCATCCTCGAGGTGGTGGGTGACAACATTCGCATCCTCACCTCTGAAGGCGCGCGCCACCTCGGCGGTGGCAATTTCGACGAGATTCTGCTCGAGGCCTACGATGAGCAGTATCGCAAGCAGGTGAACGCCGCGCTTTACAATGACGAACGTCAGCGCCGTCGCTCGCTACAGGCTGCTGAGGATGCGAAGAAGATGCTTTCGAAGCTGCAGCGCGTGTCCGATACCATCGGGAACGACACCTCCGGCCTCGCCCGCATCGACCTCACTCGCGAGTCCTTCGAGAAGCTGATCCGCAACATGATCACCCGTGCGCTGATGCTGGTGGAGCAGGCGCTCGATTCCGCCAAGCTGAAGCCGAGCGACATCGATCACGTCGTGCTCGTGGGTGGATCATCCCGTATTCCCAAGGTGAAGCAGATGCTCGAGAAGCACTTCGGCAAGGCTCCCAAATCCTGCGGCAATGTGGACGAATGCGTAGCCCTCGGTGCCGCTTTGTTCGCCAAGAAATCTGCCCGCATCCAGGAGGTGTGCAATCAGAGCTACGGCACGCTGGCCATGATCTACAATGCGGCCACCGGTGAGGAGAAGGTGCAGAACTCGATCGTGATCCCCAAGAACTCCTCCATCCCGTGCAGCCGCACGCAGATGTATGTGACCAGCGAGGACAACGAGCGCGTGATCGAAGTGGATATCACCCAGGGTGAGGACGACGATCCGAAGTATGTCGATGTCATCGGTCGCATCACGTTGGAAGTGCCTCCGAATCGCCCGAAAGGTTGCGAGGTTGCCGTGACCTTCAGCTACGACGAGAACCAGCGCGTGCGCGCACTCGTTGTGGACAAACAATCTGGACGCAGCCGTGAAGTGGCCGTGTCTTACAAAGGTGCGGGTGTGCTCTCCGACGAAGAGCTGAAACGCCGCAGCAGTTTCCTGCGCCAGATGCGCATCGAGTAACCTCCCACCCTCACGATCCCCATGTTCAAGAAGGTTCTCCAGTCCATTTCCAAGTCGCTCCAGCGCCAGACCACTCCAGCACCCGCCAAGCCCGCCGAAGCTGACAAGCCCAAGGCAGCTGCCGAAGCGAAGCCTGCTGCCAAGGTGGAAAAGGCAACCGCAGCCCCGGTCGAATCCACGCTCAAGAAGATCGCCGCTCCGCCCGCTCCTGCACCCGAGCCCGCGATGACGCCCGAGCAGCTATGCGGCATCGAGCCCAAGATGAACAAGGATCAGATCCGTGACCGGCTGAAGCTGCTCTACCGGCGCTACAACCGTGCGGCTTCCAGTCTCGATGCCAAGACGCGCAACGAAGCTGACAAGATGCTGACCGCGATCGTCAAGGTGCGCGAAAAAACCTTCGGCGAGATTTAGTCAAACTCGGGCGGCTGACCAGGCACGTAGCCACGGCAGAACACGACCGCGCTCTTGCGCGTGAGCAGGACAATCATGGCCACCGCCACCGCCACCCAGAAGAGCGTGCCGATGATCGCACCTGCGAACATCGCGATCTTCATCGTGGATTGCATGACGGCAGGATCACCACCCTTCGCCATCATGGTGGCGGTCATTTTTTCCATCAGAGGATGCACATACTTGATTGTCACCCACGTGCCGCCAGCGGTGGTCACGATCTTGGCCAAAGCGAGCCCGATACCGGTTTTGCGCGACCACTCACGGCCCTTGAAAAGACCCAGCGCCGTTGCGATTCCCGCAATGGCCAGCAAGGCGACGACAGGCATAGCGATCTTCGAGTAGAGCGCGTATTCGGGGGATTCTTTGAGCAAGGCAGCCGAGGCAGCGAAAGGTGACCCTGCTGCCTGAGGCGCGGCGCTCATCGCGACATTGGAGATCACACCGAACAAGGCAAAGACCTCAAAAATGAGCAGCAGGATCGCAGGAACGGTGACGGTGGGCGGGCGCTTCGGCATGGTCTGGAGTGTGCGCAGCTTGGATGTCCTGCGTCAATCGCTCATTTCGGCAATCCCTTCGTCGGCGGGCCTTTGCGCACCGTGATGTTGAAGCCCATGCCCAGCTTTTGCAGAGGTCCCCGCGCCTGCGAATCGAGGCATCGGCCGATGCTTGCGTGCAGACGTGGCAGCTTGCGATCCAACGGTGTGGGCACGAGCCCGAACCCATAGTAGGCCACGTCTTCGACAAAGAATCCCTGTTCCGCGAGCAGTGCCCGATAGGCTGATTCGCGATACTCACGATGGCTGACCAGCGAATACGGAGCTCGGCCCAGCAGGCTGCGCAGCGGCTGCACGAGCCTCCAGTAAAGCGCGTCCCAGCGTCGCCAGGGTGCCCAGTAATGGGGGCATGTAATCACTGCCAGTCCGCCCGGGCGCAGCACCCGATGCAGTTCGCGGAGAGCGGCGCGATCATCGTCGAGATACTCCACCACACCGAGGCAGGTGATGGCATCGAAGGAGTCGTCATCGAAGTCGAGCGCTTCGATGGCTCCCACGGCAAAGTGGGCGCGGGACTCGTGCTCGAAGGCCGCGCGGCACTGCTCGATCATCGCAGGAGCGAAGTCCACGCCCCAGACTTCGTGCCCTTGCTCCAGCAATCCGGAGACCAGCACGCCCGGGCCGCAGCCCACATCCAGCACCTTGCCAGGGGGCAGATTCCGAAGGACTTCGAGTGTTAATTCACGGCGACGACGAAAGGCCCCAGCGCCGAGCGTCTCGCCCTCATACCAAGTGGTGTAGTCGGAGGCACGCGCATCGAACTTGTCGCGCACAAGAGCAGCCTGGGAGGTGGGAGCAGAGAAATCCATCGCGCTGGAAGAACGAATGATGACACGTCTCGAGCGCAGGTGAAACGCACATCTTCTGGCATTCGCACGAGGGGACGGCTAGAAGCAAGGCGATGCCTGAGCCGACTCCAGCACCTCCTGCGAGGTTTGATGCCGCGTCGTTCACCGGACGACGTTTGCGTCTCGGCATCACCGATGATGGCAGAGCCTGGCCATCGTGGGTGCAACGTGTGGTGGCGGAACTGGCAGCTCATCTTAGGCTGGAAGTTGGACGCATTCCGAGCGCTCTGATTCGTCCCGAAGCACCATCGCAGAGTCTCGTGCGGCAGTGGTTTGATCGCCTCGACCAACGTCGGCTCACCTCGTGGCTGGCCACACGCGGCATCAATGAATCACCGGCAGCGTTGCCAGAGCTGCCATGTTGGACAGCGACAGATGCCGCCGCCGATGTGATCTGGTATCTCGGCACTCCTGCGAGCGGACTCGCCTTGCCGCAGGCGCCGTTCGGCGTGTGGCACTACCGCGACGATGATGCCATCCACGATGTCTTCGCAGGCAAGCCGGTGACCGAGGCCGTGCTGCTGGCTTCACAGGGACACACCACGCATGTGCTTGGCAAGACGGAGGCCCGTGTGCATTCGAGTTCGCCCGCGATCACGGCGTTTCAGCGAGATGAAGCTGGAGCACGGCTGATGCTCGATGCCCTGGAGCGCCTGATGCACCAAGCGTGGAGCCCCGCGGCATTTGGGGAACACGATGTCTCCGCATCTGCGAGCGATCAAACCCGCGCTCCTTCGAACGTCGGAATGATGTGGCAGCTTTTGAGCCGTTGGTTGCCCCGCGTGCTGGCCGCCCGACGGAAAAGCTCTACACGGGCGCAATGGACGGTGGGCATCGCTCCACTGGCCTCGGAGCGTGAGCCGGGACAAATCCGCCTCGATCAGATTTCATGGCTGACTCCACCTCCAGACAGCTTCGTCGCCGATCCATTTCTATGGAAACACGAGGGCCAGTGGCATGTCTTTGCCGAGGTCATGCCGTTTGCTTCAGGCAAGGGCCACCTCGCCGTCTGCACGTGGGATGCCAATCACGGATTCGGTCCGCTCAAGACGGTGCTCTGCGAGGACACGCATCTCTCGTATCCCTTCCTCTTCGAGCACGAGGGGCGGCATTATTTGATGCCTGAGCAATACAACGGCGGCGAGCTGTGCGCTTACGAGTGCGTGGAGTTCCCTCACCGCTGGGAACGCGCACGCCCGGTGAAAGCAGGACTGCGCTGTGCCGATGCCACGCTGCTCCAGCACGAGGGGCGCTGGTGGTTGTTTTACACTGCGGTGCATGGAGGTGCCTCCGAGGACAGTCTCTACGCGTGCTTCGCGGACACGCCGTTTGGCCCCTGGCAACCTCATCCCTCGAATCCCTTGAGCAGCGGGCTGCGTGGTTCGCGCATGGCGGGAGGATTCATCACGAAATCCGATGGACGATTGCTGCGACCGGCGCAGGAGGCCTCGGCTTGCTACGGTGGTGCGACGATTCTGTTCGAGGTCGAAATGCTGACACCGCACGACTACCGCGAGCGCGAGGTGGCCTTCATTGATCCCGCCGTTTTTCCGCCGCCGTGGAACGAGCGCTGCCACACCTGGAATGAGCACGAGGGAATGGTGGTCTTCGATGCCTGCCGGTCGCTGTGAATCAAAGGCCAAAGAATTGGTGATTGCCAGGCGTTGCAGGCCCTCCCACTATCGCGCCCTCCGAAACCCACCATGAAGTTGCTTCCAGTCTCCGCCCTCGTTGTCACCTCGCTGATCGTCGCCTGCGGAAAGCAGGATTCCGCACCTCCTGCTCAGGCCAAAGCCGAAGCTCCGGCTGCTCCAGCACCCACTGAGACGAAGGCCGAGCCTGCTAAGACTGAGGCTCCCGCACCTGCAGCCCCCGCAGCTCCGACGGCCGCCGCACCTGCTGCGGAAGCTGGTTTCGGCGATTTCGGCACGGACGACCCCGTGGAGCGCCCCGACATGCCCACGCGCGGCGTGCTCAGCTTCCTCCCGAAGGACGGGGTGATGAACATGATGGACCACTGGGCACAGTTTGACTGGAAGTTCACCGCCAAACGCTCCGGCCACTACCTCGTGCGACTGCACTACCGCCTGGACCACGCCTCGCTCGGCCTTCAGTTCAAGCACGGCGAAACCCGCCTGCGCAAGCAGATCACCGCCGCACCTTCGGGTCGCAAAACTTACCTCGGAGAGATCTTCATCGCCGAGCCTTCCCCGCAGTTCTTTGCGGTTTACACACCCTCGAGCGCCAACTCGGCAGGCTTCGATTTGCTCGGCGTGGACTTGATTCCCAGCTACGAAGGCGAGTCTTCGCTCACCCAGGCCGACGATGGCAGCCTCACTCTGCTGGCCAAGAACGCCACGACATGGTCCGAGACCATGCGCTACGAGTCCAAGCCCGAGAAGAACTGCCTGGGCTTCTGGACCGACCCGGAGGACTTCGCCGAGTGGGAGTTCCAGGTGAAGAAGCCAGGTCGTTATCAGGTGATCGTCAGCCAGGGCTGCGGTGCCGACAATGGTGGCAGCGAAGTGGCTGTGCGCGTCGCTGGACAGGACTTGAAGTTCAAAGTCAAAGACACCGGTGGCTTCCAGAAGTGGGAAGACGTGGTGGTGGGTGAAGTGGAGATCAAGCAACCCGGTATCGAGCGCCTCGTCGTTGATCCGGTCAACAAGACGAAGTCCGCCGTGCTCGACGTTCAGAAGGTGGTGCTCAAGCCCTTGAGCTGATCACGCTGCCCTGAGCCACTCTACTTCTTCGGCAACGCTGCCTCGATCACCTCAGCCACTCGCTTGGCCAGGAACTCATAGCCCGCAGGCTGATAGTGCAGATCGTTCGCGATCTGAAACTCGGTGAAGCGCGGCAGCATGTAGGTGTGGAGGTCGTTTACCTGCACGCCATTCTCGTTCATCACCTTGGTCGCGATGGCATTGTAGTCCTTCTCACTGCCGAAGCTGCGATTGCCCATCAGCGGGCTGGCCGGGATCGGCGTTGAAGTGGCAAAGATTACCTTGGCACCAGTGGCTTTCAGCTTGGCCACCAGGGCACGCAGGTTCGCTTCATACGCCTCGGGCTCCACCTGACGCTTGCCGTCGGGCATGATCTTCACGTCGTGGATGCCGTGGTTGAAGTGAATCACGTCCCACTTCGAAGTGCCCAGCCAGGCGTCGATGCGGGCGATGCCATTCTTGGTAGGTCCGCCGTTCTGTGGGATACGATGGACGTTGGCCTTGCCACTGAGCAGCTTCCGAACGGGCAAGGTGTAGCCCATGGAGATGCTGTCGCCGATGAGCAGCACGCGGGGCAGGCCAGCGACATCCTGGATGGGAGCAAGCACGCCGTCGGCCTTGGGTTTGGCCTTGGCCTTATCTTGGGCATGCAGAGGCAGGGCGATCAAGGCAGTGAGGAGGAGCAGCGAGCGGATGGTCATGCATCGAACAACTGCGCGGCACGCGACTTCTTGCACTCGGTGCGATGCTGTGATGAGTGCGCACGTCTTGAAAACACATCTGCCCCATCATCCCACCCAGCTCTATCTCATCCGCCACGGCGAGGTGGAGGAACGCTATCACAAGGTCTTCGGCGGCTGCCGCATCGACATGGCGCTGTCGGCCTTGGGTCAACGACAAGGCGAAGCTCTTGCCCGCTGGATGGGCGACACGAAGCTCGATGCCGTTTATGCGAGTCCGATGCTGCGCGTGAAGCAAACGATGGCTCCGCTGCTGGAGAAGCGCGGGCTCACGGCCACGATCATGGATGATCTGCGCGAGATCGATTTCGGCGATTGGACCGGGCACCACTGGGAAGGCGTGCAGGAACACTTTGGCATCAGTGCTTTTGATTGGTTGCAGGTGCTCGACACTACAGGCATACCGAATGGCGAAAGCGCCCAGCATCTGGTGGAGCGGGTGCAGCCTTGCCTCATCAAGATCCTCCAAGACAATCCTCATCGCACCGCCGCCATCGTTTGCCACGGGGGTATCATTCGCGTGATCCTGTCCCTGCTGCTGGAGCTATCACTGGCGAAGATGTCGCACTTCAACATCGACTACGGTTCCGTGACCGTGGTGGAGCTGCAGCCGGAGAAGAAGCACGCGGTGGAGATCGAGCTGTTGAATTTTCAACCGATCACGGTCGCTTTGTAAATCACTCCGCTCTGCGGAGTGGCAAAAGGCTTGCCTCGCAAGGATTCGAACCTTGAACGAGAGAATCAAAATCTCCTGTGTTACCGTTACACCACGAGGCAATGCTTTGAAGCGGGCGTGAGTTTATTCGTGCCGAGCCGTTGCGCAAGGCCGGGGCGGGATTTTCTTGGGCTGCGGCGGGACGCTGAAATTGGGGTTTTCAAGGGCAGCCCTGTGCGGCAGTGTCGCGCGGCTTTCCCGCACACCATGCTGAACAACGCATCTCTTTTCCTCGGCCTTCGCTACCTGCAGCCGAAGCGCTCCTTCCTCTCGATCATCACGATCATCTCCGTGATGGGCATCCTGCTCGGTGTCGGCGTTTTGATCGTCGTGATCCCGGTGATGAAGGGATTCGAACTGGACTTCAAGAAGCTGCTGATCGGCTTCGAGCCGCATGTGCTGCTGCTCCACGAGGAACCCATCCAGGGCGAGAATGCTCCGGCCGAAGTGAAGTGGCAGCAGCTGGTGCCCGAGCTGCGCAAACAGGAAGGTGTGCTCTCCGTGGCTCCTTTTGCGGCAGGCATGGTGATGGTGTCCACCGAAAGCAGCTCCGCGGGCATCGAGATCTACGGCCTGCCGGATGAAGGTGCCGAAGCGATGAAGGAGAAGCTGAGCAAGCAACTGCATCGTGCTCGCGAAGGTGAACCTGCACCCAGCATGGAACTCAGTGGCGACGAGATCGTCCTCAACGACCAAATCGCTGGCCAGCTGGGCCTGAGTCTGGGCGATGAGGTCACGCTGGTGGCGACGAACAACGTGCCCAAGTTCATCAACAGCCTCAACAAGGCCAAGGAAGCGAAGTCTGATCAGGAGAAGGTCAAACTTTTCGATGAACTCCAGGAAGGTGCGGTGCCCCGTCCCCTAACGGTTTCCGGCATCCTGCGTGCAGACACCACCTGGGGCCGCTGCTACGTGCCGCTGCATGTGGCGCAGGAACTCTTCGGCCTGAAAGGCCGCGTGCATGGCGTGGGCATGGAACTCAAAGATGCGCACTCGGCCCGCGCCTTTGTGCGTGCGATGATCGATGCCGAAAAGATTCCTTTCGGCTGGCAGCCGAGCACCTGGATGGATCGTCACGAGCAACGGCTGGCTGCGATCGAGACGGAGCGTGTCATGATGTGGTTCGTCTTGTCGTTCGTGATCCTGGTGGCGGCCTTCTCGGTGGCGACGACCACGCTCACCGTGACCGTGCAGAAGCGTCGCGAAATCGGCATTCTTACGGCCCTCGGCAGTCGTGTTTCACAGATCGTGGGCGTGTTCATGACCCAGGCAGCCGTGGTGGCCCTGCTGGGCACGGTGCTTGGCTTTCTCGGTGGTATGACCGTGCTGCATTATCGCAACGCGATTCGCGAGTGGCTGGCGCGCAGTTTCAATGTGCAGATCTTTGATCCTCAGATCTACGCGCTCTCACAGATCCCAGCCCATGTGCAGACCTCGGATGTGGTGCTGGTGTGCTCGATCTCCTTCGTGCTCTGCCTGGTGGCGGCCTTCGTGCCGGCATTTCTGGCCGCACGAGTGGATCCCGCTGTGGCGCTGCGCGATTAAGCTTCGTCTTCGTCATCCGCCTCGGCGTCTTCGGCCCATTCGGCCATCAGATCGCGGAGCTTGCGCTTAAGGCCGAGCTTGGCCGCGGCGGACATGCGTTGAATGAAAAGGATGCCATTGAGGTGGTCGATCTCGTGCTGGAAAGCGCGGGCGAGCAGTCCATCGGTTTCGATCGTCACCTTCCCACCATCGAGGGTCTCGTAGGTCACCTTGACCTCAGCCGAGCGCCGGATGTTGGCGCGCAGGCGAGGGAAGCTGAGGCAGCCTTCTTCATCCGTGACCTTCACCTTGCCGCCTTCCACCACCGGATTGATGAACACGATGGGCATGTGCGCGACCATGTCTGCATCCTGGCCGTTGACCTTGAAGTAGCTCACGCATTTCGGGTTATGAGACACATCGATGACCGCGAGCTGAAGATCCACTCCTACCTGAGGTGCAGCGAGTCCCACACCATTTTCGTCCCTCATTGTTTCAAGCATGTCCGCAGCCAGCGTGCGATGTTCATCGGTCACAGTGGTGATGTTCCGGCACTTGACGTTGAGAACGGGAGCTGGGTAGAGGACGACGGGACGAATCATGATGAGCCTCAGAATGCGGCGGAACGCGGCGGAGGCAAGCCTCGTCCGTCAGGAACTTGTCGATGGCGTGTCTGTCAGGCGTATCGGCAGTCCAGGCGGTGCCTTGCCCTCGATCGGAGCCCGAATCTCCGGCTTCTTGATCTCTACGTCAGGATTGCTCGGTGGTGTGGATGGCGCAGGGCCTTGAGGTGCCTGCGATGGCTTCGGCGCTGGTGATGAATACCTCGGCGGCGTATCGCCTTTCTTGTCGATGATGATCACGGGTGTGCCGATCTTCACGTTTTCGAAAAACTTCTGCGCGGCCTCGCGCGGCATTCTCATGCAGCCATGCGAGGCAGGGTGCCCAGGACGAGGAATGGGTCCCACGTGCAAGCCGACGCCATCATGCGTGACGCGCATCCAGTAAGCCATTCGCGCGCCGACGAACTTGCCTCCCTCAGGCACTTTGTCGCGACCCACCTTGGCGTCGTCGTTGATGCAGTTCCCATCGGCATCGTAGATCTTGCCATAGAGATTGGAGAACTTGTCCGCCGTTTTTTCCAGCACCTTGAACCGGCCTTTCGGGGTGGGGAATTTGGCAATGCCCGTCGCGACATAACTCCAGGCGATCTCAGTGTCCCCTTTGTAAACGCGTGCTTTCTGATCATCCAGATGCACTTCGATTCGCAGAGGGCCTGAGGCTTTTGCAGCGATCTCGTCATCCCATGCCCACAAAACTGCTGGCGCGCCCTCGGGCTCCTGCACGGTTGAAGGCTGTTTCTTGAAGTGGGCACAAGAAGCCGTGAGCGAAAGAACGGCGAAAAGCAGAAGGCGTGTGCTTGGAACCATGAGGAGCACACGAGGGACAATGCTTTCCAATAACTTCAAGCGGCTTTCAGTGACCTCTCAGAGCTTTCATGTGGAGGTCGTGAAGTCGGGCATCACTCAGGTCGCGTGGGGGGATCTCACTGCATTATTGAGACGCATGGACCCCGATCTTCTCATTATAGACAATGCCAAGGCTGTTGATAGCCAGTATTTAAATAAGCTATAACTAGTTTGAAACGACTATTTTATAATTTCCGCAACTTTTATCTGGACTGAGAATATATTTGTGATAATTTCTCAAATATGAATCAGCTTTCCATTGCCACCACTGCTGCACCCTCCATGGTGCCTTCCTCCGGGTTTGGCCGCGCTTCCAGCCCCCGCCCCCTGAACTGGCAAGTGACAGGAACCGCGACTCCAGTGTTGCCTGGCTCGCGCCGTGGGACCTTTGGTGCCTCCAATGTAGAGCCGCCCAAGGCGACATCGGAGGAAATCGTGCTTCATCGCAGCCGTCACCAGACCGCGCACAAGTGGGTGTTCTTCGCCGTGCTGGGAGACTTCCTCATGGCCCTGCTGGCCTCGACCACCGCGTTCTGGCTGCGGTTCAACACCCTCCAAAACGTCGGTCACTTCACAGCTCTCCAGCTTCAGCAATACCTGGGCTACGTCGCGCTCGGATCCACCTCGCTGGTCCTGGTGCTTGCCTGGATGGGCATCTATCGTCGTAACATGCTCCTGCAATCGCGCAAGGTGAGCACCTTGCAGATCAAGGGCGTGCTGGGATGGACGGTGGGATTTCTCCTGGTGGCTCTCACCTTCCGCCTCTCGCCTGCCATCTCCCGCATTTACATGGCGCTGACGGGCTGCCTAACCCTCGGCTTCCTCCTGAGCTGGAGACTTTACTTTGATGCTCGCCTTCGCCAGCCGCATCGCCTGGCGGTTCTTCGTCAGCGCGCCATCATGGTGGGCTGGAGCGAGGAATCTTCCGAGTTGCTGCGCCACTTCGAGACCAAGCCGGAACTGGGCGTTGAAATCATGGGCTGGGTGCAGACCGAAGAAGGCTACTCCGAAGTCCGCCCCAGCAGCAAGGTGCCATGGCTGGGCTCCCTGGCCGATCTGGAGCAGATCGTGATGGAAAACCCGGCCGACATGGTGGTGCTGGCAGATCTCAGCGGCCCTCGGGAGCGCGCTCTGGAAATCGCCAACCTCTGCGAACGCGAGATGGTGCAGTTCAAGATCATCCCCTCCTGCTTTCGTGTTTTCCTCTCTGGCCTTCAGCTCGAAAGCGTCGCTGGCACACCGATCCTGGGCGTGAGCAGCCTGCCCCTGGACGATACCTTCAATGTGGTGCTCAAGCGCTGTGTGGACGTCGTCGGAGCCATCGTCGGCCTCTTGCTCTCCGCTCCCATCATTGCGCTCTTCGGTGCGCTCGTGTGGATCGAATCGCGTGGAGCCATCTTTTACAAGCAGGTCCGCACCGGCGCGAACGGCCGCAACTTCAACATCTTCAAGATCCGCTCCATGAAGCTGAACGCCGAGACCAACGGCGCTCAGTGGTGCAAGGCAGATGATCCTCGCCGCCTTCGCGTGGGTGCCTTCATGCGTGCCTGGAACATCGACGAACTGCCTCAGTTCTGGAACGTGCTCAAAGGCGAGATGAGCCTCGTAGGACCTCGTCCCGAGCGCCCAGAGTTGATCGCCAGCTTCAAACACGAGATTCCCCACTATAACGCCCGCCATCACGCCAAGCCTGGCATGACAGGTTGGGCCGCGATCAAAGGCCTCCGTGGTGACACCGACCTCGCCGCCCGCATCCGCGCAGACATCTGGTATCTCGAGAACTGGAGCCTGATGCTCGATTTCAAGATCATGCTCCTGACCTTTTTCAAGCGCGACAACGCTTACTGAACCCCCGCGCCTCCAGGCGCACCCGTCCCCCCCTGACTCACCATGGGCACCGCACTCGCCAAACTCAAACTCCACCAGCGCCTTTCCGGATCGGCCGCTGGCATGATCATCGCAGCCACGGGAGCCATTTTGCTGTGGCGAGTCGCCCCCCCGCCCGGCACCCTATCACACAAGCTCGCGCTGGTCTTGTGTGAAGCCGGAGCCATGTGGGGCCTGAGTGCCTTGTTGTTGCCATCAGGCCGCCTGGCACGCGCCATCTACTGGGTGTCAGTCAACATGCTCATCCTCGCCGGCATGGTGGGCTTCGTGGAAGTCGCAGGACGTGCTGGGAAAATCGACTTCGCCCGCTTCCGCACCCAGCACGCCGAGGAGTCCCGCAACGATTATCCGCTCTGGACACGCGAACCCGAAGTCCCTTTGCCCGAAGCCTTCTTTCGTCATCCCGGCCCGTTCAGCTGGACCGGCCAGCCTCTGCGAACTCTCGAAGTCCTCCGCCTCGGCACGGACAATGCCTACGTCAATGAGCAGCCCATCAGCATCGACTACGACGCAGATGGCTTCCGAAATCCCGCCGATCTCAAGGACTGGGACGCCGTCGTCGTGGGCGATTCCTACACCGAACTCGGCTACCTGCCAGACGCACAAATGAGCAGCTTCATCGCCGCTCAACGCACCAGCTTGCGCGTCAGGAATCTCGGCGTCTGCGACACCGGCCTGCTCACCTACTCGCGTTACCTCGAGCATTTCGGCCACGCGCCATCCGTCAAGCAGGTCGTGTTCGTCATGTTCGAAGGGAACGACATCCAGGACACCGAACTCGAGCACGCCGCGCTTACGCGCTTCCAGCTTTATGCCGAGCGCGACTATCGCGAACTGGGAGCCCAGACCTCCTTCATCAAAGCCATGGCCACCGTTGTGAAAGATGCGCGCAACAAGCCGAAGCCGCAGAGCTATCAGAACGCATGGTTCCGAGCGAAAGACGAGCTTCTGCCCATCACCATCAGCACCGAGCTGCCCATCAATCCCAAGACCATGACCGGCCCCCAGCTCATGGCGCTCAAAGCAGGCATCTCCGCCTGCGCCCACCGCGCCAAAGAGATGAACCTGCGCGCGAGCCTGGTCTATGTGCCGGTAAACAATCGCGTTTACCATGGCATGTTGCGCTTTGCCGATAGCCTGCCCTCTGAGGTTCGCGAATGGACGCCCCATGATCTGCCGAGACTCGTGTCCGAACTCTGCGCCGCCGACGGCATCGCCTTCGCCGATGCCACCCCCACACTGCGCGCCGCCGCCGAGCAAGGGCGCTACGTTCACAATCGGATCCTAGATTGTCACGTGAATGCGGAGGGTGCCAAGCACATCGGCGAGGTCATCGCCGATGTGCTAAGTTCCACCGTGATGCGTGCGGACGTGGCAACAAGTCCCGCACAAAACATGGCATCACCGTAGTCCGTGAGAGGCGAGCAGAGGCTTCGTCCAAACTCATGCGCATGGCTGAATGACCCAGCGTAGGATGGCGAACTCACCTCACGCGCTCGAGCTTCAGAACGGGTGCGGACTTTGACGCGAACTGGGCGACGTAGATGTTGCCCAGGGCGTCAACAGCCATGCCGTGGGGATGGATGAAGGCACTGGGGCGGGTGGCTTGCATGGGCTTGAGCGAGCCATCTGCTCCGAACTCGGGCGCGGTGCCACCGATGTTGGAGATCACCTGATTGTTCGCATTGAGCACGGAGATGAATCCGGGGGCGTTCTTGTCCTTGGGCCATTGGTCGCCGAGGTGCGGGATGAAGAGGAATTCGTTCCAGATGACTGCATCGCGAGGATTGCCGCCGGGCATGGCGAACTTGTCGATGAACTGCCCGTCCAAGGTGAAGCGCTTCACCTCCTGCTTGTCACTCATGCACACGAGCATGACCGGCTTGGCTGGATTGCGACGATCCACGGCTCCACCGTGCGGTCCGAAGTGGGCCAGCTGGTTCTCGCCTTCGCCGAGATTGCCTCCCCACGACTTGAGCAGCTTCCCGCTCGCATCGAAGTGATGGACGTAATCCTTGCCGTAGCCATCGAAGACGATGAACTCGCCGCGATCACTGAGCAGCACCTTGGACGGCTTGTATTCATCAGCCTTGGTGTAGAGCTTCGATGCCTCCGGCCAGGGAACGTGCAACCGCTCCTCGCCCTTGAGCGTGAGCTTGCGCACCTCGTGGAGCGCGGTGCTGGTGATGAACAACAGCTCCTGGCCTTGCTCCACCGTCAGGGTAAGGCCATGCGCACCGGGCATTCGTGCGGTCCAGCTTTCGAGGAGTTCGCCGCCAGGACTGAGGATGATCACATTGTTTTTGGCATCATCGGTGAGGAAGATGATCCTCCCCGCGCCATCGACGGCCATGGCATGCCCGTTGCCGATGCTGAGCTTTGCGAGAGCAGCCTCGCCCCAGTGCGGCACCATGCGATAACGAAACTCGCCATGGCCCAGGATGTCCTCGGAGAGACTGATGAGAGGCGTGGCGGCCAGCGCGATGGCCAGAAGAGGTCGAGCGATCATGGCTGCACTCAACGTGCGGCTGCCGAAGGTTCATGGCATTTTCTTCAAGGCTCATGCAAATGCTTGCCAACAGTTCCGACTCGGTGACTGTCACACCCATCATGTCCAACAACCGCCTCTTCAATCCGCTGCTCCTCATCGGCTTCGTCGTGGCCGCTGCCATCATGGCCATGGTGGGATTCTTCTGGCTCGGGGACTCCAAGCCCATCACCGCCAAGCCTTTGCCTCCACCGCCTGCGGTAGCCAAAGCCACGACCACTTCGCCCAAAGGCACACAATCGCTGCCTCCCAGCACCCCGCCTCCGGCCTCAGTTCAACCACCTGCGCCTCCGACGCCTGCTCAGCCAATGGTGACCCAGCCACCCACACAACTCTCAGCCGAGCAGCGCGCACGTGAGGCTGCCGATCAGAAGGTCGGGATGTTGCTCGCCCAGAATCCCACCGTGGATGGTGCTCGCGACAAGCTCTTGCTTCTGTTCCCGAGCTTCAACAGCTACGAGAAGATCGCTGCCGCACCACACATCAATAATCTCACTGGCGACGACAAGCTGGCCACCATCGTCGGCTTCCTCAAGAATCCGCTGACGCCGCCGGAAGCGCAGGAGACCTTCTTCAACGACATGCTCAATCGCCCGCCACAAGTAGGCTGGCCGGTGCTGATCGAAGTGATCGCGACGCCCAATCATCCGCTGGCTCAGCGCGCCAAGGAACTGCTCACCACGATCGTCGGACAAGACTATGGCAACGACGTCTTCGGCTGGCAGCGCGGCCTTCGTGATCAGCTCAAGCTTCAAGGTGCCATCCCTGAAGATTCTCCCGCCACAACAACAGCAACTCCTGAAACCGGAGCTGCGCCTGTTCAGCAGTAAATGAGATGTCTCCGGGCTGCCAAATGCATCCCGGTTCCTGCTTGGCTGCTCTCTGGGTCAGCGGCTCCTCACCGATGGATGATCAGGGCTTCAGCACCACCTTGAGCAGGCCATTGCCGGGCTGCGTGGCCTTGTGGAACCACTGCGCACCTTCTTCCAGCGGAGCGACGATGCTGAGCAACGGGCCGACCTGGATGCTGCCGTCTTCGATGCGGCGAATCGCTTCGGGATACTCGCCGGCGCAGGAGCAAGAGCCCTTCAGCGTGAGCTGGCGGGTCACGACTTCCTGCAAGGGGAACGGCGTGTTCGGTTGCAGGTTACCCACAAGCACCACCTGGCCGCCCTTGCGCACGCTGCGGATCGCGAGGTCAATGGGCTGTCCGGCACCGACGACTTCGAAGCTGGCATCCGCACCATCGCCACCGAAGTAGGCGCGTAGCGTTTGCGCGAGGCCTTCGGTCTTCGCGTTGAAGGACTCCTCGGCACCGAGCTTCTTCGCCAGCGCGAGACGCGAGTCATCGAGATCCACGGCCACGACACGTTCCCAGCCACGCGCCTTGAGCGCCTGAATCACGAGCAAACCAATCAAACCCGCGCCCACGACGACTGCACTGCCACGCGGCGGCGGGATCTGCGGAATCGGTGCGAAGGCTTCGCCAATCTCCACGCCCTCGGCCAGATTCACGGCGTGCAAGGCGATGGACACGGGCTCGGCGAACGCGGCCTTTTCATACGGCAGCGAGTCGGGGATGCGATACAGGATGCGCGTCGGCAGCACGACCTTCTCCGCGAAGCAGCCGTGGCGGCGGAAGTCGTTGCACGACACGCCGAGCACCTTGCGGTTGGTGCAGAGATTGATGTAGCCCGTCTTGCACTTCTCGCACTCGCCGCAGTATTCCGTGCTGTCGAAGGTGACGCGCTCGCCCACGTTCCAACCGGTCACGCCTTCGCCCAGCGCGATGATTTCGCCGGCGGCCTCATGGCCCATGATGATCGGCGGAATGCGGCGGCCGCTGCGACCATCCATGCCGTGCAAATCGCTGCCGCAGATGCCGCACGCGCGCACATCGACGAGCACCTCTCCTTTGCCCGGCTGCGGTGCGGAGGCTTCACCAAATTCAAACGTGGACGGCGCGACGAGTGTGAGTGCTTTCATGCAGCGCGCGGGTTACACCGCCGCGCGCTGGATGCAAGTTGGGAGTGGCCCTGATCAATCCGCCCCACCGCTCGCAGCACCCTTCTCGGCGAGCTTGGCCTTCACGGCGACTTCGAGTTCGGCGAAAAGCTTCTCGTCGGTCTTGAGCACTTCCTTCACGGCGTCGCGGCCCTGGCCGACCTGGGTGCCGTTGTAGCTGATCCAGCTGCCGCGCTTCTGCAGAATGTCGAACTCCAGCGCTAGGTCGAGCAAGCTACCGATCGTGCTGATGCCTTCGTTATACATGATGTCGAACTCGGCTTCCGTGTAGGGCGGCGCGAGCTTGTTCTTCACCACCTTGATCTTGGTTCGGTTGCCGGTGACGGAGCCATCGGCGGCCTTGATCGCGCCGATGCGGCGGATGTCCACACGCATCGAGGAGTAGAACTTCAGCGCACGACCGCCAGGTGTGGTTTCGGGGTTGCCGAACATGACGCCGATCTTTTCACGGATCTGGTTGGTGAAGATGGCGGTGGTGCGCGCCTTGCTGATGATGGAGGTGAGCTTTCGCATCGCGGCGCTCATGAGGCGGGCCTGGGCACCGACGGTGCTGTCGCCGATTTCGCCTTCCAGTTCCTGGCGCGTAACGAGGGCGGCCACAGAGTCGAGCACGACCACGTCGATCGCATTGGAACGCACGAGTGTCTCGCAGATGCGGAGGGCTTCTTCACCGCTGCTGGGCTGCGAGACGAGCAAGTCTTCCAGCTTCACACCGAGACGACGCGCATAGTTCGGATCAAGCGCGTGCTCCACGTCGATGAAGGCGGCGAGTCCGCCGGCTTTCTGCGCCTGGGCGATGACCGTGAGCGTGAGGGTCGTCTTACCGGAGGATTCCGGGCCGAAGACTTCGATGATTCGACCGCGTGGGAAACCGCCGATGCCGAGTGCCTGGTCGATCAAAAGATTGCCCGTGGGAATCACCGCCACATCGGCCTGCTTGCCTTCACCCATGCGGATGATCGCGCCCTCGCCGTAGTCTTTGGAGATCTGCTGAAGGGCAGCGTCGAGATTGCGGGCGCGTGCGTCGGCGATCTTGGAGGCGCCGGAGTCGGAATCGGATTTGGGTGCTTTGGCCATAACAGAGGGATGTGGTGATATGTTCGAGCGAACATATTGACCGGGAGCAGGACCCACAGCAAACAGTTTCGCTTTCGAGTCCCGATTAAATCAGGCCGCTCCTCGCTGGCAAAGAAGTTCTTTCGCTACCGCGCGACCTTTTGCACGCGACTGGCGAACTGGGTCCCGCGTTCACTTCCGCTGGATGCGCGCGGGCACATCGGTGATCGGAATGCCTGCGGCCTTGAGCGCGTCCCACACCTGCACAAGCACGCCGAGGTCACTCTCGGTATCGGCTTCGAGTTCCAGCTTGAGGCCAGGCTGGGCGCTCTTGAGCTGTTGGAGCGCACCGGCCAGAGCATCGAGCTTCACCGGGTTGCCACTGAGGAAGAGTTCGTTCGTCTTGGTGATCGCGAGTGCCGTGCGCACATCCTGCGCCTGCGTGCTGCTGCCCATGCTCTTGGACTCGGGCAAGGCGATCTGCATCCGCGTGGTTTGGGTGCGGAAGGTCGTGTTATACATGAAGAAAATCAGCAGCACGACCATGATGTCGATGAGCGACACAATGGGGATCTGCGGCACAGGGCGGCGGCGGGTGCGGAGGTTCATGGCTTACTTCGCGCGCTGCACTTCGAAGTGCTGGTAAAACGTGTTGATGGTGTCCATGAGGATGGACTCCAGGCGCATCGAGATGCCGTCCAGCTTGCGGACGAAAAACGTGTGCGCGAGCACCGCAGGCACGGCCACGAGCAGACCCGCGATCGTGCAGCGCAGGGCAACGCCGATCTCCTTGGCAACGGCGAAGGTATCAGGACCCGTGGAGCCGCCTTCACCGAAGGCGGAGAACATGCCCACGAGTCCCGCCGTAGTGCCCAGCAGTCCGAGCAGCGGCGCGACGGTCACCATGGCCTCGAGGTAGGGCATGTCGCGCTCCAGGGCGTGGAGCTGCTCCTTGGCCTTCTGGCCCACCACCTCGGTGCATTCCTGCTTGGTGGTGAACTGCCCGGACACCGCCATCAAGGCAAGCCGCGAGAGCATGGAGGGGTTGCGATGCAGGAAGTCGTGCAGGGGAGCGATGTCCCCCTTGGTGGCGAACTGGGGCAGGGCTTGAAGTTGCTCAACGACAGCAGCGGGCATGAGCACGGGCTCGCGCACGCGCAGCCAGGTCACGGTGGAGACCGTCACGGCGGCAAAGGAGCAGAGCACGATCAGCATCATGACCGAGCCACCGGAGCGGAGCGATTCGAGGAGGAGCGAGAGGCCGTTGGCGGTGTCAGCGAGGAAGGTCAGGTCAGTCATGGATGATGATGTCGTATTCGACTGGGAATCGTTCGTTCTCCAGCATGGGGAGCAGGTCTTTGGGGATGGGGGGAATGTCGGCCTTGAGAATGGCTTCGAGAGTGAAGTCCTCCATGCGCGGATTGTTGGCGCGCTCGATGAAACGAATGTCTTCCGGCTTGCCCTCGCGGTTAACAAAGAACCTCACCTTAAGCACACCGTAACTCACGGCTCCCGCATTCTGCACGCGCAGCAGGTGCCATTTTTTCTCGACGGCGGAAGTCACGCGGCTCATGAACATGCCCATCGGAGTGGCCTCGGCATCAACGGCATTCTCGCCCTTGTTGCTGATGGTGCCCTTGGTCTTCGCGGTTTCCGTGAACGGTGAAAACGTATCTGCGGCACGCGAAGGCGCGGCGGGCATGGGCGGTGGCAGCGTTTCCTTCGGGGCCTCGATCTGCGGCTTGGGCGGAGGATCACCGGCCTTGCGCACTTCGAGCGGCAACTTCTTCGCGACGTCGAGCCGGGCATCCGCCTTGTCGAGCTGCTCCATCATCTTCGCCATCGGTGGCGGCTCAGCCTTGGCCACCTGGGTGGGCTTGGGCAGCTCGGGCATGGCCGAGGGCTCGTGCATCTTCGGCGCCGCGGACGCAGGCTTGCCACCGTCGATGGGAGCGATCTTGCCGTCTTGATACTTCCGGTTGGCCAGCTCCATGGCGGGCAAGTCGCTGCCTTTCATGCTGGGCACCGCCTTGGTGGCATCGGGGTAAGGAGCCTCCATCGCAGCGGCCTTTGTGTTGCGATCGCTGATGAAGTCGGACTTCACCGGCTTGGTCTCCGAGGGCTCGTTCTGCGAGGTGCGGATGAACTGCGGCATCGTCTTCGGCTTCAGCTTCGGCGTGGGCATCACCTGGTCGGGATAGAGCAGCGTGACGGAGGGCTCCTCGGCGGCGAGGCGGGCCTTCTTCCACAACTCGCGTGCCGCCTGATCAAGCCCGAGCAACCAGGCGAACAGGAACAGCAGCACTGCATGCACCACCACGGAGGTAGCGATGCCGAGCTGCACATTGTTCTTGTCGTCGTTGGTCGAGGTCAAAGCGGCGCTGAATGTGCCAGCGAGTGCGGGACGGGGAAAGTAGTTTTGCGGGGCCAGAGATCACACCTCAGGAGCCGCGCAGGAGACGGCTCCACTCCTCATCGTTCAACGGGAAAGGACGCCCCTTGAAGGTGGCGTAGTCGATCTCGAAATCGCGGGGTGGCGGGTTGCGGCGCTTGATCTGTTTCAACCGATACGTCGCCTCCCAGAAGAACAGAATGCGTTGCTTGAGCACGCCAATCTCGCGGGCTTCGGGCTTGTTCAGCATCTTGCTGCTTCGTTGCGGCAGCCAGTCGTTGTAGCGACGGATGGACTTGGGGAATTCCGTGACCAAGCTGGTGCCGCCGTCCGTGCTGTCCCAGGCATCGCACAGACGGATGAAGCCCGCGAGATCGCCAGGCTTCGTGCCGGTTTTCTCGCGATAGAAGTCTTCCAACCACCAGCCCAGGTGGCCCATGGTGGTGAGGCCAGACTCATGAAGCTTCAGCGATCCATCGCGGTAAGCCTTCTCGTAAAGCGTGTTGAAGGCCGTGATGCGATGCTGGTCGAGCTTCAGCCTCACGAGGAAGCGCGCATCACAGACCAGGACCACGGCCGTGAGCACCAGTGCCAGCCGTGACCACAGCGGCGACGTCGAAGCCGCAGGTGCCGACTTCACCCCCATCACGGAAGCCACCACGCCCCACCAGACCATCTCCACGAAGTAATAATCGAACTTGCCCGAATACAGCGTCAGCAAGGTGGCGCATCCCAAGGCCGCGAGCAGCGCCCCGCCCCAGGGCCTGCGCCACGCCATGATCAGGCCCAGACCTGCTAGGGCTCCTCCCGCGCCAAAGTAGAGGCGCTGCCAGGAATCGTTGTAGCCACTGTGCGACCATTGCAGCCAACTCACGCAGTGAATGGCGATCTGCGAGCCCACGAGCATGGCCACCATGGCCAGCCACGGATGGATGGCGCGCGGACCCGGCTTGATCAGACCGCCGAGGCCAAAGCCCGACACCAGCGCCGCGAGACAAAGCGCGAACGTGATGTGCCGCGTGCCCAACCGCGAGAAGTCGAAGGTGGAGTGATTCACCCAAGCCTGCCCGGTGTTCGCGTTCATGCCGCTCTTCACGACGAGGAACCACATGCCTCCGGCGACGAGCAGGGCCGCGGGCCGCCAGTTCCTTTGCTTCCAGCCTTCCTCCAGCATGAACCAAAAAGGCAGGGCCAGCCATCCGATGGCGCTCTGGCGATTGGCCAGTGCCACGGCCCAGAAGAGAAAAAAGGCCCACCAGTTGCGCCGGCCAAAGGCCCAGATGCACATCCAGAAGCAGCCCCAGTAAAGCGCGGCCCCGGTGAACATCTGGAACATGAAAAGCACCGTCGGAGACGCCAGCAGCACGAGCGCGAGAGGCACCCGACGCACCGGACCGAGGCCTGCTTCTTTGAGCCACAAGGTGAGACCCAAAAAGGCGAGGCACGCGGCCCCTGCCAGCTGCCCGTGCACTGCGATGGACATGCTGTCGGTGAGCGCGAACACGATGGCGGCCAGCGACGAGGTGGAGGCTGCCCACGGTGCCAGATACTCCGAGGTCCAGGGGCGGCCGCGATGGAAGGTCTCGACCACGGATTTCAGATACCAGAAGTCGTCATCCATCACGACGACCATGGATGGCAGCATCAGCCAGACGAGGAGGCCAAAGGCACCAGCGGAACCCAGCAGAACCAGCCAGGTGAGGCGAGTGGATGAAGACGATGAAGCAGTCATGGCAGGGTGAGTTTCACTTCACCGGACAACCGCCAGAAGGTGCCGGTTTTCACATCGAGCACATAGGCCCGGAAGGTCGCCTCGCCCTTGGGCAACGGCTTGCGGCTGAGATTCATGGGGATCGCCGTGAAGCGACAGGTCTCCTTGCCGGTGAGGGCTTCATAAGCCCATCCGATGCGGCCCTGCTGCTCACGTGCATCCTTTCGTTCAGCGAGTTTCGCTTCGCGCAGCCGTCGGGTGGCCAGGCCCTGCCATTGCTCTGGTCCATCCTTGGCCTGGACGGAAATGACCACAGCACCCGCTGTCTTTTTGGTCTTTCGATTGAGCGCCCAGCCGCGGAGATTCACGCCGGTGGGAGCGAGGCTGCCGGACTTGATCTGGCCCTCCCAGAGCTGCGGATCGTCCAGCACTTTGGCATCGGCGACGAGGGGGCTCTTAATGGTCTTGATGCCCAGCAGGCCCAGGCTTTCCAGCTCGTCGAGCATGGTGAAGATGCGGGGTCCGGCGGTGGGGGCCACGCCATCGAGCGGCACGGGCTCCACGGCCACCTGACGAAGCGCGGCCGCAGCCTCGATCTGCTGGCCGCCCGCGTGCATTCGCTCCGCGTCCCAGAAGCCCTGGAGCGCTCCCACCACGCCGCCCCAGACGACGGGGATCAGCACCCACAGCGTGCGCGCCACTTTCTGCCAGCGCGCGACGAAGTGCCCCATGAGTGCCAGCAGCCCGATGTGCAGCCACAGGGTGTAGGCAGGGTAGCGGCACTCGAAGGGAATGGCATACGGGTGCTCCGCGCGCGCCATGGCCAGGGCGCAGGCATTGCCGAGTCCAAACAACCCGCACAGCAGCCAGGGCACCACCTTGGGCCAGTCGAGTTCAGCGCGGCGTTTCCACAACACGCCCAGCACCACGACCCAGAGCAGCAACGCACCCGCACCGATCCATGGCGACACGGACCACTGGGCTTGGATGCGATCCTCCTTTTCCAACGTAAGCAGCAGTTCCGTCATCGGTGCTGCGATCACGCGCAGGAGGAAGAGACCATACATGAGGGGCTTGGTCGCAAAGCCCTGCACCATCTCGGACTCCGTCGCCACCTTGGACTCGGGCCACTCCAAAAAGAAATACCAGACCGTGCCAGCGAACATCGCCAGGAAGATCGCCGCACTGCTCAGCCAGCGCCGATCCTTCCATCCCGAGCGCACCGCCTCGACGATCAACATGAGCACGATCAATCCCCATGAGAGCCAGCCATTGAGGAAGGAAAGCGTGGCAGCAGCGGCACACAGGCACGCGACCAGCGTGCGCCACACGAGCGGCCAGCGAGTCTGCATCACCGTCAGGGCGCCGATGCTGCCCCACACGACCACAGCATAACAAATCTGCACACCCCACGCCCAGTTCATCCATTGGAACGGCGACAACACATGCCCCACGGCGAGCCAGGCAACGAGGTAGCGCCACAGCACCGGACCCGCGAGACGGCAGCGGACTAACCACAGCAGCATGGTGGCGGTGAAGGCACCAAACATCACACACACGAGCGACTCCACCCGGAGGTCGCCACCGAAGAACCGGAAGACGATCCAATTGAAAAGATGAGGCACGTCATGCCGGCTGTCGTTGCCGGGCGCATGGATGAACTCCCAGAGGCTGCCCGTGCCCTGTAGCATCTTCATGTAGGGCTTGAGCGACATGAACCAAGCATCGGCATTTGGCACCAGGATGCTGTGATTCCAGGCCAGGTAGATCGGCATCACGAGGAAGACCAGGGGCAGGAACCAGGGCCAGGCGCGATTGGTGAGCAAGTGAGTGAGACGATCCATGAAGGCAGAATCCATTGGAGGTGGGAAAACGCTACAGTCCTGCCAAGCAGGTGAGGACTCAGCAATGAGAACACTCCCTTATTCAGATGAGGGATCTAACTAGCGGAACTGAGGCTAGGCATCGTGCTTGAGAGGTCGCACGTTTGCTTCCCCCATTTCTCCCTCATGGTCTGGTTGAAAAATCTCTGCTCCCAACCGCTAGCCCGCCGTCTCGCCCTTGTTGTGCTGACGTTGCTTCCCTTCGCTGCCATGGCTCGCTTGGTCCACGTTTATGCCGTGGACACGCCATTCAACGATGACTGGACCTTCCTGGAGGACTGGATGAAATGGAAACAGGGACTCCTCAGCGTGGGCGATCTCTTCAGTGCGCACATGGAGCACCGCGTGACAGTGGCGCGTGCGCTGGCACTCCTGGGCCATTGGATTGGCGGCAGTGATCTGCGCTGGCAGAATGCCTACACCATCCTTCTGCTGCTGGGCATGGGCTGGAATCTGGTGCATGTGCTGCGCCGCACGAGCGGACGGACCTTCGAGCAGTCGTGGCTCCCTCTGGTGCTGATGTCCGCGGCTCTGTTTTGCTCCATCCAGTGGCAGGGCCTACTCTGGCCGATTCTGTTCGAGGCCTACATCCCTGTCTTCTCGCTCACGCTTTGCCTCCGCATCTGGCTCTCCGAAGTGAAGCCCTGGAACGCGCTCGCGATTAGCGTGCTGGCCGTGCTGGCGGGCATGTGGAGCTTTGGCAATGGGCTCATCAGCTGGGTGCTGGTGCCCGCCTTGTTCTGGCTGTGCCGGGCCGATCTTTCACTGCGCCAGCGCTGGCAGCTCACGGGCGTTTGGTTTGCCTGCGCCGTTACTTCGGGCGTGCTTTACTCGATGAACTTCGGCAATGCCGCGCCCTCGCAGTTCTCGTATGGCCAGGGCTCGGAGGTGACGGCGGGACACAGCGTGACGGAGTTCCTGAGGCATTTGTCCGGCGCTCCGCGATTCATCACCGCGCTGCTCGGCAGCCATCTCTCGCGCGGCTTGCATCTGGACAATCTGGAGGTAGCCGAAGCCGCTGGCTGGCTCTCGCTCGCGGTCTTTGGCATCGCCTTGGCGGAACTTTGGCGCGGGCGCAAGGATGCCGCCTGGGTTCGAACGCTAGTGCCTTGGCTGCTGCTCGGACTTTTCAGCATCGGCACGGCGGTGCTCATTGCGGCGGGTCGTTTGTGGCTGAGCAAGTCGGGCACCCTGGCGATCACGGTCCGTTACGTGAGCCACGCGATTCCACTCACCGTAGCCCTGATCGCGCTGATGTGGATCATTGGCCGACGTTGGGCGGAGCGAACTCCGGCCTTGCGCCTGCCTGGCGGTGTAGCGGTGGGAGCGCTGTTCATGCTGCTGCTTTCGCAGTGGGTGTATGGCGCGCAGCACATGCGCCTGTGGCAGGAGTCCCGGCTCCAAGGCCGCGCCCTGCTGCTCTTTGCCAAGCTCCTGCCGAACTCCGATGCCCTGGGTCCCGTCGCCGCCGATGGTGCCTACTGCCAGAAGCTGGCGCTGGAGATGGACAAGCTGGACATGATGAGCCCCTCGCTCATGGACTCGCTGAAGCTCAGCCGTTTCAAAGTGATCCGCGAGGACCTGCCGCAGCAGCGTGCCCGATTCGACGAGCTGCTGGTGAAGTCCGATGGCACCATGCACGCGACCGGTTACGCGGAACTACCCAGTGGCCGACCTGCCGACCTCGTGCTCTTCACCACTCGTAGCGGATCGAACCAGGAGACCATCTTTGCCATGGGCGTGCTGGAGAGCGTGCCACGCTACCTTTACTACTCGACGAAGCGCGATCGTGAGTTCCTCGCGATCCCGTCCTACACACCCGAGTGGACAGCTCGGTGGCTGGGGCCTTTGACCACCTTCAGCGTGCCCAAGCAAGACTCGGAGATCGACGCCTGGGCGCTTGATGTGGACAAGATGCGTGTCTATCGAATCGCCGACGACCGCCTGCGGGGCAGCACAAAATTCCCGAAGGGCCTCTTCCCCAATTCCGACCGATGAGCACCTCTCCAGCCCCCTCTCTGTTTACCCATTTTCCGATCGAGGACTACCGTCATCACGAGGCGGAAATTGATGCGGCGCTGCGGACGATGCTTCATGGCGGGCACTACATTCTCGGACCTGAAGTGGATGCGTTTGAGCGTGAGTTCGCCGCGTTCATCGGCGCACGGCACGCCATCGGAGTGGCCAATGGCACGGATGCGATCGAGCTGATTCTGCGTGCTCTGGACATCGGGCCGGGCGACCGCGTGGTGGTGCCCTCGCACACGGCGGTGGCGAGCGCTTCGGGCATCTCACGAGCAGGCGCAGAGCCCGTGTTTGTCGATGTCGATCCCCTCACCTGCACGATGTGCCCGGAGGCATTGGAAGCATTGCTCGCTTCCGATTTTGGCCAGGAGGTGAAGGCCGTGCTCGCTGTTCACATCTATGGTCAGCCCGTCGCCTGGAGCGCGCTCAAGTCCGTCGCGGACAAACACGGAGTCCTGCTGCTCGAAGACTGCGCACAAGCTCATGGAGCCACCTTCGAAGGAAACAAAGCGGGCGCTCTCGGTCTCGCCGCCGCGTTCAGCTTCTATCCCACTAAGAACCTGGGAGCCATCGGCGATGGCGGCGCGATCACCACCAGCGATGATGCGCTGGCGGAGCGCATTCGCGTCATCCGCCAGTATGGCTGGAAAGAGCGCTATATCAGCCACTGCGAAGGTGTGAACAGCCGTCTGGATGAAATGCAGGCCGCCATTCTCCGGGTGAAGCTCCGGACCCTGCCAGCACAGATTCGGCAGCGGCGTGCTGTAGCAGCCGCGTATGCCCGCGGACTTGCCGGGCTGCCAGGGGTGGACGCCCCGGTGGATCAGCCAGGCTGCACCCATGCCTACCACCTCTACGTCATCCGATGTGCGGCACGGGACGCGCTGATGAAACACCTCCAGGAGCAGGGCGTGCCTGTGGCGCTCCACTATCCAGCTGCGATCCATCAGCAGCCAGGTTACGCACACATCACTGCGCGCTCACCCGCGCTGCCGCAGACGGAAATGGTGGTGAGCCGGATCCTGACTCTGCCGCTTCATCCCTACCTCTCGCCTGAGGCTGTCACGGCGGTCTGCCAGGCCATCCATAGCTTCGCCCAATCTCAGCCGCGATGAATGCCCCCGCGCCAGACCCCATCGTCAGCTTCGTGGTCCCGCTCTACAACACGGGCACGGCGCTAACGAAACTGATGGATGCCTTCCGCCAGCTCCAGGTGGAGGGCGGATTCGAACTTGTGCTCGTGAACGACGCCAGCCCCGATGGCACCGGTGCTCGCGCTGCGGAGATGGTGCGTGACATGCCATGCCCGGTGACCTTCGTGGACATGGCCAGAAACTTCGGTGAGCACGCTGCCGTGCTGGAGGGCTTCCGTCACACCCGTGGACGATTCGTGGTCAACCTGGATGATGACTTGCAGAACCCGCTGTCCGAAGCCCTGAAGCTGCTCGAACATCTCAAGACTCACGAGTGCGAGGTAGTCTATTCCTACTACGAGGAGAAGAAGCATCACTGGTTCCGCAACTTCGGCAGCTGGCTGACGAATGCCTGCGCCACCTTCCTCCTCGACAAGCCGCGTGATCTTTACCTCTGCAGCTTCCGCGGCATGAGACAAGAGCTGGTGGAGCGCATCACGCAGTATCGCGGACCCTATCCCTATGTGGACGGCCTCATCCTCGGGGCGACCAACCGCATCGATCGTCTGCTCGTCGATCACGCCGAGCGTGACGATGGCTCCAGCGGCTACACCTTGCGCAAGCTGGTGCGCCTGTGGATGAACATGTTCTTCAACTTCAGCGTCATGCCCCTGCGAGTGGCGAGCGTGCTCGGCGGCGTGCTATGTGCCTTCGGAATCCTGATGCTGTTGTCTGTGTTGGTTGAGCACTACTTGTTAGGCCGACCCACGCCGGGCTGGAGTTCGCTGATGGCGGTGGTATCCATCTTCTCGGGAGCCCAGCTCCTGATCCTGGGGCTCATCGGTGAGTATCTCGGACGCGCCTACATGACGGTCTCCGGCAAGCCTCAATCCCTGATCCGTAAGGTCGTCGTTCATCATCCATCCAAGGCATGACTCCGGGGATCATTATCACAGAGACTCCCGTGCGCGGGGTGAAGATCTACGAGACACGTCGCATCATCGACCACGATCGTGGTAATCTCACCGTGGCGGAGTTCGGCGAGGAGCTGCCCTTCGTGCCGCTGCGCTACTTCATCACCTACGAGATCCCTAGCTCGGCCACGCGCGGCGAGCACGCTCACAAGGAGTGCGAGCAGTTCCTGATTTGCACACGCGGCAGTTGTTCGGTGCTGGTGGATGATGGCACTCACAAGCAAGAGTTCCATCTCACAGCGCCCACGATCGGCATCTACGTGCCGCCCATGGTGTGGGCCACGGAATACAACCACTCCTTCGACAGCGCCTTGATGGTCTTCGCCTCGCATCGCTACGATCCTGCTGACTACATCCGCGAGTATGATGAGTTCCTGCGGCTGGTGAAACAGGACTGACTCGAAACCCGTCAGCCCGGGGTTCATCGCAAGAGAAGGCTAGGAAACGGGGTTTCTAGCTCTGCGATTCATGTTTCACTTCCCGCGCGCTCATGACGACTCCCATCATCGCTCTGCTGGTCATCACCCTCGTATCGCTGCTCGCGGTGCGTGTGGGAGCGACGGCGCTGATGATGACAGGGCTGAGCTGGGACACGGCGAGCTTTCAGAGCTACTCGGCCTTCTTCGGCGTGGGCTTCACCACGCGGGAGGCGGAGATGGTGGTCAATCATCCGGTGCGCCGCCGCATCATCCGTGACCTGATTTTGGCGGGCAATATCGGACTCACTTCGGCGCTCGCCACGCTCGTGGCCACGTTGATGCAGCATCCAGACTCGACGCATCCGCTGCTGCTGATCGGCATGTTGGTCGCGGTCATCGTGTTCATGTTTTACCTGTTCCGCGTAGGCTGGGTGCAGCGGGCCATCGACCACACGATTCAGCGTGCCCTCGAACACATGGGGCTCGTGCGCGTGCTCGACTACGAGATGCTGCTGCGCATTCAGAGCGGCTACTGCGTTTCCGAGATCGAGGTGCTGCCCGACACACCCGTGGTGAACAAGACGCTGCGTGAATCGCGCCCCTGGGATCACGGCGTTGTGATCCTGGCAATCAAGCGCGATGGCACAACCATCGCTGGCCTGCCCGGTCCCACTGAGATGCTGCGCGTGGGCGATCTGCTCACGGTTTATGGTGAGGAGCACAAGGTCAGGGCTGTGCTTCAGCCACCGCCACCTGCGGTCTGAACTCCATCTGATCGAGCACGTCGCGTTGCAAGTCGATACCAGGGGCGAGTTCGATCAGGCGCAGGCCCTCGGCTGTCAGCTCGAAGACGGCGCGCTCGGTGATGTATCGCACCCGCTGACCGCGCGCGATGGCGCTAGGGCCGTGGAAGCAGACGTGCTTGATACAGTTCACAAACTTCGCGTTCCTGCCCGCACGGAAGGTGGAGGTGAAGACGAGGCGTTTCGCAGCCGTAGCAATGTTCACGAAGCCGCCGACGCCCGCGAATCGATCCCCGAGCGAGGCCACATTAACGCTGCCCTCGGCATCAATCTCGACCGCGCCGAGCACCGCGATGTCGATGCCGCCGCCGTCGTAGAAGTCGAACTGCGAGGGCTGGTCGATGATCACCTCGGGGAAGGCGCTGCAACCAAAGCTAAGCCCAGACGCTGGCACGCCGCCAATGGGGCCGCTCTCGACCGTGAGCGTGAAATCACCCAGCTTGCCCGTCTCTGCCGCGACCGCTGCCACCGCTTCGGGCAAGCCGATGCCGAGGTTCACGATGTCGCCGGATTGAATCTCCGCGAGAGCACGAGCGCCGATGCGCTTGCGTTCACCTTCCTCCATGACGGGGATGTTCTCCGCTCCGCCACTGACGACGTAGGCTTCGTTGAAGCTCTCGCCAAAGGTCTGGTCATGCATCACGCCACCGCTGGTGACGATGTAATCGACGAGGACTCCTGGCACGCGGACGGACTTCGGATCGGCGATCTGGTCGATGACGCTCTCCACCTGCGCGATGACGATGCCGCCATGGTTCTTCGCCGCCTGCGCGATGGGCAGCACCTCACCGATGATGCCCTCGCAATCCATGCTGAGGTTGCCTTGCGTGTCGGCATAGGTGGCGCGGATCAGGCCGACATGAACGGGCACCGACTTGTAACGAAGCCAAGTCTCACCATCGAGTTCGATGAGTTCGACCAAGTCCTCCACCGTGCTCGCGTTCATCTTTCCGCCGGTCTGGCGAGGGTCGATGAAGGTGTTGAGCCCCACCTTGGTGAAGACGCCGGGCCGTTTCGCTGCGATCTCGCGCAGCATCACAGAGAGCACGCCTTGAGGGAGGTTGTAGGCCTCCACTTCGTTGGCCAAAGCCATCGCCCCGAGCTTCGGTGCGAGGTTCCAGTGGCCGCCGATGATGCGTTTCAAAAGGCCGCGATGAGCCAGATGATTGAGACCCCGATCCGCGCGATCGCCTTGGCCGGCGCAGTAAAACAGAGTGAGGTCGCGCGGTTCGTGCGTGGTGAGAAATCGCTGCTCCAGCGCACTGGTGAGCATCTCAGGATGCGAGGCACCCACGAATCCTCCGACGACGACGGTGGCTCCGCTGGGAATGGCGGCGATGGCTTCGTGGGCAGGGCAAATTCGGGCGGGAGCGCGCATGGATGGAGGGCGCGTAGCACATCATTTTTCGCGGTGAACGTCTAGCCTTCATCTCTGATTTGAGATGCGCGCCGATGCGAGCTATCGACAGACATGGCATCCACATCTGAAAGCAAAGTCGTGCGCATTGGCATCATCGGCGCCGGGGACATCGTGAAGCAGCGGCATCTGCCCGCGCTCAAGGCCATGCCGGAGGTCAAGATCACGGCGGTGGCGAATACCTCACTCGCGAGTTCGAAGGCCTTCTGCGCCGAGCATGCGCCCGATGCGGAGGCGATCGAACGCTGGGAAGATGTGGCCAGTCATCCCAACGTCGATGTGGTGTGGATCGGTGCCACGCCCTGGCTGCACTGCCCGGCGACGCTGCTCGCGCTCGCCAATGGCAAGCACGTCTTCACCCAGGCCCGCATGGCCCGCGATCTGGCCGAGGCGGGCCAGATGTGGGAGGCGTCGATTCGTTATCCTGAACTCGTGACTTCGATCTGCCCGGCTCCTCATGGCATGGCGGGTGGTGAGGTGGTGAAGAAGCTCATTGCCGAGGGAGCCATTGGCGATGTGCATCAGGTGGTGCTCAACAGCTTCAATGATGGTTGGTTTGATCCCGCGAAGCCTGCACATTGGCGGCAGCGCGTGGACGTCAGCGGCCTGCAGGTGCTCACTCTCGGCATCTACGTGGAGGTGCTGCACAAATGGCTGGGCGACATCACGGAGGTCCAGGCGGCCTCGGGACTAATGTTCCCACAACGCGGCAATTACACGGTCGAGGTGCCGGATTACCTCCATGTGCTGTGCAAGTTCCGCAACGGTGCGCAGGGCGTGCTGATGTTCAGCGGCGTGGCCTCGCATCCGCCGGGCGATCAGGTGACGATCTTTGGCTCGGAAGGCACGCTGATCTACGACTTCGTGGCTGACACGATCAAGCTCGGCAAGCGCGGTGGAGCACTCGAAGACGTGCCGATCCCCGCCGACCTCCGTCGCACCTGGACGGTGGAGCGCGACTTCGTCAACGCGGTGCTCGATCCCTCGGCTCCCCGCCCGAAACCCGACTTCATTGAGGGCATGCGATACATGCGCGTGGTGCAGGCCGTGGCGGTGGCCGAGGACAGCGGCGAGCGTCAGAACGTCTGCTGATCAAGGTCGATCCAGCCCTTTTCATCCGGCCGCCAGGAGGCCCTGAAGGCGTTGCCCTCAGCTAGGTGGCGATGCTCGAGGAGCACCAGTCGCTCATGCTGCGCCTGCGCGAGAATTTGTGGCCATGTGGAAGCCGTGACGGGCTGGCGATCGCCAGCGAGGGACATCACTTCGAAGCTACGATCCTTCGCCAGGAGATCCGGCAGCTGGCTCCAGGAGGAGAGGTTCAGTCCGCTAATCACCGCTCCTGGAGGCAGCGACGCAGGATCCAGCGGCCACGCCCGAGGCAGCACGCGTTGCAGGAGTGCGGCACGATGGGCACGCAGTTCCTTGCGCCAGAATTCACGGAGCGCGGGCAGGTGCAGGAGAAGCAAAACCACGGCCCAGGAGGTGCTGATCCCAGAGTCCTCGCCTAAATCTGTGATCAGCCAGAGGTAATCCTGCTGCTCGATACTGGCGGTGAACGGGCTGGCACCACGGGTCGGGACTTCTCCATTCAGATGGTTGCCGCTCCAGTTACTGACCCACTCGGGCGTCAATCCAAGAATGGTCTGTCCCTTCCCGAAGCGCCTTTTTAGCACGGTCGCAGCGACTTCCAGCCGGTTCAGGGCATGACCAAAGGTTCGCAGACGTCGTCCGACAGGACTGGGCAACGAGGAAAGTTCGAGGGAGCGCGTAAGCATGACCGGAGCAACGGACATCAAGATCGAACACATGGGTTGACCAGGAGTCGAATAGAAACTTCTTTTTGAAAAACATGAACTCTATAACACCTCTAGCCCGAGTTAATCGGCTCAGGTCGTCAGCATTCAGCCTTGTCGAGATGCTGATGGCGATCGCCATCATCGGCATCATGTCATCAATTACGTTGGTCTTTATCAGCCAACCACAGCGTGCGGCGATTATGGAGTCCGTTGATCGCAAGAATGCTGCGATGGTCGTTTCGATGGCCGTATGCGCCTCGGGGGCCGGGGCCAATCCGGTCGTGGATTCCGATGTGGAAGCTACGGTGCGCAAGCTGATGATCGGTGTGATTCCCGAGACCGGAGCCTTCCGGGGACGCAGGTTCGTTGTGTCTGGTATCACCGAAGAAAACCTTCCAGGCGTGGTGGGCCAGCTACAGATCACCGGCCATGAGCTGGCGCTGAAGCCAGCGAATTGATAAGACAAAATCGATCGAAGGATCGCTGCTGGTGAGTCGTTGAGCGAGCCATGCCCAAGCTCCACGCGTCCCTGCTCTCTTTGTGTGTCATCGTCAGCACAGTCCTGGCTGACCAGCCTGCGCAGTCCCAGACATCGAAGTCCTTTGAGGGTCAGGTCACCCTGCCAGTGAAGTATGATTACCTGTTGTCCCTGCCTCAGGGCTACGAGGCAGAAACAACGAAGCGCTGGCCCCTTGTGATCTTCCTTCATGGTTCGGGCGAGCGTGGCACCAAGGTCGAGCAGGTCATGCGGCACGGCCCTCCCAAGCTGATCGCCGCAGGCAAGCCGATCCCCGCCATTGTCATCAGTCCGCAGTGCCAGCCTGGGCAGATTTGGAATCCCCACGCCGTTCATGCGCTCACGAAGCACGTCCAGGACAGCTATCGCGTGGACGCGGATCGTGTTTATCTCACCGGTCTGAGCATGGGTGGGTTTGGCACCTGGGAGACTGCAATGGAATACCCGGCGACCTACGCAGCGCTGGTGCCCATCTGCGGCGGCGCAGGCGTTCGCTTCGTGATGGCCGAAAAGATCAAGCACATCCCGGTCTGGATTTTCCACGGCGAAAAGGATGCGGTGGTGGAACCCGCGTTCTCAAAGCGGATGAACGACGTGCTGATCAAGCTCGGAGCACAGCCCAAGCTGACGCTTTATCCCGACGCCGGTCACGACGCTTGGACTGCTACCTATGACAACCAGGCCATGTGGGACTGGCTCTTCCAGCAGAAGCGCGCGCCCGCTCGTCAGTAAACCGGGTGCTTGGACAGCTGTGCGAAAGCCACCAGACAAATCGCCACCAGCAGCGCCACGACACCCCAGATCCAAGCCGTGGGCGAGGGACCTGGAGTCAGGACACTAAGCGATGGCAGCCAGGGAGCGTAGTGGACGGCCACCACATCATCCGGCCGCGGCGAGCGCTCCACATTGGAATCCAGTCCATCAAAAGTCCTCAGCACCAATGCGATGCTCTCATTCCCAGCGAAGCTGAGGCGGTCGCTGACGTAGCGCTTCCCATTCACCGAAAACTCGTAGCGCACGAGGTATTTGCCCTTCACACCTGCGCCCAGCAGGCCTTCACGTGACCATCCTGAGCTAGCGACCGTTCCCTCCGTGCGTGGCCACGACAGGCTGCTGTATTCGATGCCGATCTTGGCGGCGGCGGCCAGCAGCACAAGAACGGCGAGGACACGAAGAATCACAGCAGTCATGGCGCGAGCGATAGCCGGATTGCGCAAGAAATGCAATGATCGTCACGACTGAGGCACTCGCCCTCATGTCGCACTCCTCCCCTTCACCCATGAAACGCTCCCTTCTCTCGCTCGCCTTCCTCGGTCTCACATTCACCGCGCCCGCCGCTGATCAGTGGTTCAAAGGCAACACGCACACGCATTCGCTGTGGAGCGATGGCAATGACTTCCCCGAGATGATCACGGACTGGTATGCCTCACGCGGCTATCAGTTTCTCGCCCTCACGGATCACAATATCATTCACGCCACCGAGGTGTGGATGGGCACTCAAGCCATCGAGAAGCGGCGCAAGGCCCTGGGCAAAACGACGGTCGAAAAATACACCGCCCGCTTCGGCAAGGACTGGGTGCAGACGCGCGAACTCGACGGCCAGACCGAGGTGCGCCTGCGCAAGCTCGATGAGTATCGCCCGCTCTTCGAGAAGCCGGGCAAGTTCCTGCTCATTCAAGCCGAGGAGATCAGCGCCAAGTTCGAGAAGTCGCCGATCCACATCAACGTGCTTAACAACCAAACGGTGCTTAAACCCGCCACCGGCAGCTCGATTGCCGAGACGATGCGAGCCAACCTGCTCGCGATCCTCGCTCACGAGAAAAGCAGCGGCCAGCCCATGCTCGCGCACCTCAATCACCCGAACTTCCAGTGGGCCATCACGCCTGAAGAGATCGCGGAGGTCCTGGAGGAGCAGTTCTTCGAGATCTACAACGGCCATCCCATGATCAACTACGAGGGCGACCAGCACCGCGCCGGAAACGAAAGGATCTGGGACATCGTCAACACCCTGCGCACCGCCACGATGAAGGCTCCGCCCATGTTTGGTGTCGCCACCGACGATTCGCACCACTACCACGGCGAGGAGAGTTCGCCAGGTCGTGGCTGGGTCATGGTTCGTTCGCCCAAGCTCGATGCGGCATCCATCATCACATCCATGCGCGCTGGCGACTTCTACGCCTCCTCGGGCGTCACGTTGGACGAGCTGCAGGTCTCAGGCAAAACGCTGCGCCTCCGCATTCACGCCGAACCCGGTGTCACCTACATCACCCGCATCGTGGGCACGCCCGTCGGTTATGATGCAAAGACAGGCACGGTCAGCGTCGAGAGCGACAAGGTCCATCCCACGCGCACGACGTATTCCAGCGATGTGGGCAAGACCTTCGCCACCATCGAAGGCACGGAGGTCAGCTACACGCCCACGGAAGACGTCCTCTACCTCCGCGCCGTGATCACCTCCAGCAAACCACACCCCAACCCCTCCTACGCAAATCAAACGGAGATGGCGTGGATTCAGCCTTGGGCCTTTGCCAACTCGCGGTAGAATGCAGGCCTCATGGCCTCCCTCCCCGATGACAATCGCTTCCTTCTGCTGAAGGGCCTGCGTCAGACCCTTCACCTCTCTGACCAGGACGAAAAAACAGCCTCCAGCGAGGAGCCCACCCCGCTTTCCGATTCGGATGCCCAGGACGACACGGGCGACGAGACCCAAAAGCTCCGGCGTCGCAGCGATCGAGCCCGTGCCACCTCAGCGGTAGGTCTCGGCTGCCACATGGATCTGGATTCAGCGGTGCTCCTGCCTGCCAAGCTCGAGACGCTGGGGAAAGCGCTCGCCGCAGCTCTCGACGAGGCGGCCGATGCACGTCCTGCCTTCAAGGCCTTGGTTGAAGAAGGCTATTCGAGTGCAGCCACAGCCCCCGTCACCAGCCAGTTCATCCTCCGCAGCTTCGCCAACGATCTCAGTTCCTTGTCGAAGCTTGTCACTAGCGAGACCCTTCTCGCCGAGCTGCGCCAAGGCACCAGTCTCCTCTCCCAGGCCATGGCCTTGCGCTGGGATCTCACCGGTGAAACCCGCGCCCTGCAACAGCTGGCGAATGCCTTCGTTGCGTCCAAAAGCGAGTTGACCAACGCCACCGCCGCCGAGTTTGGCCTTGCTCTGGCCACCGCCATCGCCATCAGCCATCCGGAGGTGGCAGATCGTTTGCTGGCCTTTGCATCCGAGCACATCGCCGACGATGCAGATCCTGGGCTCATCCGTGATGCCTTGCATTGCATGGATGCAGGCCGCCTACTCCAGACCATGCCCGCCGTCATTCAGAGCGTGTGGCAGCAGCGCCTCCGCTTCGCCGATCGCAACTGGAACTGGGACACCACCGAGAGCCGCCGGGTGCTGAACTCTCTCGCTCGCGTCATTCGTCCCGATTCGCTCAGCCTGCCGCTCTTCAAGCGCATCGTTCCCGAGGAGCTGTGGACCAAGATGTTCTCCCAGGGCGAGGCCTTCTCCGTTGAGCCTTCTCCATCGACGAGCGAAGATCCGCCATCGGAAGAATTCCGCATCGAAGAAGCCACGCCTGTGCCTGCGGCCGAACCCCTAGCGGAGAAAAAGCCCGAGCCCGAGGTGAAGTCGGAACCCGTCGAAAAGGTCGAGCCCGCACCTGCTGGAGCGCCTGCCTCGAAAGATGAACAGCCAGCGGCGAAGAAGGCCGATCCTGCTGCCGAACAAGCGAGTGCATCCGACAAACCGGCGGCTTCCACCTCCAAGCCTGAGCCTGAAGTTGCGACTCCTCCACCTGCGGCAGAAACCCAGCCCGCCAAAAGTGCAGAGCCGAAACCCACGCCCGCACCCGAAGCGCCCAAGGACTCCAAGCCCGTGAAGGAGGCGGAAAAGCCAGCGCAGCCTGCCAAGCCAGTGAGCGACGCATCCCCAGCCGCACCTCCAGCGAAGGCCTCATCGCCAGCCCCCAAGGCAAAGCTTGAGCCCACGACCGATCCGGTCCCCAAGACGGACCCGCTGCTAGCAACTGCGGCTCCTGCGGCCGAGAAGCCCGCAGCGCGCAGTGGGTTCCTCACCTTTGTCGCCGGAGCCGTCGGTGGCCTGCTTGTGGCATTCGCCTTGTGGTCCGCCTTGCCTCCCAAGCTTCAGACGCTCGCCTCAGCGGCTGCCATTGAGCCTGAGCCAACGTCGCCAGCCGCCCTGTCGCCAGCCGCCCTGTCTCCAGCCGCGCCGCCGCAAAACGCGAAGCCCGTGGCACCGCCCTCGACGCCCGCCCCCGTCGTCGCACCCACACCCGTGCCAGCATCCCCGGCTCCCGCCGTTGTCCCTCAACCAGTCGTTGTGCCAGAGACTCCGCCTTCGCCTCCGACGACAATCGCGAGCGCCCCACCTGCGCCCACGCCCACTCCCGCACCCAAGGCCAAGCCCCCGGTTCCAGTGGTCCCCGCACCTGCCAAGCCAGCACCCGAGCCTAACAAGCCAGTGGTGGCGAAGACACAGCCAGCGAAAGTTGACCCCAAACCATCAGCCTCAACACCGCCCGCCTCGCCCACGCATGCCAGCGAGACTCAACCCCCTGCGGTCCCCAAGCCCCAAACTGCTCCCGTGATGGCAGTGGCCCCATCCAAGCCTGCGCCAGCGCCGGAGGCGAAGAAAGAAGCTCCCGCGCCCGAACCCAAGAAGCCGGAGCCTGCCGCAGCCACGGTGAGCAAGCCCGAAGAGATGGCTGGTCCACCCCAGTCGGCAGCCCCCAAGGTGGCCGAGGTCAAACCCACACCACCAGCGCCAACGCCTGTCCCTGCTCCGACTCCACCCGCACCCCAACCTGTGGCTCCGCCACCCGCAGTGGTCAGCAAGCCTCAAGCGGCTCCAACTTTCGATGTCTGGAAACAGAAGCGCGTAGTGGAACTCCTCAGCCAGCATCCGTCCATGAAAGACTGGGCTTTCACCGCGCAGAATCGCAGCCTGCGCGACTCCACACATCTCATCCTTGGGAAGCATCCGCTCATTCCGCACAAGTCCCCCGTGCATCAGAGCCTGCTCACCTTGCTGGTGCTCGATCCACCGAAGGACCCGGACGCCGCACGTGCCAGCCTCACCATGTTCTCCCGTGTCTGCCCGCCGTCTCTGTGCCTGGAAGTCTGGGAGCCCATGGTCGAGGCCAAGGTGCCACAAACCGATGACATTCGTCGCGCCGCTGGCGTCATGGTGGAACTCATGTCCATCCAGCTCAGCGCCGCCACACGCCAGCGCCTGGAACGGCTGGCCCACGGCAAGTGAGCTGCAAACCGTTTGCCCGCGCCCGGCATCGCGCCATCGTCGCAGCCCCCGAATGCCCTCCAAGCCTCGCATCGCCTACCTCTTCAGCCGTTATCCCGTCGTCTCGCAGACCTTCTGCGACTCCGAGATGCTGGCCCTGGAAGGCATGGGGTTTGACTTGGAAATCGGTTCCCTGAATCGCCCGCCGAACTCCTTCCGCCACGAGCGTCTGGACCGGCTGAAGGCCGAGATTCACTACCCGCCACCGCCAGACTTGCTCGATGCGTGCGCCAAGCATCCCGATTTCAAATCGCAGCTGGGTCCCCTCATCGACGATCACAGCCAGCGCTACGGCACCGGCTACAAGCCCGCGGTGCGCGCGCGCAACGCCTGGTATTTCGCGCGACTGTTCCGCAGGCTCGGCGTGCAGCATGTGCATGTCCACTTTGCCAACCGCGCCACGCACACCGCGCTCTTCCTGAAGAAGCTGGGCTTCACCTTCAGCTTCACGGCACATGCGCAGGACTTCATGTTCGACCTGGGCAGCACCGAGCTGCTGGCGGAGATGGCTCGCGAGTCGGAATTCGTGATCGCGGTGAGCGAGTTCAGCCGCGGTCTGTTGATCGAGCAATGCCCGGACAGCGCGCACAAAATCCTCCGCATCTTCAATGGCATCGAGGTCAACGATTTTGCCGCCGTGCCCGTCCGGCAGCGCGAGCGCCTTCGCATCGTCAGCATCGGTCGCCTCATCGAGTTCAAAGGCTTCCAGCACCTCATCGGAGCCTGCGGCGTGCTCAAGCGCCAGGGCGTGCCTGTCGATGTGCGCATCATCGGTGATGGTCCCATGAGGCCCGACCTGGAGGCCCGCATCGCGGCGGAAAATGTGGCCGACACCGTGACGCTCCTCGGGGTGCGCTCGCAGGAGGAAGTGAAGCGTGAACTCGCCGACTGCGACCTCTTCGTGCTCGCCAGCATCTTCGATACCGTGGGTGCCTCCGACATCCTGCCCACGGTGATCACCGAGGCGATGGCCAGTCACCTGCCCGTGGTCAGCACCACGGTGGCAGGCATTCCCGAGATGGTTGATCACGGCGTGAGCGGCCTGCTGGTGGAACCCGGCGACGAACCCGCGCTCGCCGCCGCCATTGCCGAACTAGCTGGTGATGCCAACAAACGCGAGCGTATGGGCCGTGCTGCCCGCGAGCGCGCTGATCGATTCTTCACTTTCAAGGACACCGCCGGCGTGCTGGGCGACATGTTTGCCGAGCGCTTCAGCACCGCCGCACCTTCGGGCAGCCAGCGGATGGACACGCCCATCGTTTACCTTTGCCGCCACTGGAATGGCGAGCCCCTCATGAAGGACGAACCCCTGCCCGAGCACGGCGTCCGCTGGATCGCCGAGCACGCCACCTGGCCCGAGGATGGCGGCGACCATGAGACGCTTCAGTGCCTGGAGACAATGCCGGACGCCAGCGTGGTGGAGAGCATCTGGCTGCGCCGCAACGTCGAGCGAGGCAGGCTGGAGGCGGCGCGCAGTCGCATGGGCGATGCTGTCGATTCCTTGCAGTTCTACCAGAGCGCCCGTCATGCCGTTTACCTGGCCGACATCCTGGGCAAGCGCGGCACACGCCTCGTTCACGCCCATCGCAGTGCCGCCGTGCTCACCACCTGGATGCTCAAGCAGCTCATCCCCGGCCTCAAGATCACCGCCGCCATCGAGGAGAATCCCGCCCTGCCCCGCGGCCTGCTCACACGCTTGCTGCCGGACTTCGATCTGCTCTCCGTGAGCGATGCCCGCCTCAACGAACAACTCAAGCCCGCACAAGCCGACGAACTCAAGCTCGTCGCCCCCTACAGTCACGAGGAGCTGCGCTTCGGCCCGATCAAGGTGAAGAAACGCGTCGCCGCTCCCACCGTTGACCGTCGCGCTCTGGAGTTCGCCTGGCTGGCGAAGTTGAAGCAAGCCATCGCCTGATCACATCGCGGCGAGCAGGAGGAGGGCGTCATAAAGATCATGAACTCACAGCGAGCCATCCACTTCATTACCTGCCTGTTGCTCTTGATCGGGTGCGAAGCGAAAGACGAGTCCTACCTGGACTACAACTATGTGAATGGACGGTTGAGTTTCGATGTTCGTGCGCTGTCATCGTCAGATCGGCGAATTCGAGAGAAGGCAATCGACCACATCCACAATGCGTTTTCTGAAAAGATCGAGGCACACGATTTCGAGATCCAGTTTTTCGACAGTCAACCGTCTGGGATCAGGCGCAGCGGTTCACTAACCGTTCATCTCGATCCCCCCGCCTACTCTTTGTATCACCGGAGCAAAGAGGATTTTCTCATTCAAGGCACGTTCCAGGGAGTCGAGCGCTGCAATCAGTTTCCCCGGCAAGTGGCCGAACAAATGCACGATCAGATGGTCAAGTTTTGGATGATCCAGTGACTCCACGAATCATCATGATGGCACGGAGCCGCGCCTGATCACATCGCGGCGAGCAGGTGGGACAGCTCTTCGCGAGCATCGGCTTCGCTGCCGACGGTCTGGGCGATTTCCGCTTTGATCAGCTCGCGGAAGCGTTTGCGCAGGCGATGAATCGCTACCTTCACCGCGCCTTCGTTCATGGCGAGACGCTCGGCGATGGCCGCTTGCGAAAGCGTGTCATCGTCGCCGGTGAGCCAGGGCTTCAGCAACGCGAAGTGCTCAGCCTTGCCGGCTGAAGCAAACTCTGCCTCCAGCGTCGCCACGACACGACTCAGCACCGTGAGCGCCCATTGCCGGTCAAACTCACGATCCGGCGCGAGCATCATCTCATCGGACAAGGCGACACCGGCTTCCGTGATCGTCTCCATCGTGGCACCACCGCCGCGCTTCACCGCACGCTCACGATCCAGCGCATCGGATACGAAGTGCTTCACCGCACCGAGCAGATACGAGCGGAACCGCCCGCGCTCCTGCTCCGGCTTCAGCATCTGCGGCGACGCCAGCAAACGCGCGAAGAAGTCATGCGCCAAATCACGCGCCCGCGAGTCCGCGAATCCACAGCGCCCGATGAACGCCACCACTGGCGCATAGTAAGCTGCGCACAGATCACTCAGCGCCTGCTGCGAGGTAGTGTCGTCCCCGCGCGAGAGTCGCACGAGCGTCCAGCGCGTGGTGTGGAAACGGGCGTCACTTGGCATCGGGGAGAGGGGGGAGTTGGACGCCACGGAAGGTGTGAACGCTGTCCTCCTTGCAGCTGAAGCTGAGAAAGTGGAGGTCTGACATTGGGGCTCTGTAGGCAAAGGCAAGCTCCCCAGGGGTAATGGGAAATCCGGCACCTACACGAGTCAGAATCTGCGACTTGCCATTGTGCCTGCCAAAGATGGTAAATTCCCGACTGATCGAGCAGGAGATGCGGACCAACACGCCGCCATCGTGATCGTGAGCAACTTCAAGAAGCTCGGTGAACTCATCCAGCTTCGTCGGGCTTTTGAACTGATCGGGTGCCTTCTCGACCAGGTATTTGGTTTCGCCAGCAAAGTGATGCAGCTCGATATCCAAGGGTCGCTTCTCCAACCCTCTCAAGACTCCGAGGGAGATGGAATGCACCACGCCTGGCAGGACATCGGGTGCATTGTAGTCCCAATAATACACAGTGCGGGAAAGCACATCCCGAGGGGTCGTCACGGGCGGTTCAGGGTGACTGCCATCATCAAACACGAGCATCGAGGAGAGCCAGTTGCTCGATACAAATCTCGGGCTGGGCTTGTCTTCGCTGGTGATGGCTACCTGAAGCGCAGGGAGCGGCACGTTGCGATAAGTCTTGGTTTTCATCCACGGTCCGAGAGCCCGCAGCTCATCGTCCGTTAAACGACTGCCATCTGGATGAAACGCAGGGCCAATATCGTTGGGGCTCATCTGCCAGCGCAGGAACTTGATGATCGGAGTTTTGTCTGCACGAGGGACAGTTGCACGCTGGCCTGCACCTTGGCTGGTCTGCGGAACCGAAGCCTTTCCAGATGCATGTGGAACCAGCACGCGCCTCCTGGTTGACGGTGTCATGGCAGATGACGGTGCGCGCCAGTAAACGCTCACCACTTTGCCGATCAGATCTTTGTTCGGTAGCTTCTCCTCCGGCCACTGATTGCGCTGGATGATGAAGGCGTCGGCTTCTACGCGGACGACGCGACTCACCCAGACTTGGTCGCCGTGCCGATGAGCGATGATGTCGCCGGGATGGAAGGACTTGCTCAGCTTCCAGACGAGCATGTGACTGCCTGGCGGGATCTCGGGCTCTACCGACTTCCCATTGATCACAAAGGCCTGCACCACCCAGGCACGCAGGGGCAGGACGATCAGCAGGGCGATGACGATGTTGTGCAAGGCACGCTGCCACCAGGGCTGGCGTGGCACGAAGACTTGATCGTGGAACCGACGGTTCGCCCATTCAATGAACGACGCGATGAACAGGAAGACCAGGAACGCGCTCAGCACGCTGAGCTTCTCCAGTCCCGGCACAAACCCGAGGAAGCCAAGCAAACCTGGCAGCGAGAGCTTCATCAAACGCTGACCCCAGACCGTGTGGAAGCCCATGGCATGGTAGAGCGCCTGCTGTTTGTTGGCAGGCGTGACTGGCGGATGCGTGATGGTCTGCACCTGCGTTTTCAAATCGGCCGCCGTCTGCCAGCGCAGTTCCGGCTTCTCGCTCAGCGCTCGCAGCACGACTTCATCCAGCCGAACATCCATCTGCACCCGATGCGATGGCGGTGTGAGTTTGCTGCCGGGGGTTTCGCCGGTGAGCAACTCGTAGAGCACCACGCCGAGCGAGTAGATGTCCGCGCGATGATCGACGTGCTGTGGATCGCTTTGCTGCTCGGGTGCGGCATAGCGCGGGGTGCCGATGGCAAGGGTAGAACGACTTTCCAAAGTCGTTGGCGCAGACGCCTCGGCAACGAACTTGGAAGTTCGTTCTACCATCTTGGCAATGCCGAAGTCCGCGATCTTCACGCGGCCTTCTTTGTCGAGCAGGAGGTTCTCGGGCTTGATGTCGCGGTGCACGATGCAGTGGTCGTGTGCGTATTGCAGCGCCTCGCACACGGGCGGCACGATGGCCAGCGCCTGCTCGGGCGTGAAGCGACCCGCGCTCATGGCTTGGCGGAGATTGACGCCATCGACGAACTCCATCAGCAGGAAGTAAAAGCCCTCTGTGTGGCCGAAGTCGTGAATCGTGACTATGTTCGGATGGCTCAGCGCCGCGAGTGCTTGCGCCTCCTTCGCGAAGCGTTCCGCAAAGGCTGCGTCCTGCACGCGCTCGGGGGCGAGCAGCTTGAGCGCGACAAGGCGGTTGAGCGACTTCTGCCGCGCCTTGTAAACGACGCCCATGCCACCGCGGCCGATCTGCTCCAGCACTTCGAGTTCTGGAAACGCGGCCGCGATTTGCTCCAGCGATGGCGCAGGCGCGGAGGCGACGGGCACGGTGTTGTCCTCGGTGGCAAAGGCTGCGCGTGCCATCAGGCACTTCGGGCACAGGCCCGCGATCGCGTCGGGGGCCAGCGTTGATCCGCAGCGGGGGCAGTGAGAGGCAGGGGTCGTGGTCATGTCATCCCGCTGAGAGGATTGCCGTGGGCAGAGGTTACACGTTTTCGCGTGTTTCAATCACTGCTCTTCGGATCAAACGCATCGCGCAGTCCGTCGCCGAGGAAGTTGAGCGCCAGAAGGCTGATCGACATCAGCACGGCGGGGAAGGCGAGCAGCCACCACTTGCTTTCGATGGGGTTGATGACCTGCGCGCCGTCCTTGAGCAACGAACCCCAGCTCGCGGCCGGGTCTTCAATGCCGAGACCGAGGAAGCTGAGGAAGGACTCGTCGAGGATCACCGCGGGAATCGTCAGCGTGAGGTAGGTGAGGATGATGGTGCTGAGGTTGGGCAGCAGATGCTTGCGCAGAATGGTGAACGTCCCCTGCCCCATCGCGCGGGCAGCGGTGACGAAGGCCATCTCGCGCAGCACGAGCACCTGGCCGCGCACGATGCGGGCCATGGTGAGCCACTCGACCAGGCCCAGCGAGATCACCATCACGAGCAGCTTCGAATACGGCAGCAGACCACCCATGCGTCGCTCCAGCCACAGCCACTGATGCTCCTGCGCCCAGAGCCGCGCACCATCGAGCCCCACTTTCAGATACGAGTCGAGTGCCGAGATGAAGACCATGATGAAAAGCAGTCGCGGCACGCTGTAGATCACATCGACAAAGCGCATCATCGCGGCATCGACTCGACCGCCCACAAACCCCGCGACCATGCCATACGTGGTGCCGATGATGAGGCTGATGATCGCGCCGAGAATGCCGATGCCCAACGACACGCGCGCACCGGTGAGCAGACGATAAAACAAGTCCTGCCCGTTCACATCGGTGCCGCACAGGTGCACCGAACCGCTCGCGTGCTTCGCCAGCGGCGGCAGGAAGGTGGCGCTGCTCGTTTGCTTCAGCGCCTCTGGCATCAGCCAAGGCACGACCACAGAGGCCAGCGCAATGGCGGCGAGGAACACGAGCGCGATCATCGCCGGGCGGTTGCGCTTCAGCATCGCCCACCCGTCCGGCCTCGCTCCGGCAAATTTGGAAGACGCCTCAGCCATAGACTTTGATGCGCTTGTCGAGGAAGCCGTAGAGCACATCGACGATGAAGTTGAACAAGATCACCAGCGCGCAGTAAACCGCCACGGCACCCACGAGCAGGAAGTAGTCGCGATTCTGCAGCGAGTTCACAAACACCGTGCCCGCTCCCGAGATGTTGAAGACCGTTTCCACGACCATCGAGCCAGTGAGCAGGTTTGCCGCGAGCGGCCCGAGAAACGTCACCACCGGCAGGATTGCCACCTTCATCGCGTGCTTCGCCAGCGCCTGCGCATCGCTCACGCCCTTCGCTCGCGCCGTGCGCATGAACTCCGACTTCATCACCTCTAGCAGGCTGTTGCGCATCAGCCGCGCGACATACGCCAGATACGGTCCGGCCAGACAGAACGCCGGCAGAATGACATGCTCCCACCGCCCCCAGCCGCCCACCGGCAGCACCTTCAACCACAAGCCAAACACCGCGATCAAGCACGGCCCTGTGATGAACGTGGGCACGGAGATCAGCAGCAACGCGCCCAACATCGCTGACCAGTCCACCAGCTCATCGCGTTTCAGCGCCGCGAGACTGCCGAGCAACACACCACCCACCGACGCGATCACGAAGGCGACTGCGCCCAGCTTGATCGAGTTCGGCATCTTCTGCGCCAGCACCTCATTCACCGTCCAGTCGCGATACCGGAACGACGCCCGCAGATCGCCACGCGCGAGGTCGCTCATGTAACTCGTGTAGCGCTCCCACGTCGTGCCGCTCAGCTTGTAGCGCGCGAGCAGGGCCTTCTGAATGTGCTCCGGCGGCGGCTTCTCACGGTCAAACGGCCCTCCCTTCATCACAAACGACAGCAGCACCGTCACCGACACGACACAAAACAGCACCAGCGCGCTGCTGAGAAGTCGGCGGAAGATAAAGGCGAGCATGTGGGCGCTAGACTGAAATGGACAGGGCGGAGACGCAAGCTGTAGCGACAAGTTCTCGGTTCGTTGTTGAGTATCAGCCGTTCAAAGCCGACGAACCAGTAACCGCGAACTGAGAACCCAAGCCTTGCACCACCTCTACGTCCACATCCCCTTCTGCCACCGCGTGTGTCCTTACTGTGCGTTCTACAAGCACACGCCGGGCAATACGCAGATGGCGGCCTTTGTCGATGCGGTGGTGGCAGAGACGAGGCGCTATCGGGACAAGATGGAAATCAATCTGCACACCGTCTTCCTCGGGGGTGGCACGCCCACCGCCTTGAGCGAGACGCATCTGGAGCGGTTGCTCACGGAGTTGCGAGAGACACTGGGCTTCGAGCACGTCACGGAGTTCACCTTGGAGGCCAATCCGATGACTGTGACCGCGAAGAAGGCGGCGATGATGCGGGCGCAGGGCGTCACCCGCGTGAGCTTGGGGGTGCAGGCCTGGGATGAACCCACGCTGAAGACTCTGGGCCGCGATCACTCGCCTGCCGAGGCGGCTGAAACGTTCGCTATCCTGCGCGAGGCGGGGTTCCCGAGCTTGAACATCGACCTCATGTTCTCGGTGCCTGGCCAAACGATGGAGCAGTGGGCGGGCTCGCTGGAGCGCGCGCTGGAATTGAAGCCCGACCACATCTCAGCCTACAACCTCAACTACGAGGAGGACACCGACTTCTTCGACAAGCTCCAGCGAGGTCTGTTTCAGGAAGCACCGGAACGCGACGCGGACTTCTTCTTCCACGCGCTCGATACACTGGAGCGCGCTGGGTTTCGCCATTACGAGATCAGCAACTACGCACGCCCCGGCCACGAGTCCGCGCACAATGCCGCGTATTGGTTTGGCAAGGACTACTTGGGCCTGGGTCCCAGCGCTGTGAGCACGCAGGGGCTCACGCGCTGGAAAAACATCGCCGATACCCAGCGCTACCTCGATGCCGTGCAGGCTGGCCTTTTGCCCCAGCAGGAGGCGGAGCAATTGACGCCCGACCAGCATCAGCTGGAGCGCATCGCCCTGGAGCTGCGCACCGCACAAGGCGTGCCCCTCACCCGACTCGAGACCGTGCCTCCGCAGACGATGGCCACCCTACAGAGCGAGGGCTTCATCGAGATCTCCGACGCCCATGTGCGCCTCACGCGCCAAGGCAAGACCCTGGCCGATTCGATCGCGGGCGAGCTGGTGGGCTAGGCCTCCACGCAGAGAATTCGAGCCGGGCCTCGACTGGGTGGATGCCTCTCCGAGGCACGGAAAACAAGGTCAACACGACCGAACTACTGCTTGCCAAATCACACTTTGCCCCGATCATCTCGGCCCTTCCGGTCCCAGCCCACCGCCCCGATGACCGGTCTGAAATGGGGCACGTGGCGCGCTTCCCGGACGGAGGTTCGTTCACGTTTCAACACCAACGTCCGAACCAAGACAACACACTAGTGAGTGATACAGCAGCACTATCGGAACTGATCGCGGGCACATTCCGCACGTTCCACGAGGGGTCCATCGTGAAGGGCCGAATCCTCGAAATCAAACCCCAGGTGATCCTCGTCGATATCGGCTACAAGTCCGAAGGCGCGATCCCGGCCAATGAATTCGAAGACGAAGACATCCAGGTAGGTGACGAAGTCGAAGTGCTTCTCGAGCGCCTCGAAAATGACGAAGGCATGGTCGTCCTCTCCAAGGAGAAGGCCGCCCACAAGCAGAACTGGGAAAAGATCGCCAAGGTCTTCCACGAAGGCGGTCTCGTGCGCGGCAAGGTCAAGAGCGTCGTCAAAGGCGGCCTCATGGTCAACGTCGGCGTCGAAGCCTTCCTGCCCGGCAGCCAGATCGACATCATCCCGCCGAAGGACCTCAACGAATACGTCGGCAAGGTTTACGAGTTCAAGATCGTCAAGATCAACGACGACCGCAAAAACGTGGTGCTCAGCCGCCGCGAAGTCATCGAAGCCGAACGCGCCGAACAGCGCCAGAAGTTCCTCGAAGGCGTCACCCCTGGCGACAAGGTCAAGGGCGTGGTCAAGAACATCACCGACTTCGGTGTGTTCGTGGACCTCAACGGCATGGACGGCCTGCTTCACATCACGGATATGTCGTGGGGCCGCCTGAACCATCCTTCCGAGATGGTCGCCATCGGTCAGCAGCTTGAAGTGCAGATCCTCGAAGTGAACCGCGAAAAAGAACGCGTCTCGCTCGGCCTCAAGCAGATGGCCAACAACCCGTGGGAAAACATCGAAGCCCGTTACCCAATCGGACACAATGTCCGCGGCAAGGTCACGAAGCTCGTTGCTTACGGCGCATTCGTGGAAGTGGAAGAAGGCGTCGAAGGCCTTGTTCACGTCTCCGAACTCTCCTGGACCAAGCGCATCGCGCGTCCGTCCGACGTCCTCACCCTCGGCCAGGAAGTCCAGGCCGTCGTGCTCGGCATCAACAAGGAAGAGCGCAAGATCAGCCTCGGCGTCCGCCAGCTCGACACCAATCCTTGGGACGAAATCGACGTTCGCTTCCCTGTGGGCACTGTCGTGAAGCGCCCGGTCCGCAACCTCACCGCCTACGGCGCGTTTGTGGAACTGGAAGAAGGCATCGACGGCATGATCCACGTGTCCGACCTCAGCTGGACCCGCAAGATCAACCATCCTTCCGAACTCCTCAAGAAGGGCCAGGAAGTGGAAGCCACCGTGCTCGGCATCGACAAGGCCAACCAGCGTATCAGCCTTGGCATGAAGCAGCTTGAGACCGATCCATGGTCCAAGATCGACGACCGCTTCAAGGTCGGTGATCTGGTCAAGGGCAAGGTCGCCAAGATCGCCTCCTTCGGCGCCTTCATCGAACTGGAAGACGATATCGACGGCCTCGTCCATATCAGCCAGCTCAGCGAAGATCACGTCGCCCGCGTCAAAGACGTTATCAACGTCGGCGACGATGTGGAAGCCCGCGTCATCAAAGTGGACAAAGCCGAGCGTCGTATCGGACTGTCCATCAAGGCGGTCAACTACAGCGAAGCCGACCTCAAGCGCGAAAGCCAGGCCTTCGAAAGCCTCCGCCCCAGCACCGACCTCGTCGGTCTCGAGCAGGCCTTCAAGTTTGCCACCGAAGAATGGCGTCCGGGTCAGTAGGCCTCGATCCGTTTCTGCAACGATTCCCGGAGAGGCTCTCGCAAGAGAGCCTCTCTTTTTTGCTTACGACACCGTGCTTCTCACCGTGCCACACGCCACACGCGTGGTCAGTTGATCGCCGGGCTTCACTTCGCTCGCATCCATGATGACGCGGCCCTCCGCATCCGTGGTGTAGGAGAAGCCGCGTGCGAGCACGCTCTCGGGACCGAGGAGCTTGAGCATCTGGCTGCGCGCCTCAATGCGTTCACCAAACCCACGCAGGGCTAGCGACGCCGCCTGCTTCAAACGATGGCCACCGAGGTCCACGCGATGTGCGGCTTCAGTCACGACTTTGACGGGATGATAGCGCGCGAGCACCTGCTGCATCTCGACGAGTTGATCGGACCACGCACGCAAGCCATCGCGCGCTGCATCGCTCCAGCGGCTTTCAAGATCGTCGAGCGACTGTGCGGCTTCCTGAAGAAGGCGCGGCGGCTCACGCAACAGCGCGCCTTTGGCGGTGAGTTCGATGACTTGCTCGTGATGATCGAGCACGTTGGTCACATGCAATCGGAGCGTGCGTTGCTGGGCTTCGAAGTGTCGGCGCAACTCGGCGATGTCAGGTGCAACGAGCTCCGCTGCGGCACTCGGTGTCGGAGCGCGTAGATCGGCGACGAAATCCGCGATCGTGAAGTCGATCTCGTGACCGACGGCAGACACGATCGGGATGTCTGAGCGATAGATCGCACGTGCGACGACCTCCTCATTGAAGTTCCACAGGTCCTCGAGGCTGCCGCCGCCGCGTCCCACGATGATGGTATCAGGTCTTGGCAAGCCGATGTCCTCGGCACGATTGAGTGCGTCGATGGCTCGTGCGATCTCGACTTCCGCGCCGGTGCCCTGCACCCTCACCGGGAACACCAGCACGCGCACCCACGGCGCGCGACGCGAGAGGATGTTCAGCATGTCGCGAATCGCAGCGCCAGTCGGCGAGGTGACGAGCGCGAGCACACGCGGGAACTTGGGGATCGGTTGCTTGAGCCCGCTATCGAACAAGCCTTCGTCATCCAACTTGCGCTTCAGCGCCTCGAACTTCGCCTGCAAGATGCCCTGGCCCTTCGCCTGCACGAGCTTGACCACCATCTGATACTGGCCGCGTGGTTCATAGACGCTGAGATTGCCAAAGAGCTGCACCGCCGCGCCATCCTGGAGGGGCGCACTCCGCATCGCTGAGCCTCGAAACATCACGCACGACAGCTGCGCGCCCGCATCCTTCAGCGTGAAGTATTGATGGCCCGAAGATTGCAGCCGGTGGTTGCTGATCTCGCCCTCCACCCAGACCTGACCGATCTCACCCTCGAGCAGCGAACGGATCTGCCGCGTGAGCTGGGAGACGGTAAGGACTGGGTCGTCGTCAGGCATGGAGTGAGGCGGATTTAGAACCACAGAAGGGCATGAATGGACACTGATAAAACAGCCCTCTGTGTGTCTCTGTGACCTCTGTGGTTAAAACGCAGTTTCCCATCAAGCGCAGAGGTCACAGAGACACACAGAGTTGTTCTGAATCATACTTCAGCCTTCATCCTTTGCTTCACTCTTCCGGCGGGAAGTAGGGATTCAGAAACGAATCGAGTTCCTCGCCAGCCTCGCGGATGCGCGCAGGGTCCTGTGAGGCAAGCGCGCGTTCGAAGGTATCGACGACCATCGTCAAGGCATCGCGCTCGGCACCTCGGACGTCGGCCCACAGACGACCGGCACGCTCCAGGCGGGCACGGTTCTGCGGCGTATCACGCGGATGGGTTTTGAGCGGCTGCAGACGGGCGATGGCTTCGCGAATGTCTTCCTTGCTCATCGTGCCTGGGCGTTGCTCGAAGACCTCACTCACCTTCTGCCCGTTGTGCAAGATGGTGACCTCCACCTCGAGGATGCCATTCATGTCATAGCTGAAACGCACCTCCACCACACCGGGATCTTTTTGTCCGGCGCGATGCTTCAGGCCCTTCACTCGGATCTCGCCGATGCGCTGGTTCTCACGCGTCAGCCGGCTCTCGCCTTGATAGACCTTGAGATGGATTTCGTCCTGGTCAGGATGCAGCGTGTTGAATCTCTCGCTGCGGCTGAGCGGCACGGTGGTGTTGCGATCGATGATCGGCGAGAAGTAGCCATCGTGGACTTGATTGGCCATCACCTTGGACACTTCCACGCCCAGGCTGTGCGGACACACGTCGGTGAGCACCAAGTCCTTCACGGCTTCATTGCGGGCGCACAAGGCGGCCTGCACCGCTGCTCCCAGCGCAACCACGCGATCGGGATCGACCGTGCGATTCGGCTCCAGATCGAGTTCGTCCAGCAGCACAGCGGAGACGATGGGCATCCGGCTGGCACCACCCACGAGGAGCACGCCATCAAGGTGCTTCTTCGTGAGCTGAGCGTCGCGAATGCAGCGTCGCACCACGGGGCGCAGGCGCTGGGTAAGTTCATAAGTCGCTTCGCCGAAGTCCTTGCGCGTGACCTCGATGTCATTGCCCGCGAGGCGAATCATGGCGCGATCACTTGTGGTCATCGCACGCTTGAGTTGCTCCACCTCGGCGCGAAACCGCAGACGCTCGGAGACTGGCGGACTCCATTGATACTTCCGGCAGAGCCAGTTCATCAGCATTTCCGTGTAGTCCTCGCCACCAAGCCGAGATTCGCCAGCGCTCGCCTTTACCTCGACCACACCTTCAAAGCTCTCGAGCAGTGTGACATCGAAGGTGCCACCGCCGAGATCGAAGACGAGCAGCGTGTTCAAATCGCTGTTCTCACGATACCCATACGCGAGCGCGGCGGCGGTCGGTTCATTCAGAAGCCGCTCCACCTTGAGCCCTGCGATCTGTGCCGCCTCCACCGTGGCCTGGCGCTGCTGATCGAGGAAGTAGGCAGGCACCGTGATGACCGCCTTGTCCACCGGCTTGCCCAGGCGCAATTCGGCGATGCGCTTCATCTCACGCAACACGACAGCCGAGCACTCCACCGGGCTCCACGACCGACCGCCGAAGCGGTAGTTCGTGGGCGTGCCCATATCGCGCTTGAAGAACGCGCGCCCGGAATCCGGTGCCGTGATGAGCCTGTCCTTCGCCGCCCGCCCCACAAGCAAGGCTCCGTCCTCCGACACCGCCACGGCCGAAGGAATGAGCGTCTCGCCCGATTCATTCGCAAGCACCTCCGCTTCACCCTCCGTGAAGTGTGCGACGAGGCTGTTCGTTGTGCCGAGATCAATGCCGACCATGTCCGCGAGCGTAGCCGCGAGATGACTCGATGCAAATCACGCGAGCAGTTCGCGTGATTCGATGATGTTTGGATCTACTTCGCTGGCACCACCTGCACGGCGTCGAGGTGAACATTGCCACCTGCGTTTTCGGTGCGGAAGATCACAGCTGCTTCTTCGCCGGCGTTGAACTGGTAGGTGCCGAGCGAGTGCCAGCCGTCCTTGCTGCCGCCGTCCGAGGTTTGATTCACGGTGAGCTTCTTCTCGCCTTCAGCGCTGAGCACCGAGATCGGTGCCGTCTTGGCGCGGTTCTCGTGCGGGGTCCAGAAAGTGCGGACTTCATATTTGCCGCTCTGCTTCACGGCGAAGGCAAAGCGGGCGCTGGCGCCGGCATCGCGGCCGTAGCTGTAGTGCTTGCCGACGTGGGGCTTGAGGCCGTCGCCTTTGCTCCATTTGCCAGTGACCTCGGCGTCTTCGTCGTCGATGACGATGCCGTCGAGTTTCTTGGGATCAATGCTGTCCGAGGAGACAAAAACGTCCGGCAGCTTTTTCGCATTGGCAGGCAGGTAAAGCGGCAGCTCAAGCGCGTCGCGACGCATCGCGCCGGGCTGGTTCATGAGGTCCTTCAGGATATCGAGATACTGCTCATACACACCGCGTGGGCTGGTGTGGTGGCGCACGCAAATCCATGCCGCCTTGCCCACGACTTCGCCCATCATGCCGCAGGTGCGCATCACGCGCGTGCTGCCCAAGGCGTGGCGTTCCACGCTGATGGTGCGGCCCGCCATGAAGAGATTGGAGATGTCCTTCGAGTAGAAGCAGCGATACGGCACCGGGTAGCCATTGGCGCGGTCCGTGTGCTTGCCAAATTCAGCGCGGCTGATGAAGGGATTGTCCGGGAACTTCGCGGCATACTGCTCCTTCGGATAATGCAGATCCTGGTCCCAAGTCGTGGGCACGCAGCCATCGGGATGGATGATGCCTTTGACCATGTCTTCGCCATTGAGAATCATGTCGCCAACGATGCGGCGGCTCTCGCGTGGACCGCCGATGTAAGCGAGCCACTGCATGTCGTAGTTCGCGTATTTGTCGCCGCCCTTGGTGCGCAGCGTCGAGACCGCGCCATACACCGCGCGGAAGTTGTGGTCGCGGATGAGTTCGAGGTCCTTGATCGGATGCTTGTTGAAGCCGCTCTCCCAGAACCACTCGCCGTGCAGGAAGTCCTTCGCGTTCTCCACCGGCGTGTAGCCGAGGTCATAGCCCTTCATGTTGTTCGCGTTCTTCTTGCCCACGGGCTCCATGGCCTTCGGCTCAGGGAAGTCGCCCATCTCCATCTGAAGTGCCCATGGTGTGGCAGGCCAAGCGCTGGGTTTATCGGTCTTCTTCAGCACCCACATGTTGCTCATGCCCATGCGGCCCTTTTCTTCCATCATGAACTCCGCATCCGCGAGCGCGCCCACGCTACCGTGACCGGTGCAATCGACGAAGAGCTTGCCACGGAAGCGCGTCTCGGTGCCCTTGTGCGTGTCGAGGCCGACCACGCTGCGGATCGTGCGCTTGTATCCCGAGGGCGCGTCGCCTCTCGAGATTTCCACGCCATGCACATACGTGTTGAGGAACAGCTCAATGTTCTTCTCCGCGCGCACCGTGTCTTCCTTCAGCTTGTCGTTGAACTCATCGGGCGTGGCTGCTGGCGAGTTACTCGCACGATCCGCGAACTCCTCCACGATCTCGCCGAGGTGCGGATACAAGCCGCGACGCGTGCCGCCCTGCGCCCACACCTGAATTTCGCTCGAACCATTGCCGCCGAGCACCGGACGATCCTGCACAAACGCCACCTTCAAACCCTGCCGCGCGCCGCTGATCGCCGCGCCCATGCCCGAGTAGCCGCCACCAACGACCACGAGGTCATACTCCTTCGTTTCAGGAGCTTCATCGGGGAGACCGAGCAGCTTGCGACGCAGCTTCTGCACCTCGCTGAGTTCGTTGGCTGGTTTGAAATCCAGATCCGCGCTGAGCAAGATCGCATCCACGCGACCATCGAAGCCCGTCTGATCCTGCAGCGCCACCTTCACGCTGGTGCCGCTTGCCTCAATGACGCCCGCGTCTTCCCATTGCCAGTCCTTGCCTGTCGTCGCGTGGTCTTTGCCGAGGCTCTTGCCATCGACCGCCACCTTGAAACGTCCCGGTGCTCCTGGGGCATCCCACGGACCCACCCAGTTCTTCGTGCGCACCCAGAGCTTGTATTTGCCCGGCGCAGGCACCTTCACTTCACCGACGGCGTCCTTCACCGGCTTGCCCATGCCATGAGCGAGCAGGTAAGCGCTGCCCATGATGTCGATGAACTGCGTATCGACCATCCATCCACCACGGTCGGCGAACGATTCAGCTTCGACCCAGACCTGCTGGGCGGCGAGAGAGGAGGCAGCGAAAAGACTGCTGATGAGGAGACGCGTGAATTTCATGGCAAAATCAGAGAATGTCAGAGCGCCGTGCTAAACGCCAGTCTTGATCTGGTGCAATCAGTCGCGCGCTGTTACGGTAACAGCCCCATGCCTCGCCCCACGCTGCAAACCATCGCTACTAAACTCGGCATCTCCAAGATGACGGTCTCCCGTGCTCTTCGAGGCGAAGCCCATGTGCAGGCTGACTTGCGCGAGCGGATCAAAGCTGCCGCTGAGACCATGGGCTATCGGCCTGATCCCGAGATCGCGAAACTCATGACGCACATGCGCCAGGCACGAAGGCGTGAAGCACCGCGCACGCTCGCGTTTGTCTGGTCGGAATCCACGGCCACACCGGTCACAAGTTCTTCCTGGGGCGGTCAGCTTTTGACCGGCGCACGACAGCGGGCCGAACGACTGGGATTTCAACTCGTGGAGTTCCACCTCGCCGAGAAAGGCATGTCGCCACGGCGGCTGTCTTCCATCCTGGAAGCGCGGGGCATTCCTGGGTTTGTGCTCTCGCCATTGGTATCGCGCAGCCGCGGACATGTGTCGATGCACTGGGCCAAGTTCAGCAGCGTTGTCATCGGTCTTGGCTACGCGAGACCCGCCATGCACCGCGTGCATCATCATCACTTCCTGGGCATGATGACCGCGCTGCGCCGACTGAAGAAGCTGGGCTATCGCCGCATCGGATTCGTTTCCTCATCGACCACGAATGAGCGTATGTTCCGGGCATGGTCGGCCAGTTTTGTCGCTCATCATCCGCTCCCGATGAAGCAGGCGTCCGAGCTGTGCCTGCTGGACAAGGACCTCACCCGATCCTCGTTCCTGCGCTGGCTCAGCGCGGCTCGCGTGGATGCCCTCATTGATGCGAGCGACCGGACCTTCGGCTGGCTCAAAGAGTTCAAGATCCCGGAGCAGCTTGGTTACATCACCCTCGCCTGGCAGCCCAGCCGCCCGCACATCGCGGGCATCGACCAGCAAGCCGAGGTGCTGGGTGCCGCCGCCGTCGATCTGCTCGTCGAGCAATTTCATTCCAACGAACGCGGCGTCCCCGAGCATCCGAAGATCCTCATGACGGAAGGCATCTGGCGCGATGGTGACACCGTTCGGAAGCTGAAGTAGCGCAAGCGAAGCTCTCACTCGATCTGAGAATCCAGGCACAGATAGAGAAGCCTATCATCCTCGACGGATCGAAAGAATCCAAGGCCACCAGTGTGGTGGATCGCCATTGCGACAAGGTTCTGCGCATCCGTTCGGGTTGCGCGCACGCCCGGATCAAGAAACACTCGGAAACCCGTGCGCTCGTAGAGCCCTTTGATTCCCGCCGCGATTTCGCGCGTGTGTTCAGGGAACGAGTCATTCGCCCACCCCCACAGCCAAGTGGCTTGTGAAATGCAGTAGGTTCCGATCACCGACACATGAAAAGCCGACGTTCCCAGTTCGAGCCTCTCAGCCGACAGATCGTAGTGAAAGCTGCCCCCGTCATACAGGGGCGCGATTCGTTGTTGTTTCTCGGCCAACTCACTGCCACACAACCTCAGAAACTCGTCCCATTCTGCATCGCACATCACAGTCTCGTGTGACATGCAGCAGTGGGGGCAGTTCGGGGAGTGCGGCATACAAGCTTGTTGCAGATCTTACTGCACAAACAAAAACTCCAGGCTGTTGATCAGTGCCCAGATGAGGTTGGCGGGGGCGTCCTCGCCTTCGGCGGTGAGGGTGAGCATGGCGGACTCGCGTTCGCGCGTCGTGGGTTTGCGGCCCAGCACGGTGAGGAAGAGAGACTCCACCTTGTCCGCCGGGGTCGCCTTGGAGGCCATGGTGCGGAAGGGCAGGGACTCGCGGCTGGTGAGCATTTCCTGCACGGGGCCGTTCATCAGCATGAGCACCTGGGGTTCGCTGCCGCTGCGATTGCCACCGTCGATGCTGATGCGCTGGCTCTGGCCGAACTCGCGGAGGAAGTGCCCGTCCGGCGCGGGCTGGTCCAGCTCGGAGGCGCGCAGGAGTTTCATGCCGTTGTATTCGAGGATCTTCCTGCCATCGGTGGTAGCACCGGCTTCAGCGATGGAGCCGCCCATGCGAGCCTGCTCGCTCTCCTGGAGCTTCAGGAAGGCACTGACCTTCTGGGCCATCACGGGAGCCGTGGTTTTGTCGAGGTCGAGGTCAATGGAGCGGGCGTAGTAGGAGCCGTCGGTGCCCTTGTAACCATCGGGATTGCCGAGGACGAGCGTCATGAGGGAGTCCCAAGTTTGCTCCGCCGTGAGCCGACGCAACACGGGACCCTGGAAGTAGTAGGGCATGCCCATGGGCACCTCCTCGATCGTGCTGGCACGCTGCCAGGCGGCGGTCTTGAAGAGCATGCGCTGGAACTCCTTCAGATCGAACTTCAGCCGCACCATTTCCTTGCCGAGGTAGGTGAGCAGCTCGGGGTTGGAGGCGGACTTCGGGTCGTCCACATTCGTGACCGGCTCGGCCACGCCGACGCCGAAGGCGCGCTTCCACAAACGGTTCGCGATGGTGACGGCGAAGCGTGGATTGTTCGGGTGCGTCATCCAGCTGGCGAAGGACTTGCGGAGCTTTTCCTCCTTCTTCGTGTTTTGATGGTAGGCGTCGTTGTTGCGGCTCTCGCCGGCCCAGCGAATGAGCTTGGGCTTCACCGGATCGCCGGGATTGCCGTCTTTGTATTTGTAGTCCTGCGGGAGGCGCAGCCGGTTCTCCTTGGTGTCACGCACTTCCTCGCGATTGGCGTTGATGATGTCGTTCATCGTGCCTTCGAGCTTGGTGAAGTCGGCACCGCTTTTCTCGGCCAAGGATCGGAGTTCGGGTTCGAGCCGTTCCTTGGGGTCGCCATTCTTGAACTGGCTGCGGTTCAAGTTGGTCACCGTGGCCCCGAAGAAGGCGGCGAGTTCATAGAACTGCTTCTGCGTCCAGGCGGCGAACGGATGATCATGGCACTGCGCGCACGCAACGTCGGTGCCGAGAAAGACCGCGAAGGTGTTGGCCAAGTTGTCGAGCAGCATGCCCGAATCGCGCAGGAGATAGCCGGTGGCTCCATTGTTCCACATCTTGCCGTCGGCCGTGATCATGTCGGCAGCGATCTGGTCGTAGGGCCGGTTGGAGGCGATCTGCTGCTTCAGCCACTGGATGTAGGGCAGCGTGCGCTGCATCGGCTGGCCAGGATCATCGACCACGCGAAACATGTCGGCGAAGTAGTTGTAGAGATGGGAGGTGTAGCCCTCGGAGTCGAGCAGGTGGTCGATCAGTTCGTCGCGCTTCTTGGTGGACGTGCTGGTGAGGAAGGCCTGCGCCTCGTCATAGGTGGGGATGCGGCCCACGATGGTGACATACGCGCGGCGCATGAACTGCTCGTCCGAGGTGGGCGGATTCGGCTTGATGCCCTTCGCTGTCAGCATCTTCAGCACCAGCTTGTCCACCTGACCTCCCTGTGATGGCGGCTCGAACGGCGTGGCCGCCCGCGCGATCGCCTGGTCGGCGGGAGCCAGATTGCTCAGGAGAAATCGTGCGAGGCTGCCATCTCGGGTCTGCAAGGTGATGTAGTCGCCCTCAATGCGCACGAACGTCGCCTCCACCTGCCGGCCTCGTCCATCGGTCCACATCCGGGTGACCGGCCCGGCGGCCAAAGCACCCCAGGCGATGAGCGACGCAATAAAAAGCGGCAGGGTTTTCATGGGAGGAATGGGATTCACAGTCGCCTGCAACGCGTCAAGCCGCCGGATGTTGGGTTGGGTGAATGAAATGTAATGTCGGCGTCTTTCTTGCGCTTCCATTCAAAACGTGACGCCCGCGTGTTCGTAGTTCACAGTGATGCCCGCCATGAAAACAAACCTCCGCCGCTCGATCCTCGTCGTTGCCGCGTGGGGGGCATTGCAGGTGCGTGGGGCGGACGTGGCGTGGTCGGAGCGGGAGACGAAGCTGGCCAACGAATACCTCTCCCTGCTGGTGGACCGTCCCGAATACGGACGCGTGGTCGATCTGCTGTGGGACCTCTACAAGAAGCGTGACGCGACGAAGCTCCTGCTCGACAACATCCACGCGCAGGCCGCCTCCTCGAAGCACCCGAGCGTGCTCCTCGTGGAAGGTCATCTCTGGCGCAAGTCCGGCGACCTCACCAAGGCGGCAGCGCTCTATGATCAGGTGCTGAAACTTGATCCTCAAAACACGCTCGCACGACGGTCCCGCGCTGAGGTCGCGGTGGAGCAGGGCCAGCTGGCCCTCGCCATTGAACTGCAAGCGAAGCTCGCCGCCGACCTGCCCGACAGCGATCCGGCGAAGGCCGATGCTTTCTTGAAGCTGGGCAACCTCGCGCTCTCCAACAACCAGCCCGTGCCTGCGGTCGATGCCTGGGAGAAAGCGACCAAGCTGAAGCCGCAGGACCTGGCGCTCGCACGCACCGTCGCGCAGCTCATGCTTCGCGCGGGCTATCCTGAGCGTGCCGTGAGCTTGCTGGAGGCGCTCGCGAAACAAACCGATCCGCAGAAGCGACTCGATGCACTGTTCGATCTCGCTCGCGTGCATGAGCACTCGGACCAGTTTCAAAGGGCCGACAAGGCCCTGCGCGATGGCCTCGCGCTGCTCGACTTCCGCGATGCGCGCTACGGCGAATTCTTCCAGCGTCGCGTTCGTTTGCATGAACGCTTCGGCGCGCTCGACGAGCTGCGCACGCAACTGCTCAACGATGCGCGCAAGCAGCCACCGACCGAGCAAGCGCTCGCGAACATGGCGCGCTTCTTCGCGATCACGGTCGATGTGGATGAACGACTCGTGTGGCTGCGCGAGCTGGTGAAGGCCGCGCCTGCGACCGAGGCCTACCGCTGGGAACTCGTGCGTGCGTTACTCGATCACGAAGGTGCGGACGAGGCCGCGAAGCTGCTCGATGAGAAGCTCAAGGGCGATGGCTCCGACTTGCCCGCGCTGGTGCAGTTGCGCGCCGAGGCGGATCTTCGTCAGGGCAAGACCGACCTCGCGATCCAGCGGCTGAACAAGCTTATCGCCACCCAGGACAACGCCGACGTGGAGAAGCTGGTGCTCGCCTTCGCGCAGGAGCGTGCTCTCGACTCGCTAGTGGAAGCGATCCTCAAGCGCCGCATTGATCGCGATCCCGACAAGCCGGAGCCAGTGTTTGAACTCGCCACCTTCTACCGTGCTCGTGATCGCGGGGCCGACTCGGTGCCTCTGCTGCGAGCGTATGCGAGCCACGCAACGCTGCCCGCCGATCAGGCGCGGCGGCTCAACGATGCCGCGACCTTCCTCGCTGCTGGCGGCGATCAAGACGAAGCGCTCAAGCTGCAAACAGAAGCCGCTCGCCTCACGAATCAAGGCCGCGAAGAACTGCTGCGCCTGGCCGATCTGATGGCGGGCAATGGCAAGGCCGCAGATGCGATCGAGCAACTGGAGTCCGCTTTGCAAAAGGCAGCCACGCTGGAGGAGCGAATCGACATTGATGATCGTCTCTACTCCGTGCTCCTCGGCGATCAGCACGAGGAGGCACCGAAGAAGCCAGTCGCCACCTCGGGTGAATTCAATCTGCCCACCTTCATCACAGGTATTGGATTTGGCTCGGATGCACCCGTGCAGGTCAAAGGTGCGTCAAAGTTCCCCGCCACGCTGACCGACTATGCGAAGAAGATCATTGAAGCAGCGCTCACGCCCTCGGCGACGCAGGATCAAGTGGTGCGCGGCGCCTGGTGGGCGAGCCGCATCGAGCGTTCGGATGATGTTTACCGGCTGCTGAAGAAGATTGTCTTCGAGGACTCGCAGCGCGCCACTCGGCAGCTCCCGGTGGAGCTGCACCGCCTGCTCCTGGACATCGCGCTGGCGGAGGAGAATCCCCTGCTTGTGGCCCGCCAGCTGACGACGCTGATCGAAGTCGATGCTCCCAATCGCGTGCAGTATCTGCTCCGGCTGGCCGAACAATGTCTGACAGACAACCAGCCCGATGCAGCTGTCGTTCACCTGGAGCGCGCGCGCCGCGAGCAACCGGACAATGAGGCGGTGCTCAATGCGCTCACGCAGTGCTATCAGCTGATGCGCAAGCCGGACGCCGCTCTTGAGCTGTGGCGCACGGCCATCCAGCGCACGCCGGGCAATGCGGGCACGCCTTTGCGCGAGCGTTACGCTTCGCTGCTCCTGAAGGAGAACCGCCTGGGCGACTACGTGGAGACGCAGGTCTCGATCGTGGAGTCCGAGACGGACATCAAGCGCCGTCGCGAGACGTTCAAGCGCTTCATCGACCAGCTCATGTGGAGCGATGCTCTCGGTGGCGAAGTGGCGCAGACTGTGATGCAGGACCGGCTGAAGCTGGTGGAGAACCGGCTGATCGAGCGCACGCGCAAGCACCCCTTCGACGGCTTTTTCCATGAGGCGCTGGCCGCCGTCTTCGCGAAGCGCGGTGATGAGCAGAAGGCCTTCGCGTCGATGAAGCAGGCCTACTACACCTCGCCCGACACGCCGTTTTCATTGGAGCAGTTGCGCGCCGCCGCCTTGAAGGCTGGCGACTTGAAGTCCGCGATCTACTTCCAGAAACAGATCGCCGCCACGGCACCACCGAAGGAACTGGCAGGCGAGTCCAGGCAGTTGATTCAACTGCTGGAGCAGACCTTCCAAATCGCCGAAGCGGACAAGGTGCGTCGGCGTCTGGAGAATCGCCTTTCGCAGGATGCACAGGCGCTCGAAGACCTGGCGCAGTATTACAAAGAGACGGGCCAGGATGAGGCGGAGCGCCGTGTGTATGAACAGATCCAGCGCGTGCGTTCCTGGGAGCCGCGCAGCACGCTGCGGCTGGCCTTGAAGTGCATCGCCGTGGCTGATGAACAGGCGGCCGAGGAACATCTGACGCAGCTGCTGGCCAAGACCAAGGCGCGCAACTCACTCAAGGCTCTGCCTCCCGATCGCTGGCCCTTCCCGCTCACGGACGAGCGCAAGCCGGGACCCGCTGCTTCGCTCAAGGACATCGTGGAATTGCTTGAGGGCGCACGCGGCTTGGGCAAGGCGGAGATGGATCGCTTGCGCACCTTCCTGAGTTTTCCGCGCCCTGAATTTGCCGAGCTTCCAGATGATGTGTCGCTCGTGCGACTGCGTGGCATCGAGGAGATGGCGAAGCTCCAGCAACGTCACGGTGGCGACGGGCTCAGGCAGTGGATCGCGCAATGGCAGGCAGATGCCAAAGCGGTGCCGGTGGAGCGTTTGTGGGCACTGTTTTACGCGGGCGCGGAGGCTGAGTTCCGCGAGGCTTTGGCGGCGAGCATCGGTGAGAGCGAGTCCTTGGATCTCGAGTTTGTCTTTGCCTGGCTCACGGTGCGTGCTCGAGGCATGAGGGACGCTCTGACGTGGATGAAGGTGCCCAAGATCGGACGTGATCAACTCGCGTTGCGTCGCGATGTGATGCGGCTGGTAACGGGGATGCTCGCCGACTGGGAACACTTCCGCTACGACCCTCGGGAACTCGTGGTGCTGGGCAATGCGCGCCTGCTGCAAAATGCGGCCATCTTCGACATCATCCGTCGCCTCCAGGACCGGCAGCGCTACGCGGAGGCCATGTCGCTGGTGGACAGTCTGCGTCGCAGTTCGCCCGACCAATGGCGCAGCTATTCCTTCCTGCTCGCCAGCTATGCACAGTCCGCAGAGCTGTGGGATTTGCAGCGCCAGTATCTTCACGACGCGCTGGAGGGCTTGCCCGAGCCGGGGGCCTACACGGGCGAGGAGCAGGACTCGTTCTTGATGAGCGTGGTCGCCCTTCATCGTCTGGCACGCACGCCGCAGGAGCGCGAAGTCGTTTTGCAGAATGCCATGCGTCGCCTGCGCGAGTCGCCTCCGAGTGCGATGACAACCATGCGCGAGGCGGCCGTGGCCAGCCTTGCCGGAGCCGTGGTGCCTGCCGCCAAGTCCTTCGGCAGTTTTGCAGGAACGACGTTCCTGGGCGCGCGCCAGATCGCTGCGCCCATGGGCGGGCTCATGCCCCAAGGTTCGCCGCGCAACGAGGACACGAACTACTTCCGCAGCTACTGGGAGGACCTGCGCATGATCGGTGCCGTGCTCTCACAGCAGGGGCTGGGGCAGCTGGTGGCCGCCGTCGATAACTACCTGGACGAGTCGTTCGGCTCCGTGCAGCTCGGCCCGCGCACGAGTGACACGTTCAGCCTCTGGCGAAGCACGAAGCTTGTGCGCGAGCTGCGCGAGGTGAACTTCCCCACGCGAGTGCGCCTGATTCGTGAGTTCCTCGCCTCGGCGGACATGAAAGAGGAGGACGCCGTCGAAGCGTTGATCGAGCTGGGTCGCGAATTGGAGGTCAATGGCATGGTCCGCGAGTGCATCGAGGTTTACAAACAACTGCCTGGCCGCGCGCCATCGAACAATCTCTACGCCGAGTATTTCATCCGCGTGTGCGACCAAGCCTGGGAGCCAGAGCCCGGGCGCGCGTATGTGGAGAGCTTGTTCGGCAAAGACCCCGTGTATAAACCCCAAGGCATTGGCGATGAACGTCTGCGCGAGCACCACGCGCACTTCCTTGCCCAGCAACGAAATGCGGCTCGCCTGCGGGAGCTTGGCTGGAGGCCCGAAGGCTTCACTCGCGTGCTCGCAGGCCGTATCGCGCACGAGGTGCCGTATGCTCGCGAACTCGCACTGCTGCTGGAACACGACGGCGATACCAAAGGCGCGCTGGAAGCCTGGAACCAGATGCACAAGGCCTTGATCAATGGCACACCCGACAGCCCCATGCCTGCCGATCCCGAGTGTGCACTGCATCGGGCGCGACTGATGGTGGAGCTGAAGTCGCCGCATACCGCCCTGCCGGTGCTGCGCGAGATTTTGCTCCGCGATGGTTTGGATGAAATCCGGCTCGCGGCGATGCAGTTGCGCGTGCAACTCGCCGCACAGGTCAACGAATGGAACGAGGTGCGCGAGCTGATGAGCGTGGCCGTGGACAAGAAGTCGCCCGAGCTGGCGCTGACCATCACCGAGGAGCTGCGCAAGGCAGCCCGCCACACCGAGGCGCTGAACTTCCTCACCCAAGCCGAGCGCGCGATGAAGGGCACCGAGGAGCGCTTCACGCTGCGCCTGGAACAGTTGCGATTCTTTGCCCTCGATCCGACCTGGACGCCCAGCAAGGGCCGGGCCCAGGTGGCTGCCTTGTTCCGCACTGGCGGCCGCAGCCAGCAGACCATGAAGCGGATGACGGACTGGCTGAGCCAGCAAAAGGATCACGCCCAGGACTGGCTGCCCGTGCTGCGAGCCGAGGCGCGCAGTGGCAGTGATCCTGCCATGGCTGCTCTGGCTCTGTGTGCGCTCTCAACTTCGTGGCCTGGCAGTGCCTTGCTCGACGAAGTGGTCTGGGCCTGGAATCGCGGTGAAGAAAAAGATCGTCCCTGCCTTCATCTCGCAGCGGACGTGCTGCTCAAGGCGGGGAAGCCTGAACATGCATCACGTGCCTGCGACGCCATGCGGGCAACGCCCTCGGGATTGCAATCCAGGCTGCTACCGATCGCGGTCCAGATCGCAGGTGCCTTGAAGGATGAGATGCGTCTGCGCGAACTCTATGCCGAGGTGGTCCGTATGCCTTTCCCTGGTGGCACGATGACAAAGGACTGGGCCGAGGCGTTCGAATCAGCGGGGCACAAGGACTGGGCTCGCGAGCTGTTCTCCCTGGCCGCCGAACAGATGAGCAAGACCAACAAACCCAACCCGGCGCTCACGCAATCGCAGATCGAGTTTCTCATCCGCCAGCATGACTTCGAAGCGGCGGAAACGCTGCTCATGCGCCACTACACCACGTTCATTCCGGACAGCGCCAGGCTTGTCGTGCAGCTTTATCGCGAGTGGCAGCGCCTGGATCAACTGGACCAGGAGATTGCCAAGTTTTTCCTGCCCGAAGGCGTGCTCCACGAGGTGAAGTTCCTCGCTGGCAGGAAGTGAGTTTCATCAAGGGGCCTTGAGCTGCACGGCGGTGCCATAGGCGAGCACTTCCGTCACGCCAGGGGAGAACTCCGTGGCATCGTAACGCATCGCAATGATCGCATTTGCGCCCACGCGCTGCGCGTGCTCGACCATGCGCTGGTAAGCGATCTGACGGGCATCATCGCAGACGCGCTCGAACTCGCTGATGTTGCCGCCGAAGATCGTTTTGATCCCGCCGATGAAGCCGGAGATGATGTTATTGCTGCGCACGACGATGCCGCGCACCACTCCGAGATGAGCGCCGATGGCATAGCCTTCGACGTTGTTGGCTGAAGTAACGACCATAAATGGAGAAGGTTAGAATCCGCCGCCACCGAGGAAGAGGCGGAGCACGGCGACGACACCGACGACGAGGTTGATGGTGAGGCCGATCTTCTTCTCGCAGAACGATCCGAAGAAGGAGCCGATCACCACGAGGACAAGCACTAGCCACTGCAACCAGCCGAGGAGCGGAATGATGCCCGGCACCATGACAATCGCAGCGGCGATGCCACAAAGGACAGAGAGGAACTGGAACATGGGCCGCACTTCACGCAGCTTGATCGAGGCAGCAATGAGAAATCCGGGCCGTGCTTGCAACGTCTGACACCTCACGATCTCATGCACGGTGAGCCGACATGTGTGCGTCACCACACGCCTCGATCATGCCATCACTCCGTTGCCAGGGTTTCCACGACGCTGAGTTTTTGCTCCCACTCAGAGGTGAGTTTCTGGAGCGCGGCATCGAGTTCATCATGCTCCTTTTGCAAGGCCATGGCCTTGGACGCATCGGCCCAGGTGTCGGGGTTTTGTAACAATGCGAGCACTTCGGCTCCGCGTTTTTCCTTCTCCGCAATGGCCGCTTCGAGCTGGGTAACGCGCTGCTCCAGCTCCCGTTTTTGCTTGGCGCGTGCTTGCCGTTCCTGGGCTTCGAGCCGCTTCTGCTCTTTGCTGCGGCTGGGCTGGTTCTTCTTCTCTTCGGGGCTCGTCCACGTGGAGGGCTGATGATTGGTCAGGCTGGCGGTGAGCGCTTCGCGTGCAGAAGCGGACTTGGTTTTGTCCAGGTAGTATTGGTAATCTCCGGCGTAGGGTGTGAGGTGACCGCTGTCGATGTGGATCACATTGCGGGCCATCGCTCGGATGAAGTGCACGTCGTGACTGATGAAAACGAGCGTGCCTTCGAACTGGCTGAGCGCGCCGATCAGGGCGTCGATGCTGCCCATGTCGAGGTGCGTCGTGGGCTCGTCCATGAGGAGAAAGTTCGGCGGATCGAGCAACAGCTTCACCAGGGCAAGGCGGCTCTTCTCACCACCGCTGAGAATGCCCACGGGCTTGAAGACATCGTCATTGCGGAAGAGGAAGGATCCAAGGATCGAGCGTGCGGCCACTTCGGGCACGGGCCGGTCCATATCGAGCGCAGACTGCAGCACGGTGTGCTTCGGATTGAGCGTGTCCATGCGATACTGAGCGAAGTAGCCGAGCTTCACGTTGTAGCCTAGTTCACGCGTGCCGCCCTTGGGATGCAGCGCGCCAGCGAGGAGCTTGAGCAAGGTGGACTTGCCCGCACCATTCGGTCCCACCAGCACGGTGCGTGCGCCGCGATCGAGTTCAAAATCGAGCCCCTGATACACGGGCGTGGTGCCGTAGCTGAAATCGACACCCTTCATCGTGATCACGCGCTGGCCACTGCGCTGCGGCTGCGGGAAACGGAACTGCACCGTCTTCTCGCGTGTCTCTGGAGCATCGAGCACATCGAGCTTGTCGATGAGCTTCATCTTGCTCTGGGCGCTGGAGGCCTTGCTGGCTTTGGCTTTGAAGCGATCAACGAAGTTCTGTAGCTTGGCGATCTCTCGCTGCTGGTTGGCATAGGCAGCCTCGTGCTGCTGCTCGCGGGAGACTTTCTGCTCGAGGTAGCTATCGTAGTTGCCCGTGTAGCGGAAGATCTTGCTGCGGGCGATCTCGAGGATGCTGTCGGTGAGCACATTGAGGAACTCGCGATCGTGCGAGATCATCAAGATGGAGCCGGGATAGCCTTGCAGATAGTCCTGGAACCAGATCAGCGATTCGAGGTCGAGGTGGTTAGTGGGTTCATCCAGCAGCAGCAAATCCGGCTCCTGCACGAGCAGACGCGCGAGGTGCGCACGCATCACCCAACCGCCCGAAAGCGTCTTCGCGCTGCGATCGAAGTCGCTTTCGCGGAAGGCCAGGCCGCGCAGGATCCTTTTGGCCTTCGGCTCTGCCTCCCAGCGCGAGTGCTCGGGCACATGGCTGAGGGCCAGCGAGAGCACCGTCTCATTGCCCACCGGCGCGGACTCCTGGGGCAGGAAGCCGATGCTGGCCCCCTTCTCCCACATCACGCGGCCAGAGTCCGGCGTGGTCTCGCCGAGCAGGATGGAGAACAAGGTGGACTTCCCCGCGCCATTGGGTCCCACCAGACCGATGCGATCGCCACGAATGATGGAAAAGCCGACGTCGCTGAACAGCGTGCGGCCGGCATAAGTTTTTTCGAGGGCGGAGACGGAGAGCATAGGATGAAAAACGCGGGCCATGCCTGTGCCGGAAGTTTGCGCGATTGCAAATCGAGTTCTGCCGCCCCAAACTGCGTCACCTATGAAAACCTGGGCTCTCTCTTTGATCGCCGTGCTCGTCGCGGGAACCTGTGCGCACGCAGAAGACAACCTCGCTGACCAGCTCAAACGCGCCCTGGACAAGGCCAAGGTCAAGCTCAACGAAGCCGCCGACAAGGCCGGAGAGAAGGGCCGCGAATGGTATCGCCAGGCCAAGGAGAACCTCAAGCTGAGCCGCCCTGAATACTTGAAGCGAGCAGAGAAGGAACTGGCCGAGAGCGAGGCCCAGATCGCGGTGCTCAAGGAAATGTCCAATGCCCCTGGCCAGCGCGAGTATTTCAAAACTCGCGTCACAGCACTCGAGCAGCACGCCGCGTTCGCCAAGACCGAGTATGCCAATCTCGAAGCCGCAGACAGCGAACCCGTGTTCCGCGCGCGACAGTCGATCTTCAACAAAACGGTATGGACTCTGGAGGCCGCGATCGAGCAGGCTAAGGAGGAAGCCGGGTTGTAACCCATGAGGCGTTCCTTGCTCTGCCTCGTCCTGCTGCCGCTACTCGTTGTGGCTCAGACGCCTTCGAAGAAGCTCGACAGCTACGTTCTCATGCCCGAACCCTCGGCCTTGAAGAACGTGAACTCCCGAGCTCTCGGTGGTGGACAGAAGACGGTGCTCTCGCCTGCTCGTGAAGTGGCAGAAGCTCCCGGCGTTAAGCTCTACACGCCCGAGGAGTTCGCGAAGCTCGGCATCAGTGTGGACACCTTCACCGAGCGTGCGAAGGCAGCCGCCGATGCACGACTGGCATCGCTGTCACCGGATTTTATCAAGGATGAGTCGGGCAAGACTCGCTACGCCGTGTATCGCGGCGATAGCTCGTTGATCGCCTCATTGATTGTCGCGCCGTCGCTGGGCAAGCTGGTGTCAAAACTCCTCGGCGGCGATCTGTGGGCCGTGCTGCCGGATCGTCATAGCCTTTATCTTTTCCCTGCGAACCCGGAGCTGGTCGCGGAATTCGGCGACGATCTGCAGCAGCGCTACAATACCGACCCGTATGCCGCGAGCTGTGAGATCTTCCTCATCAAGCAAGGCGAAGCGCCCCGTGCGATCGCGAGCTTCAACGACTGACGATGTCGCACTGCAAGCTTGCCAGGGCACATAGCCGTAGTGTGTGATGCACACCGCACTATGAATCGCCGCACCTTTGCCACCACCCTCGTCGGATCCACCGCCGCACTTGTCGCGGGTTTCGAAACCAACGCACGCGCTGCGGGCTCGAAGTTTCTCGTCTATTTCGGCCCCTACACGAATGCCAAGTCAGGCAGCAAGGGCATCTACGTCTCCACCTTCGACACTGCGACAGGCACACTCGGTGATCCCGCACTCGTGGCTGAAACCAGCAACCCGAGCTTCCTCGAGATTCATCCGTCGAAGAAGTATCTCTATGCCGTGGGCGAGATGAGCGATGGCAAGAGCAAGGGCGGCGGCGTCAGCGCCTTCGCAATCGACGCATCGTCCGGCAAGCTCACACCTATCAATCAAGTGTCCGCCGTGGGCCAGGGGCCGTGCCATGTGAACGTGGATCCTTCCGGCAAGGTCGTCGGTATCGCGAACTACGGCAGCGGCAGTTGCGCCTCGTATCAAGTGAAGGCGGACGGCTCCCTCACTGAGGCGGCCAGTTTCCATCAGCACGAAGGCAGCAGCGTGAATCCTGGACGGCAGAAGGGCCCGCACGCGCACAGCGTGAACTTTTCACCCGATAGCCGCTTTGCGTTCGTGTGCGACCTGGGGCTCGACAAGGTGATGATCTACAAAGTCGATACCGCGACCGGCAAGTTCGAGAAGCACGGCGAAGGCATCGTGCCTCCGGGCAGTGGCCCGCGTCATCTTGCTTTTCACACGAGCGGCAAGTTCGTCTTCGTGAACAACGAGATGACGCTCACCTGCACCGTCTTCGCCTACGACGCTGCTGCCGGCACGCTCAAGGCGCTCGACACCGTTTCCTGCCTGCCCAAGGACGTGCCGTGGGAAGGCCGCTTCTCCACCGCCGAGACGCGCGTGCATCCGAATGGCAAGTTCGTCTATGTGAGCTGCCGCACTCACGACACGATCGCGCGCTTCAGCTTCGACGAAGCGACCGGCAAGCTCACGCACCTGGGCAACACATCCAGCGGCGGCAAGATCCCACGCAACTTCAACCTCACGCCCGATGGCCAGTGGCTCTTCGCTGCGCACCAGGACAGCGGCAATGTCGTGCTCTTCAAGGTCGATGCCGCCACGGGCGAGATCACTCCGGCTGGCAAAGAAGTCACCGTGGGTGGCTGCGTCTGCGTGCGCTTCCTCGAAATGAGCTGACCATGAAACGAGTCGTCGGGTCCCTCTGCGCGGTGTTGGTTTGTGTTGCGACGCTGGCCGTTGCGCGCGAGCCCAACGTCATCTTCATCCTCACCGACAACCACGGTGAGTGGACGCTAGGCTGCCACGGCAATCCCGACATCCGCACACCGAACATCGATCGGCTGGCCAAGGAGGGCGTGAGGTTCGCGCATTGCTTTGCGAACAACCCGGTATGCTCGCCGAATCGCGCGACGCTGCTCACAGGATTGATGCCCTCGCAGCACGGCGTGCATTCGTATCTGGGCAAAGGGCCACCGCAGACTGGTGAGGGCGCGCACTCAGTGCTCGGTGAGTTCACGACATTGGGCGAAGTCTTCAAGTCGCGCGGCTATCGCTGCGGCATGGTAGGGAAGTGGCATGTCGGTGGCAATGAGTCGCCGCAGGAAGGTTTCACCGATCACTGGATCACGATGCCCCTGGGCAGCACGGCGACCTTCTTTGATGCGCAGGTGATTGAGAACAGCATCACGCGTAAAGAGCCGCAGCATCTCACGCTGCTGTGGCGCGATCATGCGTTGCGCTTCCTCGACGAGTCCAAAGAGAAACCCTTCTTCCTCTACCTGCCGCTCAATGGTCCGTATGGCCTGGGCCCAGCGCAGGAGAAGGATCACGAGCGAGCGCCGCACTGGGCGGACTATGCAGACGCGCCGATGAAGAGCTTCCCGCGCACCGCGATGCATCCGTGGCAGTTCAACAACAAGGACTACCTCAACAACGAGATCTGCATGAGGCGCTACGCCGCTGAACTCACGACCATCGACGACGTGGTCGGTGATCTGCTGGCGAAGTTGCAAAGCACCGGCCAGCTCGATAACACGCTCATCGTTTTCGCTGGTGACAATGGCTGGTCCGGTGGTCATCACGGCCTTTGGGGCATGGGCGATCACACGCGACCGAAGTGCGCCTTCGATCCCACGATGACCGTGCCGCTGATCTGGTGGCAGCCGGGCAAGATCAAACCTGCCGTGGTGAACGAGCAGGTAAGCCATCTCGACTTCTTCCCATCGATCTTGTCGCACCTGGGCATGAAGGCAGAACTTTCCGCGAACCAGAAGCTCCCCGGTCACGATTACAGCGCGGCCTTGCGTGGAGAGCAACTCAGCGGCTGGGACAACACCATCTACTATGAGTTCGAGGACCTCCGCTGCGTGCGCACCAAGGACGCGAAGCTCATCGAACGTCACCACGGTCCGACGAACGAACTCTACGATTTGCGCAGCGATACAGGCGAGGAGCATAACCTCATCGACGACGCTGCGAGCGCGGAATTACGCTCGTCGTTGCACGAGGAATTGGAGAACTTCTTCGCGACGTATGCGATGCCACAGTTCGACTTGTGGAAGAGCGGCACATCGAAAGCTCCGCTGCTCGAGAAGAAGAAGTGATCGCTGGAGGGTGCGGCAGCCTGCCTGACCGAGAAGGGCAGCCACCTCCCAATGGCTGAGTCTCAGCAGTGGCCGGCAATGCTGCCGCACGCGGCAGCGATCACGAATGCGCTGCCAGTATTTGTAAGTTTGGAGCAAGCGCAGTTTGTCCGATATCCTCCAACTCATAGGGCAATGCATCGAAGCCAGCTGACACTTGACGCATCAATGGCGGGGGAGAGGAGGTGAAAGCGTTCACGAAAGCCTTTTGACAGGCCCATTGCGCGCACGTTGTCAGGTTCCACAAATCGTGGTCCGGTGTAATCGCCGACCACTCAAGTCCGCGCCGTCGGAAGAGCCCCAGGATCGTTGCCTTCGTGAATCATTTCGATGCGTTCCTGGATCAGATTGCGCGGATAGTGCAGCTCGATGAGGATCAGGAAGTAGATGTCTGAGATCTGGCCCAACATTTCGGCTGGCACGCGATTAGCACCCGTTTGATTCGAGAAGATGAGGAATGCCGAACGGGCCACGCGTTCAGCTTCATTGAGCTTCTCCTGGACCCGCAAGTTAACCGCGAGCTGAATCATCGTGCGTGCGGTCGTGTTGTGATTGTCGCCCAGGGCCTTCTGATGAATGGCGAGAGCGCGCCGGAGAATCTTCTCTTCCTCCCCATACTTCTTGTCCACCTGAAGGATGGATGCGTAAACTATGAACACATCGCCGAGGAAGTGATGCTCTTTGCCAAAGCTCTTCTCGAAAAGTGCGACCACCTTGTCGAGTTCCTTCCGCGCATCATTCCAGCGCTTCTGCGCCATCAGGTTGTCAGCGAGGGCAAAGGTGTCGTAGCCAACGCGGGGCGAGTCCTTGCCAAAGGACTTTTCGTCGATCTTCACGACGCGACGAAACATGGACTCCGGGTTCTTGATGTCGCCGCGAGCCTGAACAAGCTTGGCCAGATTGAACAGGCTGACGGCCACTTCGGAGTGATCTTTGCCCAGGGCAACTTCACGGATTTTCATTGCTTCCCAAAATGACTGCTCCGCCTCAATCGCCCGTCCTAGGCGAACGAGCAGATTCCCGCGCAGATGCATGACAGAGGCCACCAGCGCGTGCTCGTCGCCAAAGGTCTCCTTCGCCTCGGCAAGCGTCTTCTCACATAGCGTCTCGGCTTCCTTGTATCGACCAAGGCCCATTATGGAACTGATCAGATTGATCTTGGTGTGAATGCGTGTCGGACTCTTCTTTGGCAGGCGGTCTTCCATCTTCACCGCGCGCACCAGCAGTTCCTCGGCTTCGGTGAAGCTGAAGCGCCGCTGCAAAACGCTGGCGATATTGCTCAGGGCAACGGCCACTCGCGGATGGTTGGATCCAAAGGTTTTCTCGGCCACCCGCATGTATTCGCGGAACATGGCTTCAGCTTTCTCCAGTCGCTCCTTGTCATCCTGAATGTCGGCCACCTGGGTGATGGAGTTGGCAAGGTTGTTCACCGACGTCGTGCTTCGGATGTCGTCCTTGCCATAGTGCTTCACATCAATGGCGTAGGCCTTTTGGTAAGCCGCTTCCGCTTCTGCCCAGCGACGCAACCCCATCAAAGCCGTGCCAAGGGCGTTGTAAGCGGAGCTCGCTGCCTCGGAGTCCTCTTTTTGATTGGCTTCAAAGAACTCCACAGACTCACGAGCAAGCTTCTCACATTCATCGTGCTTCTCTTCCTCGTGAAGGCCATTAGACGCCTTAGCGAGCGCGAGCGCCAGTTCCTGAGATGGACGTCCATGCTTCTTTTCGACGAGGTCGAGGTAACGATTCCGAAGCTCTTCCGCGTCCTTCCACTTGGCTTGATTGACCGCCACACCTTCCAGTTGTTGCAAGGTGAAGACCATGTCTGGTCCGCTTGGGTCTTTCTTCTCGATGATGGGCAGGGCTTCCTTGAGAAGCGTCTCCGCCTTCTCCGATCGCTGGTCCGTCACCAGAAGCATGCCCCATTTCACCAGCACCACGGCATGAGCATACGAGTCTTTGCCATCGGTGTTGCTCACACTGTCCGACCACTGGGAATAGGTGACATCAGCCTCGTCAATATCGTTGATGAACTCAAGGTTGGCCGCCAGCTGGGCAAACATGTTGTGAAGCAGCGGACTTGGTTTCTCGTTCTTCAGCAATTCGACGATTTGCTTTAACAGAGGAACCGCCTTTTCCGGCGCCATCTTGCCATCCCATGTCTGAGCAATATTGACTAATTCCTGGGGCGTTTCCGCAAAAGACGGAAACCCCGACGTCGCGAGACAGCCAACGGTGACGACGACGAAACGTAGGAGTGGGGCAAAGCGCATGGCAGCCAGGATGGCTGGCAGATTGCCAGTTCCCGCCCGTCCGTTCAAGCCTTTGCTTAGACGGCTTCGATGTTTGATCTCAAGAAATCCGAGCGAACTTCTCTTCGATGCGCTCGCACACCATCGCTTCCACCTCGGCGTGGCCGATGCGGGTCACGGTGTCTTCGATAAAGCCGAGGACGATCAGCTTGCGTGCCTCGCCATCGGAGATGCCGCGGGCTTTGAGGTAGAAGAGTTCGTCTTCGCTCACGGGCGCGCTGGTCGCGCCGTGGCTGCACTTCACCTGGTCGGCGTTGATTTCCAGGCCGGGCATCGAGTTCGCCTCGGCTTCCTTGCTGTTGAGCAGGTTGCGATTGGTTTGATAGGCGTCCGTGTAGTGCGCGCCTTCGTCCACGATGATGAGGCCGCTGAAGACCGTGCGCGTCTGGTCATAGAGCGCGTTCTTGTAGAGCAGGTCGCTGGTCGCGTGTGCGGCCTTGTGCTTCTGCAGCGTGCGCTGATCCACGATCTGTTCACCCAACGGCATCGACACACTGAGCATGTCGCTGCGTGCGCCAGCACCGACGAGATCGCTCACGCTTTCGCTGCGGCTGAAGTCCGCACCGAGTTGGAGCTGGAAGTTCTTCATCTGCGCGTCCTTGCCCGCACTGGTGGAGGACAAATGCATCGCCTGCGCGTGGTCGCTCATCTCCTGGCAAACCACATACGTCACGTGGCTGCCGGGACTACCGATCAAGTCGGCGACCGCGCAGCTCAGGCCCGGCGTGTCATCCAGCGAACGATAATGATCCACGACCACCACCTCCGCATGATCGCCCGTGACGATCAGCGTGTGCGGGAAGATCGCGACATTTGCGCCAGCGGCCCAATGGAAGACTTCGATTGGAGCGTCCAGCTTCACGCCTTTGGGAACGATGATGACCGTGCCCGATCGCACCAACGCCAGATGCAGCGCGGCGAACTTCGCTGAGCCCAGCTCCATCTCGCGCTTCATGAAGTGCTGCTGCAACACATCGCCGTGCGACTTGAGGGCTTCCTCGAAAGAGACGCACACCACGCCCGCAGGTGCATCGCTGCTCGACTCGACCAGCACCTCGTTCACAAACACGAACCGCGCCGCCGTCTTCGCGAGTCCCTTCGATCCATCAATGGCGCGCTGCACATCCGTTGCGGGAGCCGGTGTCGCATTGATCAGCGTGTCGAGCTCAATGCGCTTTGCATTCGAGTAGCGCCAGTGCTCGTCCTTGATGCCAGGCACAGGCAGCGATTGAAACTCTGACCATGCGGAGGTGGCGCGGCTTTGGAACCAAGAAGGAGAAGCAGAAAGGGAGACGGGGGACAAAGACATGAATGAATCGGACAGAGCTTGCGATGCGATGTGTGTGTTTCGAGCGGGCTAGCCCACGCTTCCCTCCATCTCCAAATCGATGAGGCGCTTCAGCTCGACGCTGTATTCCATCGGGAATTCCTTCGCGAGGTCGTTGATGAAGCCGTTGACGCTGAGGCTCATCGCTTCGGCTTCGCTGAGGCCGCGTTGCATCAGATAAAAGATCTGCTCGGCGCTGACTTGGCTCACGCTCGCTTCGTGCTGTGTGGCGTGGTCGTTGCCGCGCACGCTGATCGCGGGGTAGGTGTCGGTGCGGCTGTTGCTGTTGATCAGCAGGGCATCGCACTCGGTGTTGTTCTTGCAGCCCTTGAGATGTTTCGGGATGTGAACGAGGCCGCGATACGTGCTGCGACCCTGGCCGATGGAGATGGACTTGGAGATGACGTTGCTCGTCGTGTTGTTGGCGGCGTGGACCATCTTCGCGCCAGTGTCTTGATGCTGGCCGTTGTTCGCCAGCGCAATGCTGATGACTTCACCGCGTGCGCGTTCGCCTTTCATGACCACGCCAGGATACTTCATGGTCAGACGGCTACCGATGTTGCAATCGATCCACTTCACCACGGCGTCTTCCATCGCGATGCCGCGCTTGGTGACGAGGTTGAAGACGTTGCTGCTCCAGTTCTGCACGGTCACGTATTGGATCTTCGCGCCCTTGAGCGCGACGAGTTCCACCACGGCGCTGTGCAGCGTGGCGGTGTCGAATTTCGGCGCGGTGCAGCCTTCCATATACATCACCTCGGAGCCTTCATCGGCGATGATGAGCGTGCGCTCGAACTGACCGAACTGCTCCGAGTTGATGCGGAAGTAGGCTTGCAGCGGGTGTTTCACCTTCACGCCTGGAGGCACATAAATGAACGAGCCGCCGGAGAACACGGCGCTGTTGAGCGCGCTGAATTTGTTGTCGCCCGTGGGGATGACCTTGCCGAACCACTTCTTGAAGATCTCGGGATGCTTGTGCAGGCCTTCGGTGCTGTTCACGAAGATCACGCCTTGCTCAGAGACGGCGGCCTTGATGTTCGAGTAAGCGGCCTCGCTGTCGTATTGCGCTTCGACGCCCGCGAGGAACTTGCGCTCCTGCTCAGGGATGCCGAGACGATCGAAGGTCTTCTTCACATCCTCGGGCACATCGTCCCAGGACTTCTTCGGCTTTTGGCCGTCGGACAAGTAGTAGCGAAACTCGTCGAACTTGATGTTCTCCAGGTCCTTCGTCGCCCAATGCGTGGGCATCGGCTTCTCATCGAAGACCTTCAGCGCCTTCTTGCGGAACTCGCGAATCCAGTCAGGATCGCCTTTGACGTCGCAGATGTAATCGATGGTCTTTTCGGACAAGCCGTAACCAGAGTCGAACTTGTTGCGCTCCGGGAAGGTGAAGTCGCCGACGCTGTCGATCTTGATGTCGGCAATCGAAGCGGCTTCGTCGAGGTGTTCTTGGCGCTCAGACATAGTCTTGAAAAGTTAGGGTTAGGCAGCTGCGGCCAAGGCTTCAGGTTGAATCCAGTCGTAGCCCTTGGCTTCGAGTTCGAGCGCCAGCTCAGGGCCGCCGGTCATGACGATGCGGCCTTCCATCATGACGTGCACGATGTCGGGCTTGATGTAGTCCAGCAGGCGCTGGTAGTGCGTGATGACGAGGAAGCCACGATCCTCGCTGCGCATGGCATTGACGCCGCGGGCGCAGATCTTGAGGGCATCGATGTCGAGGCCGGAGTCGGTCTCGTCGAGCACTGCATACCTGGGCTCCAGCATCATGAGCTGAAGGATTTCGTTGCGCTTCTTCTCACCGCCGGAGAAGCCTTCGTTAACGCTGCGAGAGGTAAAGCTGCGATCCATCTCGAGCTGGTCCATGCGGGCGTAGAGCTGGCGATAAAAGGCGATGGCGTCGATGTCTTCGCCCTCGGGCAGGCGGGCTTTCTTGGCGGCGCGGATGAAGTTCGCATTCGTCACGCCGGGGATTTCGTGCGGATACTGGAAGGCAAGGAAGAGCCCGGCGCGCGCACGAGCATCGACCGACAGTTCGAGCAGGTTCTGGCCGTCCATCGTGACTTCGCCGCCCGTGACCTCGTAGTCCTCGTGGCCGCAGAGCACCTTGCTGAGCGTGCTCTTGCCAGAGCCGTTCGGGCCCATGATGGCGTGGACTTTACCCGGCTCGATGGTGAGCGTGAGGCCCTTGAGGATTTCGCGGTCGGGGATCTTGGCGTGGAGGTCTTTGATTTGCAGGGACATGAGATTCTTCGAGGTCGAGTAGGAGTAGGAGGACGAGTAGGACTGAAGCGTTTGGAGCGTCTGGATGAAGCTATGCCTTGGCACAACTGGGGCACAGGCCGCGCAGAGTCACGTCGAGGCGGTTGATCTTGGATCCGGCAGGAAGCTGCCAGTGCTGGGGAGGGTCGATGTTTTCCGTCACATCGGCGTCCATGACGCAGCCGCAGGCATCGCAGTGGAAGTGGACGTGCTCGTGCTGATTGGCACAGAAGCGCGAGGGCATGCGCTCCAGGTTCACCTGCTTGATCAGCCCGCTGTGTGTGAGGGCTTCCAGGTTATTGTAAACGGTGGCCAGCGAGATGCCGGGGATGCGCGGCTTGACCCGGAGGAAGACGTCGGTCGCGGTCGGATGATCGCGGGACTCGGCCAGCACGTCGTAGATTTGCTTCCGGGCCGCCGTCATGCGCACGTCCGAGCCCGCCGCGTTGGCGGCTTCAGCGAGCGTGAGAGAGGTCGTGGTTGCGGGGGGCATGGAGGGCGCGCAGTGAGACTTAGAATCATTCTAATTCAAACGAAAAACGCGGCACGGGATTTGGGGGACGCATTTTCTTCGAATAATGACTTTCCTGCCCCGCGCTAGGGGGCCCGGTCTGCAAAGTTTGCGGCGATCGACCATGCCGCTTGGGGCCCCGCCGCCTTTGATGGAGACATGGAGTGCGCGTGACAGCCGTCACTCGACGTTCTGCACCTGCTCGCGGATCTTTTCGATCTCGCTTTTGGCGGCGACGACGAGGTGGGCGAGTTCGGCGTTGTTGGCCTTGGAGCCCATGGTGTTGAACTCCCGGAAAAGCTCCTGGGCGAGGAAATCCATGTTGCGTCCCATGGCCTCTTTGGCAGCGATGTATTTAGCAAACTGAGCCAGGTGGCTGCGTGCTCTGGCCAGCTCCTCACTGATATCGCATCGGTCGGCGAACAGGGCGACTTCCTTGATGAGTCGTTCGTCGGTGAGATCGATCGGGAGTCCAGCATCGCCTAGGCGCTGCAGCAGAGCTTTGCGGTAGAGAGCCGTCACCTCGCTCGAGCGAGCCTCGATGTCTTTGAGGAGGCCCGCGATCGTGCTGAGACGAGCTTCGATGTCGGCCTGGAGATGCGCACCTTCCGTCGCGCGCATGGCAAGGAATTGCTCAAGGGCGGCGCGGAGAGCGGACTGGACGAGCGGCTCAGCCTTGTCCGCATCAGGCGCGGCGCGTTCCTGCTCCAGCACGCCAGGCCAGCGCATGGCGTCGGCCAGTGTCAGCTGCGATGGCACCCCAATCAAGGCCGCAAGGCGCGTGGCTTCGGCGAGGTAGTGACGGGCGAGAGGCTCATTGAGCTTCACGGTGGCAGCACCTTCAGCGCCCAAATCACAGCGCACCTGGACGGCCACGCGGCCGCGGGAACAACAGGCCGAGACTTCGGTGCGGATCATCGGCTCCAGCTCGGCAAGCTCGCGGGGCAGGCTGGCGACGACCTCGAGCTGTTTCCGGTTCACGGAACTCACTTCCACGGCCCATGTCACACCTTCGCCAGCGGCATCGCCACGCCCAAATCCTGTCATGCTCTTCATGAACCATGGTTGGGGAGGCTAGGGAATGAATCAAGCGCGCTGATTTTTTAAAAAAGTATCCCCAAATCAGCCACCTGGGTAAAATAGTTTCGAGCGCTTCGAAATTTATCTCCACTAAAGAAACACGATTTGTTACAAAGCAGTCATAATTTGCTTCGGCAGATAGACATTACATTGCAATGACTTGGCGCACTTTCTCATATGTCGGGACCGTCCTTCTCGCGGCTGTCATTGTAGCGACCACCGCCTCATCTGATGTGGCGATTTCGCCACAGCCTAGCCAGGAAGGATCTGCCGTGGTGGCCAGTCTGCCGATGAACAACGACCCTATTCCCGCACGCAGCAGTCGGGTGGCGCTCCTGGTGATTGGCATTGGTGCTGTGGCGTTCACGTTTCGGCGAGCGGTGCTGAACTTCCGTCAGCCGGGTTCCTGATTGCACTTGTTGCTGCTTGTGGCACAAGGCGGGTCCGGTTGCATGATCCGTTCCTTCCTTCTCTTCACGGGCCTCAGCGTGGCGTGCGCCGCTGCTGATGCGGGTTTCAAAAATGGCGCTGTCGCCTCCGTTCATCCGCTGGCCACCGATGCTGGCGTGAATGCTCTCAAGAATGGCGGCAATGCGGTCGATGCAGCGATCGCCACAGCGCTCACTTTGGGTGTCGTGGACGGTCACAACTCCGGCATTGGTGGTGGTTGTTTCATTCTCATCCGCGCAGCAGATGGCGCGATAACGTGCATCGACGGACGCGAGATGGCACCCGCGAAGTCGCATCGCGACATGTTCATCATCAACGGCAAGCTCGATGACGAAGCGAGCAAGACCGGTGCGCTCGCCTCAGGAGTGCCTGGAGCGCTCGCGGCTTACGACGCAGCGTTGACGAAGCATGGCAAACTCAAGCTGGCTGACCTGCTGCTACCGGCCGCAGACATCGCGGAGCAGGGTTTCGAGATCGACGAAGTCTATGCACGCAAGCTCGCGGGCCAGGTGGACAACATCAAAAAGTTCCCCAGCTCGGCGGCGGTGCTCTTGAAGCCTGATGGCACAGCATGGAAAAAAGGCGACCGCCTTGTGCAGAAGGATCTGGCCGAGACCTATCGCATGGTGGCGAAGCAAGGCATCGGTTGGTTTTATCGCGGCGGCTTTTCCAAAGCCGCAGCCGACTGGATGAAGGCGAACGGCGGCATCATGACGGAGGAAGATTTCGCCAGCTACGAGCCAAAGGAACGCGAGCCCCTGCGCACCTCGTATCGCGAGCTGGAGATCATCGGCATGCCTCCGCCGAGTTCCGGGGGCATTCATGTCGCGCAGATTCTGCAAATGATTGAGCGCTTCAATCCGGCGACCACGCCCCTCATTGATCGCACCCACGCGACAGCGGAAGCGATGAAGCTGGCGTTCGCGGATCGTGCCTACTGGCTCGGAGATCCCGACTTCGCCAAGGTGCCACGCGGTCTCATTGACCTCGGCTACACCGACGAACTCTCCCGCAAGATCGACCTGAAGAAGACCACGTCCGTGCCTCAGCAAGGCACACCGCCGAAGCCACACGATGACGTCTTTGGCAAGCACACCACCCATCTCAGCACGGCGGATGCCGCAGGCAATTGGGTCGCTCTCACACAGACGATCAACACGGCGTTTGGTTCCAAGGTGATCATCCCTGGCACCGGCGTGATCATGAACGATGAGATGGACGACTTCTCCGTGCAGCCCGGCGTTCCGAATGCCTTCAAGCTCATCGGTGCCGAAGCCAACAGCGTGCAGCCGGGCAAGCGCCCGCTCTCCAGCATGAGCCCCACGCTCGTGCTCAAGCATGGCAAGCCACTCATCACCGTCGGTGCCGCTGGTGGTCCCACGATCATTACGCAAACGGTGCAGACGCTCGTGGGCATCATCGACTTCGGCAAGACGCCCGCCGAATCCCTCGCGACTCCACGCATCCATCACCAGTGGGCACCCGATTCACTGAAGATCGAGACCAAATTCGGTGACGATGTCTTGAAGGAACTCGAAGCCCGGGGCCACACACTAGAGCGCAGCAGCGGCTTCGGTGCCTGCCAGTGCATTCAGCTTCGCGATGGTCTGCTTCACCCTGCGCATGATCCACGTGTGCCCGGCAAGGCGGATGGGTGGTGAGCGCAGTTGCGCCCCATGCATTCCTTTGCCACATAGCGGCCCGCTATGCAGACCACCCCGATCACCTACGACGACCTTCGCTCCTCCGTCATCTCCGTGCCGCCGCTCGCGCGCAAGGCTGACCTCTCGCTCAACGACGCGGAGAACACGAAGCTCATCAAGCACCTGGAAGCCGGTGGTGTGCGCACCTTCCTCTACGGCGGCAACGCGAACCTCTACAACATCGCGGTCAGCGAGTTCGGCAAGCTTCTGGAATTCCTCGCCGGTGCCGTGGCTCCGACCAGCATCGTGGTGCCCAGCGTGGGTCCGTTCTATGGCAACATCGTCGATCAGGCCGACATCCTGAAGGGCTTCAAATTTCCCACGGCGATGATCCTGCCGACTCTCTTCCCGGCCAAGCCCGCAGGCATCCAGACAGCGGTGCGTCACTTCGTTGAGCGCTCGGGCATTCCTGCCGTGCTCTACATCAAGGACGCGAACTACATGCCGCCGGAAGCCGCCGCGCAGCTCGTCGATGAAGGCCTCATCTCGTGGGTCAAATACGCCATCGTGTGCGAGAACCCAGCAGTCGATCCCTACCTGTCCAAGCTGGTCGATCTGGTGGATCGCAAGCTGATCGTCAGCGGCATCGGCGAGCAGCCAGCCATCGTGCATCTGCGCGACTTCGGCATCACCGGCTTCACCTCCGGCTGCGTGTGCGTCGCGCCCGCGCTGTCGATGAAGTGCATGAACGCCATCCATCGCGAGGACTACGCGGAGGCCGAGCGCATTCGTGAGTTGTTCTTCCAACTCGAAGACCAGCGCAACACGCACGGCCCGATCCCGGTGCTGCACCATGCAGTTGCTCTCTCAGGCGTCGCCGACACAGGTCCCTTCCTGCCCTTGCTCGCGCCGCTGGCCGATGAACGCTTGCCTGCGATCCAGAAGGCAGCCCTCGACCTTCTGGCGTTGAATCAGTAGGCTAAACCGCCTTCGGATCGGCCCAGCGAAGGCCTTTGGCCCGTGCGAGTTCCAGGATGCCTTCCACGAGTTCGACGCTCGTCGGAATGGCTTCGTGGAGCAACACGATGGCACCAGGTTTCACGTTGCTGGCCATGCGCCGTAGCACGCGTGGTGCGTCAGGATCAACGGTGTCAAAACCGCGGCATGACCAGGACATCAGACGCAGGCCCAGTTCGTCCAGGGCAGGATGCGTGAACGTGTTGTAGTGTCCCACGGGCGCGCGGAACCACTGGGGTGATTCGCCGGTGATCTCGCGCAGCGTCTGCTGACATCCGGCGGCTTCCCGCCAGGTGCCGCGAGGTCCGAGGATCCAGAACCGGCCCGATGGATGCGTCTGGCTATGATTGCCAATGGTGTGACCTCGACGAACGATCTCGCGGGCAAGCTCGGGCCATTGCTTCACGCGATCTCCAATGACGAAAAACACGGCCTTCACGCCATGGCGGTCCAGCAGGTCGAGCAGCGCGGGCGTGGTGTCAGGATGCGGGCCGTCATCGAGCGTGAGCAACATCGCATCGCCCTGCCAGTGGGTGGTCACGGGGCCGAGCAGTCGCGTCGTGGGCGAGAGCGTAAGGTAGCCGATGGTGCAGAAGACGGTGGCGAACAAAGCCATCGCTGCGCCGTGCTGGCCGTAGAACCAGAGGACCCCGACGCCGATGGCGGGCAGAATCCGAAGCAGCAGCCGCCAGGACGTGCGTCGCACATACTCGTTGGGCAGAGCATTCATGCCACGCGAGTAACGAGATGCTCAAAGACGAACCACTGGTCCCAGTGATCCACCAGGAACGCGTGCATCACCTTGAGCCAGCGATCAGCGAGCTGGTCCACCTTGAGCAGTTCACCCGCCACAACGAACGGCGCACCGATCTGCGCGCGATACGAGAGCACGCCTGTGCGGTGGAGAAACACGGGATAACACGGCACTCGCGTCATCTCCGCGAGCACCAGCGGCCCACGCGGCAGACGGAACAGCAACGGCCCAATACGAGCATTCATGGGTGAGACGTCCATCACCACCCGATCGCCCTGAATGCCCACGAGCTGGCCATGCGTGAGCAGATTGCACAACTGGAGGCCAAGGTGGCTGTAGCTCTCGTTGTAGTGGACGTGGAGGTTCGGGTGCTGGTCCTTCTGGTCGTCGAACTCCTTTTTGCGCAGAGCTTGCAGCGAGCTGGTCTGCTCGGGAGTGCGCACGGTGTGCAAGGCACGGCCCAGCTTGCTGGCGAAGAGCGCGGAGCCCAGGTCGTAGTTGCCTGCATGGATGGTGAAGACCAGAGCGCCGCCGGGTTCGTTCCTCAGGGCCTGCATGTTCTCCTCGCCCACGGCTTCCCATTTCACCTCGTGCCCGAAATGGATGTGCCAGAGGCGGTCGAGGTAGGTGAGGGCGAACTGCCGGAAGACAAGGTAGCCGCCCCACCAGTGCAGCAGCGGACCATCTTCGGGTCGCAGGGCCTCGAGATTCGCGATAATGCCGCGCCGTTGCGGATGGGCGAGGTGGTAAATCACGAATACCACGGGGCCCGTGAGGAGGACGCACAACCATCGTGGCAAGATGCGCATCCATCCGAGCAAAAACCGCGTCCAAAAGGCATGATGCAATCCTCTGCACTCAGGGGACTGAGCTTGCGTTGGGTGGCTTTCTGACGTTGCTTCGCGGGGCATGAGGAATTCGCCTCATGGCCCGCCTATGGCAGATTCGAAGCGCCCCGGATAGAAGCCGAATCGTTCAGTGATGCGAGCCCAAACTTCCATGACCTCCTCCCCCACTTCCCAGGCTGACTACGATGTGATCATCGCAGGCGGATCGTTCTCCGGTGCGGCCGCCGCGCTGCTGCTGAAACGCGATCTGCCGGACCTGCGCATTCTCATCGTCGAGCGCAAATCTGAGTTCGACAAGAAGGTGGGCGAGAGCACGTCCGAAGTCGGTGGCAGCTTCCTCACGCGCGTGCTGAATCTCTCCAGCTACCTCAGCGCGCACCACATCAACAAACACGGCCTGCGCATGTGGTTCTGCAACGACCGCAACGATTCCCCTTACGAGTGCTCCGAACTGGGGCCGCGCTTTCAATCTCGGCTGCCCACGTATCAACTCGACCGCTCCAAGCTGGACCAGCACATCCTCGATGAAGCCGTGAAACTCGGCTGCGAGCTGCATCGCCCCGCCACGGTGCGGAACATCGTCTTGAACGACAACGACGCGCCGCACAGCGTGGAGATCACGCGGGAGAACGGCGAGGTGAAACGCGCGACCTGCCGCTGGCTGCTCGATGCCTCGGGCAAGGCAACCTTGCTGGGCAAGCAGCTCGGCACCGTGAAGCCGCTTGGCGACGAGCATCCCACCTCATCCGTGTGGACGCGCTATCGCAACGTGAACGACGTGGACAGCGCCGCCGTGCGCGCGGGTCACGATGAATGGGCCTCGCGCGTCTGGGCAGCGCGCTCCGTCGCGACGAATCACCTGATGGGCCGCGGCTGGTGGTGCTGGCTCATCCCTTTGTCCGATGGCACGCTCAGCGCTGGCATCGTGTGGGACCGCACGCTCTACGATCTGCCTCCAGGTGAAAACATGGCCGCGCGACTGCATGCGCACCTGCTCAGCCATCCGGTGGGCAAGCTCATGTTCGAGCACGCGGAGCAGGTCGAGGACGACCTCTACTACTACAAGAACCTCTCGTATTACAACGAGTCGATGTGCGGCAACCGCTGGGCCTTGCTCGGCGATGCGGCGGGTTTCATCGATCCGCTTTACAGCCAGGGTCTCGACTACTGCGGGCACACCGTTTACGCCGTCACATCGATGCTGAAGAAAGACTTCCGCGGCGAGTGCATCGCAGCAGAAAAAGCCTACCTGGGCGAAGGCGCATATGGCCGCAGTTACCGCTACTGGTTTGAGGCGCTCTACAAAGGCAAGTATCACTACATGGGCGATGCCGAGCTGATGTGGGCGGCCTTCCTCATGGACCTCGCCACCTATTTCGTTGGCCCCGTGCGCCTCGTGTATTCCAATCCCAGCTACGAGTGGACGCGCCTGCCTTACGATGGTCCCGCCGGCAAGTTCTTCGCCCGATTCATGGCGTTCTACAATCGGCGCCTCAAAGCCATCGCCACCAAGCGCATCGCCAAGGGAATTTACGGCATGAACAACCTGCACCACAGCTACCTCTTGAAGGAGAACTTCGCGCCTAACTTCGGGTCGTTCAAACTCCTGTGGCAGGGCATCAAGGTCTGGATCAAAGCCGAGATCTCCACCGCGCTGGCGAGCCCGCGCAAGGAGATGACAGCGAGCAGTGCCACGACCATGGAGCCAGGTGCCGCCACGACGAGCGCGTGAGCTTCGTCGTTCTGCTTGTTCCTCGTTCGCGCGCAGTGTTTACTGGCACGCCCATGCGCGCCGCCCTCATCGCGTTCACTTTGCTTGTCTCCACCTGTCTTCATGCGGTGGAGCCCGCCGCCTTGATGAATGACTGGATCGCAGCGCAGCAGCAGATGGGCGACATCAAAGTCGGCTTCAAAATGATCCGCACGCTGCCCACGATGAAGGAACCCATCACGAACGAAGGTCGCTTCTGGCGGCTGGCGGATGGTCGCTTCCGGTGGGAGCTGGGCAAGCCGACAGCAATGGTGCTGATGTTTGACAACAAGGACCTGCACCTCCTCGACGACTCGCAGAAGTGGCAGACACTGAGCCCCAACGAAGGTCGCATGAGGATGTGGATGCACTTCCTCAACAGCAAGAATCTCAATGCCGAGCAGATGGCCAAGGACTTCACCGCCACCATCACGGGCGACACACCGGAGCTAATCACCGTGGCGCTCCAGCCCAAGGGCTTCATGGTGAAGAAGCACCTCAAGCAGATCGACCTCCAGATCGATCCCAAGACCAAGCACCTGCGCCAGATCCAGATGGTGCAGTCCGATGACTCGACCATGCTCATGGCCTTCTCGCGCCCCGAAGACATCTCTGCCAACGACAAGTCTCAGCTCCAACTCACTCCCTCTCCATGACGATTCGATCCCTCACTCTTGCGGCTTTCGTTGCTTCTTCCCTCAGTGCTGTCCTCGCCGGACAGCCAACCGTTGGTAACCTTCCGAATCCAGCCCCGACACCGATTTACCGCGAGCACGCCTTCGACATCGAAACGGGCATGCTCTGGCAGGTGGGCAATTACACCGACATCGACTACCGCTTGGTGCCCACGCAGTTCGCCTGGCGCTCGCCGCGTTGGTTCGGGCTCGATCTCGACAATGGAGCCTCCATCAGCGTGCGCCATCGGGCCGCGCTGCTCGGCACCTGGGTGGAGAATGGTCCGGAGAGCCACTACTTCGGCTTCATGTTCTCACCTTCCATCGAGTATTGGAACAAGGCGCAAACGTGGTCCGTGTATGCGGGCGCAGGTGGTGGTTTTGGCTGGATTGATTCGCAGGGCGTCGAGGGTGGTCAGGGCCAGGACTTCACCTTGAACTGGTTCGGCCATCTGGGTCTTCAGCGTGTGATCAATGACAGCCTCACGCTGCGTGTGGGCACGATGTTCCAGCACATGTCCAATGGCGGTGCCACGAGCCCGAATCCTGGCATTGATGCCGTGGGCTTCACGGTGGGTGCTTCGTGGAAGTTCTGAGGAATGGCCCGCTTCAATATCATTGAGGCGATTCGCGAGCGCGCCGATTGGAATGCGGTGGCTTTGGTGCAAGGCGCACGCACACTGACCTATCGCGAGCTGCTTGAGCGTTGCGACGCCATCGCCGACTCGTTGCCGAAGAGCGATTCACCGCTGCGTGTGGGCGTGCAGTTTCCTAGCGGCATCGACTACGTGCCGCTCGCGATGGCGGTGCTGGCGGCAGGGCATTGCTTTGTGCCCGTGCCTGATGAACTCGCGCCCGCCGAACGTGCTGAACTCACCCAACGCACTGCCTTGAATGCACTCATCACTCGCAGCGATGATGGTTTTCAATGCAAGCTCCTCGATCCTCCCGCACCGCCTTTTCCGCTCGATGCCTTCGCGGCGCTGAATCCCGCATTCATCCGTTTCAGCTCAGGCACCACGGGTAAATCAAAGGGTGTGGTGCTCTCACACGAGTCGCTGCTGGATCGCATTCGAGGTGCCAATGAAGGCCTGCGCATTGGCCCGGCGGATCGCGTGCTCTGGGTGCTGCCGATGGCTCATCACTTCGCCGTCTCCATCGTGCTCTATCTTTATCACGGCGCGACCACGATCATCGAAGAGCACCATCTGGGTGAGGATCTGTTGCGCGCTGGCAGCGACCACCGGGCGACCGTGATGTATGGCAGCCCGGTGCATTATCGACAGCTCGCTGACGCGCCCGGCGAGGCCCAGTGGTCGTCCTTGCGACTCGCCGTCAGCACCGCCGCTGCCTTGGATCAAAAGACCGCCGACAAGTTCCAGCGGAGGTTTCATCAGCCGCTCGTGCAGGGACTGGGCATCATCGAGGTCGGACTGCCGGTGCTTAATCTCGATGCGCCTGCGGGCTGCGCCGAAGCCATTGGCAAGCCTTTGCCTGCCTACCAGTGCCAGCTCCGCGATGAGCACGAAGGCACGGGCGAGCTGTGCCTGCGTGGTCCCGGCATGTTCGATGCCTACCTCGATCCCTGGCAGCCGCGAGCGAGCGTGCTGGATGAGGAAGGATGGTTTGCCACAGGCGATCTCGCGCGTCGCGATGCCGAAGGGCGCATCTTTCTCTGCGGGCGTTGCAAGAGCGTCATCAATGTGGGCGGGATGAAGGTCTTCCCCGAGGAAGTAGAGCGCGTGCTCGATGCGCATCCGAAGGTGCAGCGCTCGCTCGTCGAAGCCCGCGCCCATCCGCTTTTTGGCGAAGTGCCCGTAGCTCGCTACATTCCGGGTGCCGATGCGCCCACGCTTGCGGAACTGCGTGCTCATTGCCGCGAACATCTGGCCAGCTATAAAATCCCGCTCATTTTCAGCGTCGTAACATCTCTGCCCATGACCGCGAGTGGCAAGCTCTTGCGCCGCACCCCTTCCTCTGACTCATGAACCCACCACTCCCCGAAGTCGTTATCGTTGGTGCTGGCCCGGCCGGATGCACACTCGCGGCGATGATTGCCAAGCGCGGCATCCCGGTGCTCGTGTTTGATGACGAGAAGCGCCCCGATCTGCTGGTGGGCGAGTCGCTCATCCCAGCGGTGGTCAATGTCTTCCGACACCTCGACATCGAGGACCGGGTGAAGCAGTTCTGCCAATACAAGCCCGGTGCCTCGTTCTTCACCACGGGAGGCGACAAGCTGCACTTCAACTTCATGTCCGTGAAAGGCTACCTGCCACCGTATTCCTACAACGCGCCGCGCCCGGAACTCGACAACTTGCTGCGCACTCGCGCGGAGGAACTGGGCGCACGTTTTGTGAAGGCGCGGGCTGAACTCGAGCGCTGCGATCGCAATGGCGAACCCTCGGTGCGACTCAGTGCACAAAGTCGTTCGGTCGCAGGCCTGCCAGAGGGGCATGATCCCTTGTTGATCGATTCCAGCGGACGTGCTCGCACCTTCTCGAAGCTCATGGACATCCCCGCCGTGAAGGGCAAACGCAACGACGTGGCCTACTTCGCGCACTACGAGAACTTCGTTCACGACGAGGTGCCTGAGGGCCAGATCATCATCTCCGTGCTGACGCAGGGCTGGAGCTGGCGCATCCCCTTACCGGGGCGTCTGAGCGTCGGCGTGGTCATCAACAAGGAGCACCTGAAGGACCTGGGCGACACTCCCGAAGAACGCCTGGGGAACATCATCAAGCGCGAGCCCTTGCTGCGCGACAAGGGTGCCAACGCACGTCGTGTGACAGACGTGATGACCTATACCAACTACCAACTCCTCTCCGAGCGCGGCCATGGCCCAGGCTGGATCTTGCTCGGCGATGCTTTTGGTTTCGTCGATCCCATGCTTTCACCGGGTCTGTTCATGGCACTCGAAGGCGCACGCCTGCTCGACGAGCATGTCTTTGCCAAAGGCACGTCCATTCTCAAAGAACCCACGGCGCTCAAACACGCCCTGGAGATCTACTCGAAGAATGTGGTCGAATGGCACAACGCCTGGATGAGCCTGGTGGAGTATTTCTACAATGGTGAAATCTTCCGCGCCTACCAAGGCGGGCAGCAGCTCAGTCGCACCTATGCCCGGTGGCACTGGGTGCGATTGCTCGAGCGCCACGCGAACTTCCAGATCGCTGCCATGGCCAGCGGAGGCAAGACGCGCTCCCGCTACAGCCAGGGCTTTCTTCGTTTCCTCTGCCAGCACCTGGTGAAGGACGTGCCACCCGCAGTGACCTTCGCGGTGCATTGAGATCACCCGCGCAAGTCACGCGCTACCACGCTTAACTGGTCAAAGCGTCCAGCCGTCCGGTGCGGAACTCGCCTTGTTGATTGGCCTGCCCATACTCACTGGTGTGCACATCGAGGCAGGTCAGCCAGCCGCCTTTGCACGCACCTGTGTCGATGCACACGCCATGGGACGCCACTTTGGGCAGTCCATTGGACTGGGCCGTGTGGCCGCAGATCACCGGCTTGCCAGAGCAATGGGGAGGCAGGTCCTTGAAGCGCTCCCAGAACAGCATCTCATCAGACTGCTCGGACATCGGGACCTCAGGCACCACACTAGCGTGAACGAAGATGTGCGTCTCGGTCTCATGGTAACGCATCGTGAGATTCACGAGGAAGTCCCAGTGCTCATCCGGCACATCCGCGATGCGTGCGGCTCTCCACGCGCTGCCATACGAAGCGAGCGTGGCATCGCCGCCGACAGACGAACTCATCCACGACTTTTGCGAGAGGCTGTCAAAGCGGGACCAGAGCATGATGAGTTCGTGATTGCCCTGCAGGGCGACCAGCTTGCCACCGCGCCGATGGCGGGCGATGAGCCAGTCGATCACGGACTTCGAGTCCGGACCCCGATCCACGTAGTCGCCGACGGTAATGATGAGATCGTCGTCCGTGAAGGTCATCTCGCGCTCAAGGGTGTGCAGCGCCGTGTAGCAGCCGTGAATATCCCCGATGGCGAGCGTGCGCATGATGGGCAGTTACGTCAGCGTGACGGCTCCATTCGTCGCACCCAGGCTCACCTTCCGATAGTAGCACGTCGATGCGCCGGTGTGGCAGCAGCCTCCGCCCTGCTGGTCCACCTTGAGCACAATGGCATCCTGATCGCAGTCGATCAGCATCTCCACCACGCGCTGGATCTGGCCGCTGGTCTTGCCCTTGTGCCAGACTTCCTTGCGGCTGCGGCTCCAATACACCGCCTCGCCGAGTTCGATGGTCATCTTCAAGGTCTGCTCGTTCATGTAGGCGAGCATGAGGGGCTCCTTCGAATGCGCGTCGATGGTCATCACGGGAATGAGTCCGTGCTCATCGAACTTGGGGGCAAAGGTGAGTCCCTTTTCGATGGTGTCCTTGGAGTCGCGTGCGCCGAATGTCATAGCCCGATCACAAACAATCTCTGCGGCGGCGTTGCAAGCGATTCGGTTTTGCGATGGAATGCCTCCCATGATGCGAATTCTGTTCTGTTGGCTCGCTGTCGGCACCGCGCTGGCTCAGGAAACTGCGTGGAAACCACTCACGCCGCTGCCCGATCACGAGGGCTTTGCTGGCATGTTCGCAGGCGTGAGTCATGACGCGCTGATCGCGGCGGGCGGTGCCAACTTCCCCGACAAGAAGCCCTGGGAAGGCGGCGCCAAGGCCTGGTATGACACCGTGTGGTGCCTTGATGAACCGCAGAGCCAATGGCACGCCGTGGGCAAGCTGCCGAGCGCGCGTGGCTACGGGCTGAGCATCACCACGGATGAAGGCGTGCTGTGCATCGGAGGTGCCGAGGCGGCCCAACATCTCAGCGAATGTGTCAGGCTTTCGTGGCGGGACGGCGCGCTGCAGATCGACTCAGTGCCCGCGCTGCCGCAGCCCTGCGCGAACATGACCGGTGCGCGCCTGGGCGATACGATCTACGTGGCTGGCGGCATCGCGACGCCCACCTCGACGAGCGCGATGAGCACCTTCTGGGCTCTTGATTTGAAGGACGTGAAGGCAGGCTGGAAGTCGCTCCCCGCCTGGCCTGGACGCCCTCGGATGCTGGCCATCGGAGCAGCGAGCGCAGGCAGCTTCTTCATCGCAGGCGGCACGGATCTCCATGCCGATGAGGCGGGCAAACCGGCGCGCACCTACTTGAAGGATGGCTATCGGTTCACACCGGGCAAGGGATGGCAAGCCATCGCCGATCCGCCACACGCGAGCGTGGCACCACCCACGCCTTCGCCTTCCACCGCCTCGGGGTTCCTGGTGCTCGGCGGTGATGATGGTGCGAATGTGAACTTCGAACCCAAGACTCTGCACCCAGGGTTTCCACACACCTTGCTCGCTTACGATGCAGCGAACAACGCATGGTCGAAGCAAGCGGATCTACCTTTTGCCAACGTCACGAATCCAACCACGACATGGCGTGGCCGCACCACGGTTGTCAGCGGCGAGGCGCGGCCTGGAGTGCGCTCGCCAGCGGTGTGGAGCGCGCCTTGATCGCCGACCACATCATGCGCAGACCGCCGAACACAAACAGCAGCGGGAACCAAATCGAATACAACGCCGCCCGCGTGTCGTGCTCGAGAATCGCAAAGGAAGGATCAGCCGGATTCACAAAGCAAACCGTCTGCTGACCCCGTGCATAGCGTTCGCGCAGTTCTTCCGCCACGCTGAGATCACTCTTCACGCCATCCACACGACGGATTCGCTCACTGGTCAAGGTGCTGCCCTGCCAGGAGTATTCGTAGCGCACGATCACACGATGCTTCACCGGCGAATGGCGTGAGGCCTGCTCGCTCTTGATCTGCGATGACAACACCTTGCACGGCACCTCCGTCCATCCACGCGTTTCCTCGGCACGCTGCCAAGCCTTCCACAGCACCATGGTGAACACCGTGCCTGCCACCGCGAGCATCAAGCCCATGCCAGCCAGCCACCACGAACCTGCACGCTGCGAAGTCTTGTCCATTTGATCCATTCTTTGACGAGCGCCCTGGCCTCGCCATCTGTGAACGCTTCCCCTTTTGCCTTTGATGCCTGACCTTTCCACCAAGTTTTCTCTTCCACGCGCTGCCTGGGTGCTCAAGCCCACGGCAACGCCTGCAAGTGGGACGGTGGCCGGGCGGCCTCTGGCTCCGCTCATCGCTCAACTCCTGGGGCAGCGTGGGCACCTGCATGAGGAGACGGTGCTCAACTTCCTCAATCCAAAGCTCGCTTCCCTCGGCGATCCATTCGATCTGCCGGAGATGGAGCCCGCAGTGAAGCGCATCTTCGAGGCTGTGGATCGTCATGAGAACGTGGTGCTCTACGGCGACTACGATGTGGATGGCGTCACCTCGATGTCCATCATCCACCTCACGCTCAAGGCGTATGGACTCGATACCAAGCTCTTCCTCCCCCATCGCATGGAAGAAGGCTACGGCGTGAGCAAGGATGGCATCGCGCGCGTGTTCGAAGAGTTCGGCAAGCCGCACCTCATCCTCGCGCTCGATTGCGGCACCACGTCACTCGCCGAGATGGAATCGCTCGCACGTCACGGCGTCGATGTCGTGATCGTCGATCACCATGAGCTGTCCCCCGATGGCCGCCCCATCTGCAAGGCGCTGGTCAATCCCAAGCTCAGCGATCGCAATCACCACTTCTGCACCGCAGGCCTCGCCTTCAAGGTGGCCCATGCGCTGCTCAAGACGCGCAAGGTGGATGGCTTCGACCTCAAGGACATGCTCGACCTCGTCGCCCTCGGCACCGTGGCGGACCTCGTTCCCCTCGTAGCCGAGAATCGCACGCTCGTGCGTCGCGGCCTGGAATTGATCGCCAATACCTCGCGGCCAGGGCTTCGTGCCTTGAAGGAAGTCGCCGGCCTTGATGGCTTCGTGCAGACGCATCACCTCGGCTTCCGCATTGGTCCCCGATTGAATGCAGCCGGTCGCCTCGATACCGCGCTCACTTCGCTCAATGTCCTGCTCGCCACCGATCACACCGATGCGATGTCTGGCGCGCAACTGCTCGATCAGCACAATCGCGAGCGCCAGGGCGTTGAGAATTTGGTTTTCAAAGAAGCCGAGGCCATGCTGCAAAACCTCGGCTCCCTCAACGACCTGCCCAGCATCGTGCTCGGCTCCCGCGACTGGCATCCCGGCGTGGTCGGCATCGTCGCCTCCCGCATCTCCCGCATGTGCCATCGGCCCACCATCCTCATCGCCATCGACGATGAAGGCATGGGCAAGGGCAGCGGGCGCAGCATCCCCGGCATCAGCCTGGTGGAGGCCATCGAATCCTGCCGCCATCTCCTCACCAAGGGCGGTGGCCACGCCATGGCCATCGGGCTCTCCGTTCATGAGAGCAATATCGACGCCTTCCGCACCGCCTTCGCCGATGTGATACGCACCAAGCTCGAGTCCGGCAATCTGGTGCCCATCATGGATCTGGATGTCGAGCTGCGACTGCGCGACATGACCACCGACTTCCTGGAGCAGTTCAAGCTGCTCGAACCCTTCGGCCAGGCCAATCCCGAGCCCATCTTCCTCTGTCGCGGTGTGTCACCTCGATTGCCGGGTCGCGTGATGAAGGAGAAGCATCTCCGCGTCACCCTCATGCAAGACGGTGCCCAGCAAGACGCCATCTACTTCAACGCCCCCCTCAGCGAACTCCCGCCCCCGCCCTGGGACGTCGCCCTGCGTCTGCAACGCAACTGGTTCCGTGGCAACGAAAGCTGGCAGTTCACTATCGAAGGAATTCGGGCAGCGGAGTGATCTGGCGCGTGCGCCAAGTGGTCTGGCGCGTGCGCCAAGTGGTCTGGCGCGTGCGCCAAGCGGTCTGGCGCCTGCGCCAAGTGGTCTGGCGCGTGCGCCAAGTGGTCTGGCGTGTGCGCCAAGCGGTCTGGCGTGTGCGCCAAGCGGTCTGGCGCGTGCGCCAAGCGGTCTGGCGCGTGCGCCAAGTGATCGGGCGCGTGCGCCAAGTGATCTGGCGTGTGCGCCAAGCGGTCTGGCGCGTGCGCCAAGCGGTCTGGCGTGTGCACCAAGCGGTCTGGCGTGTGCACCAAGCGGTCTGGCGTGTGCGCCAAGTGATCTGGCGCGTGCGCCAAGTAGCACCCCACAACCCGGATGATTACCCCGCCATCGCGTCGCGCACGGACTTGAACATGTAGTAGCCCCAGCCGCGTTCGGCTTGGCTCCAGTCAGGATCGTAGTGGGTGACCTTGTTCACGAAACGCTCGGGGTGCGGCATGAGGCCGAACACGCGGCCGGTGTCGTCTTGCAGGCCGGCGATGCGTTGGCTGCTGCCGTTGACATCCTCGGTGTAAAGCAAGGCGGCGCGGCCGTTCGCCACGTAGTTCGCTGTGTCGTCACCCACGCCCATGAAGCGGCCTTCGGCGTGCGCGATCGGCAGCTCGAACTCATCCGGCAGCTCACTCAGGTAAGGGCTGGAGGCGTTCTTCTTGAGGCCTGCCCAGCGGCAGATGAAGCGTCCGCTTTCGTTGTGAATCAGAGAGCCACGCGGCAGGAGGTCGAGCTGCGTGAGGATTTGGAAGCCATTGCAAATGCCCATGGCATAGCCACCCTTGTCCACGAACTGGCGGAGCTTGTCGCCTAGCTTGTGCTTGGTGATGAGCTGAGCGATGCGGCCAGACATCACGTAGTCGCCATAGCTGAAGCCACCGGCGAAGAGAATCATCTGCGCGGTGTCGAGCTTGCCGGGCTCGAGCAGGGCGATGGGCAGCACCTCGGCGCTGAAGCCTGCGACCTTGAGCGCACGGGCCGTTTCAGCATCGCAGTTGGTGCCAGGGAATTTGAGGATGAGGGCGTGTGGTAGAGGCATGGGCAATGATCAATAATACTCGGTGAGTCCGGTCTGCCAGATGGGCTTCAGTTCTTTGATCGGCAGATGGACGAGCTGCTGGTCCTGATTCGTGATGGTGAGGAATCCGTCGTCCGTGGTCTGGCCGATGATCGTGAAGCCAGCTTCCTCGGCGAGGTGGGCGTGCTTGTCATCGATCTCGAAAACGATGCGCCCCGGGGTTTCGCCGAAGAGGTGCTCAGCGACGGGAGTGCTGTCGAGCGTGGGCACTAGTGACAGATCTACATGGAGGCCTGCCTTGCCGCTGAAGCCCATCTCTGCCAGTGCCACCGCGAGACCGCCTTCGCTCACGTCGTGGGCGCTGAGGACCACGCCGCGTTTGACGAGTTCATGATAGCGCTCGTAGGCCTCGAAGGCTTCCGCTTCGCTGAACTGGGGCGCATTGGGGAAGCCCACTTCATCGCGGGCGTTTTTCACGATCATGCGGGCGAAGACGCTGCCCGCGAGCCCGCTCGATGCCTGACCGACCATGGCGAGCTTGCTGCCTGTCCTGCGAATGCTGGCACCGACCACGTGCTCCTTCTTTTCCACCACTCCGAAACCACTGACGAGGAGCGTGCAGGGGATGCTGATGGGGCCTTCATCGGTCTTGAAGTAGTTGTAGAACGAGTCCTTGCCGCTGACGAATGGAGCGCCGTAGGCTTCGGCGGTGATGGCCATGCCCTTCACGGTTTCGACCAGGGCACCGAGTTCGGTGTGGTCATCGGGATTGCCCATGCAGAAGTTGTCCAGGATCGCGATGCGCTCAGGATTGGCACCCATGGCGATGAGCTGACGCACGCATTCATCCACACAGGCCCGGCCCATGAGATGAGGCTGAGTCTTGCCCCACTCGGGCAGCAGAGCGACGGACAGGGCCGCGTATTGTTGCGTGCCTTCCACACGAATGACGGACCCGTCCTGAGGAGCGTCACCGCTGGCTCCGGCGAGGGGCTTGAGCACGGTGTGGCCCTGCACTTCGTGGTCGTATTCACGGATGATGGGCTCGCGCGAAACGATGGCAAAATCAGCCATCAGCATCTTGAGCAATTCATTGCCTACCTCGACTTCCTCGAAGGGAATGTAGGTGTCCTCGCCGCGTTTCGGCGTGGTCCATGTCGCCGTCATGTGACGGCGTGGGGCCTCGTGCAGCTTCGAGTTGTCCAGGCGGCACACGACTTCGCCGTGGTGCATCACCTTGAGAATGCCGGTGCCATCGGCCTTGCCCAGCTTGCAGATTTCCGTCTCGTAGATGTCGGCCAGCTTTTGCAGTTCGGGCATCGCGCTTTCTTCGACGGCGATCACCATGCGCTCCTGGGACTCGCTGATGAAGACCTGCCAGCTCTCGAGGTCGGGAGCCTTGAGCGGTGCATTCTCCAGCCACACTTCGCCGCCCACGGTGCTGAGCATTTCGCCCGCCGCGCTGCTGAAGCCACCGGCTCCGCAGTCGGTCACGAACTGGATGAGTCCTTTCTCGCGCGCGGCGAGGATGAAGTCGGCCACCTTCTTTTCCTCGATCGGATTGCCGATCTGCACGGCGGTCTGATCTTCCTCATGACTGCTCGTGGTGAGGGACACGCTGGAGAAGGTGGCACCCTTCAGGCCATCCTTGCCCGTGCGTCCACCGGCAGCGATCAAGAGGTGACCAGGCTTCACTTCCTTTTCGATGTCCTTGATCGGAATCACGCCCATCGTGCCGCAGAACACGAGCGGGTTGTAGATGTAGGTGTCGTCGAACTGGATCGCTCCGCTCGTCGTGGGAATGCCCATGCGGTTGCCATAGTCGCGCACGCCGCGCACCACACCGCGCATGATGCCGAGCGGATGGATGACGTCCTTGGCTTTGATGTCTTCCTGACGCGTGTCGGGCGGGCCGAAGCAGAAAACGTCGAGCGAGGCGATGGGCTTCGCGCCCTTGCCCGCACCCAGGATGTCGCGGATCACACCACCGAGTCCGGTGTTCGCTCCTGCATAAGGTTCGATGGCGCTCGGATGATTGTGGGTCTCCGCCTTGAGGCAAATCGCAGTCTGATCATCCACCTTCACGAAGCCTGCATTATCCACGAACGCGCTGAGCACGAAGCCCGGCTTCTTGTCCATGATGCGATGCGTGACGTTGCGGATGTAGGTCTTGAACAAACCGTCCACGACCTCCTTTTTGCCATCCAGCGTGTGCTCGATCTTCGCACCGAAGATGCGGTGCTTGCAGTGCTCGCTCCAGGTCTGGGCGATCACCTCGAGTTCCACGTCGGTAGGCTCGCGGTTCTCCTCCTTGAACATGGCCTGGATGACCAGCATGTCCTCGCGGGAAAGGCTGAGCTTGTGCTTCTTGCTCAGATCGAGCAGTTCATCGGCGCTGAGCGGCGTGATGGGGATGTGGCGGAAGACGGCTTTGGACATTGATCGTGATGGGGAAAAAGGAAATTAAGCCGCGCGCAGGACCTCGTGGGTGTGGATGGCCGGATTGACCACGTCGCGAACGAACTGCTCGGGTTCCGCCTCCTTGCCGAAGACGTAGATGCGTTTGCGCAGCGTGAGCTTGGTGATCGTGAAACCCGGGTTGGACAGCGTGCGGTAGTAGGTGAGGATCATCTCCTTCTCCAAATCCAGCGCCGCGCCCTTCATGCCGTATTCGAGGACAAAGGCCGCCTTGGGAAACAGCAGTGCGCCGCCCTCGTGCGCGTCCTGGCTGATCGGATCGACGAGCACTTTCTGCACAAAGGCCTTCATCGCCTCCGCATCGCCGTCGAACTCAACCTTGTAGCACTGCGTCTCGCGATATTTCAGCGGCTTGGTCAGCGGATTATAGAGCAGCTTGTGGCAGTCGCTCTCGGTGTCGAACTTGCCGGTGATTTCGAAGGTGGTGGTCATGCGCTTGCCCCTGCTACTAGGAGTGCGCAGGCGGTGTGGCAAGCGGTTTGATCACACCGTGATCCTTCGATTCCGCGCCGTGATGGGCCAGCGATCGACGACTTGCATATTGTCGATGATCAGGGCCTCGCCGTGCATGGAGACGCTGGGGCAGACGTGGCGGGGGATGCCGTGGAGGGCCTGGCCGATGAGGAAGCGTTCGCGCTGATCGACCTTCATGACGAGGTGCTCCTCGCTTTGCATGAGGAATTCGGCCTCGGGAATCTCCTCGAAGCGGACGCGCGGGTGCGGGTTCTCGGGGGCGACGGATTTGTGGCCGAGATCGACGGTGATCCGATCGGTGCCAGGCTTGCTGACCACGCGGGTGAGCAGCACGGCGGCGGGCTGGAAAGGCAAATCGTCGAGCTTGTCGCCGTAACCGAAGTCCCACAGCACGGTCGTTCCAGGGCTGAGCGTGCGATCAGCGTGCTGCGCATGGATGCCAAACGTGGGCGAGCCACCGGCGACGAGTTCCTTCACGATGAGGCCTTCGCCTTGCAGTTCCTTTTTGAATTCGAGGATCGGCGCGAACGCTTCATCGCAAAGCCGACGGCGCGTCTCCAGATCGGCGTCGTGGATGTGTCCATCGTAGGCGTGAAGGCCTGCGAGGCCGAGGCGGGGCGTTTCTTTGATCACCTTGGCCAGCATCTTGGCCTGGAAGCCGGGGACGATGCCGGTTCGGGACATGCCGCAGTCGAGTTCGAGGAAGACGGGAATATTGACCCGGTGCTGCTGAGCCGCTGCCGCGATGTGGCGGATGGTTTCCTCATCGTCGGCGATGGTGGAAAAGCGCACGTTGGGAAACTTCGCCGCCAGCTCGGCCAGACGATGCGCATTGGCACCCACGGCTGGCATGGCCAGCATGATGTCCGTGCCGCCTGCATCGGCGGTCATTTCCACCTCGGCCACGGTGGAGCACTTGAACTTCGTGATGCCCAGCTCCACCTGGCGCTGGATGAGCTGGCCGCACTTGTGCGTCTTCACATGCGGGCGCAACCGCTCGGGACCGCCTGCGATCTGAAGCATGAGCTGCAGGTTGTGCTCGATGCGTTCGCGATAAAACAGCAGCGCCGGAGTGGCGATCTCGGCTTCGTTTTCGATGTGGAACCAGGCGAATTCGGGGGAGTTCATGGCTAAGAGCAAAGGGCGTAGAGCGAAGAGTGGCGTGGGGGTTGTGGAAGCGCAGGGACTGGTTTGAGAGCAAAGCCGCCAAGCGTGATTCTACGCTCTCGGCTCTTGGCTCTCAGATGCTACACCAGCTCGAAGATCCCCTCGATCTCCACCGCGATGCCACCGGGCAGGCCGCCCATACCGACGGCGCTGCGGGCACCGATGCCGTTCTCCTCGCCCCAGACTTGGGCGAAGAGTTCGGAGCAGCCATTGATCACTTTCGGATGGTCGGGGAATTCGGGGGTGCTGTTAACCATGCCGAGCAGTTTGATCACTCGCCTCACGCGGTCGAGACTACCGAGTTCCTGCTTCAGCGTGGCAAGGATGGCGAGGCCGGTTTGCTGGGCTGCCGCCTTGCCCTCGTCCAGGCTCAGATCGTCGCCCACGCGACCGGTCAAGTAGGTGCCGTCGGAGCAAAAAGGACCGTGGCCAGAGACGTAGGCGATGTTGCCCACGACGACGACGGGCTTGTAAACGCCACCACGAGGCGGAGCGGAGGGAAGTTCGAGACCTAGTTGCTGGAGGTTGGATTCGGCGGACATGGTGCCCGATGGAAGACGAAACGCGTATCCAGTGCCAGCAAAAACCATCCGCGTTTCGTGGCACGGGTTGTGCGGAGTTCCTGCTGGCACGCCTTCGCTCACTCGCTAGACTCGCGCCTCCCCCCACCCCGATTCTCTCATCATGCCCCGTCTCATCGAATACCGTGAAGCCATCCGTGAAGCCCTGGACGAAGAGCTTGCCCGCGATCCCATGGTGGTCGTGATGGGCGAGGAAGTCGCGCAATACAACGGTGCCTACAAGGTGACCAAAGGCCTGTGGGAAAAGTGGGGTGACAAGCGCATGGTCGATACCCCGATCAGCGAGGCCGGCTTCATCGGCATGGGCATCGGAGCCTCGATGCTCGGCGTGCGTCCGGTGATGGAGCTGATGTTCTGGAGCTTCTACACCGTGGCCTGGGATCAAATCGTGAACAATGCCGCGATGGTTCGCTACATGTCTGGCGGCAAGATCAACTGCCCCATCGTCATCCGCGGCCCGGCCAATGGCGGCACCAATGTGGGAGCGACGCACTCGCACACACCCGAGAACATCATGGCCAGCTTCCCCGGCATGAAGTGCGTGGTGCCCTCGAACGCCTACGACGCCAAGGGCTTGCTCAAGGCCGCCATCCGCGACAACGATCCCGTCATGTTCATGGAGAGCACCAAGCTCTACGGCGAGAAATGGGACGTGCCTGCGAATGAAGATCTGCCCAACGGCGAACTCGTGATCCCGCTCGGCGTCGCCGATGTGAAACGCGAAGGCACCGACCTTTCCTTGATTGCCCATGGTCGCGCCGTGATCACCTGCCTGGAGGCCGCCAAGCGCCTCGAAGAAGAGCACGGCATCCACTGCGAAGTCGTCGATCTGCGCACCATTCGTCCGCTCGACGAGGACACCATTTTTGACTCCGTGCGCAAGACGCACAAGGCGATCTATGTCGAGGAAGGCAAGCCCTTCTGCGGCGTGGGAGCCCAGATCGCCTACATGATTCAGGAGCGCTGCTTCGATGACCTCGATGCTCCCGTGCTGCGCGTGAATTCCCTCGACGCCCCCGCCATCTACAGCCCGCCGCTCGAGAACCTCCAGCTCCCTTACGCCGATGTCATCATCGAGAAGGCGCTGAGCATCGCCTAGCAGTTTGCTAAATGCTGCCCCGCACTTGGGCACGGGACGTCATCCTGCTGGATGCCCCGCTCAGCCCGTTTCCAACAGCTTCTTCGTGCTTGGCTTTGAGAGTCGAAACGGGCATACTCGCCGCCCCCGCCGCCCAAAAAATCACCGCACCATGAAGCCATCCCGCCTTTGCCTGGCACTCGCCAGCCTCCTTGTTTTTGCTGGGTCAGGAACCAGCTCGCAAGCCCAGACCCCAGTCGTCGCCACACTGGCGGACTTCGATGGGGTGGCACCCGGATTGACCAAGGGCAATGGTCCGCGCGGCTCGCTGATCTTTGGGGCCGATGGCAACTTGTATGGCACGACCGAGTTCGGCGGTGCGGCAGCGGGCGCGGGCTTTGGCTCGATCTTCAAGATGAGTCCGGGCGGCACCTTCACCACAATGGCAGATCTTGGCGGTGCCACGGACGGCAGTCGGCCCAAAGCAAGGCTCCTGCGCGCCAGCGATGGAAACTTCTACGGCACCACTTCAGCCGGTGGTCCTGACTCCCTGGGCACGATCTTCCAGATGACGCCTGCCGGTGTGGTCTCCGTGGTGCATACCTTCACCACCCTGTCCCGCAAGGACATGGGTGCCACGCCCACCGATGCCCTCATCGAAGGCACGGACGGCTACCTCTACGGCACCACGTCCTCGGGCGGGCTCAATGGCTACGGCACCGTCTTCAAGGTGCAGCCGACGGTGCCCAGCACACCGATCCGCCTCGTCGATTTCACTGGCAACAGCGGCACCAAGCGCGGCAGCCTGCCCTCGGGACTGATGCAGGCCAAGGACGGAAACTTTTACGGCACCACGGAGTCGGGCGGGCTCTACGGCAACGGCACGGTCTTCCGCCTCACCCCAGCGGGTGTCTTCACCACCATCGCCGACTTTGGTAGCTCCGCCGCATCCTACACGGGTCCCACCATTCCCAGGTCACCGCTGATCCAGGCTAGCAATGGATTGCTCTACGGCACGAGCGCTGCGGGCGGCACGGGCGGGCAGGGAACGGTCTATAGCATCACCACAGCGGGTGCTTACAAGGCTTTAGTGAATTTCACCGGCAGCGCAGGACCTTACCTGGGGCGCACGCCGGAGGCACCGCTGATTCAGGCGACAGATGGCAATCTCTACGGCACCACGCGCCTCGGCGGAGCCTCGAATCGCGGCACGATCTTCCGCGTGAGCACAACGGGGGTCTTCACGAACCTCATCCAATTCACAGGCACTCTGCCCTCGCCAGGCGCGGAGCCTCGCGGAGGTCTGTTGCAGGATAATGAAGGCTTCCTCTACGGCACCACCAGCACCAGCGGCTTGAATGGCATGGGCACGGTGTTTCAGCTGAGCAATGCGTTGCCGCTCAAGGCCACGGTCTTCACCAATGGTCTGAGCGCCTTGTTCAGCACGCGGGCCACGCTCACGGGCTCGATCAATCCCCAGGGCACCACGGCTTTGTATTGGTTCGAGTATGGACCCACGACCAATTACGGCAGCCGGATGCCTGTGGCTCCGACGACCTCGAGCGCGGGCGCAGGCAGGGCTTTTGTCGATGCGAGCGCCTCACTCACCGGGCTCATCCCCTCCTCCACCTACCACTACCGTCTGGTGTGCATGAATGGAGGCGGCACGAGCTGGGGCGATGATCAGACCTTCATCACCGGACCCAATCCTAACATCGTCACGCCACCAACAGACAAGCTGGTGGGCGTCGGCCAGCCGTCGTCGTTCACCGTTGATGCCATCGGTGCCGCCTTAAAGTATGCCTGGCTCAAAGCCGGAACTGCGGCACCCATCGGTGCGGCGGCGACTTACTCGATCGCGAGCACGGCGCTCACCCATGCAGGCACCTACTCGGTGAAAGTCAGCGATGGGTTGGATTCGGTGCAGACCGCGCCCGTTCGGCTCGGCGTGATCAGCCTGGCAAACAGTTCACCCGTGGTGAACCAGCGCATGTCCATTGCCCTTACGCTGCCGCAGGCAGGCCCGGGCCTGACGTTCCAATGGAAGACCGCTGCCGACGACCTGCCGGTGCCAGAAGGTGGCCGCATCACGGGGACCAAGACGGCGTCGCTCCAGATCACGAATGCCCAGGGCAGCGATGAGAAGGCCTATTACTGCGAGGTGACGCTCGGTTCCTTGCCTCCACTCAAGAGCGGCAACTTCAATCTCGATGTGAAGCTCATCCCCGAGGTGGTGCTGCCAGTGCTGGGACCCTGGACCACGAATGGCGATGCGACCGGCTCCGTGACCGCACTGAACGACGGCCCGATGACCTTCCGCGCGGTGGGTCTGCCTGAAGGCGTGGCCGTCTCGCCCGCTGGCGTGATCTCAGGCAAGCCAAAGGCGGCGGGCACTTACAACATCTACTTCTACGCGAAAAACGTGGCCGGTGAGAGCCCGCAGATGCCGGTGCCAGCGACAGTGATCGTGGTGCCTGCCTCGGCGAACGCGTCCGGTGATTTCGCGGGCACGGTGGCTCGAGATTCCAGCTTCAACAGCAACCTGGGCGGCCGCTTCACCCTGAATCTCACCGCAGTCGGCACAGGCTCCGGCAGCCTCATTCATCTGGGCAAGACCTTCGGATTCAGTGCCAAACTCAGCCCTGCGCCTGGAGCCACGCGCTCCCTCATCATCACACCGACCGTGGCAGCAGGTTTCCCCGCCGTGACCGCCACCCTCACCGAGGCAACGGGCGAAATTGCCGGCTCCGTCAATGGCGCAACGCTCACGGCCAAGCGCAACGCTGGCAATCCCGGCACCAAAGCGGGCATCTACAACGTGGTCTTCAGCCCCACCTCGGCGGATGCAGGCAATCCGTTGCTCCCTCAGGGCAGTGGTCACGGCACCATCACGGTGGCCGCTACTGGCGTCGTGACCTGGACGGGAACCTTCAAGTCCGGCACCACCAATGTGTCCTACAACAAGCTCGGGGACGGCGCGCTCATCTCAGGCACGAGTTACCTCGCCAGCGATGGGACGATTCCGTGGCATTTCCCGCTCTACGCGATTGGCACCGGCTCCGCGCAGGGTTGGATGATGATCGACGGCAGCAACGTGATCACCGAGCAGAGCTTTGACTGGCTGAAGCTCAACCAAACGGCGGCCTCGCGCAGCTATCAGACCGGGTTCGCCTTGCACCAGCTGGAGATCGACGGCGGCAAGTATGCCAAGCCCGGCACGGGCGTGCACGTCCTCGGCCTCAGCGGCTCCACCAGCAATGCCAAGATCGTCTTCACCGATGGCGGCCTCAGCGCTCCCCTCACGCAGGTGATCAACTTCCCCGCAACCAACATCCCCACCATCACGCTGGCCAATCCCAACACGGTCAAGCTCACGATTGATCTCAACACAGGCTACTTCTCCGGCACCTTCGTCATCCCTGATGCCGTCCCTGCCAATGTCCGCACCGTCGCCTACTCGGGCGTGCTCATCCCCGGCCTCCAGCAGGGCATCGGACAATTCCAGCTCCCGCAGCTCCCGAATCCCACCACCTCCGCCTTGCTGTCAGGTCGCGTGGTCTTGAGTGCGAATCCGTAGTCCTCGCAGACATTCACGCGTGTGAGATGCAGCCTGCTGTCGCGTATCCCTGCGCCCATGCGACACCTTGCGCTCAGCCTTCTCGTCTTCGCTTCCGTTCACGCTGCCGACATTCATCTGGCCAAGCCTGATCCGCTCAAGCACCTGATGCTCGACCGGCGCATCATGCTGCAGACGGTCAATGCCAAGCTGACGCCCGGCACGGTGACGAAGGAGCCGAACAATCCGTTGTTTACCAGCGACAAGCCCTGGGAGAATGCGCTGAACAATCTCTACCCCAACGTGCTGTGGGACGAGGAGGAGCAGGTGTTCAAGCTCTGGTATAAATGCGTGCTCGCTGACAAGGATGTGATCGCGCAAATGGACCAGCCGAGCACCGTTCACGACGTGGGCTGGTATTTGCTCTACGCCACCTCGAAAGACGGGCTCGTGTGGGATAAGCCGAAGCTCGGTCTGCACAAGTTCAACGGCAGCGCCGACACCAACATCGTCGCCCGCGACACGCCCAACGTCGGCGTCTTCAAGGACCTTCACGACCCTGATCCGGCACGACGCTACAAGATGGTCTTCGATGTAGGTCTGGGGAAGCCGCGCATGAGGTTCAGCGCGGACGGCATCCACTGGGGCAAGCCGGTGGAGGCGCTGGGATTCGGTGCGCAGAATGGCGACACGCACAACAATGCCTTCTTCGACGAGCGCAGCGGCAAGTATCTCTGGTTTACCAAGCTCTACCTTGGCGAGCGATTGGTGGCGCGGCTGGAGAGCGATGATTTCCTGCATTGGAGAAACTCGGGGCTCGTGCTGCGCAGCACCTTTGAGGAAGGCCGGGCGCATCAAACTTACTGCCTGCCCGTGTTTCGCTATGCGAATGTGTATCTGGGCTACTCGATGATTTACAACGTGGGCGTGGATCGCAGTGTCGATTGCGAACTCGCGTGGAGCCCGGACAGCCTCACCTGGCAGCGCATCACTCCGGGCTCTGCGTTCATTCCGCGCGGCGCGAAGGGCAGCTACGATGGCGCGTGCATCTATGCGATGGCCGGGCCACCCATCGTGCAGGGCAATGATTTGCTTATCTTTTACGGCGGCGATCACTTCCCGCACACTGGATGGAAGCGCTCGTGCCTGCCCTGTCTCGCACGGCTGCCCGTGGACCATTTCGCGCGCTACGAGCAGGTGGACAAGGCCAAGCCTGCCAGCCTGTTCACCGCGCAGTTCCGCGTGACGGATCAGCCTCTGCGCGTGACCGCGGATGCGGGCAAGGGGGCGGTGCGCATCGTGGCGCTCGATGTGGTGGCGGCGAGCGTGGACTACACGGCGGACATCAAAGGCCGTGTGTTTGATCAGCCCGTGCAGTGGCATGACAAGGGCATCGAGCGGCTCAAGGGCCAGCTCGTTCATCTGCAAGTCGAGCTGAGCGGCGGTGCGAAGCTGTATTCCCTCAGCGGCCTCGAGATGGTCCACAGCACGCTGCCACAGCCACTCAATCCGCTGAAGTCTCCGCATCGCAAAATCGCTCCCACTGCCAGCCGAACGATCACCTTCAACCAACAGGCTGAAGGCTGGAAAGGCGTGGACCAGGCGGTTCACGATCCGGCGGGGTTCATTCGCGTGTCCCGCAGCGGTCGCGCCTTGCCCATCGCATCATCACCTTCCACCTCGAAGGAGTCGCCGCTGGCAGGTGACTGGACGCAGCTCTTCGGCGGCAAGGGAGCCGAGGTGAAGGTGCGTGTGCGAGCCCCGAAGCAGGGTGGCAAGGTGCGGCTGGAGATCTTCGCGAACGATGTGGGCCAGTGGTATCGCGAGATCGACGCGGCCTTCACCACGGAATGGACGTCGGCCACGGCCACGCTGCGCTACGACTGGTCCGACGCTGAGGCCACAGCCGCAGGCTGGACGCGCGCGATGCAGGGCTTTCCCTGGAGCGACACGATCACGCATGTGGGCAAGGTGGTGATCACGCCCGGCATCGTTGGCGCGCAGTCGAGCTTTGATCTGGATGAGGTCACCGTGAGCGGACAATGAGGGGCGAAGAATCTTCGCGTCTTCACTTGGGCTTAAGGCAGCCTGTCACAAACTCGCGCACACCATGACCTCCATTCGCTTTTCCGTCATACTCCTTGGCATCAGCTTGAGCGGCTTCCAGCTTCAGGCTCAGGATGGCGTGCTTGATCTCACCACCCTGGCGAACTACGCGAGCCAGCCCATCCCTGCCTACATCACGCGCAACAACACGCCGGGCAACAATGCGATCACGAACGCCGGAGCCACGCTGGGCCGCGTCTTGTTTTATGACAAGCGGCTCTCGCGCAACAGCACCGTCGCCTGCGCCTCCTGCCACCAGCAGGCCAAGGGATTTGGTGACACCGCAACCGCGAGCACGGGCGTGAGCGGCACCACGGGACGGCACTCGATGCGCCTCATCAACAGCCGCTTCTCGGCGGAGGTGAAGTTCTTCTGGGATGAACGCGCGACCAGCCTGGAGAACCAGACCACGCGCCCGATCAAGGACCACGCGGAGATGGGCTTCAGCGGCACAAGTGGTGATCCGGCCTTCGCCGACCTCGTCACCCGCCTCTCCGCCATCCCGGAGTATCGCGTGCTGTTCTCGATGACCTTCGGCACCAGCACGATCGACGAGACTCTCATCCAACGCGCGCTCGCCCAGTTCGTGCGCAGCATTCAGTCGTTCGATTCGAAATACGATGTGGGCCGCGCCACGACGGCGGACAATCAGCCGTTCGCCAACTTCACTGCTCAGGAAAACGCGGGCAAACAGCTCTTCCTCGCCGCGCCGGGGCCCGGAGGCGGAGCCGGGTGCGCGGGCTGCCATCGGCCCCCGGAGTTTGACATTGATCCGAACAGCCGGAACAACGGCGTCATCACGGCCTTCGGTGGTGCCACCGATCTGACGAATACGCGCTCGCCGACCCTGCGTGATCTCGTGGGTCCTGGCGGGCAATCGAATGGCAGCTTCATGCACGATGCCAGCCTGACGAGTCTCGATCAGGTGATCAGCCACTACAATGCGATCCCAGGCGACAACACAAACCTCGATCCCCGGCTTCGCCGCCCTGGCGGCGCGGTGCAGAATCTCAATCTCAACCAAGGCCAACGCGACAGCATCGTGGCCTTCCTGCGCACGCTGACAGGCACCGCCGTTTACTCCGACAAGAAGTGGTCCAGCCCCTTCAATGCGATTGGTGAACTCACCCTCATCATCCTGCCCCCGGCGGCGGTTTCTCTTCAGAACAACGGCAACGGCACAGCCACCATCGCCTGCACGGCGGCACCAAACCTGCCGTATCAACTCGAAGCCTCCACCGATTTGAAAACGTGGAACCCTGTTGCCTCCGTGACATCCGACGCCAATGGCACGCTCACCCAGGCCGTGACCGTCGCGGCCCAGGTGTTCTATCGCTTTACTTACACGCCGCCGACTTCGTGAGGTTGGCCAGGCATTATTTGAGCCCTATGACCTCACCCGAGTCGAGATGGTAGATCCCAGTGGAGATGCGCAGTTTCTTTTTCGCCACTGAGTCGCGAATGATCGAACTCTTTTCCACGAGCTGACGAGCATGATAGGCCGCGTTGTTGACCACGGCGGTCCTCAGCTTGGCGTTGGCGTCGCTGGGAAGATTGTCACCGATGTGGACCTGACCAATCAGGGCACCCAAATTGCCCTCGGCAGGCGCTGGATGAGCAGCGGCGTGCACGGCCTCGGTGACGGCTCCGCAGCCCGAGTGACCCAGGACGACGATCAGCGGCACGCCGAGATGCTCGGGACTCACCGCATATTCGATGGAGCCTAGCACCACAGGATCGGTGACATTGCCCGCCACACGGCAGACGAACAGCTTGCCCAGGTCCTGATCAAAGATCACCTCGGGAGCCACTCGCGAATCCGCACAGCCGAGGATCACGGCGAAGGGCTTCTGCTGGTCCTTCAGTGAGGTCCGGAGGTCCGAGGCATCTTGCGGTGCGTCCTTCTTTTCATCCTGGTAGCGTTGGTTGCCGGCTCGAAGCGCAGCAAGGGCCTCGCTCCCGGTCATGCTGGCGGTGGATGCTGTCGGAGCGGGCGCTGGCGCAGACTTGCCTGCCTGATGGAAGGTGAAATGCTGGCACGCGGTCAGCATCAGGGCGGACAAACTCAAGGTGGGGAGGAGATGCATTTTCATAGGCACTTTGAAGTAAACGAATTTGGCAGGCCAAATCCTGATCCTCGAGCCTGATGAAGTCGAGACTTATCCCCGCGCCACGTCATCTCAGACCGCGCTTGAAGCAAAAAAACGCCCTGGGCCGGTCGGACCCAGGGCGAAAGGATAATGGCAATGCGGCAGAACCGCGATGTTACGCCTTAGCTTCGGCTTTCTCGAACTCGCAGCCATGGGCCTCGGTCACAGGATCGACGTCTTCGATGACGGCGTTCTGCTTGAGGAAATCGACGGCGTTTTCGATGCGCAGATTTTCACGCAGACGATTCACAGTGCCGTTGCGCTGGGCTTCGGCCATGAACTTCTTCGGCGACTGCTTGCTGCGTGCAGCGATCTGGGAGAGGGCGACCGAGAGCTGGGCATCGGAGACTTCCAGCTGCTCCTTGTCTGCGATCTGGCTGAGGATGAAGCTCAGGCGCACATTCTGGCGGGCCTGCTGATTGGCCGTGCTGAGGATCTCATCCTGATGCTTGATGATGTCGTCCTCGGGCATGCCCTGGCGGGCGGCGCGCATGGCAAGATCGTTCGCGCGGTTCTGGGCTTCGCGCTCCACCACTTCGGCGGGGAGTTCGAAGTCGAGCTTGTCATGGAGGAAGCCGAGCACCTGATTGGCGAGCGATGATTCACGGCCCTGCTCGCGGCGCTGGCGCACGCTGGCTTCTACTTCCTTGCGGAGGGTTTCCATGGTGGCTTCTTCGCCGAGGAGCTTCTTGGCAAAGTCGTCGTTCAGCTCGGGCAGGCGCTTCTGCTTCACGCTCGTGCAGGTGACGGCGAGTTCGATGTTCTTGCCCTTGAGCACTTCGTTATGGAAGTCGGTGGGCAGACCGATGGTCAGCTCGCGGCTCTCATCTTTCGAGATGCCAACGAGGCCCGCGTAGAAGCCAGGGAGGAAGTCCTCTTCGGCGTCGAGGAGGAACCAGTTGCCCTCGATCTTGCGGAAGTGAACCGGCAGATCGGGATGCGTCTCCTCGAGCGGCTGGCCATCCATCTTGGCCACGTAGTTGAGGACGACGGCATCGCCCAGCGCGGCGGGACGCTCCACGTCATCGAACTGCTGCTGGCGCTCGCGCAGATGGAAAATTTCATGATCCACATCGTGGTCGGTGACGACGACGCGCTCGAGTTTGACAGGGATGCCTTTGTAGTCGGGCAGCTCGAACTTCGGAGCGGTGCTGACCTCGGCGGTGAAGGTGAAGGTGCCATCGTCAGCCAGCTTGGTGTCGCGAACGGAGAGCACCTGGATGACTTCGAGGTTCTCCTTCTGGATGGCGGTGTAGCAGCCGCGATTGATGAGACGGTTCTGCAGCTCGCCATCGACGGCGTCCTTGTAGCGCTTCTCGATCACCGAGGCAGGCACTTTGCCAGGGCGATAGCCGGGGATGCGGGCCTGGGCGGCATAGGTGTTGAGGATCGCGGCGCGCTCCTGCTTGATCACGTCCGCTGGCATTTCGATGTGAAGGACGGCGCGGCAGTTAGGCTGATGTTCGACGTTGATGTTCATGAATCTCGATCTAGTGAAGGGGGCGTTTCCTGGCCCACAGAATCGGCGCTCAGGCCGCCCGCCGGGCGAAGGGGGGCGGATGCTAGGGCAGGTTCCCCACTTTGACAATCCCGGATCGCGATCTCTGTTTTCCCATGAAAATCTTCCAACGTTTCGAAGTCTGGGCGCTCCTGCTGCTGGCCGCCGGAGCCGGTGCCTTCGTGTTCTTCACCTCGAAGAGCGACGGGCCGGAGCCCTTGATTTCCAATGCCGGTCCCGCCACGCCTGAAGCCAGGCTCCAGGTAAAGAAATGCACGGTGACTCGCGACTTCGGCAATGCGCGGCTGGACGTCGCGGTGCGCATGACCAATGCCCAGTCGAAGAAGCTCCTGCTCGTCGCGCCCGCCGTCCGCCTAATCAATGCCAAGGGTGCCGAGGTCCCGCCTTTCATCCTGCCCGTGGAGCCTCCACCCGAACTGCCACCCCAGACCACGGCTGACGCCTTGCTCCGCTTCTGGGCGGAAAAAGAGGACCTGCAGGGCGCGCTCACCCTCCAGATTCAGGACGAGAAGATCGAACTCAAGTCCGCCCGTCCCTTCGACCTCGAAGCGCTCAAGAACGCGGAGCCTCGGGTGTTTCAGCCGGGTGATTGGACGCCCTGAGCGACCTGATCGCCACGGCCAGCGCCAGCAGGTTGAGCGCGGCTCCACAAAAGAAAGCCGCACCGGGCACGGCGGGAGTCGTCTTCACAAAGTGCCCGAACAAGCCTGTCGCAACGAACGGCCCGATAATGCCCGCGACGCTGTTCAGGCTGGTCAAAGAACCCTGCACTCCCCCCTGCTCGTCCGCTCCCACGCCTTTGGAAATCAAGGCCTGCACGGCGGGCGTGGTGATTCCCGAGATCGACCCGAACACAATCAGCGGATAAATCATCCAGCCATGCGTGGCCAGGCCGTAGCCTGTGAAAGCCACGACCGCCACGGCCACGCCGAGCATGATCGCCTTCGATTCCCCGATCTTCGGCACGATCTTCCGCGTCAGCCCTCCCTGCACCAGTGCCGCGCAGAAACCGACCGCGGCCAGCGACAGCCCGGTGTCCAGTTCGCTCCAGCCATAGCGATGGCTCGCATACAGCACCCAGGTGCTCGGATAGACCTGATGGGCCACACACAGCAGGAAATAAGCAATCGCCAGCCCCAGGACCATCGGATGCGAACGGCCCAGATTGACCAGCGCGCCGACCGGATTCGATTTGGCCCAGCTAAACGCCCGCCGGTTCTCCTGTCCCAGCGACTCGGGCAGCACGAACCAGCCGTAGAGCCAGTTGATCAAGGTCAGCACGCCCGCCACGATGAACGGCAGCCGCAGATCGTAGTGCCCCAGCACCCCGCCCATGGCCGGGCCAATGATGAAGCCCAGGCCGAATGCCGCGCCCACCAGGCCGAAGTTCGCCGCGCGCTTCTCCGGCGGGCTCACATCTGCGATGTAAGCCGTCGCCGCCGCGAAATTCGCACCCGTGATGCCCGACACCACACGACCCACGAAGAACCACGCCAGATTCGGAGCGAAGGCCAGCAGCAGGTAGTCCAGCCCCGAGCCCAGCAACGATAGCAGAATCACCGGCCGGCGCCCGTAGCGATCCGACAGACTCCCCAGGATCGGCGCGCAGACGAACTGCATCAGCGCATAAACCGAGGCGAGCAGTCCATACGTGTGCGAGGCCTGCGCCACGTCGCCACCTTGGAAGTGCTTCACCAAGTCCGGCAGCACCGGCACGATCAGCCCGATGCCCAGAATATCGAGAACCAGCGTGACGAAGATGAAGGGCAGGGCGGGCTTGCGCATGAGGCGCAGAGCAGGAGCGTGAAAGCGGGAAAGCGCAAGGGGGAGGCTGGGCGGTCAGCGGACGGTGCCGCAAGGCGATGATCGCTGGCAGCGCAGCTCCGCAGCGTGAGCGAGTCCCGGATCATGGACCGCTCCTTGGCTGGTGAATCGACAGCAGGACCGAGAGAAAAATGTCCGTCATTCGAGAATCGAGAGGAGCGGAAAAATTTTCGGGCGCTCCTCTGGATTATGATTTCACGCATTTGAATTTTCCGGACGGGCTCTCGATTGTCGTGAGCACTTCCGGGAAATCCCAGCGCTTCATTCGATTATAATAACACGCACTCGGATTTCCCAGAGGTCCGCAGGACAATCGAATGAGCCGCTGAGAATTTTTTGCGCTCCTCTCGATTCTCATGCGTGCGACTGGGAAAAAATGGCGGAGCGCACGATTATAAAAACACGCAGCCCGATTCGCTGCAACCTAGCTGCCAAGACGAACCGCGTGCGTTCGAGACCGCCGAGGATGCCGACGGGCAACCGGATGCCGCAACGCGGTGCGGAGGCACGCAGGCCTATGATTTCGGCAGGTGGAAAAGGCTTCGACTGTTCCCCATCGGCAGGGCTTGTGAAATTTTTCACAAATTCGTCTTGCCGCACCAGACCGCGAAAGGATAGTCGCGAACCCGCTTCTCTGAACATGGAAATCCCTGCCGAACTCGCAGCCCGCATCGACGAGGCCATCACGCACTACCCCGTCTCCAAGCGCAGTGCCGTGCTTCCCGTGCTGCACCTGCTGCAGGAGCACTTCCGTTTCATCAGCGAGGAAGCCGTCGCCTGGACCGCTGCCAAGCTCGGCCTGGAGCCCATTAAGGTGCTCGAAGTCGTCACCTTCTACCCCGGCTTCCGTCAGGAAGCCCCCGGCAAGGTTCACATCCGCGTGTGCCGCACGCTCGCCTGCGCCATGGCCGGCAGCTACGAAGTGATGAACAAGTTCTGCGAAGTCGCGAACATCGACCGCAGTCACACCTCGCATCATCACCCGATCGCCAAGAGCGACGACGGCAAGTTCAGCATCGAATTCGTCGAGTGCCTCGCCAGCTGCGGCAGCGCCCCTGTGTGCTTGGTCGAAGACGACCTCCACGAACGTCTCACCACCGAGAACCTCGGTGACGTGCTGGCGAAGTATTGAATTCTGCCGGTCACAGTTTGCGGCGTGACAGTTGTGCTCGGACCCAGCTACACTGTGGCTGTGTTTAATTCCATCCCTGAGTCTGCGATGAAATATGCCTTCCTGTTCGCCGTGCTGCTCGCAACCTCGGTGGCACTGACGGCAGCGGCGAATCGTGGCACGACTGATGTTGCTCAGAAACAACGTAACTGGAGCAGAGCCGTCGCAATCGCTCTCGGTATGACCTTGGATGATGTCGTGGTCGATGTCTTCCATCCGCCCTATGAGATCGCGGTTCGCATGGCGGTGTTAGGCATCACTATAATGGTCGTGCTATTCATCGTGGAGCGTATTCTCCCTCATCGTTCGCCTCCGTCGTCCATTTGACGATTCGCCTTCCCATTTGAGCCCCACGCGCTGCGCGCCATACTCCGCGCCTCATGGCAGCACGATATGATGTGGAAGGCTTGGTAGTCGTCATCGCAGGCGGGACGACGGGGCTGGGCTTGTCGGCAGCGAAGCAACTCGTCGAGCAAGGCGCGAAGCTCGCGATCTTTGGTCGCTCGCAGGACAGCGTGGATGCGGCGGTCGCACAGCTTGGCCACGACACGCTCGGCTTTGCGCTGGATGCCACGGACCCCAATTCGACGGACGTCGTGATCGAAGCTGCGGTGCAACGTTTTGGCCGACTCGATGCGCTCTACCACGTCGCGGGCGGCAGTGGTCGCAAGCATGGCGATGGCCCGCTGCACGAAATCACGGATGATGGCTGGCGCTACACCTGCGACCTCAACCTGTCCTCAATGATCTGGTCGAACCGCGCGGCCGTGCGCCAGTTCCTCAAGCAAGGCGCGGGCGGCACGATCCTCAACATGGGCAGCGTGCTTGGCTGGTCGCCGGAGCCGAAGCACTTCGCCAGCCACGGCTACGCGGCGACGAAGGCCGCCATCGTGGGCTTCAGCAAATCGATCGCCAGCTACTACGCACAGGACAACATTCGCGCGAACGTCATCGCGCCCGCGCTGGTGGAGACACCGATGTCGCAGCGCGCCTGCGGCAACGACGAGATCATGAACTTCATCGCCACCAAGCAGCCACTCGACGGCGGCCGCGTCGGTGTGCCCGCCGACCTCGATGGTGCCGCGTTGTTTCTGCTCTCGCGTCAGTCGCACTTCATCACTGGCCAGGTGCTCGCCGTGGATGGTGGATGGACGGTGTCGTAAAGGATGAATGCTGAAGTATGAAGGATGAAAACAGCTTCCAATGATCAGCACGGCACCATGAGTGAGTCTTCATCCTTCAGCATTCATCCTTCATCCTTTGGAATTGGCATCGACCTCGGTGGCACGCGCATCAAGTCGGCGCGCTTCGATCTCGCGACGGGGCAATTGCTTGCCACCGCGATGACACCGACTCGTGATGGTGAACGCGTCGATGGCGTGCCTGCTTTTGCGTTGGGTGTGAGGGAGTTGGTGCAGCGTCACGAAGCCGAGATGGGAGCGAAGGCGAGTGTGGTGGGCGTTTCGGCACCGGGCTTGGCGGATCGCGATGGCTCGTGCATTCGCTTCATGCCGGGGAAGCTCGATGGCCTGGAGAACCTCGTGTGGCGCGACTTCCTGCAATGCAACGCGAAGTGCCTCAACGATGCGCACGCGGCGTTGATGGGGGAGATTTGGCAAGGCGCGGCGAAGGACAAACGCGATGTGGTGATGCTCACGCTCGGCACCGGCGTGGGTGGCGCGGTCGTGTGCGACGGCCGGTTGATCCAGGGACACATCGGTCGTGCAGGACACCTCGGGCATCTCAGTGTGGCGATGGATGATCCGCCCAGTATCATCGGCATGCCGGGCGCGATCGAGTATCAGATCGGCAACGGCTACCTCGCCCAGCGCACGAACGGTCGCTTCCAGATGACCAGCGATCTGCTCTCCGCCGTGGGCGCGGGCGATGCGTTTGCGAAGCAAGTGTGGGATCGCTCGATCCAATCGCTCGCCACCACGATCGCGGGCTTGATCAACGCCTTCGATCCCGAAGTCGTCGTGCTGGGTGGAGGCATCGCGAATGCATGGGAATCGATCGACGCGCCGCTGAAGTCGTGGCTCGGGAAGATCGAATGGCGCCCCGGTGGTCATCGTGTGCCGGTGATCCATGCCACGCTCGGCGAATGGGCCGGGTGCTATGGCGCGGTTCACTTTGCGAAGTGACCGTCGTCGTCCTTTGCTCGTGCCATCAGGGTCACGAGCAAGATAAAGAAGGTCATCACCACCGCGAAGAGCGGGAACTGCAAAGCCGCAGGCAGGCTGTAGATCAGCGCCAGCGCGGGGATCCAGATCAGCCAGTTCGTCACCAGCACCGTGGGACAAGTGTGCAGCCAGAAGTCACGGTTCAAAGAGGCACGCGTGCGTGTGATCGAGCCACCGTTGTCAACCCAGCGCAGCGCGATCAGATACGTGGGCACGAACCACAGGGGACTCATCACGAACTGATCGGTCGCCACTTTCTTGAGCAGCGTCGCTGCGTCGTTGCCCGTGCCATAAAGCCAGCCCATCGCACGGTAGAACAAATCAATCTCCATCCCTCGGTAGCCCCAGAAGAGCACCAGCAGCAGCACACGCTTCAGCCTTCCCTCCGAAGGCAGCACACCGCGCCACCACTGCACCAAGCTGGGCATCAGCACGGCAGCGAAGATGGTGGAGACCAGCGAGAACGCATACGACCAGCGCTCCTTGAACTCGCCCACTGCCTGCCACACACCAGCGACCGAAGGCATCATGTAGTAGCTGGCCACCAGCGCGACGACGAGCACGTTTAGCAACACGCACGGCACCCGGTTCTGGCGGAACGCCGCGCCAATGGTAGCAAGCACACCGGGGGTGGATTGATGAGGGTCGGACATGGGCAGGGCTTCATTCCTGTGATTGGGCGATGACGCAACCTGAAGACAACGTGAAGAAGGTTCTTCACAACCAGGCTTGTAGTATCCTGTTGAATCCATCACTCAGGAGCACTGCCATGATTCGACTTCTCTCACTTCTCGTAATCGCCCACATAATGGGCGCAATGGCGCAGGCTCAGCAGCGCAACGTGCTGCTCATCATCGCGGACGATTATGGCATCGACAGTAGCAGCCTCTACAACACGACACCGCCTGCCGCCGGACTGCCTCCCACACCGAACATCGCGGCGCTGGCAACAGGCGGCATCAAATTCCAGAATGCGTATGCCTGCCCCGTTTGCTCGCCCACTCGGGCGGCCATCATGACGGGGCGTCGCGGCTTCCGCACGGGCGTGGGCGATGTGATTGCTCCAGGCTCAGCGAACGGACAACTCACCGCAGCAGAAACCACGCTGCCCGAGATCTTCGCAGCCAATGCTTCGCTGGGCTACTCGCTGGCCATGTTCGGCAAATGGCACCTCGCGACGGGAGCGGCCACACCTTACACCGTCGGTGGCTGGCCCTACTTCGCTGGAACCATCCCGGGCGCACTGACCAGCTACACCAACTACACGAAGATCATCAACAACGCGGGCAGTGTGACTCAGACCGCCAACTACAGCGTGTATGCGACCACCGACGTGCGTCAGGATGCAGCCACATGGATCAGCCAGCGCACGGGACCTTGGTTTGCGTGGGTGGCCTTCAATGCCGGGCACACACCCTTTCATGTGCCGCCCACCAACCTTCACAGCTACGGCAGTCCCACGGGAAATCGAAACCGCTACGAAGCATCCATCGAAGCGATGGACACGGAAATCGGCAACCTCCTGGCCTCCGTGAATCGCAGCACCACGATGATCATTTTCATCGGTGACAATGGCACCGCTGGGCAGGTGATTCAGTCGCCTTACAACTCGACTCGCGCCAAAGGATCGGTGTATGAAGGCGGCACGCGTGTGCCCTTCATCATCAACGGTCCCGATGTGGTGTCGCCGGGCCGAACGGTGACGGAGTTCGTGCATGTGGTGGACTTGTTCGCCACCATCCTCGACATCGCTGGCATCCCCAGCACCGCAGATGACTCGCGCAGCCTCAAGCCCTTGCTGCAAAACCAGACCGACACGCGAGATCGGAGCTTCAATGAACTTTTCAGCGCTGACGATCCGACGAGCGGAGGTCGCACCTTGCGAGACAGCCGCTACAAACTCGCCCGCCTGAACAACGGCACGGAGGAGTTCTATGATCTGCAAACAGATCCGTATGAGGCCACCAATCTGATCAGCGTGATGACCACCGAGCAGCAGAGCTACTACCACCGCCTGAAGTATGAACTCGGCAGCTATTCCACGAGTGCCGTGCCTGCGGTGACGAATCCGGTGAAGGGCACCTCGTTCTCGATGAGTCTGGCCCATGAATCGGGCAAGACTTACACGCTGTGGCGCTGCACGGACCTCGCGAGCGGCTTCTGGGCACCCGTGAGCAGCGCCTCACAGTCGATCAACGGAGCTACCATCACACTCACCGATCCCACACCCCCAGCCGACCGCGCCTTCTACTCGGCGATGAAGGAGTGACCGCATTCACAATGCGTTCAGCGTTGCCTGGAACATGCAGCTTCACGTTGTCAGCGGCAACAGCCTCCCCTTAGTTCTGGGCACATGACTCCTGCCGAAGACTACCTCACCAAGAGCGAAGGCCTGATCGCCCGTGTGCGCGAGCAGCTGCCCCTTATTCACCAAGCTGCTGATTTGTTCGCAGGGACCATCTTGAAGGGGCAGATGGTGCATGTGTTTGGCTCCGGGCACAGTCGCATCATGGTCGAGGAGATGTGGCCGCGTTATGGATCGTTCCCAGGGTTTAATCCGATCGTCGAGCTTTCGCTCACGTTTCACAACCTCGTCGTCGGCGCGAATGGCCAGAGGCAGGCGATGTTCCTGGAGAACGTCCGTGGTTTCGCCGCCCGCATACTGCGCAATTTTGATCTCAAGCAAGGCGACAGCGCACTGATCATTTCATCGGGCGGATGCAACGTGGTGCCGGTGGAGATGGCAGAGGAGTTTCAGCGACGAGGCGTGAAGGTGGTGGCCATCATCAGCACCACGCACAGCGAGGCAAGCACCAGCAAGCACCGCGATGGCAAGAAGCTGCAAGACTTCGCCGACCTCGTGCTCGACACCGGTGCTCCAGTGGGCGACGCGATGGTCCGCGTGGATGGACTTGAGACACCAGTAGCACCCGGCAGCACCGTGGGCGGATGCCTGCTAATCAACACAATCAAAGCCGAGGTGGCTGCACGCCTGACGAAAGCGGGCCAGCCTCCGAAAGTGCTCACCGCCGGGGCTGTGTGCGGAGCCGATAAGGCCACGGAGCTATTCGAAGCTGCGTATGACGAGCACGCGCGTCGCATCGCGAAGTATTACCAGAACCTTGGAGCCTAACATTTTATGCACTCCCAACCTCTCCGCACCTCTGTCATCGGCAGCTACCCGTTTCCTGGCTGGCTGGAGTTTGCTTCGAAACATCTCGATCAGTTCGGCAGTGCCGACATTGAGGAGATGCAGGATGATGCTGCTCGCGTGGCCATCGACGACCAGCTTGATGCCGACCTGGATGTGATCACCGACGGCGAGCAGACGCGCTTTGATTTCAATCTGTCGTTCTACGGATTCATCGAAGGCATTGCGCTGGAGCCCGCCAGTCCGCGGCGCTTTGGCCCACCAGCGCATGATCAGCGGGGCAAGCACGAGATCATCGGTGAACTGCGTGCGCCCCGAGGACTCGGTGCCGTGGAGGAGTTCAAGCGACTGGAACGTCTCGCCGCAGCCTCAGAGAAGCAGTTGAAGGTGAGTGTGCCCGGTCCCTTCACGCTCAGCGGCAGGCTCGCTCCCAACGCCAGCTACAAGGATCGCTACGCTATCACGGAGGCGTTGTTGCCAATCGTGAGGAAGGAGATCGAGGAACTCGTGGCCGCGAGGTGTGTGGAGATCTGCGTCGATGAGCCGAGCATGAGTTGCTACGGATGGAAGGAGGACACGCGACGCTTCGTGGATATCTTCAATCGCACGGTGGAGCCCGCTCGCGGCAAGGCCCGCATCTGCACTCACTTGTGCTTCGGCAACTTCAAAGGGCACCCGGTCGGATGGCGGAAGTATGCGCCGCTCTTCCCTGCCTTCTTCGATCTTCACGCGGATGAAGTTCACGTCGAGATGGCGAACCGCGAGTATGCCGAGTTGGAGATCATCAAGCCAATGTCCGAGCACTACGATGTGGCCGTGGGCATCATCGACGTGAAGAGCTACCACATTGAAACCGTGGACCAAGTGGCCGACGCGGTGCGCGCATGTGTGAGACATGCGCCAGCTGACAGGCTGGTCTTTGCACCTGATTGCGGACTCAGCCAGACCGCTCGCTGGGCAGCGAAGCAGAAGCTGATCAACATGGTCGAAGGCGTGAAGCGCGTGCGCGAGGAACTCTAGCGGATGAAGTAGCTGAGGTTCTCGAGTTCGACGGCGAGGTCCACGCTGTTGACCACGACGTGCTCGGGCACTTCGATCACCGTGGGTGAGAAGTTGAGGATGGCCTGGATGCCAGCGTCCACGAGCAGATTGCTCACAGATTGCGCGGCCATCACGGGCACGGTCAGGATCGCCATCTTCACATGGTGCTGTTTCACAAAGGTCGCTAGCTTGTCGATGTGATGAAGAGTCACATTGGATTCCGCCACACGGGCAGGATTGGGTGCCACATCGAAAGCCGCGACGATCTCGAAACCCTCTTTGCGGAAGCCGCCGTAGCGGAGCAATGCGGAGCCCAGGTTCCCCACGCC
>JAEUHN010000038.1 GCA_016795365.1 Verrucomicrobiaceae bacterium
CCATTAAGGGATACGGAAACAGCGCTTGTTAAAACGCTTCAACGGGGCCGCACTCGTGGGAGTGCGGAGAGGTAAGCCGCCTGGATGTGGACGAAAAGGCTGTCGCTTGCTTCAACGGGGCCGCACTCGTGGGAGTGCGGAGAGCGATTAGAAGCTCACTAACCAAACAAGCATTAACATGCTTCAACGGGGCCGCACTCGTGGGAGTGCGGAGAGATTGCAGCTCTGGCATAGTTTGCTCCTCAGCCACATCGCTTCAACGGGGCCGCACTCGTGGGAGTGCGGAGAGCCAAGCATGGAGGACGTCCTCGGACCGTCTTGCTACGCTTCAACGGGGCCGCACTCGTGGGAGTGCGGAGAGCACCGAGCTGCACTCGTTTGCGGCCGGCATCGGTCTGCTTCAACGGGGCCGCACTCGTGGGAGTGCGGAGAGTGCGAGGGAGAGCAGTGGTGCGATGTCCAGCTTCTCGCTTCAACGGGGCCGCACTCGTGGGAGTGCGGAGAGCCGAAGGCACCAAGCTCGATGCTTACACGTCGAACTCGCTTCAACGGGGCCGCACTCGTGGGAGTGCGGAGAGTCGAGTCGGTCAAGAACTGGCACAAGCGGCGCGGTTGGCTTCAACGGGGCCGCACTCGTGGGAGTGCGGAGAGTCGCTGAGAAAGACGCGTTCGGAGTGCCGGTCTATACGCTTCAACGGGGCCGCACTCGTGGGAGTGCGGAGAGGAGACGAAGGTAGCGACGTGTGCTGGGTGGCAGCTTGCTTCAACGGGGCCGCACTCGTGGGAGTGCGGAGAGTTGTGGTAGGCATCACTGGTCGCGAACCCGAGACTCTGCTTCAACGGGGCCGCACTCGTGGGAGTGCGGAGAGCATGTGCGCGTGCCCATCCTCATCGAGATGGGAATCGCTTCAACGGGGCCGCACTCGTGGGAGTGCGGAGAGAGTGCCGACGTAGGACCAATGGCCGCCATCGAGCGCGCTTCAACGGGGCCGCACTCGTGGGAGTGCGGAGAGGTTCTGACTGAAAACGATCTCGCCGCGCTGGAACTCGCTTCAACGGGGCCGCACTCGTGGGAGTGCGGAGAGGTTGTCATCGCCTTCGTGAAGGACAAGAAGACAGCGCTTCAACGGGGCCGCACTCGTGGGAGTGCGGAGAGGCGCGGGTGCGACGACAGGCGTCGGAGCCACATTGGCTTCAACGGGGCCGCACTCGTGGGAGTGCGGAGAGCCGCAGGCAGGCAATTGCCGTGCTTGCGCTGCCCATGCTTCAACGGGGCCGCACTCGTGGGAGTGCGGAGAGAGAAGCCATGATTTGATGAATGTTAATTTTAACGTTGCTTCAAAGGGGCCGCACTCGTGGGAGTGCGGAGAGGGCCGGCGGGCAAGGCGATGGTGCTGACGAGGGCAACGCTTCAACGGGGCCGCACTCGTGGGAGTGCGGAGAGAGTCGCGTGGCACCGCCTTCTTCTGCGGCCTTTCAGACCTCAGACTGCGAGCGGTGCCGACGATCGACGATTATGGGCGAGACAAGACAAGGCCGGCGGGGCTGGAAGCCTTGTCATTGGGGGCGCGAGCGGGAGACGGGGGTGGGGACGCCACCGAGCCGCTCGCGGGTTTAGAAGATGGGAAAGAGCAATTGCTTCATCGGTTGCGAGCCGGTGAGGGTGGCGTGTTCTACACCACGTAGCAGGGGGCGTCAAAACGGGCGTAGGGTAAACCCAAGGCTGAGATGACGCGATCTCCTCGACCCTCGGCAGGACCGAGGGCGACGAAAAGGACCTGATCTTCGTCCTGCTTGATCACGCCCTTCAGTTCGCGCTCGAACTCGGTTCGCTCGCGCGGGGTGAGGTCACACTCGAAGACAGAGAATTGCAGGTGCGTGCCGTGGTTCTTGCACACCTTGAAGACCTTCTTCAGCCGCTTGTCGTTCGCGATGTCGTAGCAGACCAGGTAAGTCACGCGCAGGCTGGTGACGGCGTAGGAGGCGGACATGGGAGCGAAAGGATGAAGGGTGAAGTATGGATGATGAAGCCGGGAATCCTTACCGAGTGACCATGGGCACGTAGTCGGGGATCTCGCCAGTGAGGTGGCTGGCGAGGAGTCGGGCCTGGAGTTCCAGCACGCGACGGTAACTGACCTTGTAGTCGAAGACGGGGTGCGTGATCAGCGCGTTCATGCGCTGCTCGTAGGCCTGGAAGAAGACCTTCCGTCCGGCAGGCGTGAGATTGATCGCGTCGCCGACGCGGACGAAGTGGCCGGGCGTGATCATGCGGTTGTTGATCGCGGTGAGCACGGCGCTTTCGGCGATGAGCGGGCGGAACTCCTCCATCAAATCCAGCGCCAGGGCAGGACGACCGAAGCGGGGCTGATGGTAGAAGCCAATGTAGGGATCGAAGCCGACAGCGAGCGCGGCGATGGTGCAGTCCTTGGCCAGCAGGCTGTAGGCGAGCGAGAGCAGGGCGTTCACCGGGTCGGTGGGCGGTCGCCGAGTCCGCTTGGTGAAGTCGAAGGTGAACTCGTTCTTCGCTTTCACCGATGCGGGGCTTTCCAGGCCGGGAATCTCGTCGTCATCGGCGCATACCTTGATCATGCCAGCGAAGTGCTGGAAATACACCGCAGCGGCTGCGCCTTCCATGCCGAGGAGTTCGCCCAGGCTGCCTGCGGACATGACTCGCGAGACTTGCTCCTTGAGCTGCTGCACCACGGCGGCGGGAGCGTCCACATGCAGTCGCATGAGCATGGTGCGCTGGTTCTTGATCTTCCCCTGCACCATGCGGCGAGCGAGCGCGAGACAGCGTGCCTCGTCATCGGCGGCACGGAATTGCTCGATGCGGGTGAAGACGTTCTTCAATCCATGACCACGCGTGAGCCCATAAAACCATCCGCCCATGCTGAAGTAAGCGAGCGGAATCTCCTGCTCGCACAACTCCTGCACGGCCTGCGTGGTGATCTGGATGTTGCCGAAGAGGGCGACGTGCGAGACATCGCTGAGGCGAATCTCGTCCACCACGCGGTCAGCGTCCTTCACCACCAGGATCTCAGACTTGAGGTTGATGCGCAGCCCAGGTGTGTTCAGGTAGAGCGCGCGTTCTTCGTCGCGGGCAGCGATCAGGCGACGGGGAACTGATGCAGGAGCAGTGGGCTTGGCGCTGGGTGATTCAGCGGACAAGAGTGTCCGCGCTCCTGTGCGCAGCAGTCGCGTTTCATCGGGCAGACAAACCGGAGCCAGGGAGCAACGGACGCACTTGGGCGAGTTCACCAGCGGCGGTGGAAGGCGTTGCTGCGCGGCCACCTTACGAGCAGCGGTGATGCGTTCGATGATCCAGGCTTCGATTTCTGGGGTCATGATGAGACGCACGCGCTGCTTCGTCGCGCGGTAGTAGATGATGCCGTCATCGCACACGTAGCCGTTGTCGCGCAGGATGAGGATTTGCAGCCCGAGCTGCATCTTGTCCGTCGGCCACAACTCATTCGCGTCCTCGCCAGGGCGAGGCGCTCCAGCCTTGTAATCCACGGGCGTCACGCCCAGCACCTCGCGCGTGGAGAAAAAATCCTGCGGGTCACGCTTCGCCACCTTCACCTCCACGAGGTCCATCTTCGCCACCACGCCCAGGCGCTCGGAACTGAGCGAGGCGGAGCGGGAGTGGATGATGTCAGTGTCTGGCGGCTGGATGCTGGAGACTTGATCCTGGATGTCGCCGCTCGGTGCGATCGACTCGGATTCACTTGGATCGGGTCGGACTGGCTCGCCTTGCTCGTCTTCGAGCGCGATGCCGGGAGCTGTGGCAGTGCCCGACTCCAGAGCCAGCTCGCCATGCTCCGCGCCCCTCGCTCCCTGCTTCTTCTTGTTCGCCTTCGGCAGATCACCGCGACCTCGGTCCACCTTCTCGTGAAGGGCGGAGCCGCGTTCCGTGTCCGCGTTCTCCACGAACACACCATCCACGAACTCGTAGTAGAACAGCCGCTGGCAATACACGAACTCGTTCAGCATCCGCGCCGGGATCGGATCGGTGAAGGAGACTGGACCCCGGGGCGTGGAGCTTGGAGTCAGAGCTTCAGTCGTGGCCGGCTCTCTGCGCCAGGCTCCCTGCTCTTCACTTTCCCACAAAGGCAGCTCTGGATGCTCTGCCGGGAGCGGTAACGGCTCCACGATGAACGCCGGCGCTTCGAGATCGAGCCGGTTCGGATACAAGGCGCGTGCGGTGCGGTAGTTCATGGGAATCGGTGGGGCGGTGGCCAGTGAATCAGTGCGTCCGTGGTTCAAAATCAGCCGTTCGCGGTGGTTGAAGCCCTCCGCTGCAGCGCCTCTGCCAGCTGCACACGACGCAGGAAGTCCTCGCGCATGAAGCCGAGCAGGAAGTCATGCAGCGCGCAGCAAATGACGACCAGGCTCTGCGCCGGCAGCCGGTAAGGATTCGCCGTCAGATGCCCGTGGGCAAAGATGTGGCGGATGCACGCCGCCAGCGTCAGCACCGCATACGGATCGCCGTCGCGATACCGCGCCAGATGCGCCTCATGCACCGGCAGCAGCGATTGCTGGATGAGGAACTCCGTCAGCTTGCCCTCCGGGTCCTGTGCGCGACACGCCGTCGCCAGCTCCACGAATCGCGACCGGGGATGATGCTTGAACAACTCGCGAAACGGCGGCCGGTCATTCCCTAGGTCCGCATACCGCTCGAAGGCCGACCACGTGAAGAACACCTGCGTCAGCCCATCGTAGCCCGATGCCGTCTCATCCGTGAACCCCTTCAACTGCAACCCACCGAAGCACGCCGCCAGCCGCAATCGGTTGGCGAAGCGGTAGAAATCAAACTTCGTTCCGATAAACCCCAGCACCGCCAACGAATCCCCCGCCGCCTTCACCAACACCCGCCCCCGATGAAACCCCGGTAAGGCTTCCTCCAGGTAAGGGTAGGCGTCGGAGGCTGGCAGTTCGGGAGTCATGACTCGTGGTTCAAGCTAGCGTCAGACGCCGTTCCCAGATGCCCATGAGCGGCTGCCAGTCCGCCTGATCCGCCGCCTCCAGGGCTGCAAAGTATCCAGCGCGACCCGTATCGGTTTGCGGTGCCAGTTCCACACGCGGAAGATCGAGCCGCCTCATCAACTCCAGCAGGAACACGCGAATCGTTCGCCCATTGAAATCACGAAACGGGTGCACGGTGAGAAACCTGCCCTCGGCAAAGGCGAGGAACTCCAGCAGCAACTCAGGATCACCAGAGATCGCCCCCCGCCATCTCGCCTGAAGATCGAGACCATAGTCACGCATCAGCGTCGGCAATTGCCAGGGAGCGGGCGGAGAAAGCTTGCCCACCATCACTTCGATGTCACGCCATCGTCCGGCCCAGTCCGGCACCAGATCACCCGCAATGCCCAGGTGAATGTTGCGCACCAGTTGCTCATCCAGTGCGGACGAGGCAAAACACTCATCTTCGAAAAGCCCCAACTCCAGCAGTGCCACCCGCTCCGCCAGCAGCGGAGCCAGCTCGGCATAGCTCAGAGTTCCGAGCCGGGTTTCGATGAACCGCGTGGCGTTTTCCGGGCGTGTGTCGCGAGTGTCGCGCGAATCACCTCGATCGCCACCGGCTCCCGCTCGAAGGCCATGCTCTGCGCCACATCCAGAGCAATCGCCTCCCGCCGGATTTGAAGCTTGCGCTCCGCCGGAAGGCTCCGCCACTGGGCGATGTTCTGGGTCCACGTCATGACTCATGGAGTATGCGGTGCTGGAGGTGAATGTTCAAGGATTGAAACCGAACCCGCCGCCTTCACCCACACCCGTCCCCGATGAAACCCCGGCAAGGCTTCCTCCAGGTAAGGGTAGGCGTCGGTGGGGGCGTCAGGCATCAGTATTGAGTGTGCTCACAGCGCTTCCGCTGGAGTGAAATTGCGATACTTGCCCAATGTGATCCGTTGGCTGCGGCACACGGTGAGAATGCCAAGCGAACCCAGTTGGGGACTCGCAACTTCTGAGCGCTGAAGCTCGCTGCGGGAAAGGACGGATCGCACAGCATCTATTCCGAGCCATCCTGACCAAAGGGGCCAAGTGACAAAGGTGTCGTTGCTTTTTCTTCCTCTGAAGGCCGTGGTCGCAACGGTGCTGGATGAAACAGGGACTACCGTGAATAATGGCAGGGCAGCGATAGCAAGGCGGTTCGCTCCACGCACGGTGCGCACTGGATCTTTGGACGGCTCATCCCAGCGTAGGGCGTAGCGGCGATCGTCTTCGTCATCCCAACGCATGATGGGGCTGGGATCGCGATAGCGCCAAGGGCCGAAAAGCGCTTCGCGCAGATGCTCGCTGTTGGTTTCCTTTGCGAGGTCGTTCATGAATGCGAGGAAGTGCTGGTGCCCTGCGCCACTCATGGTGCGGAACGCAGTGTCCTCGATATTGCCTTCCTCGTTGGAGATAGCGTCGCAACCAAAAGCTGCCACCACCGATGCGCCGCGATGGTCTTGATGGGAGAGATAGGCTTCACACTGCCTTTCGGCCAGCAGGCGAAACCGCTTCGCAGTAACTTTCAGATCAGGGGCAAACGTTGTGGTGGCATGACCGGCATGAGCTTTGAGTTCTTGATCAAGTAGTCTCAGTAGAGCTTCGCTATCGAGTGCTGTTGGCAATGTAATCGACGGGCGAAAGGATGAGCCGTCGGGTGTCCACCGCATCTTTACGCCAGCCGCTTCGCTGATGGAGCCGAGTGTGTTCAGCGTGCCGAGCGCAGACATGAAACCTAGCAAGCTGCTTCCACTCAATCCGGTGAGCTTAATCTCGTGTTCGGTAGTGCTCATGGCGTTGGCAAGGGGGTAGGATTTGCGCTGGCAGTTTGGTCGGCTAAGCGAAGAACGGCCTCCAGTAGAGCCAGCCCCCACCAGCCGTGATGCCGTGTCAGCTGCCAGAAGCGTTCAGCCAGACCAGAATCCAGAGCGTGCGCAGGCTGGCTGATACGCTGTTCAGAGGTAAGGCGGAGATGAGCGCCGCTGGTCGTGAGTTCAACAGCAGGCGGTGCTTCATCATCGACGACGAAGGCAAATGGACGTGCTTGACCGTGGTGACTGGCGATGAGGTGAATCACCAGGGCTTTGCGCAACGCATCTGCCGGCAACAATGATGCGGCCTCGGGGGTAGATGCCAGGGCAACGGACAGCATTTCGTGACGGAAACCATCGGGCAGGCCGGCGAGTTCACGAAGGCGCTTTCGCCCTGCGGGCGAGGCAGGGATACTGGCAGACTTAGCTAACAATCTCGGCAACGTCATTGCGCTCGCCACGTCGCTTGCATTGAGCATGGCCTGGAAGCGACGGTCTGCCTTGCCGATGTCGTGCAGCCGCGCTGCGGTGGAGATGGCCTGGGTAAAGGGTCCAAGACCAAGCAATGAAGCGTAGGATGCGGCGAGAGCAGTGACCTGTGCGGTGTGTTCTTCGAGACCCATCGGCATGGGCGTTTCGAGCAAGGGATCGTCAGGGCCGTCATCGGCGGAAGCTTGATCGTTCGCGACCTCATCGGGGAAGTATGGCTCACGCACCGTGATAACCCGGCCATAGACCTGCCCATCCGATGCTGGATACAGTTCCACATCGAGCTGCCGTTGCTTTGTCGCGCTGAGGTGAAGCAAACGGTGGGCTAACTCTGGATGCGATGCTTTGAGTTCCTTGGCGGCGGCGGCCAGTGTTTCGCTGACTTCACCGCGCTTCCATTGGCAAAGCTCCTCTGCGTCTTCGCTTTGCATGGCCCACGTCTTGAGTTTTTCAGTCGCTTCTCCGGCTGTGGGCCAGATCGCGGGATGGATACGAACGATGGCTCTGCGGCGAATAGCAGCAATGCCGCGTTCAGCTTGATCGATTGTCACGGGCGTTGCACCCGGCACATGACCGAGATCATTCCAGCCGTCCTCTTGCGCGCGCAGCACCAGGGTGTTGCCTGGCTGCAGGTCACGGACCCCAGAGAGGAGCTTGCTCTGGTTCTCGCCTTTCTTCAGGCCGAGCCAGATCAGCGCGCTGGTTTTGAGCGCGGAGGGCTTGTCGTCCCTCGTTTGCTCTGGTGCGGTGGCTGGGGCATCGCCAGAAAGGTCACGAGCGTCGGTGCCTTCGAGCAACCACTGGCGCACGACGTGCAGCGGCACGGGCAGGCATTCGAGCGCGGTCGGCGGGCAAAGAGCCACAGTGTCGGCCCACAGACTGTCATCGTCAGGAAGATCGGCACGCCAGCAGACTTGCACGTCGGTCATGTCACGCTGCGGGCCGTGGAGGAAGATGGCGACATCTGGATCGGCAGCGGGACCAGGATTGGTCTGCGCCCAGCAATCAAGATAAGCGGGCAACAATACCGGAGCATTGGAGCGCGGTGAGAGTAGTGCATTGAAGGCTTCCTCATCGGTGCTGCGTGCTGCTGTGACGGCAGCGGTCATGGAGTGGAGGCCGAAATCGACAATATCCTTGGTGGCTTGTGCCTTCAGCCACTCCCAGGTGTGCTTGATCGCGCTGCCATAGATTGGGTCGAGGGGATCGGCCTTGGTGTATTCCTCGGGGAACACGATGGCTGCACGGGCGGTGATGTCTCTGCCACCGCGATTCAGGCGACCAAACCGCTGGCGCACAGCATCCAGGCTGGCGCACTCTGTCACGAGGGCATCGAAGTCGAGATCAGCACCGACTTCGAGGCACTGGGTGGAGACGACAATTTGCAGCGGCAGGGGCGCGTCTCCTGCGTGCGGCTGCTGGCCCGTCTTCAAAACGTCCTGAAGATCACCGGTCACTTGATCGCGATCCAGCGGACGCATCCGCCCGAGCAGCAAATGCACTTTGGCTGTCGGATGTTCTTTCTTCATCAGCGCCTCAACCGCACGGGCCGTGGCGACGCGGTTGACCATGATGGCGATGGAGCGGGGCGAGTGGTCGGCGACGAGCTTCGTGGCCTGGGTTTCCAGTTCATCGGCCAGGGAATCGATCCACTTCTTTCCCTTCGCATTCGCGGCGTGGACGAGAAGCGCGAGCTTTGAAGCGGTAAGTCTAGCTTTGAGCACTGGATGCTCACGATCTGCTTCCGAGAGGCCCAACTGTGCAGAGAGTGGGACATCCTTCGGCGGAGTCGCCGTCATGCGAACCAGGGTGAAGGGCAGTGCGACAACCTCACTCGACTGCGGTGCATGAAGACGATAGCGCCGCACCCAATCGAGGGTTTGGAGAAAGGGCTGGCTGATGTGGGCTTCGTCGATGAGCAGCAGGCTATCCTGGGCCACGAGAGCGGCGTGGATTGGCCGGGCCTCATCGCTGACCCCGTAGCCACGGAAGAGCAGGCGCGAGCCCGCTTGATCCACCGTGCTGCAAATGATCATCGGCTGGGTGATCGACTTCGCCCACGCACGATCACGATAGATGCCGCCACGCAGTTGCACGCATGACAGCGGCTCATCGCTACCACTGAGGTAGCGAAGGGACTCACCAACGGCCTTCAGGATAGCGAGAGCCTCCTCTTGCTGCGCATCTTGGAGGGGCCTTGAAGCGAGGTATTTCTCTGGATTGGCGAGCGCAGGCACCAAGTGCTTTTGCGCTCTGTCAAAAGCCTCGTCCACGATGATGCGACGATTGACGATGAAGAAGATGCGTCGGCCTGTGGTGCGTTGCTCAGGTGGTCGCGAAGCCTGCACGGCGAGCGCGAAGACGGCGGCGTCAAGGCAAGCCGTCTTGCCGCTGCCAGTAGGGACAGTGACGTAGTCGGGTGTTTCGCCTGCACATACGCGAGCGGCGAAATCGCTCTGCCAGGGGAACGGTTCATAGCCCCAGACGGCGCGGAAAAACTTGTCGAAGTCAGTGGCAGCGATGGGTGTGAGGGCGCTCATTTGCGTGGATAGCCAAGGGGTTTGCACAAGCCGTAACCACGATACCTGCCTGCGCCGAGCAACACGGGGCCTTGCACCTCGCAGCCGAACTCAAGAAGCACATGGACTTGTTGTTTGGAGTGGCCGGTTTTGCTGGAAAGCCAAGGCATACCGCCTGGGCCAGGCTTGGCGCGTGGAGCGCCGCGATGCCACGAGGTCTTGTCGATGTCGATGCGGATTGGCGCAGGCAACCCGATGCGTTCGCAACTCCCGATGACGGACTCGGCTACCTCTTGTCGCCATGCTTCGCGTTCGCTGCCTTTTGCGCTAGCTGGATCATGCTTTGGATGGTGGTCCAGCACCACAGGCGTGACACTGGCCCAAACGCTGGAAGGTCCGGTCCATGTTTGTGATCTGAGCGCAAGAGGTGGAGCCGCACGATCCTCACGAGACAACACCCAGTTATCCAAGCCCCTGCCGAGCTTGAGCGTGATGGGCTTGGGCCTTCCGCTGGCATCGAAGAAAATGCGCCGCAGTTGGGCGGCACGGTCTTCGGGCGAGATGTCTTTGGGGAAGGCCAGCGCGAGTCCGAGCAGATGGCCGTCCGCGTGCTCAGTGCCCACGTAGGGCAACGGCAACAGCGCAAGGTGCGGGCGTGTTGCAGGCTGGCCTGGCGCATGGTGCCCGGTGAACCACTCCGGTGCATCTTCACTGCCGCTGAGCAAGGTTCCGCGCAGGGCTTCGAGCAGTTGGTTCGTGGACTCCAAACCGAGCACAATGCCCTCATCTTTGGTCAGGATGAGCAGCTCGCTATCAAACACGGTGCCATTCATTGGTTCGTCTTGAGGCAAGTTGGCTTGGTAAGACTGCGAGACTCCGACCACAGGTCGAAGCCGGACCGGATGGGCTAGGCTGGCGCGATAGTCTTCGCCAAACTGTTCTTTGAAGAGTGCTTTGGCTTCTTTCTGAGCTTTGCCGCTTGTGGATTCAATGCCTGCTGCCAGATCGAAGAATCGGCTGATCTCTTCAGCATTGAAACGCTGATCGAGATCGGCCAGCAAGCCTGGAGCTACCTTGCGCAGACTGACTGACGAACCGCTGCGGAAGGTCGTCAGCTGCGGAACGAGTGTCGGCTCGGGTGCATCATTAGCCAGCCACACTTGAACCAACGACGAGGAATGGCCGATGCGGATGACTTTGGCCGTCAGCTGAGTGAGTGGAGCCGCTAGCTCCGAAGGCAATGCTACGTCTTTCCAAATGAGATAGACCAGACGCTCAGGTGCATCGAATCCGATGCCCACAGACGGAAAGGTGCGCTCCTGTCGGCTGCGCAAAGCGGGCATCACGCCGAGCGCATCGCGAAGGTCTTCTTTCTTCACCGTGGTGGGGTTGCGCGGCAGGGACGCATCGTTCACCGGCACGTATTGCTTCACCACGGCACGCCGGAGTCTAGCAACATCCTTCATGCAGGCCAGAGCTGGAGAGTCCTGCTTCTCCAGCCATTCCAACGCCCGACGCTCCGCTTCCCAGGCGTCCATCGCTTCCGTCCCGTCCTCAGAAAGCGGGCGAGTTTCATAATGCGCGGCCACCAGCGCCATGAAGACGCGGGCAGGATGCGGCGGCCATTCCGCCTCTTCACGCGTCGCAGTGGCGGTCATGACCGCGCTGCCCGTGAGGAACTCAATACCCAGGGAAAACATGGTAGTCAGCGCTGGAAGTTAAGCTGGATCTGCATCACCAGCGACCTTGGCCGCGATGTCCTGCGACTTCTTGAGCAAAGCCACGAGGTTCGGGGCAGGCGTGAGCGGGATAGTGCCACCGAACCATTCCAGGCCTTGCTCTTTCGCTTCTGCGACTGCCTCCTTCAGGAGCTTGATGGCATCGGCAGAGGTCAGCGTGATCTTCTTCGGAGCAGCGCCTGGAGTCTGAAGCAATTCCCAGGTGATCGGACCTTCTGGCCACAGCAGGCACCGTGAGCGCAAATCAAAACCGCTCTCCGCTGCCAGCGCTGCTGATGTCAGCGCCAGGGCGGCAAGCACCGTGCGCCCTGCTTTGTCGCGTGCAACAGTGGTCTTGCCATCAATCGGGAAACGCAGACGCCGCAACGCCGGGAGAGAGAGCACCGTGACTTGCTCAGCGTAGTCGATGGTCGCGCCACCGTCTTTGATGTCGGGTGGAATGTTACCATGGTTTACTTCCGAAGGCGAGACAGCGTCTTTTGCCTTTTCACCAGCTAGTTCATAGCTGCCGTCTGCTTTCTTCACGACCTTTGCTGCTGCCCTCATGCCAAGCGGATCAATGCGACTGCTGGTTTTCTTCCCGACTTGGGCATTGACGCCAATAATCTCGGATACCATCGCCCGCTGAAACTTTGCTCCCAGGCCACCCTTTGGCCCGGTGGAATCCCAGATGCCGAAGACGAGCGCTGTGGGGCAGAGCTTGTAGAGTGGCGTAGCGTTTTGCAGGCTTGCTTCATCCAGCAGCTTGCCTTTATCGCTTTTGCGGAAGGGCACACCGTCCAGCAGGCTGTCACGGAGAATCGCATCTGCCGCGCGATGTGGTGCCTCCAGGCTAGTCACGCGCCCCACTTCATCCAGCAGGCCCAAACCGGTGAAGTCCACGCTCAAGACGGGAATCGGGCAGTCTTTGAGGGACTCACCATCATCAATCGCCTGCTGCAAGGCATCCTCCATCCGATTGGCTTGCGACTGCACGGAGTCGAGGAGCACACAGGTCTTGGTCTCGATCTTCCCAGAAGCATCCGCAATCTGCCGTTGCTCGACTGCATACACAGCTCCGGCATAAGTGGGTGGGAAGACTTTATCACCCTCGCCACCAGCAGGCTGGAGGCGTGTGCGACTACGAAAAGCAGCGGCGGGACCGCTGACGGCTTGGCTGAGTTCTTGGAGTGTCATGGTGTTGTTTGGCGGTTAACGATTGTTTCTGATAGCAAGATTGAGCTTCTCTACAATGGATTTTGTTTTGATTAGATAAATGGATAGTTAGAAAGGAATTGCATTCTGAAAGTCCGGGTTGACACAGACATCGACCATTGCCATACAGATTCCCCATGCCCATCTGTGCTGCCGACACTTCCCCTCTCATCGCCTTCTCGGGCATTGATCGACTCGACGTGCTGCGCTCGGTTTTCGATCAGGTATGGGTGCCAACCAAGGTTTACACCGAGACTGTGACACAGGGAGACGGGTGGCTGGAGGCGGCAGCTGTTCAGCGTGAGCTTCTTGGGGCGACGTGGATACACATAATGCCCGTAGAACGGAGTCCGCTGCTTGCTTCGCTTTATTGCGAGTTGGGGGACTGTGGCGAAGCAGAGGCGATTTGTCTCGCCCTTACCCATCAGATGCCCGTTCTGTTGGACGAGTTGTTTGGTCGTAAAGTGGCTGCGAGAGAAGGTGCGGAAGTGATCGGCACCCTGGGTGTTTTGAGAGTGGCCAAACGGCGCGGTATCATCCCTGAAGTTGCCCCGTTGATCACCGGAATGATTGGCAATGGCTATCATCTCAAAGACAAACTGATTTCTCAGTTCCTCACCGAGCTTGGGGAGACTTAGCACCTGGGCGGGCGGAGTTTCCGCGCTCTCACGAGCGCGGCCCCGTTGAAGCTGATTCGATGGTTGGATGATTGATGCAGCTTTGCAAATCTCCTCTCGAGGCTTGTCGCCCGCCCAGGATGCTGCTAGTCTCATCCTATGAACGTCACTCTGGAAATCCCCGACAAAGAACTGGTTTCGCTGGCGGCTGAAGCGAGCGCAGCCCCGTTGAAGCGTCGGGTTGTGACCGAACTGGCGCTGGTGCTCTATGGGCAGGGAATGCTTCCCGTGGGCAAGGCAATGGAGTTGGCTGGGATGACGCGCAGGGAGTTTCATCAATTGGTTCACGCAAGAGGCGTGACTCATCCGTTCGATGAGGAGGAACTCGTCCGTGATTTGGCTTGGGGTGAGACCAAGTAATGGGTCTTTGCGATCTACATCTGATGTAATGATCCCGTTGTGAAGCCACAGGGCTTCCGTGCTCAAGCCATCGCCAGAGCGTCCGCGTGGGCTTCGGCGATCGACACGCGCCGGATGCCGGCGCGGATGCCTTGAGGCAGGAGCACCGGGATGCGCTGCACTTGGTCGTCGATGGTCAGAACGACGGTTCCTTCGGTAGCCGAGGAACTCAAAGTCTCCTTGAGCAGAAGGAAGTCGGGTCCCATGTGTGACACCGGAACGGCGTGCTGACCGACATGCAGGGTGATCTGCACGAGGGCGGAGTGGCCGTTGGAGTTTTGAAGCATCATGGGAACGCGCGATCTGCTGTCTGACGCTGAAGCCTATGCCTTGCGGCATGGGCTGGAGCTGTGTGGCAGGCTGGGAGACGGGACGCAGGGTAGGGTGTGGGCGGTGCGTGGCAAGGGGAACCTGATTCCCTGGGCGCTGAAAATGCAGTCTTCGGCGAAGGACTTTCGCCAGGAGCGTGACTGCTACCTCCGTCTCCTGGACCATGGCATCACCGAGCTGGAGGGATTCCATGTGCCGATCCTTCTGCGGGCGGATGAAGAGTTCCTGGCGATTGAGATGACGATCGTCACGAGACCGTTCGTGCTGGACTTCGCCCAGGCGTATCTGGACTTTCCGCCCGACTTCTCCCCGGAGGTCTGGGAAGACACCCATCGTCGGTGGAGCCGGCGCTACGGCGAGGACTGGCCGCGTGTGCAGCGATTGCTCGGCGCGCTGGAAGAGTTGGGCATCTACTACCTGGATGTGCATGGGAGGAATGTGGCGGTCTAGCTCTGCGATGCTGGACGCCAATGTGATTACACGTTTTGGCGGTGAACTGTCACAAAGATTCTTGATAATATCTATTCAAGGGGACTAGGCAGGCTCGTGTGAACCCGACTCTGCGGACAACTCCTCCTGCACGATGTCGCTCATCGGCTTGGACAGGTCGGCAAGCTCCTGCTCGGTGAGGCGCTCGTCGGAGAGGCTTTTCCGAACAGCGGAGACTTTGCGACCGATGGCCTTGCCCGAGGTGCGGAAGCCTTCGACGCTAGATTCGACTGAGGAACTGAGCTTGTGATCGAGACTCATCTGCGAAGCGGTGGCGATGGCGTCCTGATTGGCAGCGAGGAAGATGAACTCCCATTGCTTCTCGGTCCGATAGAGGGCGATCAAATCGCTGACATGGCCTGCGGTGAATTGGCGGGAGGCGTTTTCCAAGCCGTCGGTGAAAATGGCGAAGATGACTTTTCCTGGCTGCTGATCAGCGGGGAGCTTCTTGAGGCGCTCATCGGTGTCTTTGATCGTGCGACCGATGGCATCGAGCAGGGCGGTGCTGCCACGCGGGACGAATCCGGTAGCGGTCAACGGTGCTACCTGTTCGATGGGAAGGCCGGCGACGGGCACTTCGTATTGATCATCGAACAAAACGAGGGTGAGGCGAGCGTCTCCTGGGACATCGAGCTGTGAGCGAAGGAAGTCATTGAACGCGGCAACTGCGGCTTCCTGCATGGGCTGCATGGAGCCCGAGCGATCGAGGATGTAAGCAAGTTCAGTGAGGGGGGTGTTCATCGCACCCACTCTCAAGCAAGGGGTGGGACAAAACCTGTCCAGGGTAGGCTCTTTTTTTCATTTTCTTCATTAAGGTAATTAAAGTAACTCGCGGTGCGATGGCTATTCCCTCCCCTTCATCTCTCGTGGCACGCACTAGCAGTAGTGCGGTTGGTTCCAGGCAAGGCATGATCTGGCGAGTCTTCCAGGTCGCCCGGCTCTTACAGGCCACTCCATTTCTGAATTGCACGCAGATCGCTGCCCAGATCGAAGAAGTGTCGATCAAGTCGATCCGCCGAGATCTCAAGTTCATGCGCGAGCAACTCAACTGGCCCGTGGAATACAATGCAAAGAAAGGTGGGTATCATTTCACCGGACCCGTCAGTGAGCTGTCGGCCCTCCAGCTGACAAGGGGCGAACTGGTGAGCCTCTTCATCGCTAAACATGCGCTGGAGCCGCTGCGTGGAACCAAGCTGGCGCGAACCTTGGCTGCCAGTGTCGAGAAGATCGCAGAGGCGTGCCCCGAACATGTGAGTTTTCACTGGCAAGAACTGGATGAGGCCTTCTCTGTCAAGGCGTCGGGCGTATCGCCAGCCAACGTGGAAGTCTTCAGCACGCTGCTAGACGCTGCGATGAACAGAAAAGAGGTGACGTTTTCCTATCTCAAGCTGACGGGTTCAAAGAAGGAGGTGCGTCACCTGCAACCCTATCATGTGGGGCAGGTGGATCATGCTTGGTATCTCATCGGTTTTGATTTGGACCGTCTGGCCATTCGAAACTTCGCACTTTCACGCCTGTCGGATTTGCGGGCTTCGTCGAGGCACTTCACCAAACCAGAGGACTTCGATGCACGAAGGTATCTCAACGGAGGCTTTGGTGTATGGGGTTATGGCGATGAAGAGGCACGAACCCATGAGGTTGAGATTGAGTTTGCCGAATGGGCCGCCCGTGTGGTGGCTGAACGCCAGTGGCATGCGACTCAGGAGATTGAGGAACTTGACGGCACTGCGTCGCCTAGAACTCGGTTTCGTGCGACCGTTTCTGGATTGGAGGAGATCACACGTTGGGTGTTGGGCTGGGGGAGCAAGGCTCGAGTCATCGGGCCTGAAGAGCTGAAGCTGCGTGTGATGATGGAGGCGCAGTCGATCATCAGGAACTGTGGCGGGTGAAGGTTTCTACGCGCGCAGGTGTCGGGGTGAGTGTCGCTTTGACGGACGAAAAGAGCAGTTCCACAGGTGTGGCGGGTCGCGCGTATGCGCAGGTGTCGGGGTGAGTGTCGCTTTGGCGGACGAAAAGAGCAGTTCCGCAGGGTGGGAGCATCGCGCGCGTGCGCAGCTGTCGGGGTGAGTGTCGCTTTCAAAATGCAAGACTACTCTTGCTGCGTGATGGTAGGGGTCAACGCGTCCACCGTATCTTGGTTGTTAAACCGGCATAACCGATGATTTCATAGCGAGGTCTCGGGAACCTGCTGCGAGATCCTTTGGCTACAGGAGGTCGCTTGCCTCGGAATGGGTGACTTAGCCAGCGGTGCTGACGACGGCTTTCCTTGTGTTTGGCCTCCAGTGCGAGGAACCACTCGCGGAATTTTGCTGATGAAGCCAGCCAGCGATACAAGGTGCCGTGGTGAATGGCTGCAGCCCGACAGATCTCGCGGCGTGTGAGCCCCTCGCGAACTGATGATTCGATGCTTGCCATGACGTGTCGGTGTCGTGCCTCTTCCATGCGCCTCGGGGTTTGAATTGTTTTATACCCTTCAGGCAGAGCATCGATCGCTCAATGCGATTCGAGATGAACGTGAGGACGTTTAGGTGAGGCTGGGTGCTAGGCAGTGCAGATTCAAGTTGACGGTCTGAGGCGCGTGGAACGGATTGTCGCGTCATGAAACCTACCGAAAGCAAAGTGATCAAAGGGAACCTCACCTGGATTCATGGTCCTGGATGTTTACCCAGGCCCCCACTGGTGTCGCGGCTGAGTGATTCCGATGCGGACATTCTCCACGCAGCTTTTCTCCCGCTGACAGGGAAGGTGCCGGTGTCAGCGGAGGACCGACAGTTGTTTCTCAATCCTCAGTGCCGACCTGCCTTAGCCGTCGGGCTCTGGGTAAAACTGGCCCTTCAGCATTGTGGTCCCAAGCCCACGATCAAGTCTCAGGCGAGGTCGTTGATCCATGAGCCGTCCAAACCCTTTCTGGATGCCTTCATGATTTTCATTCGTCATTGGGCACGCAACACCCAACGCAAGCACTGCTCGAACCCTGGGTGGCAATGGGATGCCTTCAAAGGGATAGCCCGCAGCCTTGGGGCAGATGGAAAGCATTTAGCTACTGAATGGAAGGCATTTGTTGGCGCGGTCATCAGTGGCTTTTCGAAGCAGCAACCACCGCAAACGCCCCTGCGGAAAGCTTGGCTAAAGTATTGCTGTGAACGAGGTCTGACTACGGTGGGGCGAGATCGACGAGCTTTAGACGAAAAGGTTCCTGAGCCTCCTGTATTCCCAATCATTCGAAGACTGATGAGCGATGGCCCGGCGCTATCGGTTTCCGAGGTGCCAGGTGTTGAGAAATTCATCCCCCAAGAAGCGCGAGTGCCGGGAATTCCCTTCACCGTTCCCATCGCCGGAAACGCACGAGACGCACATGATCAGGCTGTCGCTAGAAACTACCATCACCACTTGTTGCTGGAGGTGAATGCGGGGCGCTCCACTATGAGGCAGCTGATTCCCAAGGTTGTCGAATTCGAGGCCTTCCTCGAAGAAGTCGGTGAGCCAGAGTCCATCGCCGATGCGAGGCAGCGCTTGTGGATCGCATCTTCCACTGCGTCGTTTGAATGCCAAGTCGTTATGCACAAACGCATCGCTAGCGCGCTGCGACAGCGTCGCCGTCGGGCGAGGGGCGGCGCCGAATCGGGAATTCGAGCAGCCAGCAGCAGGCAAAGCAAAGGGACCGGGGCCTAACGTGCAACAACCCGCAAAGGAGCTTCGGTGGCCTCGTAAACATTGAGCACCGCATCCTCGATGGCCGTCCTCTTAGTGAAGTGAATCGCACTACAGTGGGCGCTACGATGTCGTGGAAGGGACCGGTGAAGTCCTAGCCGCCTGCGACGAGCAGATGTGTGCCATCGAGGTTCTCGGCTCCGGCGTGCTTTCGACTGTCGAGGTTCGGCATCTGTCGGCGGTTGCCATTCAAAAGCCGGGTTCACCAAGACGCGGAATTCCACTCGTTCGTGGACATGAAGGTGAGTGAGTTCAAGGACTCGTTCACCTATGTCGTGGAAGTTGAAAGTAACACACGGGCGCGACGACGACGCCTTCGAACAACCAATAGAACCTGTGAGGAAGCGGACGCCTCGAAGCCGTCGTGAAGGAAGTCCGAAAGTGCGGAGACTCGCGGACCTGAGCTGCGTGGAGATCGAAGTGCCGAAGAGGAGAAATGGGATGCCCACCTTTTGGGGAGCGGTCGTCGCCATGATGACGACCTGATGTTTTCTCGAATCAAAACCGTGACAGTCAAACGAGCCCCCGGATCCCAGACGCGCAAATCGATACCGACGAGCTTTGAGCGCGAATCAATGGGCTGAGCCATTCGCTTTCAACCCTGAGCGTGTCTTGCCAAGCGCCAGCCGCTTCATCGAAAGTGTGACATCGGAGTGAGCTGCGAAGAGATGCCTCGAACGGCGGCAGGAAGCGCCGCAGTGTCTAGGAGCGCCGCAACATGCGGCAACAACCACAAAACCCTGCCACCATGCACCCTGCCACCCCTCAACGAGAACCTACTCGCTCTGGTCTCACCGATGCTCACGGCCTGCTTGCCGCTCTCTGGCCTGAGAAGGAAAGCCGCCCTAGCCTTCGCTGGCTGAGAGAGCAACAAGTGCGGAGAACAGTTCCCTTCATCAAGGTCGGCCGCCGTGTGTTCTTTGATCCCCTCCAAGTCCGCCGCGCCATGGAGAAAAACTTCGGCATCGAGCCGGCGAGCCTTCACTCCAATCGCTGATGCCATGGGACTCGATCTCAAACGCCTTCAGAAAGTTCGGACCGCAGGGGGCAAGATCACCGCCCGCTGTCCAGCTTGTGCAGAAGACAACAGAGACCGGCAAGGCAATCACCTTGTGATCTTTGAAGACGGCCGGTATGGATGTGCAGCAGTGCCTGGTGACTATGAGCACCGGAGACGAATATACCAGCTTGCAGGAAAAGATACGCAGCAGAATCCACCGGCAATGCACGAGGCCTTAGAAAGGAAGCGCCCGAGGAAAAAAGTCCACCTGCCTCCAGACTTTCGGACCATTGTCGATGCAGCGTGTGACAGGTTCTCTGACGCTCACATTGTTGGTCTGGCGGCGATTGAGTTCGGTGTCTCTCCTGACACCATTCGCCATTGTTCCCTGGTGGAACGTGCTCTGGGCTTCTTTCCTGACGTCACAATTGGTGGTCACCCATGCTTGCCCAATCGACTTGGCTACGTGTATCCGAGGGGCATCAAGATTCGACACCCGTGGGGTGAAGGGAAACCCGGGCAACGAAACCGACCGCCGAGATTTGCCTGGGCTACAGGAAGTGCCACAAGCCCCTGGCGATATGCAACTTCCACTCATGGGATGCCAGTGCAGAGGTATGTCATCACCGAAGGTGAAAGTGATGCAATAGCGTGTCTCGATGCGGAACTGGAGTCACAGCCTGGGCAAAGCCCGACGCGAATCGTCGCCTCGCCGGGCACAGCCTTCGATCCAGCATGGTCACCGCTGTTCGCGGACAAGGATGTCATCATTGCTTTTGACTTTGATAAGCCGGGTCAGGATGCAGCTAATCTAACTGCGCGCTGGCTCAAAGAGCTTGCCCGCTCGGTAAGAATCTACCGCCCTTGATCATGGCGACTTCTAGACAATCCAAGAAGCCAGCCCCGCCAAAGGACCTCCGGGAATTGCGTGCTTCGGGAGTGAATCTCCAGGATCTGCTGACAAGGTCGGAAAACGTTCACGAGGTCTCCTGCGGTGCTGCGAACGGTAGGAGCCTGCCCTCCAGTGTGATTGCTCTCAATGACTCAGGGAATGCCAGACGCTTCGTCTCCCTGCATGGTGAGAACCTCCGCTTCGATCATTCTTCGGGGACTTGGTATGTCTGGGACGGCATCTACTGGCGGGCAGATCTGGACGGAGAGGTGAAGAGAAGGGCTCGCAACGTTCCCTCCTCGCTGGCAAAGGAGGCTGCCGAAAAACCAGACAGCAAAGAAGTGGATGCGTTCCTCAAGTTCGCCCGAGCCACTGGTGACAAAAAGCGTCTCGACGCCCTGATTGCTCTGGCAGCTTCGAACGAGGCGATCGCGTTGACTCAAAATGAGCTTAACGCTGACCCCATGCTGCTGGGAACACAGAATGGGTTCATTGAGTTGACCACCGGCGAGTTTCATCAGCCAGCAAGAAACAAACTGATCACCAAGTCGGTCGGGTGCCGCTACGAATCAAAAGCGAGGGCCAAGATCTGGGATGAGTTTCTGGCCACCGTTTTCGACCATGACTGCGAACTCATCTCGTTCCTCCAGCGTTGGTGCGGCTACTGCCTGACCGCCGATACCCGCGAACAAAAGTTCCTCTTCCTTTTCGGCTCCGGTGCAAATGGCAAGAGCACGTTCATCGAAACACTGAAGACCTTGTTGGGAGACTACGGTCAAAAGGCCCCTGAAAGTCTCTTCGTCCTCGATCCCCATGGACAGGGGGCGACTGCTACAAACGACCTTGCCCGTCTTCCTGGCGTGCGCGTCTGCATCGGTTCTGAGCTTGCCGACGGACGATGGCTGAACGAGTCGCGGATCAAGGATTTGACCGGCGGAGACTCGATCACTGCGCGGTTCTTGCGTCGCGAGTTCTTCGACTTTCATCCCACTCGCAAACTGATCATTTATGGGAATCACCAGCCACAGATCAGAGGCACTGATCACGGCATGTGGCGACGAGTGTTGATGGTTCCATTCAAAGTCACCATCGCTGACAAGGACAAAGATCCCACCTTGGCTCTGAAGCTTTGCCAGGAGTTGCCCGGCATACTGAACTGGTGCATCGAAGGATGTCTGGCATGGCAGAGGCACGGACTCAATCCACCGGCGTCGGTGCTGGCTGCTGTTGAATGCTACAGGGAAGAACAGGACATCGTGGGCCGCTTTTTGACAGAGAAGTGCGACACTCACCCCGCGAGAAAGATAGAGAAAGCGATACTCTTTGAGGCTTTTCGCCAGTTCTCGAACCACGAGTTCGGCTCTTTCGAGATCACGTCGAATCGGTTCACCCGCGAATTGAAAGCACGGGGATTTCGCGAGGGCCAAAGATCCAGCCATCAACGATTCTGGGAGGGGTTGACCTTGTCGCCACGAACACCTCAGTGACAGTTTGTGCGTCTTTTGAGGATCAATCCCATTTCTTCTCCAGCAATAGGTGCAGAGAGGAGAATGGGAATAAGGGTCAAAACCCGCACAAACTGTCATAAAGCTAGGCAGCCGTGCGGTGATTCAGATATTTATCACGATTTGAGCCTCGTCATCGGGCGACGAAACAGTGCGAAGAAGGGCACTCAATTTCTACAGATGCAACGCTACCAAACACCAATAAGTTCCGGTGCTATTGGACGATTCAAACGACGCCCAGTAACGAACTCAGAGAACAGTCACTCCAACACGACCACGCGGAAAAACCGTCGTTGTTCACTGGCTGTCGTTGGTAGGACGAGTGATGAGCTATTGGAAGTGGCGAGCACAGAGGAGCCCATCGCTGTCCACGATGCTGCTGTGAGAGATGCGCTGCTCTCAACCTGATAAGTTTTGCCCGGGATGCTCGCCCAAGTGAGTGAGAAGGTCGTTCCATCGGCAGCTCGAGAGAAATTGGCGAGTCGCAGCGATGAAGCGCCATTCAAAGGATCGGTGCCTGCAGCGAACTCCTGCTCGTTGGTGAAGCCATCGTGGTCGAAGTCGAAGCCGGGGGCGGCTTCGGGGGCGTTGGGATTGGGGAAGTAGCCCGCTGCCCAGGTGAGGTAAGGGTCTTCGTTGATCCAGAGGTCCACGCGCATCATGCGGCCCTGTGTGACGGGCGTGTAATCGCTGATCGAGGTGCTGGCGGTGCCGGGGGGTTGGCTGGTGCTGTCCACGGCTTTGATGGTGGCGGCGCTGCCGTTGATCGTGGCGGTGAGGGTGTAGGTGGGAGCCGGGGATTTGACCTCGAAGCCGTTGCTGCCGGATTGCAACGTGAGTGGACCACCGGCGCTCTGCACCACACGGGCTTCCTGTGGCACTTCGAGCAGGTAGAAGGATTCGCCGTTGGAGACGATGCGTGTCGCGGGCAGCGTGGCCGCGCTGTAGCTGCGGTTCGTGGTGCCGTCAGTGACCTGCCAGGTCACGCTGGTGATGGCGACGGGCTGGTTGTTGGCTTTGTCGGTGACGGTGCCGTAGAGGAGGATCGGTGGCTCGGGGATAGCGGGGATTTGGGCGTGGACCCCAGTAAAGATGCCAAGCGCCAGGCAGACGGCGATGCATCTCCCAGCCCTCGTTCCCAGGAGCAATCTGTGCCGCGCTTTTTGAGCGATACTTGCCACATGACGGCGATGCTGACGGGGCGGGTGCATTCTTGTGGGGATCACATCCGGTCCGTTTTCACCGGCGGTGTGTCCGGTGCGGCGTCGAGGAATTTCAGGAAGTCGGCACGGGTGGATTGGGCGGCTTCTTGTTTCAGGAAGTCAGCGGTCTGCCAGGCGGCCACCTTCTCGCTGGCGGCGCTAGACATGAACTGGTTCACGCTCACGCCCTCCCTGCGGGCGAGCTGGCGGATGACTCTGAGCGTGGAATCAGGCAGTTTGACAGTCAGGGTGCTCATGGTTTGGGAAAAAGCAGTTGGTGGAAGTCTCCGGGAGTGATGGCCTGGACGCCCAGTTTCTCGCTCCCGGCGAAATGGCGGACATTGTGCGTGACGATATACTCTGCCTGGGCCGCAAAAGCCAGTTCGAGAACCATGTCGTCACCTGGATCGGTCAAAAACGGCCGCCACAGGAAATGGATGTCCTGGTGATGGCACAACCCGGCGAGGTAGCGGAGGAACTGGAGCACATCCTTCGGCGACTGGCCGGGCGGGCGATGTTCGGGGCGGGTGAGGACATCCTGCCACTCCAGGTAGAGCGCCACGGAGAGGCATGGCGTCAGACCAGGCTGCGGCAGCGCCCGCAGCAATGCCTGGCTGGCACCCGTCCGGGATCGGGCGGCAGCTACCAGCATCGAGGTGTCAAAGACGATGCGCATTGTGAATGAAGTGGAGGAGAGCATCGGACCGTGAGGCTACGCGGAATGCGTGGCGTCGCAGCAGTTTGCGTGTCAGTCATAGGTCAATTGGGTGGCGCTGTGGGTGGCGTTTCGTGGAAAGCCGTCGTGCCATCGGGGTTCAGGAAACGCAGCCGCCAGACCCCGCCGGTGACAAAGCCATTGCCGAGTCCTACGCGAGTCTTGCCACCCTTGGAGAACTGCATCCACGGCGCTCCCTGCGGACTCTTCCCTGCGTCCATATCCACGCGGCCCACCGCGGACTGAAGGATGAACTGGTTTCCGGCCGTGTTCATCTGGCAGAACAGGTTATCCTTGTCGGTGAGCGTTACCTTGGCTCCGTTGGCGTCAGCATCGAGGCTTGCTTTGGCGTTGCTACCATTCCACACGGTCAATCCGGTGCCTGTTCCGGTTTCGCCCAGAAAAAGGCGGTTCGCTCCTCCGGTTTGAAGTCGAAACTGGGTCAGATTCTTGGCGTCCACTTCCCAGACGCCGCGTTCCTGGCCCTTGGCATCCTTGAGGATAAATCGCTCAGCTTCGACGGTCGTTCCACGGCTGATGGTGATGGCGCGCCCTTGCCAGCCCCATGCGACGGCCACGGCGGCAAGGATAAGGCTGAGCAGGGAAAACCAGCGCTGGCGGCGGAGTTGAGCTTCCAGGCGGTCGAGGCGGGATTCAGGATCGGAGTTCATAAATCATTCAAACGGAGTTGGATGCTACGAGCGCTTCAGGGCTTCTCGCCGTTCATATGGGGCAGGATTTCCTTCGGGAAGTCAGGAGCCTCCATGCGGAGCTCATTGTCCGTGACCACATCACCATGCCATCCGATGTCTTTTACCACTTTCCACTGCTTGTTCTCGAGGTGAAGCACGGCGGTATGCATGGTGTCCAGGGTCTCATGTCTGCCATCTTGATGGACCACCACGGGTGCCCCAGAGAAAATGGCCCATCCGTTCTTCACATTCAGAATGCTGATCTCGAACAGAATCTTGGAGGCAGGGGCCAGGACAGGCTCATCACGATACTCTGAGGCGTAAAGCTTGCGGAGTCCGTCACAGATGGCTTTTCGAATGGGTGATCCGGGCTTGGGAGTCAAGCCATCGGCGGCGTGCGCCATGACGGCGAACAGCGAGATGAGGACGAGAAGGGCAGTTCTACGGAGTGTGGTAGGCATGTCTGATCGGTTTGGGGTCGGAAGGAGCTTGGCAGGCCTCGCAAAAGATCTGATGTTGAGAAAACTCAGACGGCCACGCTGAAGAGGGGGAGGCATTCCAGGTAGGCGAAGTCGCCCTGCACGCGCAGGGTGTCGATCTTGAAGACCACGGGCTGAGCAGTGTCTTCTCGGCGTATTCGGCCTGCACCAAGGCCCGCATGGCATCGCAGATGGCCTGGCGCTCGGGTGAGCCGGGGTTGGGCGTGTGCGGCGTCTGGGCGGAGAGCCTGGTGGTCGCCCCAAAGATGACCAAGGCCAGACAGAGGAGTGATGGCAGGATGGATGGGCTTGGTTTCATTTGCGGGTTGTCGTTTTGTTGAAGGCCAATGTCGTTTGAGCTTCCTCGTTCATTTATCTTGGCTTGTGTTCGCTGCCGCAGCACCAGCGGGAGCTTGAGAAGCCATCTGGTCTAATTTACCTGCTACTCCTGAAGCAATGTCGCCTACTGCTGATACGCCCTGTGTTGTTACGTTCCCGGCAGCGTTGGTGAGTTTTTCGAAACCACGAACAGTTTGGTCGACAACTTTGGCACCTTGGAATGACAATGGATCTTTGCCCATTGAACGCAGGGAATCAGCAGCTCTCATTCCAATTTTTGCGTCTCCCCACTGTTTGATGAGGGAGCCGCTCTGATTTGCCAAACCTGTCAAGGCAGCTCCGATAACAGCTTGTTTAGCAACGTCCTGGATATTCACTTTACCAGTAGTGACATACTGCTTGGTCGCTTCCTCGACCCCTTTCCCAACGCCTCCAATGGCTGCCTGGGTTGCCGCTTGAACTAGGGGCGTAGAAGCCTTCAGGGCATTTGTGGCGAGCGCTGATGCACCGCTCGTTGCTGCCCCAATTGCTGCGGCAATCACGACCTCTTTTACGTCAATTTTAATCTCTGAAATATTGAAGGGACGACCTTGAACTTTTGCCTCCACCCATTGGTTTGCTGCTTGGGATGCAACATTGACTGCTGCGCCAAGTAATGCCCCAACCGCAAAGTTAGCAAATTCGCCTTCTTCATCATTAAATGAAAGCGGATTGTTGGTTGCGTAGGCATAGGCGTTTAAGCGTTGTGGCTCCAACAAGCATGCCTCGGGAAGTCGAAAGAAAACCGGGTCCACGGAGGCGAATCTCGCCGTGGTGTGTGCGCAATACCTCGCCTCAAAATACCCCAATCCACTCTCCCCATCCCGCTCCTTTTGCGTGAAGCCATAGGCTTCCTGCACGTTGCGGGGTTCGTGTTCGTTTCGCGGATGGCCGAAGGGGTAGAAGGTGCTTTCGCTGACGAGCTGGCCGGTGGTGTCGGTCATGACGCTGGAGGAGCCGAGGTGGTCCTGGTGGTAGTAGCGGACTTCCAGCGTGGGGTCGGCGGGGGCGAGGGTGAAGGCGGCGGTGTGGAGGGCGAAGATGGCTTCGCCGGGCTCCAGGTGGGCGGGCGCATCGCTGGCGGTGCTGAGGGCGCTGGGAAGGCGGAAGCGCCATGACTGGGCAGTGGCATCGAAGAACCAGAGGTTCGCGGTGGCGGGCAGCGCGGTTGCGAGGTCGAGGGACTGGAAGGTAGCGTTGCCGATCCAGTGGCGTCCGGCGGGGTAGTTCACGCTGGCGGGCGCGGCGGGTGTGCCGCGCAGGGCCAATTCGCCCGCTGTGCTGGCGCGGACGCGAAGGAGGGTGCCTGCGGGGATGGCTTCGTTTGGCAAAATCGTGTGGTAGGTCTGCGTGGCGGGATCGCAGCGGTAGGCGTTTTGCACCGGGGCGCTGCTGAGCTGCGTGCCAGCATTCGTGAGGGCGACGGCCAGCGTGCAGAGGTTCCAGCCGGGCTGGAGGGTGAAGCGCTGGAGGCGCTGGGTGGCGTTCAGGTTTGTGGTGACTCGGGCGACGCGGGTTTCGCCGTTCCACACATACTTCGTGGGTTCTCCGCTGGGACGAAGCTCATAGGTCCTGTCGACGTAGATCGTGTATTCAGGCGAAGACGGGGAGACAGGGAGAGGGGGAGATTTGGAGAGGACACTTTTCGTGATGCGGCGGTCGGTGTAGTCGTAGGTGTAGTCGGCGCGCATCTGGGCGTTTTCGACGACGATGAGGCGGTCTTTGAAGTCCCAGGTGCATGTCATGCCGTCGATGGTCTCCATGTTGCCGTTGGCATCGTAGGCGTAGCTGCGGGAGCCGCCGCTGACGGCGGTGAGGGCATGGGGGCCGGGCTGGCCTGCGCTGCGGCCGATGCGGTTGCTGGGGCCGGCGGTGCCGCCGTAGCTCATGGTGCCGAGATTGGTCAAAGGCAGGCCGTTTTCCGTGGCTGCGATGTTGCTGGTCTGGCTGAGCATGTTGCCAATGCGGTCGTAGGCGTAGCTGATGCTGCCTGCGGAGCCTGCCAGCAGTGCGGGGTATTGCACGCTGGTGAGGCGGTAGAGATCGTCGTAGCCGAAGACCTGGGTGTTCTTGCGCGGATCAGCGGCGGGGATGGCGGGGCGGTTGTCGTCGATCCGGGTGATGTTGGAGGCGGCGTCGAACTGGTAGGCGAAACTGATGAGCTGGGTGGCGTCCTTGGCGGTGCTGAGCGAGCGCAGGCGGAGGCGCGGGTCGTAGCTGTAGCTGGTGCCGACACCGTTGCCGTAGGTGGTGGTGTCGAGCTGGCCGCTGGCCTTGTAAGTCATGCCGGAGATGATGTGGCCGCTGGGGCCGCCGGTGATGGTCTGGGGGAGGTTGCGGGAATTGTAGCCGTAGATGACGTGGTCGCCGTCGGGGTAGGTCAAGGTGGTCAAGCGGTCAAGGCTGTCGTAGTTGAACTGGCTTTGATAACTTGAGAGCAATCCGGTCTTGGGATCGGGGATGCGTTTGATCTTCCAGGCGGTGCGGCCACGGGCATCGTAGCTGAGCACCTCGCCGCCGCTGAGGTCGGTGACGCTGCTGAGCTTGCCTTTGACCTGCGTGCTGGTGGCGCTGGTGCCATCGCCCGCTGGGACGGTGGCAGGCGTGTCGTAGAAATAGCTCACATCGGGCGTGAGGCCGCGCGCATCGAGATAATCCTCGGTCTGGATGCGGTTCGCGCCGTCGTAGGTCATGCTGATGACCTGGGCCTTGGCATCGAGGGTCTGCGTGAGGTTCGACGCGGCGTCGTAGGTGTAAGTCATCACGCCGCGATCCGGGTCGTGCATGAAGACCATGCGCTTCAGGCCATCGTAGCGCATCCACTTCTGGTTGTTCTGGCTGTCGAGGATGCGGATGAGGTTGTCCGCGAGGTCGTAAGTGTAGCGCGTGGGATAGGTGACGGGCGCGCCGGACTCCTTGTTGATCTCATCGACACCGACGAGTCGGTCGAGGCCGTCGCGGTATTGGAGGTGCGGCGTGTTGAAGTGCGTGGAGAGCGGGTCGGCGTCCTCCTCGTCAAAGAGGGCGGTTTTGAGCGGGAGGTAATCGGTGCGGGTGGCTTTGCGTGCGCCGCCGTTGGTCTCCGGCGGATTGATGGTGGTGATGGCGCGGCCTGCGGCGTCGTAGAAATTCGTCACGCGGTCTCCATCGGGCGGTGGCTCGCGGAAGCTGGCGTTCACGCCGAAAAACGGCAGGTAGCTGTCCCGCTCCGCTCCGCGCGAGGTGTAGCGCTTCACGTCCTTGTAAACGAACTGCCCGCCCGCCACGCCTTCCTCGATGGTGCCGAGCTTGTGCCCCGCACCATCGGTGATCTGCACAATATCAAAGGTGCCGCCGCCTGCGGTCTCGCGGGACTTCACCGTCACGCGGCTGATCACCGGCTCGGCAGCGGAGACGCTGAGCGTGAGCGCACCCGACGACGTGTAGCTGTAGTCGAGCTTGCGCACGGTGTCGCCGGGACGGTATTCAAACACCTGCGTCGGCGCGGCGAGGGTGTCTCCCGGCTTCACGATGCCGGTGAGCCGGAAGAAGATGTCGTAGAGGTAGGTGCTGACGTTACCATTGAAGTCCGTGCTCGTGGTGATGACACCGCCGCCGCGATCATAGGTGGCGCTGGCGACGAGATCCGCGCTGCCATTGCCGACCTTGATGGTCTCCGTCTCCACATAGGTGCGGAAGACCGGATCGTAGCCATAGACTCGCTCATGCCCGCCGCCGGGGCCGGTGTAACTCGGATCGCGCACCGTGGTAGGGTTGCCGAAGCTGTCGTAGATCGTGGTGCTCGTAAGGCTGGCGTTTGCGCCGACACGCGGATCGCCGGGATGTGGTGAGTAGGCGGGAAAGGCGGTGCCGCTGGTGCCGATGAACTTCTCCTCGCTGGTCATGAGCCCGCGGGTGCCGATTTGGCCGAAGGCAAGGTTGTCGTAGTAGCTGCGGGACTTGCTGACGAAGTTGCCGAGTTCATCGGTGACGCTGACCTCGGTGGGCAGGCCGATGATCCAGGCTGCGAGATTGAATCCATACTGCGTGGTGGTGTGGCGCTCGTCATCGTAGGTGATGCCTGCCACGCCGCCGCTGGTGACACCGTAGCTGCGCTGGAGCGTTGGATTGCCGAAGAAGTCCACCTGCGTGTCGCTGGTAATGACGGCGGTGCTGGCTCCGGAGGCGAAGCTGTTGCCGCTGTGCAGGGTGCCGACGGCTTCGATGACCTGCTTGGAAACGAAGGACGAGAACGGGAAGGTGACCTTCTGGCCGTTCGTGGTGGCAAAGGGAAGGCTCGCGCCGGGCTGGGTGAAGCCGCCGGCGCTGCTGTGGATCGTTTTGAGGCTCCAGGTCTGGTATTCGCGAGTGAAGACGAGGCTGTCGCTGGCGAGCTGGCCGTCGTGCGTGCCTTCGTCGCTCTCGTCGATGAAGCCATCGAGGTCGTCGTCCACGCCGTTGAAGCTGGGGCCGATGACGTTGGTCTCGGTCCAGAGCACCTTGCCTTTGAGTGACTCCTCCTCGTAGCCGGAGATGGCATCGAACTCGTCGGTGGCGTTGTCGCCGTCGTTGTCCACGCCATCGGGCACGCCGGTGTGGAAGGCCAGGCGGGTGAGTGTGCTGGGCGAGTTCACCTCCGGCGCGGGACCGCCATCGGTGAGGCGGTCGTCGCCGCGCTCGACCTTCTTGGCGAAGGCAAAGCCGCGGAACTCCTTTTCAAACGCATCGTAGTAGCCGTCGAAGTAGCTGAACTCGGTGACGTAGCGGTCTTCGCCGGGCAGGGCGTCGAGATCGAGACCGAAGCGTTTGCTGATCTTCGACACGCACCAGGAGGGGAAGGGCAGGCGCGTGTGCCAGGGATTCGCGCCGAGCTTCGCCATCACATAGAAGTCCGTGCTGGTGCGGTAACTCAGCTCGGTGCGCAGGCCGATGCCGTTGTCGATCACGGCGAGGAGGTTCGGTTTGGTGAGGCCGATGAAGTCCACGTAGCTGATGCGGTAGGCACCCGCGCTGGGATCCCAGTTTTCCCAGAGCAGGTCGGTGGTGCCGTTGCCATTGATGTCGGCCTGCTGGAGGACGGTGGTGCCTTTGATGTAGTCGGGCGTGTTGGCCACCTCGAAGCGGCGGGAGAAGCTGTCGTTGCCTAGATTCAGCCAGTAGGCGACGTGGTCGTAGGCCACGGCCACGATGTCGGCGAGGCCGTCCCCATTCACGTCGCGCACGAAGACATCCTCGATGGGGATGACGCTGAGGTCGATGCTGCCTCCCATGACGATGCGCGTGCCCCAGGAGCCGCGACCTTTGTTCGGCCAGTAGGTGATCTCCAGCGTGTTTTGGAAGATGTGGATGCGGGCGAGATCGAGCAGGCGGTCGCCATTCATATCGGCGAGCTTCACATGCTGACCGTCGTCGAAATTCAGCGCGTCGGCGAAGGTGATGTCGCCCATCTGCGGTTCGCCGAAGAGGTAGATGCCGTCCTCCTCCCAGAGCGTGCCGCGATTGTAGTAATACACGAAGCCGCCCGGCGTGGTCTTCATGAAGTCGATGAGCTTGTCACCGTTCAGGTCGAGCGTGCGGACGGTGGGATCGTTCAGCTCGAAGGGCGGGTAGGGCGTGGTGAAGTTGCGTTCCGTGCCCCAGGTCGGCTGTGTGTCGTTGTTGCCGCGTGGCAGCGTGGTGTTTGGGAAAAAGACAAACTGCCCTGTGCCTGCCTTTTGCACCAGGTCGATGCGGCCATCGCCATCGTAGTCGGCGAGATCAGCGCCATCTTGATCCAGGGTGATGCCGGTGGGCTGCGAAACGTAGTTTGTGAGTGAAGAGAAGCGCCCGAGGCCGTGGTTATAGACGACACTGTGTTGGGAGTTCACCGGGTTGGTGAAGAAGAAGTCGGGCAGCGCGTCGCAGTTGATGTCGGCGAGGGCGAGGTTGGGATTGCCGATGGAAACGGGCGCGGGATTCAGGAAGGAGCCGCGCTGCACCAGCGCCGCGTCGAAGCGTGTGTAGCCGAGTCTCAACGGCGGGAGGTAGTTGTTGTCGGTGACGCCGTTGTCGAACTGCGTCACCTGCCGCAGCATCGAAAACATCTGCCCGCCATCGTTCACGCTGATGGGCTCGATGGGATCATCGGCTGGCAGTGTGTAGCCGAGCTTGTAGCGCCGCACGAGCGCGCCCTGCGAGGTCACGCGGATCTGGTGGCAGCGACGGCCGGTGCGCACGCTGAAGCTGCTGAGGTAGGAGGTGAAGGCATCGGCACGTGTCTCGTAATCGAAGATGATGGCGTGGTAGTTTGCGCCGAAGATGCTGTAGCGGATCTCCGAGCAATAGATGTTCCCCGGCGAGTCCGGGAAGGTCGTGTAGAGATGCTCCATGCGGTTGCCATGCACGTCGATGACGTCGTCCACGCACCACTTGAAGGTGTCGTCGAAGGTCTGGCCTGCGCCCGGGCGTATGATGCGCGAGGGATTCGAGGCCAGCGGCTTGCTGCCAAGGTAGTGCCGGGTGCCGTTCTTCGTGTAGATGATCCAGCCGGTGCCGTCGCGCACGATGCGGCGGAACTCGCCTTCGTTCTCCGTGCGGTAGGAGCCGTCGGAGAGTGGCACGAGTTCTTCGCCGCCGAGGATGAACTTATCCCCTGCCCCGTAGGTCGGCAGGCCTTTTTCTGTCTGGCGCTGGATGGAGAGCAATCCATCGGTCCAGGCGATTCCGAAGGGGCCATTGCCACCGCCACTGTTGTAGCGCAGCACCACGCTCGGCTGAAGCCCCGCCACACCGGGTGGGGCAGCGATTTTGACCGAGTAGGAGGAGGTGCCGGTATTGAGCTGCGGCTCGAAAGAATCACCGAGGCCTTCGATGCTGCCGGGGCCGGAGGGAAGGGAGATTTTGTTCAGGCCGACGCCGGTCTTGTCACCTGCGGTGAGCAGGCAGTAGGGAGTAAGGAGCAGGGAGCCCAGAATGACAAATGACCACCTTCTGGCGAAGGCGGCTACAATCGGCATTTGGGGTTCATTCGTCATTCCTCATTCGGGTTTCGTCATTTCGTCCTCACCGGCCCCATCGGCGGGCCGCTCTGCTTGGTGGCGTCCTGGATTTCGGCGGCGACTTTTTCCGGGAAGGTCTGGACCTGCACGCTGCCCTTGAGCTGCTCGACAAAGGTGTTGTAGGCGTCGAGCCGCTTCTTGCGCATCATCTGCTGGGCGATCTGCGCCTTGGCCTGGTCGTAGGCCGTGGCCTTGCCGTCGCGCAGCTCGGCCTGCTTCACGAAATAGACCCAGTCGTTGTGCTCGATGGGGCCGACGATTTCGTTGCTGTCCTTGGCCTCGAAGACCGCTTTGAGCACGGATTCGGGGTATTGCTTGTTCGCCTCACCTTTGACCAGCCAGTTCGTCATGCCGGCGTAGGCTTGCGCGGCGGGATCGTCCGAGAACTGCTTCACCAGCTCCGAAAATGGCACCTGCTTGGCCGCGATGGCGGTCTTCACGGCATCGAGCTTTTGGGCGAACTGCGGCTCCTGACCCTTCCGCTTCAGCAGGCCGAGAATTTGGGCCTTGGCGAGTGTCGGCGGGGTGAACTGGGCGAGGTTGGTGTCGTAGTAGGCTTTGAGTTCCGCTTCCGTCGGCACCGCGCCCTGATGTTCCTTGTCCACCGTGGCCAGCAGGAGCTTCTGCACGGCCTGGGACTTCACGTAGCGGCGGATGTCGGGATCGTCCTCGTAGCCGAGTTCCTTGGCCTTGGCGGCGAGGATCTCGTTGTTCACGGCATCGCGGATCGCAAGTTCGCGGTCCTTGTCGATTTGCAAGTTGTAGCCGTTCTGCGCCGCGATCACCTGGAGCGAGGCCATGGTGATCGGCTCGGTGCCGACCATGGCGATCACGGGCGTGCCGTCCTTCGTGGCAGCGGGGAGCGGAGGCGGGGCTTTGGAGCAGGCGGTGAAGAGGAGGAGAAGGGGAGAAAGGGAGACGAGCAGGTGGTAGGGAAGCGCTGTGGCGCGTCCCTCCAAGTCGGACCCGACGCAGCGGGTCCCTACCGGTTCGGCATTAGAAATTCGGGAACTCAGGGGCGTTGCCATAGGTGTAGGTGAAGCGGAGGACGATGTCCTTGAGCTTGGTGAAGTCGATGTTCCGGTTGGCGGGGTTCTCGGTGTTGATGCGGAGAATCCATTCCGTGGTGCCGACGGGGCGGTCGGCGAGGCCGGCGTTGTCGAACTCGGTGAGCGGGCGGCCTCCCGTGGCTCCGTTGATGCGGGCGGGGAAGGCGGTGGCGAAGACGGTGCGGTCGAGGTTGTCCACGTTGAAGCTCAGCTTCATGAGGTCGTCTGCGGCGGGTGGCGCGGCCCAGTAGCGGCGCAGGGTGACCATGCCGCTCTGGATGAAATCAATCTCCGCCACCTGCTGATCGCTGAAGCCGCTCTCCGCATACAGATCGGCGGCGATGGTGGCGAGGCGCATGTTCCAGCGGCTGCCGGTGGCGGGGAAGTAGGTGTTGTCCTCAATGCCGAGCGGGAAGCGAATCTCCAGGGTGGGGTTGGCGCTGTTGTAGAAGTTGGCGATGCGGTTGTTCTCCAGGTAATTGCGGAAGTCGGCGATGCTCTTCTCCAGCGTGTAGCCGGTGGCGGTGTTCGGTTTGAGGCCCAGCACATGCTCGCGCAGGGAGATCGGCACGGCGGAGATCGGGGCGCTGCGGTTCGGGCCGCGCACGCTGGTCACGTTCACCCGGCGCAGCTTGCTGTCCCATTCCTTGAGCGCGTCCAGGTAATCCTTCGCCTCGTCCGCGCTGCGCACGATGAAAAGGCTGTCCAGCTTGGTGAACTTGTCGAAGAGCGTGTTTGTGAGCGCCGGCGGCTCCTGGCTGTTGGCGGGAATGAGGAGCGGATTGCGATACGGCTCCGTCCACTCGTATTCGAGGGTCTTGGCCAGGCGGTAGAGCTTGTCGATCGCATACTCCAGCTCCGCCTGCGCTCGTTTTTCAGCCAGCGAGGCGGAAATGCGGAAGCTGGGGTCCATGAAGTAAAGATCGGCGGCCGTGTCGCGCGTGTGGGCGAGATCTTCGATGTAGCGCTCCATCTGTGCCTTCATGCTGTCGAGGCGCAAGTAGGCTTGATCGAGCTGGGCTTTGGCGCGGCGGATGGCGATGCTTATGTTGGCTTGTTGAAGCAATATTTTTCGTATCTCCAACTCCAACTGCACATCGGCTATCCGTGCTTGTTGCAGAGTTTGGATGTCACGGTCAGAGGCGTTCAGATAGCCAGAGATGATCGGCCCGGTGTTAACATTGAGTGACCAAAATGGTGCCGGTGGAAAACCGCCAACTCCTGTCTGGAGCGTAATTCCGTTTGCATAGCCACGCGCTATATCATGCGCCTTGAGTTTGGCGGTCGCCTCAAGATTGATGACCTCGACTTCTGCGTTTGCCCATTGAGAAATCTTGATGCCCTCATACAGATTATTGAGCGTCGTCACTTGGTCTTGGAGGTTTAACCCCGCATCAAAAATGGCGGCCACCTGAGCACCGTATTCTCCAAGAATGGTTGGATCGGCGTTTGGATAATTGGAGTTTAGGTAGTTTAGCCGCGAGTAAAAAGTATTCCTGAAGTCCTTTTGGTCTGTCACCGTCTGAAGGTTGTTGTAGCTAGCTGGATCGATGCCAGTCAGGAGCTTCAGGGGTGTGATGTAGCTATTCCGCTGACTCAGAAGTTCATTGCGCAGGTCGGCTTGGTTACGATCGAAGGTGCGTTTCTCATTTCGGGCGTCGACTTCGGCTTCGCGAGCATCACTCACCGCCTCCTGCGCGTCCTGGTGGATGGCGACGAAGCTCTCGTTGGGGATGAAGCTGCCGTCGTTGCCGAGCGGGTTCACACCGGCGTTGATCTTGTCGAACAGGTCGGTGGCGATCTTGACGTGGGCCATGAGGCTGCCGCCCTCATTCTGGGCGAACTGGTTTTCCGTCTGGCCGTTCGCCATCAGGGCCATCATCAGGTAACTCTGCGTGGCAGCGACCTTGGCTTCCTCTTTGGCCTCAGGCAGGGCGGTTTCATCTTGGAGGCTGTGACGCCAGAGCACCTTGGCCTTCTCTACCCGCGCCTGGGCCTGACCATCTGCCGCGCCGGAGAGCTGCCAGTATTCATTTTTCACCGGAATGGGCGCTCCGCTCAGCGTGCTGTCCTGGAAGGTAACGTATTGGGGGAACTGTGGATAGGGGGCGATCTTTGACGGATCAGGAGTCGGGCGCAGGATTGCCGGGCCATAAGCCCGCACCGCGTAGGCGGCGTATTGGGTGCTCTGGCTGAAATCGAGTGCGGCAGTCTCCAGAGCGGCGGTCTCTTCACGCGCACCAATGGGTGTCGGCAGACGATCTGGCACCGTCGCCGGGTCCACCAGGCGCGGATAGCGGAGGCGCAGGGCGTCGATCATGCCTTGATAGCCACGCAGGCTCTGACCTTGGAGCAATTCGTTGACGCTCTCGGCCATTGCGAGGGCGTATCCGCCCTGATACGGATCGCGGGCGGTAATGGGTATCAGGGCGTTGTATTGTTCGTAAAAGGCGTCCTCCAAGTGGCCGAAATAGACGTGGCTGTTCAGCCCGGACGCGTCCTTGGAGGAGTATGAGCGGATTACATCGTTCCAGCCATAGCGTTCCGGGAAGCCCTGCCGGTAAGCCCGCCCCATAGAGAGCTTCGCCGGAGTGGTAAGAATGACCAGGAAATCGACTTGTGTGACCGCAGGCGACCACGTGGCGCTGCCGCCATTCACCTGATACTGCACTTTGAGCGAGACGTTGTATTTCTGGGCGGCGGTGGGGTAGTAGAAGTCCGCCCCGGAGTCGCCTGTGAATTTGGCCGTGACACTGTCTCTGCCGCTTCCCACCACATCGTCCGCTCCATTTCCATCCAAATCCCAGGCATACGAAGTCACCGATCCCGTGACACCTGCCTTGAAGCTGACCTCAGCAAAGAACTTGATGGCATCGGTGCGAGGCGCAGTGGTTCGAGCGAGCCGCGGGTTGCCATAGAAGCTAACGTTGATGTTGGGATCAGAGGTGTCCTTTTGGCGAACGATGAAGGCAGGGTCCGCAACGCCATCAAGGCCAAACATGTCCTCGGTGATGCCATGGGTGCCATTTTGGATGATGGAATTGTCCGTTTTTGTGATTTGCAGGCGCGGCGTGTAGCTGCGGGCCGTCGTGGAGTAGGCCGTGCCCATATTTGTGTTGTAAACCGCCTGCCAGGTGGTGTTGATCTGCTCCGAAGTTACTGCGCCACCAACGCTCTTCTGCTCATCCCACAAACCATCTCCATCGAAGTCCCATTTCCAGCTCTTGATGCTGGACAGCGGCACGGTGGACTCATCCACCAGATAGCTGAACACGACGCTATCCCCATGCTCGACATCGAAGGGGCGTGCCAGAAACTGAAGTGGCTGCTGGGCGGATACAACCGAAACCAGCAGCAGAAATAATGGTGCTGCGAAACGTTGCATGGCCGTCAATGTTTGATGATGTAGTTTACGGCAGCGTTGATAGGGCGGGTCTCGTTTCCTCCAGTTTCCGTGGAGATATCCGCTCTTGATCCAGGTGATGCCACACTGTAGCCAATCGTTCCACTTCCAGCACGGTATGCTGCAGAGCCGATAATTCTGCCAGGACCGTTCGCACCTGCGTCGAATCCGAAGTTGCTCTCGTGAGAATGCCTGGTGATCTGATGGCCTTGAACCGAACCTATTTGATAGGCACCGTTTCCCCCGGGATTCATAGGGGTGCGGCCAGCGACATCGGGGTCTCTATTGCCTGCAGCCACGAATCGATTGTCCCATCCACGCAAGAATCGGCCTCTAAAATCCGGCAAATTAAAATGTGTCCCGGCGAATCCTGACGCGCTGCCGTCAGGGTTGGTTGAACCGTCTCCATAAGTAGTGCCGATGACGGCGAATAAGATCGAAAATGTCGTGCGAGAGATGGGTGTTCCGTCGCAAACAAGATAACCAGGGGGGGGATTGGGGGCTGAATAAGCAAACATCGAGCCAACGGGCACCCCGACACCAGACCCCAGTTTGCTCTCTATCACTGCTCCATTAGCAATCTTGTCGCTTGTTACGGAGTTTGCGGTCAAATTATCATTTGATACGGCAGCTGTAGCTATTTTCCCAAAAGTGACAGCACCTGCCGCCAGTTGAGTGTTAGTGATGCTCGAATCGACCAGCTTGCCTGCTTCGATACGGCCGGTTGCTGGGTTTCCATTGTTGAAAATGGCAGACCAACCAAAACTTGTCCCCAACGAGGCGCCACTGGTGGCATCAAATGCCATCATCTTCTCGGTCTTCTTCGCGTAAAAAGCCGGGATAATGAGCGACCGCGGGACCATCTCCGGATCGGCGGTGGTCGCGAGGTTGTCGGTGTCCACGGTGATGCCGAGGTATTTGGTCTGGGAGAAGTCCACGCTGGTGAGCGGGCTGATGCTGCCGAGGAAGACATTGATCATGCCGCGGGTGACGCCAATCTTCACATGCCGCTCCGACCATACCGGCTGCCCGCCGACGGCCTGGTCGTAAAGGTTGAAGATGACGGAGTATTGGCCGTCCGCGACGATGGTGCCCGCCTGGTTCGTCACCTGGCCCTGAAAGGGGATGTAGAGCGGGCTCTCCGCCCCGAATGACGAATGCGGAATGGCGAATGACGAAAGGAGGAACGCGACGAGGAGACAGGCTCGGAGCGGTGGAGTGATGGAGTGGTGGAGTGATGAGCTTGGCTTCATGGCGAATCGATGGTGATGAGCGGTGAACGAGAAAGGAGCGCGGACACTCTTGTCCGCTTCATGATGATTGGGCAGCTTCGCTGCGTGGAATGGAAAGTGCGGACAGGAGTGTCCGCGCTCCTTTGGTGAAATCATGGCAGTGTCCTCCCGGGTTGAATCTTGATGTCACCGACGGCGCTGGGGCTGGTGGCGAAGACGGAGCCGCCGAGGGCGGTGGCGATGCGGAAGCGGTTGGGCTTCGTGCTGCCGCTGGGGATGGCGTAGGGAGTGAAGCCGACGGTATTGTTCAACTCGACGCTGCGGCTGCCGGTGGGCGTCTGCACATACGTGAGGGCCTCGTATTTCGTGGGATTGGGGCTGTTGGTGTTGAAGCGGACGTAGCGAAGGCTGGGCCAGTTGAGCGTGAGGTCGATGTCCTCAGGGCTGCCGAAGGCTGTGCCGGGCGCGACAGGGATGCGGTCGAGGTCAAAGGTGGCGCTGTCCCAGATGCTCTCTTGATAGACGAAACCGGAGGTGAGGCTGACGGGTGCGGGGGCGAGCCAAGAGACGCTCTGTGTTTGCACCTCGGTGACCGCGGCGGGACTGGCCGCCGGACTGGCCGAGCCCACATCGGTGAGCGCGCCGAAGGCCCCGACAAAGGCGTTCACCAAGATCTGCTGGTTGCCGCCGGCGGGATCGGCTGTGCCGCGATGGACGTGGATCGTTTGTGTCTTGAAGGTGTTCTCGGCACCGACGCTGCTGCCGCTGAAGGTCACTTTGGCGGTGTAAATGCCGGGCGTGGCGTAATCGAAGGATGTCTCGGTGAGCGTGGCGATGGGGCCGGTCTGGTCGGTCACGTTGTCGCCATTGAAGTCCCAGGCGACGGTGGTGCCACCGAAGCCGAGCGGAAGATCGACGGTGAACTCGACATGCAGCGGCTGGGTGCCCGCGTAGCCGATGGGCGGGGCGGCGGTGAGCTGCGGCTGGGTGATGGCGAGCGGCGTGATGGTGAGATCACCGAGCGCGACATCGGTTTCACTCACGAAGAAGGTGACGGTGGTGGTCTGGTAGCCGGGCTTGGAGATGTAAAGCGTGTAGTCATTCTCGGTGAGGCTCGGGATGGTGAAGGTGCCGTTGGCCGCCGCGGTGAAGGTCTGGGTGGTGACACCGCCTTCCAGGCGAATGGTGGCCCCGGCGACGGGCACGGCGGATGCCACAATGCGTCCGGTGGCCTGATGGGTGGAAGCGCCTTCAATGTTCAGCCCCCAGCTTGCCAGCGTGCCACGCTCGCCCGTGCTGCCATCCCATTCGATGACGAGTGTCCAGGTGCCATTGCCTGCGCCGGTGAATGCATTTGCCGGAATGACCAGCGAGGAGGGTATGGCGCTGTTGTCTCCGAACTCGTGGATGATGTAGGGATTGTCGTTCGGATTCGGGCCGATGAGGGAGATCTGAAGCAGCGCGGGATCGGGGAAGGTGAGGTTTAACGACAGCGTGACGCCCTGCACCGTGACAGGCGTGGTGACATCGAAGGTGACGCTGCGGCTGGTGGTGTCGGAGCCGCCGATGTTCAGGCCGAGGTCGGCACTTTCATTGAACACACTGCGCTGGGTGGGCGTGAAGCTCTGCCGCTCCAGCACAAAGGTGCCCTCGATGAAAACGGGCTGGCTCTGCGTGAGGAAGGCATCGCTGACGAACTGGTTCTGGTCGGTGACGAGCGTGTTCCCGGAGAGCGGCGGCAACATGCCGCGGATGGACTCGATGTAGGTGCCCTCCAGTCGGTCCGGCGAGACGCGGGTGCCGAGCAGTGTGACCTCGCGGCGGATGCCATAGGGGAAGGGATTCATCACGTCCACCTTGCCGTCGCCATTGGTGTCGCGGTCCTTGGCATCACCGGGGAACACGTCATACGGCGGTGCGTTGCGGTCTCCAGCCTTCATCTCGAAGTTGGTGGTGAGCTTGAACTGGTTCGAGGCATAGAAGACACCGTCCATATAGACATCGCGCGGGAAGAGGATGGACTGCTCTCGATTCAGCACGGCGCGGAAACCGTTGGCCTCGTTGTTATTGATCGAGAAGCTGTTCAGCACGAGGCGCACCTCGCCGAGGGAGATGTTCCGCCCGCCGACCCGGGTGGTGGTGGCAAAGCCGCGCCAGTCGCCATCCACGGTGGCGACATCGAGCAGCAGGCTGACGGGAAACGCCTGCCCGCCGACCCAGAGCGTGATGCTGCCCGTTTTGCGTCCCGGTGTCATGCCGGTGCGGTCGGCATAGAGGAGGAGCGTGTCTTTCTCGGAGGAAACCGTCCCACTGGCATTCCGGGGGCGTGTGGTGGCTCCGCTGGGCCAGGTGCGGGCATCGGCGGGCGCGCTGTAAAGCCAGTCGCAGGTGTTTTCCAGGGACCAGGTGACAAGGCCGGAGCCGTTGTTGCCAATGGTGATGGAGACGGTGTCGGCGGTCTTTTCGAAGAGGATGGTGTCCTGCGTGTAGGGATCGTCGAGGACGCCGTTGGCATTGAGGTCATAGGGCGTGTCGCTGCCATCGCCAGCGCGGTAGCGGACTTGTTTGCCGACATACTTGGCGGGGTTGCTGCCGAGCCAGCGCGGATCGGTGGACTGGAAGGCCGCCGCAGCTTGTGGCGGTGAGGCATCGCTGTCTGAAGGCAATGCCACGAAGGGCTGTGGTGTCAGGCTGATCGTTGTGTCGCTGATCGAGTAAACCCAGTAGCCTTTGCCGGGCGAAACACCCGTCAGGTCCTTCATCGCGGGGATCGCGGTGAGGTCGTAGCCTCTGAAACGCTGGAGCGTGGTGTCGAAGGTCCACACCTGTTGGATGCGGTCAAACGACGAGCCAAACACCGCGCTGAGTTCCTGCACTTCGTTTTCATCAAGTGACACGCCGGGAAAGCCCACGAGGTTCCAGCCTTTGACGAGATTTACAGTTCCATTCCACGGCACGCCGGAGATTTGAAAATCCGTGTCTTGGGAGAGATTTACCCAGCAGCATTTTCCTGGGACGACGGCTGCAAGATCGCTGGGAAACGAGGGCACGAGCGGTTGGTAACTCTGCCAGACACCGGGGACTGCGAGATTGCCCGACGGCGTGTAGCTCCAGATTTCAATCAGGTTGCCAGGGGTGCTGAGTGAGGACTGGAACGTGCTGACTGGAATGGGGCCGTTACCCACCTGAACGGAGAGGAGGTTCCAGCCTGCGGTGAGCGTGATTTTCTGTGTAGTCGTGGGCTCGGTGGCGACGAGCGAAGAGCACAGGGCGCAAAGAAGGGCGATCACCCAGTTCATCGGTTCACTCCTGGCCCGATTGGTGGAGATTCGGAGCGGGAATGTTCCGCTTGGTTGATGGGAGGCAATGTGGTTCATCGTTGCTTGAAACGGAGGCTCATCGCACATCGACACTCAGCTTGTAGAACAGATGGGGCGTGCCGTCGGGGGTGATATGGTCAAACCACTGAAATGCCGCCGCCGAGTTCGGCCGAATGGTGCCGATTTTGACCCAACTGCTGCCTGACAAATCTGGTGAGCAGTAAAGGGAGTATTCGCGGCTGAGCATGGCGGGGCCAAACTTGATGGAACTCACGCCATTCACGCGGCGCACTTCGAGAATATGAAAAGTATCACCGCCACTTGTGGGATCCGTGCCGGCGACAAACTCCTGGAGATTGGTCTGACCATCGCCATCGCTATCAGTGGAACCTGGATAGGCCATGATGCCAAAGCCCTCAGCCCAAGTGCTGAAGGGAGCATAGCCTGGTGCCATACCACCGAAGTCAGTCGAGACACTCAGTCCCGAGACCATCTCGGTGAGGGCTCCGCGCTCGGCGGGAATCAGTAAACCATTGCTGCCGCTGCTTTCGTTGGTCTCCACTTCCAAATTATCGGAGGTGCGCCGGAGATAGACGCGAACACGCTCATTGCCACGCGCCATGCCTGCGAGGCGAGGTTCCTGGCCATCATCAACCGGGACTTTGAGCACAAACTGGCTCGAGAGCGCGTTCAAGGATGTCTGGGCGATGGTGACGCCATTGAGCTTGGCGACAACGATGAAGTCTCCGCTATTCGCGGGCACGAGGAGGACGCCGCCGTTGTGCTTCACGTTGCCGAAGAAGATGGCGTCAGGCTCAGGGATCTTGGCGGAGAGCTGAGAGCATAGGGCAAAGAGGACAAGGATCAGATTCCTGATTCCTGATTCTTGATTCCTGATTCTTGAGTTCATAGTGGAGTGAAGTCGGTGGTGATGATCGAGAGACTCAAGGTCATTTGTGGTTGATACCAAGGTGATCGCGAGTTGTGACAAGATTTTATGAGCGGAGTGAGCAGGGGCTCATCATGAGGGTCGGCAATGGCTGCTTTAGAAATTCGGAAACTCCGGCGGATTGCCGAAGGTGTAGGTGAAGCGGATGACGATGTCTTTGATCTTGCTGAAATCGATCTGCTGGTTGGTGGTGCCGTCGGTGTTGATGCGGAGGATCCAGTTCGTGGCGGCGATGGGGCGGTCGGCGAGACCGAGGTTGTCGAACTCGGTCAGCGGGCGTCCGCCGGTGGCTCCGTTAATGCGTGCGGGGAAGGCCACGGCGAAGGCGGTGCGGTTGATGTTGTCCACGTTGAAGGTGAGGCGTGTCACGTCGTCGGCAGTGGGCGGGCTGGCCCAGTAGCGGCGCAGGCTGACGATGCCGCTCTGGATGAGATCGATCTCGGCCACCTGCTTGTTGGAAAAGCCGCTCTCGGCGTAGATGTCCACGGCGACGCTGTTCACGCGCATGTTCCAGCGGCTGCCGGTGGCAGGGAAGAAGCGGTTGTCCTCGATGGTGGTGGCGAAGGGAATCTCCAGCGAGGGATTGTTGACGTTGTAGAAGTTCGCTTTGCGCCGCGTCTCCAGGTAGTTGCGGAAGTCACGGATGCTGTTCTCCAAGGTGTAGCCGCGCGTGGCATCGGGCGTGAGGTTGAGGATCGTCTCGCGCATGGAGATGGGCTCCGCAGAAATCGGGCCACTGTGGTTCGGGCCGCGCACGCTGACGACGTTGATGCGCCGCAGCTTGCTGTCCCAGGCTTTGAGCGCGTCGAGGTAGTCCTTCGCTTCGTCGGCAGTGCGGATGAAGAAGAGCGAGTCCACCTGCGTGAACTTGTCGAACAACGGGTTCTCCAGGCTGGCCGGCTCCTGGCTGTTCACGGGGATGATCAGCGGATTCTGATACGCCTCCGTCCACTCGTATTGCAGCGTCTTGGCGAGGCGGTAGAGACGATCAATCGCGAAGTCCATCTCGCTCTCCGCCCGTCGCATCGCTTGCGAGACGACCACGCGGAAGCTGGGGTCTTGGAAGTAAAGATCAGCCGCCGTGTCTCGCGTGTGCGAGAGGTCCTCGATCAGCCGGTCCATGTAGGCGAGCTTGTTGTCGAGGGCGAGTTGGGCTTGGCTGAGGTTGTTGTTGGCTCTATCGACGGCGATCCCCAGATTGCCCGCCTCCAGCAACGTGCCTCGTATTTCTTTCTCGAGCTGCACGTTGTTGATCGAAAGTGTCTGAGATGTCTGGATAACCCTTTGAGCTTGGTTTGCTAGCGTTTGAATTGTGGACCCAACCCAGTTCATAACTGTATTGGCGAAACCCTTCACATCGTGGAGCATCGCAGCGGCAACACCTTGCATGACATCCACCGCCAAGAGCTTGTTTGTAGCGCTTTGCGTGATGTTGGTAACCTCAGTATTCGCCCATTTGGCTAGATCAATTCTTCGATACAGGTTGATCAAGTCGTTCCTTGCCGCCTCCACCCCCTGCCCCGCATCCAGCACCGAGATCACATTGCTCCCCAGCTCCCCCAAGATTCTCGCATCGGCATTCGGATAGTCCTTCAGCAGCGCCTCCAGGCGGCTTTGCACCACAGCGCGGTAGTCGCGCTGGTCGTCCACGGTTTTGAGGTCGTTGTAGAGGGCGGGGTCGATGCTGGTGAGGTTCTTCAGCGGGGTGAGGTAGTTGGTGCGCTGGCTGAGGTGCTCGTTGCGCAGTTCGGCCTGGTAGTGCTCGTAAGTGCGGGTTTCCTGACGTGCGTTGATCTCCGCCTCGCGGGCATCGGCCACGGCTTCGGTGGCATCCTGATACACGGCGGCGAAGCTCTCGTTGGGGATGAAGCTGCCGTCGTTGCCGAGGGGATTGATGCCGGCGTTGATGCGCTCGAAGAGGTCGCGGGCATTCTTCTGGTGGGCCAGGAGGTTGTTGCCCTCGTTCATCTGATAGTTCTGCTCGCTTTGGCCGGAGGCGAGCAACGCCATGCCGAGGTAGCTGTGGAGGCCGGCGTTCTTCGCCTCGGTCTTGGCTTCTTCCTTGGCCGTGCTGTCCTGGGCGGAGAGACGGTAGAGCTTCTTCGCCTTCTCCACGCGGCCCAGGCATTCCTGACCAAAGGCGGTGCTGAGCTGCCAGTATTCGTTTTTGATCGGGATGGGCGTCTGGCTCAGCGTCGGGTCGATGAAGGTCAGGTATTGCGGGAACTGAGGATAGGGCTCCGCGCCTTCGGGGGCTTTGTTGCGCAGGATGTCGGTGCCGTAGAGCTGGATGGCGAGCCCGGCGTAGTAGATCGGCAGTTGGTAATCGAGCAGGGCGGTGTCGATGGCCGCCGTCTCGCTGCGTGTGCCTGCGGGTGGATTCAGGCGATCAGTAGCCGGGTCCACATCGGCGGCGAGGCTGGGATAACGAATCCGTAGCGCTTCGATCAACCGTTGGTTGGCGATGAGGAGCTGGCCTTGCAGCATCTCGTTCACGATCTCGGCCATGGTCTGGCGCTTCGCGGGATCAGCGATCTCCGGCACCGTCTGCATCAGCCCCTGCTGCGTGTAGAAGGCATCCTCGAAGTGATTGAAATAGACGTAACGGTTGTTTCCGGGACCGGTGGCCTGATATGCCTCCATGATGTCTTCCCAGCCATAGGTGTCCGGGAAGCCGCGGCGATACGCACGGCCCTTCTGCAACGAACTCTCCACGGTGACGATGCGGAACACGTCTTTCTTCGTCTCTGCCAGCGTTCCTGAACTCGTGGCGGAGTTCCCCTGTGCATTGAGATAGCTCACCGTGTAGGCGGCGCTGAGCGTCACGTCATAGGCTCCGTCTGGCAGGCCGTAGAGCGTGGGGTTCGCCGTGGTGTAGGTCGTCGTCGATCCGCCGCCCTGCTTGGTTACGGTCCAGGTGTAGCTCGTGCTCACGAGCGTCTTCTTGTCCGCCGCCCTCACGATGGAGTAGAGGCGGATGGGGTTGGAGGCACTCACGTCCGCCGCGTTGGCGAGGCGTGGATTCACCGAGAAGTTCACCGTCACGTCCGCATTGCCCACGGAGCGGTCTTTAACGAAGAAGGTTGGGTCCGGCTGGCCATCATCGGGGCCGATGACGTTCTCCGTGACTCCTGTCTGCGTTATCGTCACCGCCGGCCCGGACACCGGCTGATACGTCACCTGCAACTTCGGCGTCAAGGTCTGCACGCTGGGACCCGCAGGATCGAGCGTGGCATACCAGGTCGTGGTGATGTCCGTCACCTTCGTCTCGATGCCCGTCAGTCCGTCGATCTCACCCGCCGTCTTCTCCTCGTCCCAGAGGCCATCGCCATTGAAGTCCCACTTCCAGCTCACGACTTGGCTCAGCGGCACGATCCCGCCCGGTGTGGTGAGATAGGATGCGAGGTCGGTCCGGTAGGTGAATACCACCGCATCGCCCTCGAACACCTCCGCCGGGCGGGCGAAGAAGCGGAGGGACTGGGCGCGGGCTTCTCCCGCTGCGATGCCCAAAAGCACCGCCGCAAGGCTGAATCTCAAAAGGAACGTCTTCATGGAAGCGAGGTGGGGATCGTGCTTCGAGTTCAGTTCCGCTGGAAGAGGTAGAGGGTGCGGGGCGGGGTGTAGGACCAGATGTCGTTGCGCCAAGATCCGGCGGTATACTTAGTGCCCCCGAAAAGTAACAGCTCGGCCCCTGTCCATGCGGAGGCACCCGCTGTCACTCCAAGTCTCCCGGGCGAGGGTAACTTTGTCCAAGAGTTCGTGGTGGGAGAATAACGAGCACCATCATCGAACACATTGTATACACCCTCATTGTAAGTCGTCCCACCCCAGACGACGAATTCTGTCCCCGTCCACTCAGAACATGCAGCGAAACGTGCACTTAATCCAGCAGACGGAAGTGTCCGCCACTGATCCGTTGTGGGGTTGTAGGCTGCTCCCGTGCCGGTGGCCGCATTTGTGTTTGGATCAGCAAACCCCCCCCAGACAATCATCTCCGTGCCTGTCCAGCAGAATGAAGCTTGGCCGCGCGGAGAAGGAGCATTTACTGTCGACATTGATGTCGGCGACCATGTGTTGGTGAAGGGGTCATAAAGCTTTCCATCGTTCAAAAGCGTATTCACCTGTCGATAATATCCGCCCCAGACGATGATCTTTGATCCCGTCCACACGACACAAGGTTCGTATCTTGGGTTGGGTGCGTTCGTTGTGCTTATCTGTGTCCACGACCACGTGCCGCCGGATTTCCTCAGCAGCGCACCATCCCCCCTTGCAGCGGGCGGAGAACCATCAGAACCTCCCCAAATGAACAGAGCGTTTAGAGTCGGAGAATTAATCCAAGTAGATCGATTCCCCGAATTGGCACGCCTAATTAATGACACTTCCGCAGGCAGTGGAGGGAGGTCAGTCCAAGTGTCAGTCGCTGGGTTATAAATTTTCCCATCAGTTAAAGTAGTGACCCCATCGGAGCCACCCCAAAGGACCAACTCGGTTCCAGTCCAGCCGTGAAACGCTGTAGCCCTCTTCGTGGGCGCATTAACCGTGCTCATGGGGGTCCACACACCGGTCAACACGTTGAAGCGGGCACCAACATTGGTCGTGTCAGACGTCGAAATGCCACCACCCCAACTGATGAATTCATTTCTCGGGGCACCTGTCCAGCAATAGACCGGATTTCCTACCGCATAGGGATTTATGCCACCTCCCCCATCAGTGATAGTCGCATTTGCCATTTGCCTCCATCCTTCTCCGAATTGTCCGACACCGAGCTTCGTGTAGCCTGCATCAAGCAAAAGCGTGTCATTCGGATTCGCCGAAAGGACAATTCCACCACTGGTCACGCCGCTTACCCCGCTGCTGGTCAGGTTCGCAAGGGCGGCACCGACCTCCAGTTTTGACGCCGGGATGCTATTTGGCAGCTTGTCCACGGTCAGCGTGGGAATCTTCGTCAGCGACACGTTGCTGGCACCCGGATCATTGCCAGTGCCGAAGACCACGCTCCAGTCGTAGTTGCCGAACTGGCTGGCCATCTTGTCGGCGTTCTTGGCGTGGAAGGCCGGGATGATCATCTGGCGCGGGACCATCTCGGGGTCGGCGGTGGCGGCGTTGTCGTCCGCATCGACGGTGATGCCAAGGTATCTTGTGGTGGAGAAGAAGGCGACCGGTGGATTGCCCGTCGTGGTCGGCAGCGGTGTGATGCTGCCGAGGAAGACGCTGATCATGCCATTGGTGACGCCCACCTTCTCATGCCGCTCCGTCCACTGCGTAGTGCCGCCGATCGACTGGCTGTAGATATTGAAGACGATGGTGTATTGCCCCGACGAGTAGGCGACGCCTTGCTGATTCGTCAGCCTACCCTGAAACGGAATCACATACGGCGAGGTCTGCGCAGCGAGTCGGAAGCCTGGAGCCAGAAGCAAAGCGATGAGGAGCAGCAGCCTGCGGTGGATTGAATGCGTGTTCATGGCGTATCGGAAGTGGTTTGGCGAAAAGGAAAGGGTCACTGCTTCTGGTAGAGGTAGAGCGTGCGAGGAGGGGTGTAGAGCAAACCATTGGATTGCATCACACTGTTCTCAGTGCCGCCAAAGGCGAACAAAGCGCGTGACTGGACGCTCCAGGCATGTCCGGTCAGGCGTCGGGCAGTTCCGGGAGATAATGTGGATTGCCAAGTGTCGGTAACGGGGGAGTAGATGGCTCCGTCACTATAGACCGTTCCGTTGCCGGGTTTGTCTCCACCCCAAACTAAAACGGATTCTCCTGTCCACACCCCGACTGCTCCCGTTCGATCACCAGAAATCGGGCTGGAAGCCAGCGAAGTCCACGTATTGGTGGCCGGGTCGAAGGAGGCTGCCGGTGGCGAGGTCTCTCCGCTCTCACCACCGTAGATGATCACCTTGCTTCCTGTCCAAAAGGCCATCGGATGCATGCGGGGCGAGAGTTTGCCGCCGTGAGGAGGGAGCGGCGTCCAGGTGTCAGTCGATGGGTTGTAGCGAGCACCGTCGCCGAGAAAGTTGGTTCCATCGTGGCCACCCCAAATGATCATCTCCGTGCCCGTCCAAACGAATGACATCGCGTAACGGGCAGAAGGTGCGCCTGTCAGAGAAGTGGCGGTCCATGTGTTGGTAGCGACGTTGTATCGAGCGCCTGTCTGCAATCTTCCGAGTGTTGAAACTCCATCGCTTCGAAATCCTCCCCAGACAATGAGCTCGGTGCCGGTCCAGACATTCGCATGGTTGATTCGGTCCAGCGGCGCGCCTGCTGTTGGAATCGTTGTCCAAGTGTCGTTGCTCGGGTTGTAACGAGCCCCTGTGCCCAGTGAACCTGTGGCTCGATTGAATCCTCCCCAAATGATCAATTCATTCCCTGTCCAAACTGCGCCGCTCATCGGACCATGGTTTTCAGTTCGCCGCGGCGAGGGAGCGTTGACTGCGCTCATTGGGCTCCACGTTTTGGTAATCGAATCGTATCGTGCCCCATCGCCTACCATTCCCGTGGATGCCTCACCACCCCAAACCAGAAAGACATTTCCCCATGCCGCGCAGGCCGAGAACAAACGAGCACTGAGGAGGGGTGTCGATGGAATCGTCGTCCATCCTTCACCCATCTGTCCTGACCCAATCTTTGTGTAACCGGCATTGAGCAGCGCCGTGTTGTTCGCATTCTCGGACATCACGATGCCACCGCTGGGCACAATACTCTGATTAGCCGCCGCCAAGGCATCGCTGGTGATGTTCGCCGCCAGCTTGCTGCCGGGAATTTGCGGCAGCTTGTCGAGCGTCAACTGGGGGATCTTGGTGGCCTGAATGGCGCTCGTATTGGGGCTTTGATTTCCGAAGAGCACATCCCAGCCGTAGTCCTGGAGTTTGTCGGTGGTGGGGGCGTAGAAGGCGGTGAGAAGGAGCTGGCGCGGAGCCATCTCCTTGTCCGCCGTGGCGGGATTGCCATCGGCATCGACCGTGATGCCGAGATACTTGGTGGTGCCGAAGTTGACGTTGTCGCCCCAGTTGGTCTTGAGGAAGGAATTGATGCTACCGAGGAAGACATTCACCATGCCATTGATCACGCCGACCTTTTCATGCCGCTCCGTCCACACCGGCGTGCCGCCGACGGCTTCGTTGTAGATGGCAAAGGTGATGGCGTATTGGCCATTCGGGTAGGCGGTGCCGGCGCTGTTCACCAGCGTGCCTTGGAAGGGAATGAGTTGCGGCGAGTCCGCCGCGAATGTTGAAACCCGAATGAAAAATGAGGAAAGAAGCAGGAGGCAGGCGATGAGCGGTTTCATGGCGTGCGGACAATCGAAGGATGCTCTCATGGCTCGACCCTCCCGGTTTGAAGGATGAGATCGCTGACCTTGGCAGGCTCGGGATTGAACACCGCACCTCCCAGCGTGAGGAAGAGCCGGTAGCGCTCGGGATTGGGCACGCCTCCGACCGTTGGTGGCGAGTAGGCGGCGAAGACGCCCAGCGACAGGTCATTGGTGAACTCGCTCTGCTCGGCGGGACTGAGACTCTGGTAACTGCGCACCAGGAACGGCAACGTCACCGAGCCGTCACCAGAAACGATGATGAGCTTCGACGAATCGCCGAAGTCGGTGTCTTCATCGTTGAGGTGGAAATCGGAGCCGTTCGTGGTGGCGATCAATGGCGGGCGGTCGATGTCCAGCGCACCGATGTCGCGCTTCGTCTCCTGTTGCACTACGCCCTTAGACACCGAGGCAAGAGCCAGATCGACGTAGCTGCCATTCGCTTGTTTGACCTGAAGTATCTGAGCCGTGGTGCCGGTCTGGGCCAGTTGAATGACCGCTCCGGCATCGCTGAGCGGTGACGCAAAGGCTCCAACAAAACCCGCGGCGACGACTTGATGAGTGGGAGCATCACCCGAGGTATCAGGAGCCATGCGCTGCACATGAATGGCGGTGTTCATCGTGCGTGTGCCCGAGGCTCCGGTGAGCAGCAAGGAGGCCGTGTAGTCGCCGGGCGTGGTGTAGAGATGCTTGGCCGTCGTTTGCGCGATGTCATCCGTGGCGGAGGCCGTATCGGTAATGGGCGCTGTGCCATCCCCGAAGGTCCAGGTGGCACTCTGAATGGTTCCAATCGCATTGAGGTCGGCAATGGGCACGAGGGCAGTGAAGTTCACAAACAACGGTGCAGAGCCATATGGCGGACCAGCCCTTAACTCGGGCGACGACACGGAAACTGGTGTGAGAATCGCGGGCGTGTTCAGCATCGTAGCGCTCGTGCTGGCACCACCTTCACCGACATAGAAGTTGGCGTTGTTCAGGAAGAAGGAAATGAGGCGCGTCTCAAATCCAGGGCGCGAAATGGAGAGGGTGTAGTTATTCTCAGTGAGGTTGGGGATGATGAACTGTCCGTTCGCATCCGTGTCGGTCTGCTCAATGAGGTTGCTGCCGCTGAGCACAATATGGGCTCCACTGAGCGGCACATTGCCGGCACCAAGATTGCCAGCGACTTTGCCCATGACGCTGTAGGTGGCGAGCCCCTGGATGTTCAGTCCCCAACTATTGAAGTAGCCGCGCTCGCCGGTGGCTGACCAAGCGACACGGACTTTCCAAGTTCCGGTGCCGAGCAACCCGTTGAAGTCGGAGAGCGTGAACGTGGAAGGAATGCTGCCGCCGTTCTTGTGGAGGACGATCTGCTGACCGTTCGGGCCGTAGAGCGTGATGGTAAGCAGCGTGGGACTCGGGAAGCTCACGTTGAGCGAAACCGTGACGCCCTGGATGCTGACGGCATTGGTCACATTGATGGAGGTTTCGCGGAATAGCGTGCCGCTGGTGCTGCCGATGACGATGGGATTGTTGGTTGTCGTTTGATTGAAAATGCTTCGCTTCGTCGGCTCAAAGGTCTGGCGGTCGAGGTAGAAGGTGCCCTCGATGAAGATCGGCTGGTTGTTGGGCAACATGCCGGTGATCGACTCCACGTAACTGCCCTCCATGCGGTCGGGAGTCTTGCGACTTCCCAAGAGGGTGATCTCGCGTCGCACCGGGAACGGGAAGGGGTTCGCAGGGTCGAGTTTGCGGTCATTGTTCGCGTCGAAATCAGCCCGTGCTTTGGCCGCGCCGGTTAGGGAGTCGTAGTTCGCCGGTTTCTGGAAGGTGTCGTAAGGCGGTGCGTTGCGATCACCGGTGTCCATCTGAAAGTTCGTCGTGAGGCTGAACTGGTTGCCTGAGTAAAAGACGCCGTTCATGAAGACGTCGCGCGGAAATAGCAGCGAAGTGTCCTTGTTCAGCACCGCCCGGAACCGGGTGCTGCTGCCCTCCTCCATGAACAAATTGATGCCCATGTCCACGGCACCAATGCCGATGTTGCGGCCATTCACGCGCTGCGTGGTGGCATAACCTTTCCAGTCGCCCCCGCTCGCGGGCACGTCGAGTTTGACGGTGACTGTTTTTACTATCGTGCCGACATAGAGGGTGATCGTGCCAGTTTGAATGCCCGGCAGCAGGCCCGTGGTATCGGCATAGAGTGTGAGAGCATCGCGGTCGGCAGAGACGACACCGCTTGCGGTTTTTGGTCGGTTCGTGTTGGCCGGGTATGCCTTTGCATCCGGGGCAGCGGTGAAAAGCCAAGGAACGGAATTGGTCACCACCCAGTTGACGAGACCGGCACCATTGTTGCCGATGGTCACCACTTTGCGGTCCACGCCAATGTCGAACTTTAGAACGTCCTGAGTAAATGGGCCGTCGATGATTCCGTTGGCGTTCAAGTCGAAAGGCACATCCTCGCTGCTATTGCGGACCTTGCGGATTTGTGTGCCAACATATTGCGATGGGTTTGGCAATGTCGGGAAATCGGTGGCCGAAAAGGCAACCTCGACTTCGAGCGGGGAGGCATCCGCATCACCAGGCAGCGCGACATAAGGCTGGGGAACGATGGCGAGAGGTTCCAGAGCGTAGATCCAGTAGGCACTCCCTGGCTTGATGAGATTGAGTTCCTTCAACTGCGGCACAGCGGTGATGTCATGGCCAGAGAAACGTTGGAGCGAAGTGTCGAAGGTCCACACCTGCGGGACGCGGGCAAGATTCACTCCGAACACCGAGGCCAGATCCTGCGCCTCATCCTGAGCAAGACTGAGGCCCGGAAATCCAACGAGATTCCAACCGGTCTGAAGGCTGACGGCACCGTCCCATCGAAGGCCTGTGAGCTTTGCTTGGACGAACTGCGAAACATTCACCCAGTAGCCACGCCCGGGTTGAAGTGTTGTCAGATCACTGGGAAACCCTACGACTTTCGGCTGATAGGTCTGCCATGCGCCGGGAATGGAAGGGTTACCAGAAGGGTGGTAAGCCCACACCTCAATGAGGCGCTCGCTCTCGTTACTTGTAGTGGTCGCGGGATTGTCGAGTGCCGCGCTGAAGGACGACGGAGAGATGTTGCCACCGACCTGAATGGAAATCAGATTCCAACCTGGGTAAAGATCAATCACCTGGGTGGCAATCTCCTGAGCCATCGAGACGCTCGTTAGGAGAGTGCCAACCACGATAATTGCAGTGACGGCAAAGAACGTCGAAAACAGCTTCATCATCATATTGAAGGGGAGGATGAGTGTAAGACTCTAGCCCAGTGCAGACGCCGGTCGCAAGATGCGATTGACCCCATGAATACTTTGTTATTCCTCAAACTGGAAATTACTTCGAAGAATCAGAATGATGATAATGAAAGCCTTCCATTCCCGTTAAACCACAGTCATCAAAGGTGGGCAGTCTGAGGTCCTTCTCGGTCGGTAGGAAAGTGCAACCCCACTTCCATGTTCGGCGGTCTCAGTTGGATGACTCGATAGTGTTCTCCTGTCTCAGGAACTTGGGTAACAGAGCCCAAAATTCACCGCCCTCGGTGTAAGTCGCCAGATTCAAGTAATGCTTCTTCAGCACTTGCTCCGTATTTCCTCCCTCCAAGGCCGCCTCACCCACGCTCTTGAATGCAGCTACATGCATCGAGAAGAAGGTGTGGCGAAGCACGTCGTGTCCGAGCTTGAAGGTCTTGCGAATGGCCTTCACGTGACGCACACCGTTGGCTGGCAGAATGTCGATGCCGTAGCATTCAAGCCATGCCTTGAGCACTGGGCGAATGACGATCTGGCGATACTGGCCGGTCTTGCTCATCTCCGGTTTTATATGAATTACACCGCGCTCAAGATCGATCAGCTTCGGTCGCTCGGGATGTGACGCGAGCTTGTGGAGTTCTCCATCATCGCCGGTCCGCAGACCACAGCGAACAACGCCATCGCAAAGTAGGGAGCCATGATGCCTGGAGTGCCGTCTTTGGTTCCTTTGTAGGTTTCTACGTATCTCAGTAGCTTCTGCACCTCTTTGACCGAGAGAGTCTCCGGGACGTCCCGTTCTGTGGTCTCGCGTTTCTTCACAGCAGCAACGGGGTTCACGTTATGCCATCGGGCCTTCCGACCAGACTCATCGGTTGCTTCTTGTTCGAGGCACCAACCAAAAAACACATGGAGATCCGCGCGGTAGTTGTTGAAGGTCTTGGTGGCGGCCTTGTGCTTGCCATCCTTGCTTCGAAGACCATTCAGGTAGCTCTCGACATCAGTCGTCGAAACCTGAGCGATGCCACAACCATCTACATGAGTCTCGAACTGTGTCAGTGTCGATGTGAGCTGGACCAATGACCTCGGCCTTACACCTTCCTTTTCCTTTGCGATCAAGAACTGTCGTTTGGCGTCAGCAAATGGAATATGCTCGAGAGTGCCAGCGTCGTGATGTTTGGCATAGAATTCCACGGCAGCCAGGAGCGTGTGTATTCGGTCTGTGCCCGTGGCATCGTCGAGTTCCTTCAGGCGATTGATGGCAGCCTCCGCTTCCTTCACCTCGGCCGGTGAAAGAGCCGTAACCACTTCTCTGAGACGCGTGCCGCTGTTGATCAGTTCGACGCTCTTCAGCGCGACAAATGCTTCGGCATCAGCGCGACTTTTGAATCGCTTCTTCTGCCACCTTCCATCTTCCTGCCAGCCTCGCACAAGGAAGGTGGTCCATCTGTAGCCATCCTTCTGCTCGTTGATCTCCCGGATGGTGAGACGACCACCTTTGCGGGCTCCCTCGCGATGCGATCGCTTAGCACGTTTGCTACTCCCTTTTCCCACGCTCACGCGTGGAGTCACTAGTCCCCAAACGGGACCGAAGCAAATGTTTATCGCCGGGGTTCTCGCCGGGGTAATGTAATTTTCCTTATTTTACAGGCATAGACATCAGGCTCATAACCTGAAGGTCGCAGGTTCAAATCCTGCTCCCGCAACCAATCTCCAAGCCCCGTAGAATCAAGGTTCTACGGGGTTTTTTGTTGGGTTGATTGATGGCTGTGCCATGATCGCTCGGGCAGATACACTCGTTCGAGGTGCGTGGATTCACTTTGCTGCTGCTGGGAGCGCCTTCAGCACTTCTTCGACACACTTGTCGCCGAGGATTTGATACGCAGGCGCGTTCCAGTGGAACTTGTCTTTGCCGCCGCGGGCGAGGTCGAGCTTGTCTACGAGGAGGGCGTAAAAGTCGCTTACGGGCACGCTGCATTCGGCCATGACTTTGGCGGCCATGCGGTTGTGCTCGATGATGGTGCCATTGATGGCGGGATCGAGCTTCTTCACGTCGCCTTCGAGCAGCACGGGCGTGCTGCTGGCCCAGATGAGCTTCGCGTTCGGCAGCTTGGCGCGGATGGCATCGACGTAGCCTTTGGTCAGTGGCTCGAAGGTGCCCGCCTTAATGCGCCCCTCCTGCCAGCCGTGAAGGCCCATGTTGAAATGAATCACGTCATACGGGCCCTTCGCGAGCACCTCAGGCAGGATCTTCGTGTTGAGATGCTCCGACTGGTTGTAGGGGTTCACCCAGGCATCGACGTAGGCCTTGCCGTCGAGCTTCTTGATCGTGTGCGCCATGTAGCCACTCAAGATCGAGTCGCCGACGAGCAACACGCGCGGACGCTTCGGGTCTTTGATGGTCGCTTGGCTGAGCTTCCAGCCTTTGCCATCGGAATGCAGCCGCGGATCGGGCTCCACCGGTGTGTCGGCAGCGAAGGCATGAAATGCAAAGGCAGCTGCGAGGAGGAACGTGAAGCGATTCATGGTTGGTGGCGAAGCTACGGCGGTTGAATGTGAAGTCTTCGGGTGCTGAGGGTGCGGACAGGCGTTCGGCGACCCCACAAAAAAGGAGGCTGGTGACAGCCTCCTTTTGAGAATTGGGGATGTGCGATCAGGATGAAATTACTGAATGACCTGCATGTCGGCCGCGGTGCGGAGCTTGCCGAACCAGGCTTTGAAGATCTCGCTCTTCGTGGCGCTGGCCTGAGAGGTCTCCTCGGACTGCTTGAGCGAAGCGGATTGATCGCTCTTGCGAAGTTCCTTATGGGTGACGACGGCGAAGGCGGCACCGGTTTCGGTAGTGACAGGCTTGGTGGCACCGTTGGCAGCGGTCTTGGCAGCATCCTGCGCAATCTGGCCAATGAGTTTGTTGTCTGGTGGTGGGTTGTTCGGTGAGAACTCGGGGAGAGATTCCGCTTTGAGTGAGGCGGTCTTGGCGAGATCCTCGAGCTTCTTGCCGCCCTTGAGTCCATCAATCACGGCCGTGCGTGCATCGTTGGCGGCCTTCATCATGGCTTCCTGGGCCTTCTGAGTGACGAGGGACTCCTTCACCTTGTCTTTCACGTCCTTGAGTTCCTGCTGCTTCGGACTGTCGATCTGGGTCAGCTTGAGGAAATAGTAGCCCTTGGTGCCGTTCACGGGGGCGCTGTTCTGGCCCACATTCAGCGTGCTTCGGAAGAGTTCCTTCACAACGGCGGCTTCGTCCTTGATTGCTTCTGGAGGAGTGCCTTGCTCGAAAGCGGCCAAGGTCTGTAGCTTCACGGCAGGGTTCTTTTTCTGGAACTCGGCAACGACAGCAGCGAAGTCCGCACCCGGGGCGCGCACCTTCATGTCGAACTCATTCACGAGGGTTTCGTAAGCGGCCTGGGCCTTGACCTTGTCCTCAGCGACCTTGCTCGCATCTCCGGCATCGGGCTTGGCAAAGAGCACGTAGCTGGCAGCACGCTTCTCGGCGGTCATGTAGGTTTCCTTCTTCTCATCGTAGGCCTTGCTGATCTCGTCGTCCTTGACGCTGACCTTCTTTTTGAAGTCATCGAGGGCGAGGCTCAAAGCGGTGGCCTTGATGGTCTGATGATTGCTGGCATAGGCCTTGGAGGCGGCGAGAGGAGAGGCGGAGTAGTTGGCACCCACGATCTCCTGGAGGCGCTCATAAGCGATCACGTCCTTCATCAGGTCGAGGATGTCCTGATTGCTGAAGCCTGCATCGTTGAGTTGCTTGATCTGTTCGGCAGCGGTGTTCTCGTCGAACTTGCCGTCCTTCTGGAAGGACTGAATGGTCTCAAGGCGCTTCTTGGCATCGGCATCGGTGGCAGCGACACCGTATTCGACGGCCTTCTGACGAAGCACGAGGAGGTTGCCCGCGAAGTCATAGTTCGGACCGCCGGGTTCCGTGGACTGGATTTGCTTGGCGGCATCGGGAAGACCGAAGGCGAATTCAAAGAGGCCGAGGCGGTAATAGCAGAGGGCTTGAAGACGGTTCAGCTTCTCGAGATCGTAGTGTGAGTAGGACTTTCCGTAGAGGGTGAAAGCCGTGTCGTGCGCTTCGCGAACGCGTCCCATGCCGAGGCCTTTGCGTGAACCGCCCCACCATGAGAATGTCACGACGATGATGATCGTGATGCCGATCAGAATTGGTCCGCGGAGGCGACGAAAGAAGTGAAGCATGGCTGGTAAGGTGGAGGGAAACTAGGGCCGCGATTTTGGCCCGTGGGACCGAGGGCGGCAAATGGTATTTCGGCTTCCAAAACTTTCGGCTCAGGTGCCCCACAGCCTCCGAACGAAGCCCAATGAACCGCTTTTCCCCGCGACGGTCTGCGCTATACATCCGCCGCCTGTGCCCACCGTCACCCTCAGCCTCATCTCCCACACCAATGTCGGCAAGACCACGCTCGCCCGCACCTTGCTCCGCCAGGATGTGGGGGAGGTCCGCGATGCACCACATGTGACTGCGGAGAACACGGCCTTTACGATGATCGAGGCCCAGGGGCATCGGCTGCAACTCTGGGACACGCCGGGCTTCGGTGACACGGGACGTCTGCTCAAACGTCTGCGGCGCGAATCCAATACCGTGCTGTGGTTTCTCAGTCAGGCCTGGGATCGTCTGCGTGAGAAGGCGCTCTGGCACAGCCAGCAGGCGCTCAAGAATGTCCGCGAGGAGGCCGATGTGGTGCTCTACCTGGTCAATGCGGCCGAGAGCCCGGGAGGTGCGGCCTACGTGGAGCAGGAGATGGAGATTCTTGGTTGGCTGAAGAAGCCGGTGCTGGTGCTGCTCAATCAAACTGGACCCGCCCGCGCGATCGCAGATGAACTGGCAGAAGTGGAGGCCTGGCGCTCCGAGATGAAGCGTTTTGGCATTGTCCGTGAGGTGCTCCCACTCGATGCCTTTGCCCGATGCTGGGTGCAGGAGGACCATCTCATGGACGTGGTGGCCCAGGTCTTGCCGGAGGAGAAAGTCGCGTGCTTTGAGGTGCTGCAAAGGGCGTGGCATCGTCGGCACATGGAGGCCTTCGATGACTCAATGCGAACCCTTGCCGAACTACTCACCGCGTCCGTGCTCGATGGCGTGGAGGTGAAGCGCACGGGCGTCTGGCAGAGCACGGTCAAGCTCCTGGTGGACAAGGTCTCCACTGCGCTTGGCATGGAGGCCAAGGCGATGGATTCCGAACTGGCGGTGGCACGCGACACCATGGTCAAAGCCCTCGCCTCTCGCATGCAAGAGGCGACCAATAAACTCATCGAAGTGCACGGACTCAGCGGACGCAGCGGCCAGCGTTTGCTCGATGTTTCGCAGGAGCATTTCCAGACTCCGCAACGCGTGTCCGAGAGCATCTGGGGTGCGATGGGCGGTGTCGCCACCGGGGCCATGACGGGCCTGTGGGCTGACCTTCATGCTGGTGGCTTCACCCTTGGCGGTGGCATGATTGCCGGGGCGGTGGCGGGGGCTGTCGGAGGCTATGCCCTTGCTCACGGATTCAATCTGGTGCGTGGTGATGATTCGCGGGTTCATTGGTCGCGCGAGCACTTCAGAGAGCAGGTGCGGCTGGCCTTGCTTTGCTACCTTGCCGTCGCTCATTTTGGTCGTGGCCGCGGTGATTACGAAGATGTGTCAGTGCCCCCGATCTGGGATGAAACCGTCAGTGCCACGATCACGCACAAGCAGAGTGCCTGGGATCATGTGTGGAGCCTCGCGGTCAAACAGAATGCCATGCCCGAGGACGTTCATCGCGAAATGATTCGTCAGCTCAGGGACACAGCGGTGGCCACCTTGCGTCGGTTGTATCCGGCGGCTAAAATTCACATGTGAGCAGGCTCAGTCCTCGTCGTCATTCTCGTCATCAACAGCCGTGGGCTCCTTGTTCCTGGACGCGAGCACTTGACTTACGAGACGATGCAAATCCGGGATCCCTAGCTTGCTCACTGACGAAGTGGGAAAGACCATCGGCACGTTGTCAGAGAATTCCGCCATGGCAGCGGTGAAAGCATCGATGTTCGCGTTTGCTTTCGTGGGGCTCACGCGGTCCACCTTGGTGAAGACGAGGACGAAGGGAATGCCTTCGCCCATGAGCCATTGAGTGAAGTCGAGATCGATCTGCTGGGGAGGGATGTTCGAGTCGATCAACACCATCACTGCGGCCAGATTCTTTCGTCCCGTGAGGAAACGCGAGATCATTCCCCCGAAGCGCTCGCGCTTTGTTTTTGCGACCTTCGCGTAACCATAGCCGGGCAAGTCCACGAGATGCCAGGCTTTGTTAATCAGGAAGAAATTGATCGTCTGCGTGCGTCCTGGTTGCCTCGACACATTCGCCAGGCCTTTGCGACTGGTGAAGGCATTGATCAATGACGACTTGCCGACATTCGACCTGCCGATCACGGCGAACTCGGGAAGATCGGATTCAGGGCAGGCTCCAAGGGAGATGGCGGCCGTCAGGAAGTCTGCGGATTTGATTTTCATGGTCGAGGACGATGGACACTCGGGCGCCTGTTACTGCGCGGGAGGTGGATCGGAGGGCTTCGTGGTGCCCACGGGTTCCATGCGACGAAGGATCTTCTCCACCGCGTGCTTGGTGACGATGTTCCCGCTGGCATCGCGGTTCTTCACGGCGAGCGAAGCGAAGGGGAAGGTGAGCACCACATTGCGCAGGCGCAGCTGCTCCTTGAGATGGATCGTGAGCATCTGGCGATCACTTTCGGCCTCGGACTCATGGCGAGCGAAGTAGATGATCGCGGAGCCGGGCGTGCCTTTGGTCAATTGATAGGCCTTGTCGCGCACGATGCCGCCGACCTTGAATCGCTTGGCCATCACCGGGCCATCGCGGCCGTCGCGGTAGAGGATCGAATACACTGCTTCATCGTCCTTCTTGAACAGGCTGAGGTGGAACGGATTCTTCCCAACGAAGAACTTTGCGGCGATTTTGCTGACGGTCATGTTGCCATCGCGAGCAAAGAAAATCACATCGTCGAGCGGCGAGCACTTGCAGACGGGCTCGCCTTCCTTCTTTAAACCGAAGCCTGCGAAGCCTTCCTTCGCGTTGAGGTAAAGCGTTTCGTTTTGGATGATCACTTCAGCGGCTGCGACGCGCTCGAAGCTCGTGATCTCGGTGCGACGCTGGCGACCAGCACCGTAGGTCTTCTTCAAGCGCTCGAAGTGCTTGATCGTGACCCGGGTCATCTGCTTGAGGTCCTTGTTTACCTCATCGATCGTTTTCTCCAGACTCGCGATATGCTCGTCGGCTTCGAAGCTGTTGAACTTGGAGATGCGCTTGATCTTGATCTCGGTCAGGCGCGCCACGTCATCATCGGTCACCTCGCGCTTGAGGATGCCGAGGTGCGGCTTCAGGCCCTTCCAGATCGCGGCCATCACGGCTTCCCATGTCTCGCACTCTTCGATCTTCCGGTAGATGCGGTTCTCGATGAAGATCTTCTCCAGGCTGCTGAAGTGCCACTTGTCTTCGAGTTCGCCGAGCTGGATTTCGAGTTCGCGCTTGAGCACGTCGCGCGCGAGTTCAGCCGCGTGCTTGACGATGTCGTTCACCGAACAGAACCACGGCTTGTCGTCTTTGATCACGACCGCGTTGGGGCTGATCGAGACCTCGCAATCGGTGAAGGCGTAGAGCGCGTTGATCGTCTGCTCGGGTTCGACGCCGGAGGGGAGCTGGATTTGAATATCGACCAACTCGGCGGTCATGTCGTCCACCTTGGCGATCTTGATCTTGCCCTTCTCATTGGCGGCAACAATCGAATCCATTACGCTGCCAGCGGTGGTGCCGAAGGGGACTTCGGTGATGCGCAGGATGTTCTTCTTCGCTCCTTCCTCAATGCGGGCACGCACACGGACACGGCCACCGCGTTGGCCACCGTTGTAGTCGCTGGCGTCCATGATGCCGCCCTGCGGGAAGTCGGGCAGGATCTTGATAGGCTCGTCGCGCAGGGCGGCGATACAGGCCTCGCACAGTTCGTTGAAGTTGTGCGGCAGGATGCGGCAGGAGAGACCGACAGCGATGCCTTCCACGCCCTGCGCGAGCAGCAGCGGGAACTTCACCGGCAGCGTGACGGGCTCCTTGTTACGACCATCGTAGCTGGCGGCCCACTCCGTCACCTTCGGGCTGAAAAGGATGTCCTGGGAGAACTTCGACAGGCGCGCTTCGATGTATCGGGAGGCCGCCGCGTTGTCGCCGGTGAGGATGTTGCCCCAGTTCCCCTGGGTGTCGATGAGCAGCTCCTTCTGGCCCAGCTGCACCATGGCGTCGCCGATCGAGGCATCGCCGTGCGGATGGTATTGCATGCAGTGGCCGACGATGTTGGCGACCTTGTTGTAACGGCCGTCGTCCTTCTCCCACAGCGAGTGCATGATGCGGCGCTGCACCGGCTTGAAGCCGTCGTTGATGTGCGGCACGGCGCGCTCCAGGATCACGTAGCTGGCGTAGTCGAGGAACCAGTCGCCATAGAGCGCGTCGATGTGCTTTGGCTCCGCGGCGGCGTGCGTGGCGAAGAGCGGCGAGTTGGAGGCAGGATCTTTCGAGGGCTTGGGCACGGGCAGAGAGAAAGGTGGAAACGAGGGGGCGTTTAGTGCTGAGTCCAGGGCCGTTCGTCAAGGACGGATCGTGAGACCACCGATTCGAGGCCAAGGAACCCGGATGATTGGGGGCCTCGCTAACGATGCTGGCTCCGGGTTGAAAACCCTGATTTCTAACCAAGATCAAAAGAAGTTTGCGCGCGCCGCCCATTCTCTCTACCATCGCCACCCTTCTTATGGCGAAACAAGTGTTAGGTAAAGGTCTCGGCGCACTCATCAGCACCCCAGGTGCCAGCGGTGTGTCCAAGCCCCCGCCGCTCTCCTTGCCCGCGCAGGGCGACGTCGTTCGCCGTGTGACGCTGGATCAGGTGGTGCCCAGTCCCTTGCAGCCGCGCACGGAGTTCCTCTCTGAGCAGCTCACCGAACTCGTCGATTCCATCCGCGAGCACGGCATCATCCAGCCGCTGATCGTTCGACCGGTGAACGGCAAACTGGAACTGATCGCTGGTGAGCGACGCTTCCGTGCCTCCCGTGAACTCGGCCTCGCCGAGGTCCCTGTCATTGTCCGGGAAGCGAGCGATCGCGACGTGCTGGAAATGGCGCTCATCGAGAACCTCCAGCGTGAGAATCTCAATCCGATTGAAGAAGCCCGGGCCTACTCCCGCCTGTCGAAGGACTTCCAGATGCGTCAGGAAGACATCGCCCAGCGCGTCGGCAAGAACCGCGCTACCGTGGCAAATGCGATGCGTCTGCTGGACCTGCCCAAGCGCGTCCAGGACATGCTTGCGCAGTCCGTGATCTCCACCGGTCATGCCAAGGTGCTGCTGAGTCTCAAGCAAAACGAGGATCAGGAAAACGCCGCTGGCGAAATTGTCCGCAAGGGCATGACCGTTCGCGCTGCCGAGAAGCTGGTGGCTGGCATCCTTAACCCGCCCATCAAAAAGCCCGAGCCTGCGCTCCAAGCGGATGTGCAGCAGGCCATCGAAGCGGTCGAGCAACGTCTCACGCGCTACTTCGCTACCAATGTGAACGTCAGCCATGCCGACAAGAAAGGCCGCATCGAGATCGACTACTATGGCGTCGACGACCTGAATCGACTCCTGGCCAAGATGGGTTTGGCTGACGAGGACGATGTGTAATGGGGCTACTTAGCGCCCCGCGTGAGCGATGTGGAAAATGAGGAATGCCGAATGACGAAGGAAGTCCCAATGACCAAGTCGGAATCCACCGCATTCACCAAGAGCTTCGGGCCTCGAGCTTCGTCATTCATTCGTCATTCATCATTCGTCCTTCGTCATTTTTGCCAGCACATCCTCGCGGCGTTGGTGCTCACAGTGCTTCTGCCCTCGTGCTCGAAGGCCGACTCACCTGACGAGGCCGCAGTCCGCACCCATCTAACGAGCTACTTCTCCACCTGGTCCGCCAAGGACATGGAGGGCTACGGCAAGTGCTTTCAGGAGGGGGCTCGCATCACCTTCGTCCAGCCGGGATTGCCGCCGTCCACCGAAACGCTCACTGACTTCCTTCACAGCCAGCGGATGGCGCATACGATGTCCACTGTGCCGATGAAGGAGGAGCCCACCGAGATGACGATCACGGTTGGCAAAGGCATCGCTCAGGCCTGTGTAAAGTGGAAGCTCACGAAGGGAGACACCGTGACCACGGGCACCGATATGTTCACCCTTGCACGCACCTCGGCGGGCTGGCGGATTGTGGCCCTCGTGTGGGAGCAGGACTGACTGCGAGCCGAGTGGTTTGTTTCTTGATCCTGATCGTCCGCTGGCGCATAGGCAGCGCCACTCATGAGCAAGCCCGCCAAACCTGCCGCGTCCATCCCTGAAGCCGAAGCTCCACGTCACGCCCAGTGGTGTCTGGCCTTGATCTGCTTTCTTGCCGGAGCGGCGATCATGGTGATCGAGATCAGTGCGTATCGGCTTTTGGCCCCGACCTTTGGTAACAGCGCCTTCACCTGGACGGCTCTCATCGGAGTGGTGCTGATTGCCTTCAGCGCGGGCGGTTACCTTGGCGGCTGGCTGGCGGAGAAGAAGTCGGATTTTGCCCTGCTGGGCTGGTTGCTGGCCGGTGCATCCGTGCTCACGATGTTCGTGCCGTTGTTCAATTCGGGCCTGGCTCCCTCGTTCGAGAGGTCCGGGTTGATTGCAGGACCTCTCATGATTTCGATCCTGCTCTTCCTGATCCCTGGCGTCCTGCTCGGTGCCGTGTCACCAGCCTCCGTGCGATTGTTCAGCTTGCTCAGCAAAGACGCACATGTGGGATTCGCCGCAGGCACAATCAGCATGCTCGGATCGCTGGGTAGTTTCGTGGGCACCTTGCTTTCGGGCTTTTACTTGCTGTCGAACTTCGGCGTGAAGAGCATCTTTCTCGGCACTGGGCTGGTGCTTCTGTGCCTTGCTGGGCTGGCGTTTTACATTGCGCGCAATCCGATCAAGTCGCAGCTACCGATCTGGCTGTCGGGGCTAGTTGCCGGTGGCATGGGGCTCGGGGCACAAGACCGCGCGTTGGCTAATGTGATTTACGAGCACGACTCCTACTACCATCGCATTCAGGTGCTGGAGCAGGGGAGTGCGCCGCACACGGAGCGCTATCTGCATCTGGACTCGACGATCGAAGGCGGCATGCGGATGCGTGATGGCGGCATCGTGCTGGACTACCAAAAGTTCTGGCAGCTGCCGCAAATGAAGCCGGGCTTCGATTTGAAAAGGGCGCTGTTCATCGGAGCCGGTGCTTTCGGAATGCCGGAGCGCATGTCGGCCCAGTATCCACAGGCGACGATCGACGTGAGCGAGATCGATCCCGAGGTGATCGCGACCGGGCGGAAGTTCTTCAAGCTGGACGAGTTCCCCCAGGTCAAGGCACATGCCGGGGATGCTCGTCGTTTCCTCCGGCAGAATGCGGACGTGAAGTATGACTTCATCTTCGGTGACGCCTACAATGGCATTCGGCAGATCCCGGTGCATCTCGCGTCCAAGGAGTTCTTCCAGCTGGTCCACGACCGGCTCTCACCCCAGGGCATCTTTGTGATGAACGTAATCAGCGCGGTGGAAGGTCCACGCGGTGAGTTGCTCGCAGGCATGGTGAAAACACTTCAGGAAGTGTTCCCCCATCTGGAGCTGTTCTCGGTTGGCGGTGCACTTGATCAGCCCCAGAACGTGATGCTGCTGGCTAGCCGCGAATCCTGGCAAGCGGTGTTCACCGAGGCGTCCTATGTGCCCGGAAGTGAGCAAGACCGCATCGCCCGTCGTCGCTTGCAGCCTGCTCGCTGGCCAGCGGGCGGCGTGGTGTTCACGGACGACCTCAATCCTGTCGATGCGATCATCGCTCGTGGCTTGATGCTTGAGTGATCGAGGTTGGGGGGGGCTGCCAGCCAAATGGGCCGAGGAGACTGCTTTGGGCTTGGGTTGGAAGGACCAAACCTGGGGGCTTTGGGGGGCGAAAACTTGGTTTCGAATCGAACAAAGTGTTCTGTTGCCGCGTCCATGACTGCGGCCCTTGAACTTTCCTGATGATCGTATTAAGAATGAACATTATGAAAGACTTGGCGTGCTAGCTGCGTCCCCTGAAAAAGAGCTTGAATGTAGTGAAATTTTAATACCTCTTAACAAAGCTATGAAGACTGATCGCATTCCCCTCAGCCGAGCCCTCCGGGTAGCGGCCATTTCTGCGCCCCTGCTCATCGGTCTTCCGGCCCACGCCCAGCAGAACGGTTTCTCGACCAATGAGTTCTACCGCCAGGGTGATGCCTTCAGCGAAAAGGTCAGCGGCTTCTTCAGTGGCTTGTTCAAGGGCGGACGTTCCAGTCGCGCCGCCACTCCACCGCCCAGCTATCCCACACCTGCCCCTTATCAGCAGGCTCCTGTTTCTGCGGCTTCATCACGATCGACGCCTTCGGCAACCTATCGTGAGGCTCCTTCCACAGGGGCCGTCGTTCAGCCTCAGGTGGTGACCTCGACCAAGCCCAAGTCTTCGTCCACCCGCTCGAAGCGCAGTTCGACGTCGTCGAATGTGGCCTCGTCCACGCCGAAGCAAACGAAAGTGATCGACTCCGATGGCTACTACACATCGGCTCCGAAGAAAAGTGAACGCGAATCCGTGGTGATGGCACCGAAGAGTCAAGAGACTCCGCCACCGATGGAAACGGCCTCGAACAACGCTTCATCCGACGGCATTTCGCCCTACGCCATCACAGGAAACGATTCCACTCTATCCGTTCCCCCCTCGAACACCTCCAAGACCACGACGCCCTCAAAACCTTCCACCGAGACCAAGACGACCTCGCCCTCCACATCGCCCCAACCAACGGTGTCCGCAGGCCAGGAGTTTCCGATGGGAACGGTAGGTAAGAAGCCAGGTCGCGTGGTGAGTCCTTATCCTCCGCACAACGAACTCGATGTGCGCGGGCTTCCAAGTGGTTCGCTTGCGCTCGACCCGACCACTCAGAAAGTGTTCAAGGTTCCTTGATCGGGAGCCGCAATGCGGCTGGCTAATCGAAATAAAGAATGCGGCCGCACTGCTCGCAGTGGACAATGGCATCGTTTGCCTTCAGTGCGTTGATGGTCGCGGACACCAGCTTCATGTGGCAGCCGCCACAGACACCAGCATCTACAGGCACGATGGCGGAGTTACCCTTGCTCTTCATGAGACGATCGTAAAGATTCAGGCTGTCCGGCGCGAGGGGTTGCACAATGGCGGCGCGGTCGGCCTTGAGCTCCGTGATGCGGGTTTGGAGATTGGCGGCACGTTCGTCGAGTTGCTTCAGCTCATCGTTCACATGCCCCTGGGTCACGGCGAGCTTACCCTGGGCTTCCTGAAGCACGGCCTTGGCAGCTTCGAGAGCCTCCATGTGCTCGATCTCTTGATCCTCGAGTCCTCGAACCTCGTTTTGGTAGCGGATGACTTCGTTGCCTAGTGCCTGGAACTCATCGTTCTTCCGGGTCTCAAACTGTTGATCGTGGAGGCGCTTGATGGTGTTCTGACGGGTCTGGATGTCCAACTCCACGTTCTTGATCTTCACCTCGACCTCACGAACCTTGGCCTGTGCGGCATCGCACGCGGCCTGATCACCGGCAAGCTGATCCTTGGCGCGAGCCTGGAGCATGGGGATGTCCTTGAGATCCTTCTGAAGATTGCGCAGGCGTTGGTCGCGTTCCTGGACCTGGAGGAGTTTGCTGATGATGTCGAACATGTTGGAAAAGTATGAAGGATGAAGTGTGAAAGATGAAGAAGAGACTGCACAAGAGCGGCATTTGCCGCCTGTCATGCTTCAGCCTTGATCGTTCATGTGTTTAGTAGAGTTCCACTGGTGACCGCTTGCCGTCTTCCACGCTCAGGTTGCGTGCGGCTTTGTCGCCGAGCACATCCACGCGCAGCTGCCAGATGTCAGCATTGATCCGGCGGAAGATGTCGAGATCGAATTGCGTGGGCGGCTGGAGTCGCTTCTTGGTTTTCTCAATGCGAAGCAGGGCATCGTGCAGGATGGGGCTCTCCACGCCTTCGAGGTGTTCGCGAGCCAGCTCCACCATTTCCAGGCGATGGCAGATCATGACGAGATCGTTGCCTGCGCGCACGGCTTCCTGGATCGCTTGCTCGAAGGTGACCTCATTCAAGATGGCACCCATGTCGAGATCGTCGGTCATCGCCAGACCTTCGAAGCCCATCTGATCGCGCAGGAGTTTGGTCACGATGTTGTGGGACAATGAAGCCGGCCAGCGACCACGATCAGGATCGAAGGCGGTGTAGTTGCTGTGGCAGGTCATCACGCTGTCGAGTTCAGGCAGCAAGGCGCTGTAGGGCATCAGCTCGTCGCGTTCCAGATCGGCGCGGCTCTTGGTGATCACTGGCAGAAACTCATGCGGATCACATTCAGCCGGGCCGTAGCCAGGGAAGTGTTTGCCGCAGCTCAGGATGCCGCCCTTGCGCAGCGCAGCATTGAAGATGCCTGCATTGGTAATCACTTGCTGAGCGTTCTTGCCGTAAGTGCGTCCCTTCAATGAGTTGTCCGCAGCATCGTCGTAGGAGATGTCGAGCACGGGACAGAGATCGAGGTTGAAGCCGAAGAAGCGCAGCACCTCCGCGGTGAGCTTTCCATGCTGGCGGATCAGCGCGGGGTCGCCTTTGTCGCGAAGTGACTGAGCATTCGGAGGTTCGTCACCGATCAAACGAAGGCGGGAAACTCGACCACCCTCCTGATCGATGGTGATGAAAGGCTCGATGTCGGAGATGTCGCGCAGATCGTCGCAGAGTTTGCGCAGCTGCTCAGGGCTTTTGATGTTGCGACCAAAGAGGATGAAACCTCCAGGCTGGAGCTTCTTCAGGCGCGCCGCCGTTTCAGTGTCGAGTTCAAGACCGGGCACGCCGGTGAGCAACAATTGACCAAGCCTCTTCGAATCCATGATGGGCCGCGAGTAAAGCAGGCCCGGCGAACGGGGTCAACACCTCCGCGTTCTTTGTGTAACGTCAGAAATTGCCAGACAAGTCCATGGCCGGGGGCAATGAGGCACCATCGAGTAAATGCGAGAGCAGCAAGCGTGAAACGGCGGGTGATTGCAGCGTGCCCTTGCTGCCCAGACCATTGAGGAAGGCGATGGCGGGCTTTCCCGGATGGCGTCCGATGAGCACGCGTTGATGTTCGATGCTCGGCCGCACGGCTGCACGTTGATCAAGGACCTCCACGGGCACTTTGACGAAGCGGCGAAGCGTTTCGTGCAACTCCGCGAGCTTGGCGGGATCGACTTCGTTTGGGCGATCGAAGGCCACCTCATACGTGGAGCCGATGCGCAGTGTGCCATCCTCGCGAGGCATCACCCAGCAGCCCTTGCTCATGATGCGATGCTCGCCATGGAGGTCGGCACGAGCGGTGAGAATGGTGCCGCGCACAGGCAGGAAAGGCACCCAATCGAACCACGGATGTCGCGCCGCTTCCCATCCAGTGGCAAAGATCGCCACGCGATAGGTCGTGCCGCGCCATGTCACTTCGCTTGCATTCACGTCCAGTTCGCGATGATCGAAGTCCGTGGTGACGACATGCCCAAGTTGGTCAAAGAATCGTCGGCTGGCCGCGAGATAGGTCGCGGTGTCGAGGTAGCCCGAGTGCTTCATTTCAAAGCCCCCGCGCTCGACTGAGAACACCTCGGCATCGAACGTGGGATCGTTCGAGCGGATGAAAGCATTCACGCGAGGATCGGCCATGCGTGTTGCCCAGCGCTGCGGCTCCTTGTCGTTCTTGAACCATCGAACATGCCGCCGTGAATGAACGAAGCGCAAGCCCAGCACTCGCTCCTTCTGCCGATAAAACTTCAGCGCCTCGCCCAGCCATGCGCCGTAGTGTTCGGTCAGTGTGAGCCTCATGCCGGTGATCGGCGTAAGCAGACCTGCTGCTGCTTTGGAACTCGTGAGAGCCTCATCACGATCCACGATGGTGAAGGACACGCCGCGCTCCCAAAGTCGCCATGCCAAAGCCGTGCCTGCCAGACCTTGGCCGATGATGAGGATGGGATGCGAGTTCATCTGAGGAAGGTGCTTTCGACTTGCTCGCCCGATCCGACAAGCGCTGATCAGACGGACGCGAATGAAAGCATGCAGAGTTGTCGGTCTTTAACACGAATCCAAACCGAATGGGCCGCGAATGAACGCGAATAATGCCGAATCAGTTCATTCGAGGCCATTCGCGTCTCATTCGCTATTATTCGCGTTGAGAGGTTTGAGCATTCGCGCCCGCTGGCATCTCACGACCACGGCCACGACACCGATCACGACCATCGAAATCCGGGTGGAATCTCCGCCAACCTGTGATCCCTCTTTGCCCATGCTGCTCTCCGACCTCACCACGTATCTCGATACCGAACTCCGCATCGCTGAGATCGCCGACTATGGTCCCGCCTTGAACGGGCTCCAGATGCAGAATGCGAAGGGCGAAGTCACTCGTGTCGTTGCGGCCGTCGATGCCTGCCTGCCTGTGATCCGCAAGGCGATCGAAGCGCGTGCCGATCTGCTCATCGTGCATCATGGGTTGTTCTGGAGCGGGCTGCAACCCTGCACGGGCAGTGTCTTCGAGAAGTCCAGGCTCTGCATCGAGAATAACCTCGCCATCTACTCTGCCCACCTGCCGCTGGATGCGCATCCGAGGTGGGGCAACAACGCCGTCTTGATGAATGCCATTGGTCTTGCTCCCACGGCGAGTTTCCACCCTTACAAGGGCACCGATATCGGACTGCGCACCGAAACCGAACTGCCTCGCGACGAACTCGTCGATCGCCTCCGTCAAGCGACTGGCACGACCGTGCATGTCTGCCCTGGTGGACCTTCAATTGTGCGTCGCATCGGCATCGTCACTGGGGGAGCAGGTGCGGAAGTGGCGGCGGCGAAGGCTGCTGGCATCGACACCTTCATTACCGGTGAAGGCCCACACTGGAGCTACACGCTTGCCGAGGAACTGGGCATCAATCTCATTTACGCCGGGCACTACGCTACCGAGACCTTCGGCGTCAAAGCCCTCGCCAGTCACCTCATGGAGCGCTTTGGGCTGCCATGGGAGTTCGTCGATCATCCGACCGGATTGTGAAGCCCCATGCCATTCCTCGGCACAGCATTCTTCCAACGCGACGTGGTCGAAGTCGCTCGCGATCTCGTCGGCACTGAACTCGTCTGGCATGGGTGCTCAGGCATCATCGTCGAGACCGAAGCCTACGCCGCTGAAGGCGACCCCGCTTGCCACACCGCCACGCGACCGAGCGCCCGGGAGTTCATGAAGTCGCGGCCGCCGGGCTCAGCCTACGTGTATTTCAACTACGGCATGTATTGGCTGTTCAACCTCCTCGTGAAAGGCGGTGAACGTGATGGACTCATCCTTGTGCGTGCCCTCGATCCACGTCGTGGCATCGAAGTCATGCAGCAGCGCAGGCAACGCGAGAAGCTGCACGAACTATGTTCCGGCCCCGGCAAACTCGCCGTCGCTCTCGCCATTGACGGCAAGCATCACGGCACGCCCATGACCGGCAGACAACGCCCTGCGGGTTGCGGTCTCCGAGCATCGGCGACCACGACGGAGCATGAGGTGCTCTGCGATGTCCGAGTGGGCATCAGTCAGGCCACGGACTTTCCATGGCGCTTTCTTGCCAAGGACAACGGCCACGTCAGCGTGCGACATGGCCGGGTGAAGAAGGTGGCGTGAGTTCAGCTTTCGAGCGTCACGCTCGCGCCGTTCGCGCGCACCCATTCGAGAGCTTCTTCACGTGTGGTGAGCGTGCCTTCGAGTTGCAGACTTTGCACGGCTTCGAGAACCGCCCCAAGGAGCGGACTGGGTTTCCAACCAAGTGCAATGAGATCGCCGCCATTGATGAGACGCGGGGGAATGAGGGGTTCGTTGGCGAACTCTTCCTTCTTCGCGTGGAGGAACTCGTAGTTGTCCAGCATTCCGTGGCAGCCGAGGCAATCCACGCGGTGGAGTTCGAGTTCATCATCGAATCCAGGCCGCGCCATGAAACGCTTGAGCTTCGATACCCTCATCTTCGGCACGTCCTTGAAGACCATGTGATTGGCCACGGCTTCGACTGTTGCCTCCACGACATGGTTAGGATACTTCAGCCGTCGCAGGATGTTGTCCGTCATGCGTGCCCCGACCATGTCGTGACCGTTGAAACGGATTCTGCCGGCAGCATCCACGGTCTGAGTGGCAGGCTTGGCGATGTCGTGGAAGAGCACCGAGAGCACCAGCGGCAGCGAGACTTCTTCCGGCAGAAGGCTGAGCATGAGGCGGGTGTGAACGAACACATCACCCTCGGGATGAAATTGCGGTGGTTGCTCGCAGCCTTGCAGCACCAAGATCTCAGGCAGCAGAGCTTTCATCAGGCCGCTTTCGACGAGAAGGTCGAAGCCATGCACGCGATTCGGATGCAGCATCGTGCGACTGAACTCCTCGCGCAGGCGCTCCATGCTCACATGCCTGATTTGCGGAGCCAGAGCTTTCACGGCTGTCCACGTTTCAGCATCGATCTCAAAACCTAGCACGGTGGCGAAGCGCACTGCTCGCATCAGGCGGAGATGGTCTTCTGTGAACCGTTTCGTGGGATCGCCGATCGCACGCAACACCTTTGCCTTCATGTCAGTCTGCCCGCCGACGTAGTCGATGATTTCGCCACGGATCGGATCTTCAAAGAGGCCGTTCACCGTGAAGTCGCGACGCTGCGCGTCCATCTCGGGCGTGGAGAAGGTGACGCTCTCGGGATGACGTCCATCCGCATAAACGCCATCCTGGCGGAAGGTGGCGACCTCGATGTGCTCGTCGCCTTGTCGCACGATCACGACGCCGAAGTGTGCTCCCACGGTGAGTGCTCCGGGGAACAATTCGATCACCTGGGCCGGACGAGCACTCGTGGCTACATCGTAGTCCTTGGGTTCCTTGCCCAGCAGTCGATCACGCACGCAGCCCCCCGCGAGCATGGCTTGGTGACCAGCACGGTGGAGAGTCTCAATCGTGGCAATGGCGGCGTCGCGGGCGTTCATGGGAGGCGTGCTTTCTATCCACGCGTCGGGAGGTCGGATCAAGGATGAAGGCGATAAGGAATGGGGAATGACCAATGACGATGAGGAGACGAGGTCTTGGTCAAGTCATGCTTGCTGCTCCACTTCGATGCGCCCGAACTATACTTCGCGAACCGCCTGCTTCATTTCGGCGAGGGCAGAGGAGTGGTCGCCGTAGCGAGTGGAGAGGTAGAGCTGGGCCACCCGCTCGATGGTCTTCGCTTTGTCAGGCAGCTTGGCGGACGCGCGTTGAGCGAAGGCGAGGGGACCTTCATTGCTTTCGCGTCTGACGCCTGCCTTGGCGAGGCCACCGCAGAAGGAAAGCCACAGTCGTGCAGCAGGATCGGGATGTCGTGCTGAGCGGCGCAGCCAGAGCCAGATCGCCAGCAGCGGCAGGCCAAACAAGAAGATCACGCCCGAGGCGAGGATATGGACGGGCATTCGCATGAGTCCCAGGCGCATCCAGAGATCGAACTGCTCCTGCTCATCGAACTGCACCACGCGTTCATACCAGAGGTAATTCGCATGATCCCATGCCTGCCTCACCCCATCGAGTGAGCGGCCCAGCCACGTATTGCGCGCCGCGCCGAAGACGCCCTCAGCTCCGGCTTCCAGCATCGAGCGCAGATCGGCGGTGACACGTTGGGGTGCGAGCACGGCTGTCGGGTCCACGCGTTGCCAGCCCTTGCCTTCGATCCATACCTCAGCCCAGGCGTGAGCATCGGACTGCCGAAGGGTGTAGTAGCCGCTCGAATTGAACTCGCCGCCAAGGTAACCAATCACGATGCGTGTAGGCACCTTCGCCAGACGCATCAGCAGCCCGAATGAGGCAGCGTAGTGCTCGCAGAAACCGAGCTTCCGATCGAAGAGGAACTGCTCCAACTCCTGCCCTTTGTCATAAGTGCCGGGCTCCAGAGTGTATTGAAAACCCTGACCGCGGAACCAGTCGAGCGCCCGTTGGACCGTGGTTTCAGCCGTGTCTGAATCGGCGGACAAGCTCGCCGCCAGATCGCGCACTCGCTGCGGCACCTGTCGTGGCACTTGGAGATTGGCCGCACGATGATCGAGCTTCAAGGGGTGGTAGGTGGTGTCGAGGGACGAGGCCACCTTGTAGCGGCGCACGCTGGTCACTTCGGTGAGGCTTTGCAGTGTATCTTCGTCCGGCGAGATAAGGTGCTCTTCGTTCTGCGAGCGGACGCGTGCGGGACGATCATACGCAGGCAGCCAGCGCCCCCCATGAGGTGACAAGGTAATGATTTGATCCACCAGTTGATTCGGTGGTGTCGGGCGACGCGGCTGATCACTGAGGCTGCCGCCGCGTTCCCAGTGCATGCCATTGCACTGCGTCATCACGATGCAGCGCCAGTAGCGAGTGTTCACGGGAGGCGTCTGGGTTGTATCATCAAAGTTCGCGCGGAAGGCCACCTCCTGACTGCGGGCAATGTTGGCCACGCTGCCCGGATCGAGTTTGTCCGACATGCCGGTGCGATTCACGAGCACTCGATTGAGTCGCTGGGCGATGCCGAGGGAGTCGCGCGGGAACAAGAAGAAGAGAAGCACCAGAAACGGCAACGCCTGGCCTAACATGGTAAAGCACACCCTAAGCGGCGACTTCATGCCTGCGGAGCCACGACGAAACCGCACCAGCGCGATCGCAATCATGAGGAACATCGCATATGCCCACAAGGAATGGCCGATGGCCTGATCAATCGAGAGACTGCACAGGCAGAGGAACCAGCCGAGCAGCGAGAGCAGTTGCATGTCACGCGGTGTGCGGGCTTCGATCAGCTTGGCCGCCGTCATGCCCAGCAGCACAGACACGCCAGCTTCCAGACCCTTGAGGGTGCCGAGCTGCCACCAAGTGCCAAACACCGCGAAGAAGGCCGGCACCAGACGCCAGCCGATCGCGACAGGCTGCTTCATGCGCCAGCGGAAGAGAAGACCCACGAGCAGAGCCAAGGGACCTGCTGCAGGCACGCTGGTCAGCACGGGCAAGACGGAGAGCACCATGGCCGAGAGCATCATGGTCAAGGGCATTCCGGGCACCTCCGCGGTCGATTCGTGTGGTGCGGGCGGCACATCGTGGGAGGTGACGACGGAAGGGGCCGAGGTGCCGATGCCTTCGCCGTGTGTGGCAAGCGCTTCCATGCAGCGACGCTGATGAACAGGGCCATAATCGGGCGAGATGACCACACCAGGAAGTCGCATCCCATAGGCCAAGCCTTCTTGCTCGGCGAGCACCACCCACTGGGCGATCTGTCGAGTGCGTTCATCCTCGGCCAGGTCGAGCGAGTCCCAATTCAACCAAACCACGCTCGGCGGCGAGCCGGACCAGAGCTTCACCATCATCGGGCGCTCGCGTGCGACCGCCTTCCAGTCCACATGGCGCAACGAATCGCCTGGCACCCATTCTCGCACTCCGGCGAAGTCCTCACCGTCACCCTGATTTTTCGCCGGGCGCGACTGGAGGTTGGTTGCAGTTCCCTGTGTGGCGGGTGGGAGCGGAATGGTTCCCTCAGGTTTCGGCAGCACCATTCGCGACTGCGCCACCTCCACCATGCGTGTGGTGGTGAAGAACCCGAGCGGGTAGTAGCTGCGCACCACGATCTTGATCTTTTCCGACTTGCCGTGGTGCGAGGGGCGCAGCTTCAGTTCGATGCGCGTGGGCTGGCCAGACATGAGCGTCTCGATGAAAACAGGCTCCACCGCACTACTCGCCGTGACTTCCAATCCACAAGGCACCCGACCCTTGCCCACACTCAAGGCCAGCGGCACCCGCACCATCTCGCCCTCCTGCACGGCGGGAATCACACCCGCCTGAATCTCGACCGCGCGCAGATTGGTCCACGCATGAAGCAGCGAGACCATCGCCAGCGCGAGGGTGAGGAAGGTGAGCACAAACGCACCACCATTCTGCTGCGCTGAACTCGCATACCACATGGTCACCAGCATCGCGCCCAGGGCGATGGTGTGACGATTGGGACGGAGGCGGATCATAAATCGGTTCTCAGTTCGCAGTTCTCGGTTCTCAGTTCACTCTTGAGTCAGCGTGGGTGGTCGAGGTGCTTGGAGAGGTAGTTGATGAAGGCTCCAATCTTGGAGCGGGTCGTGCCGACGCGGGCACACAGATCATCGAATTGGGCCTGTGTGCAGTAGCCCTGGTCCGAGGCTCGATAGAGCTGGCTTTGCAGCTCGGTGCATGAGCGCTTGGCATATTGCAGGAAACGGATGAACTCGCGATTTGAACCTCCATCAAACCCTTCGGCGATGTTGTCCATGATGGAGCCTGAGGATCGGAGCATCTGGTCTTTGAGCGAGAAGTCTTTGCTCAATGCGGACCCTGTCACCAAGGCATAGACCTCCTGACACAATTGTCTGGCGAGCTGCCAGCTCTCGATGTCTTCAAATCGCTCGATTGCCATAACGCTGTGAGGTTGGTGAACAAAGAACTGCGAACCGGGAACTGGGAACTGAGAACTACACCACCGGCACATCCTTGATCAGACGCGCGGCGAGATCACGGCCGGTCATGCCTTCGATGACGCGATCGAGGCGGTGGGCCATGACGGCGGGGCCGATGGCCTGGACGTCTTCGGGGATGACCATGGGACGGCCTTGGAGCAAGGCCCAGGCGCGGGCGGCGGCGAGCAGGGCAATGCCTGCACGCGGGGACAATCCGTGACCGTGCTGTCGGCTGGCGGCGAGCAGGTCCTGCACGTAGTCGAGCAGCGCGGGGGATACATGCACGGCACGGCTGCACTGTTGCAAAGAACGAAGCTCATCAGGTGCCAGCGTGGCGACGAGATTGCGGACGATGTCGCGACGATCATCACCCATTAACATGCGGCGTTCGGCATCGCGCGCGGGGATGCCGAGTTCCAGACGCATGAGGAAGCGGTCGAGCTGGGACTCGGGCAGCGGGAAGGTGCCCATCTGCGTGGTGGGATTCTGCGTGGCGATCACAAAGAAGGGCTCGGGCAAGGCGTGCGTGTGTCCATCAGCGGTGACCTGGCCTTCCTCCATGGCTTCGAGCAAGGCGGACTGGGTCTTGGGCGTGGCGCGGTTGATCTCATCAGCGAGCAGCACCTGGGTGAAGATGGGGCCGGGCTTGAAAACAAAGCTGGAGCTTTCGCGCTCAAAGATCGAGGCACCAAGGATGTCTGCAGGCAGCAGATCGCTGGTGAATTGGACACGTCGGAAGTTCAGGCCGAGGGCGCGTGCGAGGGTCTGAGAAAGCGTGGTTTTGCCCACGCCGGGCAGGTCCTCAAAAAGCAGATGCCCGCGGGCGAGCAGGCAGGTGACGGCGAGCCGGATGGCATCGTCTTTGCCGATGATGACCTGGCCCACGGAAGCGATCAGGGCGTCGATGCGTTGCTTCGCGTGAGCAGGTTCGACAGGGAGTGTCAGGCTGGAGGGATGGGATGTGGTGGACACGCTGCAACTGTCGCTCTTTCAAGGCTTCGGAAGCAAGAGCGATGTTGTGAAACTCTCATGAAAGCCGAAGCCGCCGCGTGAAATTTGCGTGAGGTGTTCAGTGCTTGCTTTCGCTGCTGCGGGCGCGGGCGAGTTCGCGCAGGGACTCGAGCTGCATGTGCTGAATCTCCATCAGTCGCGTGGCGTGTTGATGCAGCAGGTAGTCCATCTTTTCGTGCAGATGCCGGATCTCCAACTCGGCCTTGAGATTGACCTTGTAATCGTTCTCAGCGTGCGCGCGATCGCGGGCTTCCTGGCGGCCCTGGCTCATCATGATCACCGGTGCCTGGAGCGCAGCGATGCAGGAGAGAATGAGGTTGAGCAGGATAAAAGGATACGGATCGAAGGCCTTCGCGGCGAGGAGTGCATTGGCCGTGATCCAGATGGTGAGCACGGCGATGAAGGAGAGGATGAACAACCAGGAGCCGCCGAAGCTGGCGATCTTGTCAGACACTCGCTGGCCGAAGGTGAGCTTCAGGTCTTCCTCGGCCTCGCTGAACGGACGTTCCGAGAGCACCTCGTGGCGAGCGAGACTCTCCACCACTTCTTCGTCGAGCTTGGTGAGGTCGCCGAGTTGTTCCTCCAGCACATCGCGTGCATAAGCGAGCCGCGCATTGTTGACGACAGCCATCGAGACATGGCTGTCAGCGGGCAAGGTGGGGTATTGCTCGCGGATGGCTTGAGAGACCTTGGGCCGAAGAGCGCTCAGGGGCACGACTTCACTGGCTGGTAGCGTTTTGCCCGTCGCATCACAGATCGCGGTGGCCGGGTGAGACATGTGTTGGGTGTGAGGCATATCCGGCGCATACGCCTCGCGGGCTCACGCCGCCACCGGGAAGTGACCTGATGCGGCCTGCTGGAACACCCGCCCATCTCTGAAGATGCACAAAGGTGATGCCCTGCGATCAGGCGAAACCCTTCAGGCTGGTCGCCGTGCTGCTGCCAAACTCCTCGACGGGCATGTCCATTTTTTGAAGCATCTGCACGAAGAGATTGCACAGCGGCACATTGGATTGGGTGTCAAAGCCCAGATGCTGGCCGTGCTTGAATCCGCCACCGGCGAGAATGAGCGGCAGATTACGAGTGTCATGGCTGTTGGCATTGCCGAGGTTGCTGCCGAAGAAGACCATGGTGCTGTCCAGCAGCGAGGCATCGCCTTCCTTCTTTTGTTTCAGCGAGGTGAGCAAGCCGTTGAGTGCCTGCATCTCGGCGCGCTCAATGAGTTCGAGCTGCTTGATCTTCTCCGGGTCCTGGCCGTGGTGAGACAGATTGTGATGGTCGATGGAGACGCCTTGGATTGGCGGAACGGAATTGGTCCCTTGCAGCAGGATGGTGATGAGACGTGAGCTGTCGGTTTGCAACGCGAGCGGCACGAGGTCAAAGAGCAACCGCAGGCGTCCCACGCTGTCGGCATTGTCCGTGATGTCCTTCGGTTGTTGGGCATCGACTTGGGGCTTGGGTTTCTGCACCCAGGCTTCGGCCTTGGCGAGTCGCTGCTCCATCTCACGGACCGAGGTGAAATACTCTTCCAGCTTGTCGCGATCCGCCGCACCCACGCGGGTGCCGAAGCGTTTGGCCTCATCGTTGACAGTGTCCATGATGCTGCGGCCTTCACGGAGCTTTTGCATCTGGCTCTTCACCTCGTCGGGCGTGCCATTGAGGAAGAGCTTGGCAAAGATCTGCGAGGGGCGCGAATCGGCGGGGATCATCACACCACCGCGCGTGTAGCTCTGGCTGGTGGAATTGGTGCCCCAGATGAGGCTGGGGAATCGCGTTTCAAAGCCGATCTTCTCTGCGACGAGCTGGTCGATGGAGATCGTATTGCGGAAACCTCCGAGCCCTGGGTGCTTGGCCGACGTGAGCCATGTCATCTCCGAAGTGTGCCCACTGGCACCCGCCTGCTCGGGATGCGAGAGACCGGAGAACACCGTGAAATCCTGACGGTGATCCTTGAGCATCTCCAGGTAGGGCGAGAGCTGGTAGGCGGCACCCGTCTCTTTGGGAAAGAAGTCGGTCGGATAGATGCCCAGGCTGGCGCACACGGTGACGAGACGCTTGGGGGGAGTCGCATTGGCCGCCATCGCTCGTCGTGGCCACATGACATCGAGGAATGGCAGGGCGAGTGAAACACCCGTGCCTCGGAGGAAGGCGCGACGAGAGAGGGCAGCGGAGGCGAGGTTCATGTGTGCGGGTGGTAAGCGTTACTTCAACTTGGAGACTTTCACGTCGTCAACGACCGCTGACTTGTTCACGGCGAGGGTGATCATGCGCTTGGTCGGGTGGGCGATCCCTTCGCTGGAAAAGGTGCCGCTGTCCTGGCCATCGACTCTCACGGACATCGTGTTGGCAACGACGGTAATGTGCAGGGTGTGCCATTCGTTGGGCTTGAGGTCGAGCTTGAAGGACCTCGTCTTGGTCTTGAGCAAGGCGGCGAGTTCAGGGGACTTGTCGCCCGCCTGGCGACGCTCGCGGATCTTGTTGTCCATGCCACCGGTCTTCGAATCCATGATGGTGAGATTCCTGTTAGTCACGCGTGCCATGCAGAGGTGGCCAGCATGGACGGTCTTGAGTTCGCGATCGACAAAATCAACCCCGAGGTCGTCGCCTTCGCCCAGCTTGAACTTTAATTCGACGATGCCGTCCTGAAACGCGGCGTCGTGGAAGACGGCAACGCCATGATCTGCCTCGGCGTGCTTGGTGATGTGCATGGCACCGTCGATGAGGTCCACCTGCTGATGGCCCTTCGCGCGCCAGCCGCTGTTGCTGGTCCAGCCATTCCCGATGTCTTCCTTGCCGGGCGTCTTTTCATCGCGAGCGAAGTCATCGGAGAAGACTGGCGTGATGAAGTCGGCGTGGAGCGCGCCCGAAAAGAGGAAAAGGATGGCAAGGCGTTTCATGGTTTGAGGTAGTGCAGCTCGATGTGGTTCAGCTTGAGAGACTCGATGTGGAAATCGAACCACGTGGCCTTGCGTCCGTCGATCATCTTCTTCTGGTTGTGGTCGAGCCCTTCGACTTCGAAGTAGCTGTGCTGAACGCCAGCACTGGTGAGCGCGGCATGATATTCGCGCACGGTGGTAAGGTGGTCGGGATCAGCCGTGCCACACGCCACCTGGATGCGCAGGTTGGCTTTGATGTAGTCGAGGTTCTTCGTGAGATTCAGGTAGGGATCGTTCGCCTTCAGGCGTTCGGGATCGCTGCCGAGGTAGGCGTTGGGTCCCTTGGAGACGTCGGAGACGTGATAGACATTGCCGCTCTGATTGAACAGCGAACCGAATAACTCGGGGTAACGCATGGCGAGGTGGGTGGAGCCGCGCCCTCCCATGCTGAAGCCCTCAATGCAGCGGGCCTTTCGATCAGCGATGGTGCGATACGTCGAGTCGATGTGCGGCATAAGTTCCTTGATCATCATCGTTTCCGCCATGAACCGCCCATCGCCGCTGTCCTGATACATCGTGGAGCGTCCGCCATTCGGGAAGACCATCACCATCTCCGGCAGCTGGCCCGCGAGGATGCCCTCATGGAGAATGCTGGCTGAATACACACTGCGGGTTTCATTGCCACCAGCTCCATGAAGGTGGTAGATGACGGGGAAGCGCAGCTGTGGCGACTTCTCATAGCTCGGTGGCAGGTAGAGGCAGTAGCCGACCTCTCGACTCATCGATGCACTGCGAAAGGTGTGGTGCGTAACGTTGGCCGGCAGTTCCGGCACGGGCGTGGTCACCCACATCTCGTCGTCATTGGTCTGATTCGCCTTGGCCTTGGACTTCGGTTTCGCGGCGAAGAGAGAAGTGCTGAGCACAAGGATGAAGAGAACCCATTTCATGGTGGCGCCTGATAACGACGTGCCAGGGGGCCGTTCCTTCGCCAATGATCAAAGTTCGTGGAACTCGGAGTCGAGCATCCATGACTGGCGCGTTATGCCCGCCGCCGCCTTGCGATGAACACGAGCGACGTGAGCAGCATCAGCGAGCCCGGCTCGGGGATTGCCAGCGCGAGGCCACTGTTGTCGATGAGCACTCCACGACTCTGCACCGACGCGGTCGCCTTTGGGGCGGAGAGGAAGAACTTCATGTAATCGTAGCCCGCTGTGGATGGCAGATCGAAGGTGAGCGTGGCCTGGGTCCAATTCAGGCCGCTGCCACCGAGCCCGTTGCTCCATGGGGACACCACGTTCGTTGTGTTGAGAAGGAACGTTTGAGTGAACGGGTTATCACCTCCGGCATTGGTGCCCAGCAGGTAATAGACCTGGAAGGTGGACTGGCCAGGCAGTGCCGCCGTCGGATCATTGGGATCAAAGAGGGCGTAATCAACGGTGAGCGTGTAGCGGTTGTTGGCCACGAGCTGGAGACTCGGATCGCCGGAGCCAAAGAGATTCACCTTCTGCGAGATGCAGTCATTGGTGCCGACCGAAGGCGGGCCCAGCCAAAGCATGCGATTGGCGTCCGTCACTCGTGAGCTGTCCTGCACCCAGGTGCTGCCGGTGTTGGTCGTCCAGCCGTTGATCGTGGTGCTTGAGTTGGAGAGCGTGGTGGCGTTGTTCGCATCCACAAAGGACTGCCCGCCGCCCCAGGTGCCGTTTTCGAAACTGGAGTTCGTGAACAGATTTGCCGCCTGAACGGGCATCGTGGCCACCCATATCAAGGCCAGGCCGAGCCCGAGTCTGGGGAGGGCACGTGGCTTGAGGAGGGAGGAAAGCCGGGCGTTCACGGGGAGGGGGATGGTTGCGAGAGTAAAGTTATTTCCATGATTGAATATACTCAATATAAAATTCATAGTGCCGTTCGAGGTATCCGGGGCACTCAACCAAGGCTCGATGAAGGACGGGGTCCGCCCGTCCGTTGACCACTTCATGAATGCTGAAACACCAACTCGCCTGACCCGAGCGATCCAGGGTCGAGTCGCGTCCTTGATCCTGGTGCTGGTTGCGGCGGTCTTGGCGGTGCAGGCGGAGAGCCGCCCTCATCTCGTCATCTACCTCGGCGACGATCACGGCATCGACTTCGTTGGCTGTTATGGCAATCCCGCTGTCAAAACACCGAACCTCGACCAACTCGCCTCCGAGGGCTGTCGATTCACGGGTGTCTTCGCCGCCTCACCCACGTGCAGCCCCTCGCGAGCCGTGCTGTGGACCGGCCTGCATTCCGCCCGCAACGGCACGATGGGCAATCACACCGACTGCAAGCCGGACCTCACCACCCTCCCGCATCATCTCAAGAAACTCGGCTACCGCGTCGTGGTGGCGAACAAGACGGACGTGCGTCCCGAGTCCATCTTCCCCTGGGAGGTGCTCAAGGCCACCTTGCCGAAAAACCCCGATCACCCGCGCAAGTATCGCGCTGAGGGTTTGGACACGGCAGCGGTGGATCGATTTCTCGAAGAGCACACCCGCACTCAGCCTAACACCCCGCTATGCCTCATCCTCGGCGACAACAATCCGCACGTGACCTGGGAGCCGAATCGGGACTTCGATCCCGCCGCTCTGCCGTTGCCGCCCTTCCTCGTGGACACACCGAAGACACGCGCCGCCCTGGCGAACTACTTCCAGGACATCGCCACCCTCGATCAGCGCGTGGGCGAAGTGATGAAGTCACTTGCGAAGCACGGGCTGGCGGAGAAGTCCCTCTTTATCTACACCGCCGATCAGGGACCCGAATGGCCGCACTGCAAGTGGACCTGCTACGACACCGGCCTGCACGTCCCCTTCATCGCCCGCTGGCCAGGCAAGATCAAGCCAGGCAGCACCAGCCAGGCGCTGATCTCCTTCGTCGATGTCACCCCCACGCTCGTCGATCTCGCGGGCGGACCCGCCTTGCCGCAGCTCGATGGACGCAGCTTCAAAGAAGCGCTTCTGGGCAAGGCCACCAAGCATCGTCATGAGATCTTCGCCAGCCACACTGGCGACGGCGAAATGAACCGCTCTCCGCAGCGCTGCGTGCGTGATGCGCGCTACAAGTTCATTCTCAATCTCCACCCCGAGCGCAAGTGGACCACGCACTTCACTCTGGTGGATGGCATTCCCAACAGTCACCGCGACGTGTATGCCACCTGGCTGGACAAGGCGGTGAACGACCCGGCCACGGCGAAGCTCATCTCAATCATCGAGAACCATCCCGCCGAGGAACTCTACGATGTCCAGGCCGACCCCTACGAGCTGAACAACCTCGCCTCCGATCCCCAGCACCAGCGCGTGCTCTCCGCCATGCGCGACAAGCTCCACGTCTGGCGGGATGCGGTAGGCGATCGCAGCCCCTGATCCGCGGCGCGCCTCCCGTCTCCGCCCAGGCGAATTGACCAGCCGCAGGCTTGGGAACGGAAGGGAATGAAAGGCCCGACATTGGATCAGCGAGGCTCCGGCATATTGGTTCCGGCGGACCGTGCGACGTTATCCGACCTATGGATGCCAAATGGACTGCCGCGCATGACCTCCACTCACTTTCAGGCTTCGCGTGCGTTGCCCTTCGTCATGTCGCGACGGAAATGATAAAGCGTCATGCATGGCAGAATGATGATGGCGAAGGGAGGTGCCGTTGCGTTTCGGTCCATGATCACGCGATTCGTGACGGGGTGACCAAGGTGCACCGCGCCTGCGACGTCGGACGCCACGGTCCATGCCGGGGGTTCCCCGTCGCTCATGTGTCCCGATCAGCTTTCGGCATCTCCCGGCGTTCCGGTGATCGCGCTGGGAGAAGTCCTTGCCCTGCGACTCTGGCCGATGTTTGCAAATGGCGGTGAACAGTCTCCGGCGCGTCGATTGCTGATTTCGTGCGCTACCTGGGAGACTCCGGAACGTCGATTGCTGATTTCATACGCCACCTGGGAGACTCCGGCGCGTCGATTGCTGATTTCATGCGCTACCTGGGAGTCTCGGGAACGTCGATTGCTGATTTCATACGCCACTTGGGAGTCTCGGGAACGTCGATTGCTGATTTCATACGCCACTTGGGAGACTCGGGAGTGCCGATTGCTGATTTCATACGCCACCTGGGAGACTCGGGGAAGCCGATTGCTGATTTCATGCGCCACCTGGGAGACTCGGGAGTGCCGATTGCTGATTTCATGCGCCACCTGGGAGACTCCGGCCCCTCGCCCGGAGATTCGGTGCGGGCTTCTGGAGACGACTCCGCCTGGAATGAAGTCGTCGCCAGACACGGCGCAGCGAGCACGCTCAGGGGCGAGATTTCCAGGCTTGCCAACTGAGGCGCGGGTCTGGCACACTCCGTTTCATGCCCAGGCGCAGTTGCTCCCCCGCCGTCGCGTCGGATCCCGTTCAGAGGAACCGGGACCTCATCTTCGCGCTGCTGGCTGATCCGGTGAGGCGTCGGGTGCTGGAGATGCTGGCGGACGGTCAGCCGCACACGGCCACCAGCAGCGCCCGGCATGTGGGCCGACGCCTGGACGCCGTCCTCAAGCACCTCATCGCTCTCCGCGATGCCGGCCTGGTCAACACCCGGCCCGACCCCGCCGATTCCCGCCGCCAACTCTACACCCTCGCCTCCCACCTCCCGGTGCGCAAAAACGAAGCCGGGCAGACCGAGATCGAGTTTGGCTGTTGTTTGGTCCGGCTGTGAGGGCCGACTCCGCCTATCGCCCGCACCATTCACGAAGCGCCGACGAAGAGCCTCCAGACCCAGCTGCTCCGTCTCCAAGACCCGAACTCCGGGGCTCGTGGTGCCAGGGTGGCGTCGCGTGAGGTCCATCCGCGCGTCCCGAGGACGCCCCGGCGAAGTGACCAGAGGGAGCCTTGAGAACGGAGGGTGGTTCACTGCCGGGACTCAACGGGGGTGCCCTCGACTGTCCGCATCGGCCGGGAGAGCGCCGAGGTAGGCCTCCTCATCGGCGGCTGATCCCAAGATCATGAACGGTAACTCCGAGGATTCACGCCCATGCGTTGGCCTTTTCCGAGCGTGGCAAGCCCAGATGCCCTATGCCCCGACAAACACCGAACCCGCCGCGATCACCCCTGTCCACTGACGGTTTCACCCTCGCCCTTCCCGCCCCACCACGAATTCGCGCTCACCTTCCATTTGATCTGTTATTCCATAAAAAACTGTGGCCGAATCCGATTCGCCCACAATTAAGTGTGGCTAAACAACGTTCGGCTAAGAACCAAACCACATGCGCCTAGAACTCCACGAACAGCTCTACGAGCACTTCAAAGCAGCTCATACCCTTGAGCTAGAGCGTATCGATAAGATTCGAGATCGCGTCTCTTTTGTTGTGGGGTTTCTCACGCTACTTGGTGGCGTGATAGGGACCTTTGTAACCTCATTCCCTCACGCGTGGCATTGTGGACGAACGCTTCTCTTCTACGTGCCGCTTGCAGTCTCGATCTCTCTATTTTCTTGGGCTGCCTCTCTTGTGCTTTGGGTGGTGGGAGGAAAGTATCTATACGAGGCAATGCCGGATAATCCCGAGATCATCCAATATGCAGAGGGACTGAGCACCTGGGCTGACAGCGCGGCGGTAACCGAGGCAGATCTTGTTCGAGAGTTCAAGAAGGATCTAGCTCTGGCCTATTCGAAAGCCAGCCAACACAACTACACTATTAATCGCAGGAGAGCTGACCGCTTGGGCTATGCCACTCGCCTTGTGGTTTTTACATTCCTCCCCGTCGCTCTAATGCTACCGTCCTTCCTTTACGAGTCTTCGCAGAAGCCAGACAAGCCTACTCAGGTCCAGATTGTTTCTTCACCAACCAAACCTACCGAACCAGCAAAGCTATTACCCATGAGCACACCCACCAACTCCGGCAAAGCACAAGAACAGGCAAAGCCAGCACAGCAAGCCCCTGCACAGCAGCAAAGCACTGGGACCGCAAAGCCAACGGCAGCGCGACCATCATTTCCCCAGAACAATCTGGTTACCGAAGCCGTCTCCAAGATGGAGACAAAGAAAGCGAAGTAGAAGCCGAACAAAACGGATGCAGGCAACCGCTCGTAGGCGGTCTGTCGTGTATGCTATGTCTTGCGCTCGCGGTCGCCTGATCCGGGTCGTTCGCCTAACCAACACGCCACCCGATGAAGGACTCAACCAAGAAGGCAGCACAGGAGTTGTTGGCTGATCCACTCAGTTCAGTCACTCGATCCGCGAAGAAGTCCATGTTCGTGTTCGCTTCCTTGTGCTGTCTCATCAGCTACACTGGAGTAGTGCCAGAGGAAGCGACCATTTTGGGCTTTAAGTTTCCCGGACTGACTCCGCTCTTGATCCGTTGGGTATTACTGCTGCTTCTCGTTCATAGCTATGTCTCCTTCCTTATTCATCTGGTCGCCGACTATCTACGGCATCGGATACTTACTGACCGCTACAATCTTGCCGTGGCGCATGAGATAGACGAGGCTTGCTCCACGCCACCTGATGATGCGCAGGAGCATTTCGAGAGTGAGTTTCGTGACATGACTGGCTACCGAGAGCAGACAGTGTCGCCGACGGTCACGAAGGCGACCAATTTTGCCAGAGTCGCCCTAGATTTCGGATTCCCAGTATTGTTCGGCTTCTCCAGTCTGATTTACTTCTTCTACAAGCTTCCATGACCACAACCAACCAAGGCGAACAAAACGGATGCAGGCAACGGCTCGAAGGCTGTCTGTCGTGTATTCATAGTCCCCTCCTCGCCGTCGCCTGATCCGAGACGTTCGCCTAACCCATGAAGCGCAGCGCCAAGATCGGTCTCGCCCTAGTAGCCATCATGCTGCTCGGTGCGTCTTGGTTGCTGACATTTGGCAACGCGGGTTGGCAGATTCGGCGAGTCTTTCCTGGAGCGACCCCCTACTTCGATCCTGTGATGAGTCCAGACATCACCACTTCGAGTCTTTTGAGAGTTGCTGTGCCATTTTATTTCGGTGCTGATGAGTCACTGGGCTTTACTCTCACCGACCAGTCGACGCCTATTGATCTTGAGGCCGGATTTGCTCGACTCACCCATCTGCAGTTCTTCAGCATCCACATCAAGCGATGCAAGATCACTAGACTTTGTGAGGTTGGTCGAGCTGACAGACCCGGGATCGTAGTTTTCGAGGACTGCGACTTCTCACAGCTTACTCCTGAGCAGCGAACACGGCTTCGCCCATATGATCGCCAGAACCCGTCCGACACCAGAGTTTGCATTGGGGACGTATGAGCAGCACAACCAGACCATGACCAATCCACTCGCAACACAAGGCGAACAAAACGGATGCAGGCAACGGCTCGTATGGCATCTGTCGTGTCAGCCACGTCTTGCGCTCGCCGTCGCCTGATCCGGGTCGTTCGGCCAAGAACAAAGTCCATTGCTTGCTGTATGTTCCGATTCCACATCCTCACGGCGGCAGTTCTTTTGACCTGTCCGATAGCTAGCGGCAGCCCGCCATTTCTTTACCCAAAGGCATTGCAGACAGAGACGGTCGT
>JAEUHN010000050.1 GCA_016795365.1 Verrucomicrobiaceae bacterium
AAGGGTCACTGACATGGCCACCAAGCGACTGATCAAGAATCACAAGCCGAACAAAACGGATGCAGGCAACGGCTCGAAGGCTGTCTGTCGTGTCAGCAACGCCTTACGCTCGCCGTCGCCTGATCCGGAGCGTTCGGCCAAGAAACAGTGTCCATCACTATGATGAAGGGATATTCCATCGCAGCTTTCCTTGGCTTCATCGCTCTGATCATGATTGGCTGTTTCGTGCCAGCTATGGATTGGGATGGTGCGGTCATAAAGGTATTGATGTGACTGTTGTTGCAGCAGACTCAGGGCTTCCACTGGCAGGCCGAACTGTAGTTATGCTCGGCGCAGGTGGAGTCCCAAGTCTGTCAGGCTTGGATGTCTCCACACGAACGAAATTGATCGGCAGCTTGAGAGAGGCAGGCTCAGCAGGCATCACAGATGAGCACGGCAGGGTTACAGTCCGGGCTCATCTGCGAGCTGGTGGCACTGACACTTTCTTCCTTCATCGCGGACGATTTGCTGCTGACGGACTGCTTTTGGGCGTCGAGGGAAATGACATTGTGCTAGAGAAGTCTTTAGATGTGCTCTATCCCGGAACGCACTCGATTAGCGAGGTGCTACCACCGACCACGTTGAGACTCGAAACGAAGACGCCATGAAAAAAACCATCCCCGGAAACGAGGCCGAACAAGACAGATATAGGCAACGGCTCGAAGGCTATCTGTCGTGTCATCCACGCTTCCCGCTCGCCGTCGCCTGATCCGAAGCGTTCGCCTAACTCTCAACCACACGCGCTAGCATGAGTTTTGTTGCCAGCCTATTCGGAAGCTCAAACACCCCTGATCCACGGGCTACGCATCAGCTATTCAGAGTGCCGGTGACCATCGTGATAGAGATTCCAGTCGCGGCCCCATCACCAGAGCTTGCTACCGATCCAGCGGTCGTTAGCGCTGCTTTACCACATATCTTGAACGACATTGAGTCAGCTTTTGGGGCCTCTGGTGAGATTTCAGTGTCTGTTGGCGTTCCATCCGTCGTGAATCAGATGGCCGATTTGAGGCCATCTTATCACAGTGCCCTCCCATACGAACACCCATCACACCCGACCGCACAGGATCTTGATTGCCGGGAATGGCTTCAGCTGCCACCGACACATTAATTGCGTGACCGCAACTCAACCCATCGGCCACGAAAAGGCGAACAAAACGGATGCGGGCAACGGCTCGAAGGCGATCTGTCGTGTCAGCAACGTCGTGCGCTGGCTGCCGCTTGATCCGAGTCGTCCGCCCAACTTCGAAGGTGGTTTGCTAACCGTAGCAGGAGTCCCCGCATGAACACCGCACCAGACATGATCGTTGCCGCACACAAGGCATCGAGCGGCCATCGGAGCCAGCTATTGAGCGACGGGGTTGTGTGCGGTTGTTTCCATTGCTGCGAGATATTCGCGCCATCGACCATCACTGAGTGGATTGATGAGGATGATTCCGGCCTGGGCCAGACAGCCATGTGCCCTCGTTGTGGCATTGATTCGGTGATTGGCTCGGGCTCTGGCTATCCGATCACGACCGACTTTCTGACCCACATGAGAGATCATTGGTTCGGCGTCGATTAGCTTTCATAAGGCCACAAGCACACCAATCCGGGCTTTTCGACGGTTCGCCGCTCCGAATGGACGAGCGACGACAATTGGCACTTTTCAGGCTGGCGATGTGGGTCATCGTTGGTCAACGAAGTGCTCCCTCATGAAACTTTTCCTCGCTGCTCTCTCCCTGGCGCTGCCGCTCTCGGCGGCGAACGAACTGCATCTCTACACCTGGGCGGATTACATCAAGCCGGAGCTGGTGGAGAAGTTCGAGACGGCGAACGGGTGCAAGGTGATCATCGACACGTTTGACTCGAATGAGGCGATGTATGCCAAGGTGAAGGCGGGGGCGGCGGGTTACGACGTGATCCTGCCGAGCAGCTACATGGTGAAGCTGATGGTGAGCGAGGGACTGCTCGCGCCGCTCGATCACACGAAGCTGCCGGGTTTGAAGAACATCGATCCCTCGGTGCTGGCCAAGACGAGTGATGCGACGATGACGCACGCGGTGCCGTATGCCACGAGCTATGGAGTGCTGGCGTATCGCAAGGACCGGATCAAGAACCCGGAGCCAAGCTGGGCGATGCTGGCGCGTGCGGACCTGGGTCGCCGGGCCTGCATTCTCAATGACATGCGCGAGACCCTGGGCTCCGCCTTGAGGTTCCTCGGGCACAGCATCAACACTCGTGACGAGAAGCAACTCGCAGCGGCGCGTGATGTGGTGATCGGGTGGAAGCAGCACATCGCGAAGTTTGACAACGAGCAATACAAGAGTGCGATCGACTCCGGGGAGTTCGTCCTCGTCCATGGCTACAGCGGCGACCTGTTCCAGGTGGTGAGCGAGAATGATCAGGTGGGCATTCTGATGCCGAAGGAAGGCATGACGATGGCCTGCGATGAACTCATCATTCCCAAGGGCGCGGCCAATCCGGGGCTGGCGCACGCGTGGATCGCTTTTGTGCTCGATCCCGCAGTGGCGGCGGAGAATATGGAGTGGATGGGCTACATCATGCCGAACCTGGAGGCGCTGAAGAAGGTGAGTCCCGAGTTCCTCTCGAATCCCGCTGTGGCGATTCCCGATGAGCTGAAAACCAAGTGCGAGGTCATTGATGACGTGGGCGCGGACTTGGCCAAATACACGAAGGTCTGGGACGAGGTGAAGGCAGCGAAGTGAGAGCTGGCGACTCGCGGCTGGATGTCGGATGCTGGATTGATGCCGCAGTCTGCGTTACTTGCGCCCTGATATGCAGCGCTCTCTTTTCCTTCTTCTCGGTCTGGCTTTGCTAGTGCCGGCCTTTGCCCAAGACGAACCCAAGACCTACCTTGGTCGCCGCATCGCACAGACGATGCACTTCACCGGAGCGGAATGGTTGACGCGGCATGAGCGGGAGCGTGAGGAGGCGGGCGAGGTGATGCGCGATGAATTGAAGCTCAAGCCCGGCGTGAATGTCTGCGACCTCGGCTGTGGCAATGGCTATCACACGATCCCCATCGCGAAGGCCGTGGGGCCTGAGGGCAAGGTCTTCGGCGTGGATATTCAGCCCGAGATGCTGGACATGCTGAAGGTGCGTGCGCTCGCCGCTGAGGCGAACAACATCATCTATGTGCCCGGCTCACAAACCGAGACCAAGCTCCCGGATGCGTCGTGCGATCTCATCTTGATGGTGGATGTTTATCATGAGCTGTCCAATCCCGAGCCCATGCTGCAGAGCATGAAGAAGGCGCTCAAGCCGGGAGGACAGATCGTGCTAGTGGAGTTCCGGGCTGAAGATCACAGCGTGCCGATCAAGCCCGAGCACAAGATGAGCAAGGAGCAGATCATGAAGGAGATGACGGCCAATGGCTACACCCTCACCCGTAGCTTCGATAAGCTGCCGTGGCAGCACATGATGTGGTTTGCGGCTGGACAAGCCGGAGGCCCTTCGATAGACAAAGCGCCTTCCACCAAACCATGAAACACCTCGCTCTCCTCACCGCACTCGTCGTTTCCTTTGCCAGCGCTTCACACGCCGAAGGTGAATGGGTTTCTCTTTTTGATGGCAAGTCGCTGACCGGGTGGAAAGCCATCGATGGCAAACCGATCGAAGGCTGGGAGGCGAAGGACGGGGTGCTGCATTTCTCTGGCAAGGGACCTTACCTGCTGAGTGACAACGAGTATTCGAGCTTCGAACTCGAGTGGGAATGGAAGCTCGATCCCAAGGGCAACAACGGCATCAAATACTGGGTGACCCAGATCGGCAAAGAGTGGCTGGGCATTGAATACCAGATGATCGACGACAACGGCCACGCCGATGGCCTCAAGGGTGGCAGCCACAACACGGGCAGCATTTACGACATCTTCGATTCGTCCAAGGACAAGAAGCTCAGCCCCATTGGTGAATGGAATCACAGCCGCGTGGTGGTGAAGGATGGCAAGATCGAGCACTGGCTGAATGGCACGCTCGCGTCATCCGCAGACACCAAGACGCCCGAATGGCAGGAGCACATCGCGAAGAGCAAGTTCAAGAGCAAGCCGGGCTTTGCACCGGGCAAGGGCAAGATCATGCTGACCGCCCATGGCGATCCTGCGTGGTTCAAGAATCTCAAGATCAGAACGCTCTGATCACTTCTTCACCGCGCCGTTCTTGAAGGCATAGACGACGCCGTCGTCGGCTCCAATGATGATCCAATCGCCAGCGACGGCGGGAGAGGTCTTGATCGGAGCGCCGATCTGGGTGGACCAGGCTTCCTTGCCCGTGGCGATGTCGATGACGTAGAGGTAACCATCATCGCAGCCCACGACGGCGTGCTTCTCGCCGCAGATCACGGCCGAGCTGTCGATGCGGTCGCGGCACTTGTATTCCCACAAGCCTTTGCCCGTGATGCGGTCGATGCCGTGCAGGCGTTTATCGCGGCCACCGACGACCACGATCTTGGGCAGCAAGGCAGGGGCGGCGTAGAATTCGAAGTCGCGCTCGCCGTATTCCCAGACCTTGGCTCCATCATTGATCGAGTAGGCACCCACGCGGTTACCGTAGTGGCTCACGTAGGCGACGCCAGCATCCACGGCAACGTTGTTGCCGATGTAGGCACCCACGTCGATCTGCCGAACCTCCTTGCCCGTGGAGGCTTCGAGAATGTGCAGCACGGCATCGCACCCTCCGAGGGCGATCTTGCCATCGGGACTGACGGCGCAGCCACCATTGATGTAGTTACCCGTCTCCACGGCCCAGAGCTTTTTGCCGTCCTTGGCATCGAGGCTGTAGATGAAGTTGTCGTAGCTGCCGATCAGCACACGATCCTGCTTCGTCGCTGGATCGGTCCAGATGTTCACCGCCGCATGGATCTCGCCTTGGGTCTCAAACTTCCAGTTCGGCAGCCCCGTCTCGGCGTTCCAGGTATAAACAAAGCTGTCGGTGCAGCCCGCGATCACGAGGTCGCCACTGAACGCTGCCGCTCCCTCGAAGCTGCCCTTCGGCGCGCTCGACTCCCAGAGCTTCTTCCCCGTGCTCAACTCCAGGCAGAAGAATTTTCCTTCCTTGTTGCCCACATACACCTTGCCATTGCGGACCACGGCGGAGGCCAGCATCATCTCGCCCTTGCCCTTCATCTTCTCGATGGTGGCGAAGGTCCAGCCCTCCTGCAGAGGCAGGTTCAAGGTGGTGCTGGACACGCCGGTCATCGCGGCATTGGCCCGGCTGTAGGACCAGTCGCCCGCGGTCTGGGAAAAGGTGGAGCCTGCGCTGAGAAGGAGCGTGAGACAGAGACGGGAAAGGTGATTCATGATGAGAGATTTCGCTGTGAAACGAGTGCCTCGCGAGCATTGTTTCGCCATGCATAACTTCGGCGATGAGCCTGAACCACCACCCATTCCGAGCGAGCTGAATTCCGACTACACGGACGAGCCGTTCGCGAACTGCACGCGGTGTGGCGAGAGTCTCAAGGATTTCCCCGGAGGTTTTCAAATTTCGAAGGCATGGAAGAAGGGCGAGTGCGTCTTTGAATACGCGTTGTGCGATCACTGCCGCACGCAGTTGATGGAGGAGTTTTCCCAGGAATCGAAGAAGCGACTCGCGCAGTTTCAGGACGAGCATGTGAATCTGGAGTCCGGGCTCACGCATTGCAGCGTCTGCGGCACGGCCAAGCACGCAGGCAACGAAGCGGAGTTTGTGCTGACGGGTGTCTGTGAAGGTGATCGTCTGCTGCATGGGCTGATGGTTTGTGGCCAGTGCGGCGAGAGCACTCAGAAGCTGCTTTCCCAGCACACGAAGGACACGTGGCGGCGCTTCCGTGAAGACAACTTCCCTGGGCCTCCAGGAGATGAGGTCTTCGATCTGAATCCGGTCTCGCCCGTGAAGGTGCTCGTGTAGCAAGACGAGGGCAGGGGATGTGCAAACCGATGGAAGCTCCGGCTTCGTGCGGCGTTTGATCACCTACATACGCGATGCAGGCGCTCACACGCAGACACATTCTTCAGCAAGCCGGAGCCGGATTTGGCGGACTGGCTTTGCAGTCCTTGCTCGGAGCCGATGGCGTCTTGAACACATCGAATCCGATGGCACCGAAGGCTCCGCATTTCGCGCCGAAGGCGAAGGCTGTCATCTTCCTCTTCATGTATGGCGGGCCATCGCATGTGGATCTCTTCGACCCGAAGCCCGAACTTGCGAAGTGGCACGGCAAGGCGATCCCGGTGTGGAAGAAGGAAGATGCCTTCATGGGCGGCAAGACGAAGAACGTGGCGATGCAGAGCTACTATCCCTTCGCTAAGCATGGCCAGGCGGGCATCGACATGGCTTCGGTGTATCCGAATCTTGCGCGCCACGCGGACAGCCTGTGCATGATTCGATCCATGCACGCCGAGAGCAATAATCACGGCCCGGCACTCTTCCAGATGAACACCGGCTTCATGCAGGCCGGGCGTCCGAGCATGGGATCGTGGGTGACGTATGGGCTCGGCTCCGAAAGCGAGAATCTGCCCGCGTTCGTGGTGCTGATGGACAAGCAAGGGGCCCCGGTGAATGGCGCGCTCAACTGGTCAAATGGCTTCATGCCCGCGACCTTTCAGGGCGTGCCCTTTCGCAGCAGCGGCGAACCCATTGCCTACCTCACGCCGCCGAAGAACGTGTCGCGAGCCCAGCAGCGTGCGCGGCTGGACTTGCTCAAGCAATGGAACACCGAGTTCGCCGAAGCTAATCCAGCGGAGAGTTCGCTCGCGGCCCGCATCAATTCGTATGAACTCGCCTTCAAGATGCAGATGAGTGCGAGCGAATGCACTGACCTCAGTCGCGAACCCGAAGCTGTGCGCCAGATGTATGGACTCGACCATCCGGTGACGGCGCACTTCGGCAAGAACTGCCTGCTCGCTCGCCGCCTCGTGGAGCGTGGTGTGCGCTTCGTGCAAGTTTACAGCGGAGGCAATGAAGGACCCAAAGCCTGGGATGCGCACGATGACCTCAAGCGCAATCACGACCTGCACTGCGCCGAGACCGATGGTCCGATCGCGGCGCTGCTCGACGACTTGAAAATCAGCGGCATGCTCGATTCCACACTCGTCGTCTGGGGCGGTGAGTTCGGTCGTTCACCGGTCGCCGAGAATGGCAAGGGTCGCGATCATCATCCCAAGGGATTCACCATGTGGATGGCTGGCGGTGGCATCAAAGGCGGCATGATCCATGGCGCCACGGATGAGTTTGGCTACAACGCCATTGAAAACCGCATGTCCGTGCCCGACCTGCACGCAACGATACTGCATCAACTCGGCTTCGATCACGAGCAACTCACGTATCGGTTCAATGGTCGCGACTACCGCCTCACCGATGTCAGCGGCGACGTGGTGCGTGCTCTGATTGCTTGATCCGTTCATCGCAGGCTTGCTGTCCGACGGTGGGTCTTCACACTTTCTTAACGCCTGGGCGCAAGCCATTCACTGGCGGGCAAGGAGAGTGCGGGAATGGTCGAGGCGTCATGAACGACAACGACAAACACGGCCTCCACAAGCTCTCCACTGCCACCCTCGTCATCGCGGCGCTCGGTGTGGTGTTTGGGGACATTGGGACAAGCCCGATCTACACCCTCAAGGAATGCTTCAGTCCGCACAGTCCTCATCACATCGTCGCGACTCATGCGAACATCCTTGGTGTCGTATCGCTCGTGCTCTGGGCTCTCATCCTGCTCGTCTGCGTGAAGTATCTGGTGTTCGTCCTGCGCGCTGACAACAAGGGTGAAGGTGGGGTGCTCTCGTTGATGGCTCTGGCCTCGCATGGAATGACTGAAACCTCGAAGCGCCGGGCTGTGGTGGTGCTGCTGGGGTTGTTTGGTGCTGCCCTCTTGTTCGGCGACGGCATCATCACCCCTGCTATTTCGGTGTTGAGTGCAGTAGAAGGTCTCAAGGATGGCGGGCTGCTGGGAGCCACGCCTGCGGATGCGATCGAAGCCGCGGCGTGGGAGCATCACATGCAGTGGCTGATCATGGGAATCACCATCGTCATTTTGATCGTCCTGTTCTCAGTGCAGTTCCTCGGCACCGCCAAAGTGGGCCGGTTCTTCGGGCCGATCACGGGCCTGTGGTTTGTCAGCCTGGGAGTCCTGGGGCTGTTTCAGCTCCTGAACGGTCCTGAGATCTTCGCAGCCATCAATCCCTGGTATGGCTGGCACTTCTTGATGACCTCGGGTCATGCTGGCTTCGTGATTCTGGGCAGTGTGTTCCTGGCGGTCACAGGTGGTGAGGCTCTGTATGCGGACATGGGGCACTTCGGTGCAGGCCCTATTCGCAGGGGTTGGTTCTCACTCGTGTTTCCGGCGCTTGGGTTGAACTACCTCGGACAAGGGGCGCTGCTCCTGCATCGTCCTGAGCTGGCGAATGCGCCCTTCTTCCAGATGGCTCCAGGCTGGGCGACACTTCCTCTCGTGCTGCTCGCCACGGCTGCCACGGTGATTGCTTCACAGGCGCTGATCACGGGCACTTACTCGCTGACACTGAGTGCCGTGCAGCTTGGCTATCTGCCTCGTCTGAGCATTCGCCACACCTCGGAGCATGCCCGTGGGCAGATCTACATTCCGATGGTGAACTGGCTGTTGATGCTCGCTTGCTTGGCGCTGGTCTTTGCCTTTCGCACCTCGTCGAATCTGGCGGCTGCCTATGGTGTGGCGGTGACGATGACCATGCTGATCACGACCGTGCTGTTCTACTTCACGGCACGACATCTGTGGAAGTGGTCCGTGCTCAAGACCTTGCCATTGTGTGTTCTGTTTGGTTTGGTGGAACTCGCCTTTCTGAGTGCGAACCTGGTGAAGTTCTTTGATGGCGGCTGGTTCCCGCTGGCCGTGGGAGCTGTGATCTTCACGCTGATGACCACCTGGGCGATGGGTCGCAGACTGGTGCGCGCTTCGATGGAAAGGAGTGCCATCTCGCAGGAGATGCTGATCGAGAGCCTTTCCCGCAGCAAGATCGTGACGGTGCCGGGCTCGGCGATCTTCATGACGAGCACGAGTGGCCGCTCGCCTGTCGCTTTGCTGCACAGCCTGAAGCATTATCAGGCGATCCATCAGCGCGTGATCTTCATGACGCTCGTCACCGAAGATGAGCCCTGGGTGCTTCCAAGTCGTCGAGTGCAGGTCGAGCAGCTGGGCGAAGGGTTTTGGCGTGTCACGGGGCGTTACGGCTTCATGCAGAAGCCCAATGTTCCGCGATTGCTCCGACAGTGCAGCAACTATGGCCTCGATGTGGAGCCAGAGAAGGCGACGTTTTTCCTGGGCCGTGAGATCATCATTCCCAGCAAGGCACCAGGCATGGCGCGCTGGCGTGAACATCTGTTCTCCTTTGCCAGCAAGCTGGCTCAACAGCCTGCCACGTATTTCCAGATTCCCGTTGGGCGCGTGATCGAACTCGGGCAACAAGTTGAAATCTAAGCGCGGTGCCCTTAGGCTCCAGGCATGACTGCCTCCCCCTCTTCCGTTGCTTCGCTTGCCGCGCGGTTGGGTGATGTCGCTGAACGCGGCCCTGGTGATGCCTATTACCGTCTCGCACGGATCGTGGCCCGTGTCCTCGTGAGCCGCCGTCTTCGACAGAGAAAAAAGTGGTGTGACCTAGCCCGTCACCTCGCCCTGAATCCCGGTGTGGAAGACCGGCTCGTTATGCAGGCCATGCGCTGGCTGGGGCAGGGGCAACCCATCGCGCACTCATGAGCTGGACACCACCACCGCCCCGCTGGGACACGCTTGCAGGCAAAGTGCTGGATTCATTTTTTGCCGCCGTGCATCAGGCCATGCCCACCTACGATCAGCCGCTGACGATTTTCGGTTCTGCGCCGATCCAGCTCTGCCTCGACGAAGCCTTCGCCAGTGCAGATGTGGACATCATGGTGCTGGAGGGCGGAGAAAAGCTGCGTCGTATCGCTGCGGAGGCCGGACTGGGCCGCGCGGGCAACGTTCGCTCGGCTTTTGGTGTGCAAATTTGCCCGCCGTTGCTCTTTAATCCAACGCCACATTACCTCCAGCGCGCCCACACTGAGGTCCGGCAAGGTCTGACCATCATCGTGCCTCATCTGCGGGACATTCTCATCGCGAAACTCCATCGTTCCTGCGTGGAAGGTCAGGATGGCCTCATCCCCAAAGATCGGCGTGCCTTCCATCGTGTGCGTGAACTCAGCGACGGACATCCATCGCTGCCCGAGTTGCTTCAGGACTTGGCGAATTGCGAATCTAGCTTTCGTCCGCGGCACGATGGCGGATTGAATTCATTCCGCTTCAATGCCGAAGCCGCTCTGCTCGAGATCTACGGGCATCGCCTTGATCTCAAGCGTGACATCCTTGATCCTGCGTCCATGTCGACCCAGCCTCCAGGTCAGCCTTCTCCTGGTTTCATCGCAGAGCAGATCGAGCGGCTCGAAAAGTGAATCGAACGTTCACATCTTCTTAACGCTCTGGCGACTTCTGTTCACTGGCTGCAAGGCGTTTCATGCACACCATAACGACATGAACGATCCATCCAAACCTCGCAAACCCGTGCCCGTGCCTGCCGCTGTGGTGGGGCAGTTCAGCTGGGGACTGACGATTCTCTTCGTGCTGGCATCGACGTGCTGGGTGCTTCTGCCTTACACGGGCTACTTGTTCTCAGCCCTGGTGTTTCTGATGGCGATTGTGCTGGCCGGCACCCGATGGAATCGCGGTCCGGTGCTGGCGATGGCGGCGGTGAGTGCCCTGGTGTGGAACTTCATCTTCATCCCGCCTCAGTTTACGCTGCATATCGAGAAGCCGCAGGACATCACGATGTTTGCGATGTTCTTCGTCGTTGCTCTGAGCATGGGGCATCTCATCACTCGTCTGCGGGAGCGTGAGGCGGCGCTGGAACAGACTCATCGCGAGCGCGAGGAATTGCTGGCCGAGAAACATCGCGCTGAGTTGCTGGCCGAGTCGGAGCGGTTGCATCGCACGTTACTCGACAGCGTGTCGCACGAACTCAAGACTCCCATCGCCATCATTCGCACGGCCTTGGACGGATTGGGGCAGGGGAATCCGTATGCTGCGGAGATCGAAACGGCTAACAGACGGCTGCAGCGCATCGTGGAGAACTTCCTGGAAATGACGCGCGTGGAGTCCGAAGCGCTCAAGCCTCGGCCCGACTGGTGCGAGGTGGTCGATGTGCTGGAGCAGGCGATGAAACCGATCAGCCATGAGCTGGCCTTGCATGTGGTCAATATTCGCGGCGTTGCTGAGATGCCGCTGGTGATGCTCGACAGTCGATTGCTCGCGCAGGTGCTGGGCAATGTCCTGCACAATGCCACGCTTTACACGCCAGCAGGATCGGAAATCGAGATTTTTGCGGCGCTCAAGGACGGCGCGCTGGAACTCCGCGTGCGTGACCATGGTCCTGGACTGCCGCCCGGCAAGGAAGGGCGGGTGTTCGACAAGTTTTACCGTGCTCCCGATTCTCCGGCGGGTGGCACCGGTCTTGGCCTTGCCATTGCTCGCGGCTTGATGCGAGCGATGAAAGGTGACATCGAAGCTCGCAACCATCCGACAGGAGGCGCTGAGTTTGTGCTTCGCCTCCCTGTCAAAAGCCGCAACCCCTCATGAGCAAAGCATTGATCATCGATGACGAGCAGCAGATGCGCCGTCTTCTGCGCATGGTGCTTGAATCCCGTGGCTATGAAGTCTGCGAGGCAGCAGAAGGGCAGCTCGGGTTGCAAGAAGCGGCGTTTCAGCGGCCTGATGTCGTGCTGCTCGATCTTGGCTTGCCTGGGCTTGGTGGCATTGAGGTGCTGAAACGTCTGCGCGAGTGGAGTGATGTGCCGGTGCTCATTCTGAGCGTGCGCGACCACGAGACGGTGAAGATCGAGGCCTTGGAACTCGGAGCCGACGACTACGTCACGAAACCCTTCGGCACTGGTGAGTTGCTGGCGAGGCTCGATGTGATTCAGCGCCGTCGGTTCACACGACAGAATCCTCAGATTGTCGCCGGTGCATTGGTGCTCGATCTCCTTCATCATGAAGCTCGCCTGGGCGATGAACTGCTGAAGCTGACTCCGACGGAGTTTGCTCTGCTCAAGGTCCTCGCGGAGCACGCAGGCCGCATCGTCACGCAGAACCAAATCGCAAAGCAAGTGTGGGCAGGTCAGAGCAGCGACCCCAGTGAAGGCCTTCGCGTGCATATCAATCACCTGCGCAAAAAGCTCGGTGAGAGCGGGCCACGCATCGTGAACGAGCCGGGAATTGGTTACCGGCTCAATGCAGACTAAAGGCAATTCAACGCTGTAAACTCTAGCAGACGCGCAGAGTCTGATCGCGCGAGGGACCGATGCCGATGAGGGTCACGGGGGCTTCGGCGAGTTCTGCCACGCGGGCGAGATACTTCTTCGCGAGCGGTGGCAGATCATCAGCATTACGGATGCCGCTGAGGTCTTGCTTCCAGCCCTGATGCTCTTCGTAAACGGGTTCAAGGCGCTCGATCTCGGCGATCGTGCTCGGGGGATGGTTGATCACCTTGCCGTCCAGCTTGTAGGCGGTGCAGAGCTTGATCGTGTCCAGCCCATCGAGGCCATCAAGGTTCGTGATGGCCAGTTCGTCAGCGCCATTGACCATGCAGGCCCAATGGACGAGCACCATGTCCAGCCAGCCGCAGCGGCGAGCGCGGCCCGTGGTCGCGCCGAACTCACGGCCCATGTTGTGGAGCATGTCGCCGATCGCATCATTCTCGGTGGTGAAGGGGCCGGATCCGACGCGTGTCGTGTAGGCCTTGGCCACGGCGACCACGCGGTCGATGTGACGAGGAGAAATGCCGCTGCCGGTGCAGGCACCACCGGTGGTCGTGTTTGAGGAGGTGACGAAAGGATAGGTGCCGTGGTCGATGTCGAGGAAGGTGCCTTGCGCGCCTTCGAAGAGCATGTCCTTGCCCGCCTTCCGCGCGTCGTGCAGCGCCACGACCGTGTTGGTCACGTGCGGGGCGAGCATGATCGCAGCCTCGCGCAGCTTGGGCAGCACTTCGTCAGCATTGACGGGCTCGATGCCCTGGCTGGTGATGAACTCATTGTGCAAGGCGATGCGTTCGGCGACTTCCTGGCAAAGCGCATCCGCATCACGAAGGGCGGTGCCGCGAAGGCCTGCGCGTTCGACTTTGTCTGAATACGATGGACCAATCCCGCGACCGGTGGTGCCGATCTTTTTGTCACCGCGGGCAGCCTCACGCGCCTTGTCGAGGCCCTTGTGGTAAGGCATGGCCAGATGAGCGCAGTCGGAGATGAGCAGGTTGTTTGGAGTGATCGTCACGCCCTGACCGCGGAGCTTGGTGATTTCTTCCACGAGACCGATGGGATCGAGGACGACGCCATTGCCGATGACGTTCAGCTTGTCACCCCACAGGATGCCGCTGGGGACGAGATGCAGCACATACTTCACGTCGTCGTGAATGACGGTATGACCAGCGTTGTTGCCACCCTGGGCGCGCACGACCACATCGACGTGCTCGGTGAGGTAATCAACGATCTTGCCTTTGCCTTCATCGCCCCACTGGGCGCCGACTACGATGGTATTGGACATGGGAATGGAATACTGGGGGAACTAAAATGCTAGATAATGGCTTTCGATGCTGGATGCCCGGCGCTCAAGCACAGAATGAGCTGGAGAAATCAAAAGACGCAGTCGCACGTCGTCACGAGACCGGGAGTGCTGGTTCTTGACCCAGCATCCAAAAACGAGCCTCCAGCATCCAGAGTGATTACTTGAGACCTTCGGTCAGAATGAGAGCTGCGACGCCGAGCACGGCGAGCAGACCCACGACTCCGAGGAGCATGAGCATGGTGCGGGAGCCATCAGCTTTTACCTTCTTGGCACCGAAGCCTGTGCGTGCGGCGCGGTCAATCTTCTGGGCACCGTAACCATCGGATGACGTCGTCATGGTGCGCGGAGCGGCGGCGGCTGGAGCGGACACTGCAGGAGCTGGAGCCTCAGATTCGTCGTAGAAAGTCACGGCTACATTGCCGATCTCAAACTCCGCGCCATGGCCGAGCTCCACATTGTCCACACGCTCGCCGTTGATCTTGGTGCCGTTGGTCGAGCCGAGGTCCGTGAAGACCCAGGTGCCGCCGTTGTTCACGAACTCGCCATGCGAACCCGAAACTGAACCGTCGGGAATGGCGATGTCATTGTCGTCATTGCGACCTACGGACTGGCGGTTGCCGGACAGTTCTGCTTCGAACATCTGTCCTTCGGGAGTTTTGAGAACGATTCTGGCCATGGAAAAAATGGGGTTGCTGGCGTTTTTGTATCGGAATCAGCGGGTTTCATCAATGAGTTTAGCGAACTCAGAGAAGAAATACTTGGCGTCGTTCGGGCCGGGGGCAGCTTCGGGGTGGTATTGCACGCAGAAGACGGGGTGGTCGCGGTGGGCGATGCCTTCCACGGTGCCGTCGTTGAGATTGATGTGGGTGACGTCCACATTGCCCGGCAGGGAGGAGGGGTCGATGGCGAAGCCGTGGTTCTGGGCGGTGATGGCGACCTTGCCGCTGCGCAGGTCCTTGACGGGCTGATTGCCGCCGCGGTGGCCGAACTTCATCTTGAAGGTCTTGCCGCCGAAGGCGTGGCCGAGGATCTGGTGGCCGAGGCAGATGGCGAAGATCGGCTTCTTGCCGATGAGTTCGCGCACTTCCTTATGGATGTAAGTGAGGGCGGCGGGATCGCCGGGGCCATTAGAGAGGAAAACGCCGTCGGGGTTCTTGGCGAGGACGTCTTTGGCGCTTGTTGTCGAGGGGACGACATCGACTTCGAAGCCCTGCTGGCGGAGGCGGCGCAGGATGTTGCGCTTCACGCCGAAGTCGTAGGCGACGATGCGATACTTCGGCTCGATCAGCGGATGGAAGGCTCCCTCGGGTCCGCCTGCACGGTTCTGACTCGGGCTGGGGATGTCCCACTCCCGGCTGTCGAGGCTGTCTGGGTCCCAGCGGAAGGGCGACGGGGCGGACACTTCCTTGACGAAGTCGCTGCCTTCCATCGGGGGGCTAGCGAGGGCGAGATCAACCGCTTCTTTGACGGTGCCGACCTCGGTCGTGATCACCGAGCGCATGGCACCGCGAGTGCGGAGGTGCTTGGTGAGTGCGCGGGTGTCGATGCCCTGGATGCCGGGGATATTCCACTGCTTCAAATAGGTATCGAGGTCCATCTCCGAGCGCCAGTTGGAGACGACCGGGCTCAGCTCTTCGATCACGAAGCCGCGCACGTGCGGCTGGGAGCTTTCATCGTCGTGGTGATTGATGCCGTAATTGCCGATCTGGGGCACGGTCATCGCGACGATTTGTCCGCGATAGCTGGGGTCCGTGAGCACCTCCTGATAGCCGGTCATTGAGGTGTTGAAGCAGGCCTCGCCGGTCGCCGTGCCGGTCGCGCCAAAGGATTCTCCCTCAAAGTATCTGCCGTCTTCCAGTGCCAGGATTGCTCTCATCAATTAGTCGGGTGTCAGGGTCAAAAACGCCCGGCATTTACGCGTGCTGTTTGGGTGGCGCAAGCAGAAGGGCAGGGGAAAGCATCATCCTCGATAGGCCGCTCATTCTCCTTCACTGGCGGAATGGTGGAGAGCCTCTATTCCTAGGACGATGGCTCCACAAACTCCGGAGCGGTCGCCCAGGCCTGGATGCACAATGTAGCTCTCGATGTCCTGCAGCAGTTGCGGCACATGGACGTAGCCATTGAGCTGGCGGAGAACGTGTGACCGCGTAGCATCAATGAGTCCAGCTTGATGCATGACGCCGCCACCGATGATGATTCGCTTCGGCGAAAGCGTGAGGATCACATTCACGAGCCCATGAGCGAGGGTCTGCGCCACTTCTTCCCACGCTGGATGATCGGCGGGCATTTCCTCACCTTTGATCCCCCAGCGGGCCGCGATGGCCGGACCGCTGACAAAACCCTCCAGGCAGCTCTGGTGGAAGGGGCAGTGGCATCTGTCAAAGATCACTCCGCGGGTGTGTGGCGCTGGCACATGCAGGTGGCCAATCTCGGGATGCAGCAATCCGTGCAAAGGCTTGCCATGCACGAGCACGCCACCGCCGACGCCCGTGCCAATGGTGACGTAAACCAGCGGATCACATGCCTGCCCTGCTCCCCAAGCATACTCGCCAATGGCAGCCGCATTGACGTCGGTATCAAATCCGACTGGCACCTGGAAGCGAGCGTGCAGAGGTCCCACGAGGTCGGTGTGGGGCCAGTCGGGCTTCGGAGTGGTGGTAATGTAACCGTAAGTGGCGCTCTCCACATCGAGATCCAGCGGACCAAAGGACCCAATGCCGATGGCCTTGATCGCACCGTGCTTACGACAAGCCGAAGCCAGCCACTGCATCACCTGACGCAGTGTTCTCTTGGGGTCCGTCGTCTCGATGCGTGTGGACGCCCGAATGTCGTCAGGGCCCGTGCCGACAGCGATGTTGAATTTGGTGCCGCCAGCCTCAATGCCGGCAATGAGCGGGGCGTGCGGCCTCATGGCGTGGCAGTGAGGCTGTTCGAATCCCGCAGGCCCAGGGCGGCATAGATCTCGCGCGTGGCCTTTGATTTGTTCAAGGTGTAGAAGTGAATGCCGTCCACGCCATGGTCGAGAAGGTCCTGGCACTGCTCGGTGGCATAGTGAATGCCCACTCGTTGCACGGCTTCCTCATCGCCATTGCAGCGCGCGATGGCGCGCAGCAGCTTGGCAGGGTAACGTGAGCCTCCGGCCAGCTCCGCCATGCGCTTCATTCCGCTGGCGCTCGTGATCGGCATGATGCCAGCGATGATGGGCACATTGATCCCGGACAGGCGGCAGCGATCGCGGAAGTCGAGGAAGTCATGGTTATCGAAGAACAACTGCGTGCAGATGTAGTCCGCTCCCGCATCCACCTTGGCCTTGAGGTAATCCATCTCCAGCAGGCGATTCGGTGTCGAAGGGTGGCCCTCGGGGAAGCCTGCCACACCGATGCCGAAGCCGCGCTTGTCCGCATGAACGCCCGAGGCATTGAACTTCTGAATGAAGGCCACCAAGTCGGCGGCGTGCTGGAAGGCATCGTTCTTCCGCTCGTAGTTGGCGATGCCACGTGGCGGGTCACCGCCCAGGGCGAGGATGTTGGAGACGCCCGCAGCGGCGTAGCGCTCCAGGATGCCCTGGATGTCGGCCTCGCTGTGGCACACACAGGTGAGGTGGGGCGTGGAGTCGATACCGGTCTCGTTCTTGATGCGCACCACGAGGTCATGCGTCATCTCGCGCGTGGAGCCGCCAGCACCATAAGTTACTGAAACATAGGCAGGCTTGAAATTCGCCAGTTCGCGCACGGCTTCCAGCAAAGACTGCGATGCCTCCTCCGTCTTGGGTGGGAAGAATTCAAAGGAGAATGTGGGACGCTGGCGCTGTAAGAGGTCAGAGATGTGCATGAGGTGGTCGCGACCCCTATTCAATCAGGCGAACACAGGCGAGGCAAGTATTTGCTGGAAGTGCCTTGCTCCTTGCGCACCGGCTCCTCCCCGCTAGAAACAGCCCTCCCATGCAATCACTCTGGAACGACTCCGACGCCGCTCAATTCACCGACGCTCTTGGCCTTCGCGTTTACACCTCGCGCCTGCTCGGCAAGAACCCGGAACTCGTGCTTCATGGCGGTGGCAATACGTCGGTCAAAGTCGATGAGAAAGACTTCTTCGGCGACCCCGTGAGCATTTGTTATGTCAAAGGCAGTGGCTGGGATCTGGCGACGATTGAGCGCGAAGGTTTCGCTCCCGTGCGCATGAGTGCTCTGCTGAAAATGGCTGAGCTGCCGACCATGACGGACAGTGACATGGTGCTGCAACAGCGCGCCGCCATGACAAATCCGAATGCGCCTGCCGCTTCGATCGAAGCGATCCTCCATGCGATCTTGCCCTTCAAGTTCGTTGATCACTCGCACGCCAATGCGATCTCGGCTTTGACCTGCAGCCAGGACGGCGAGCAGCGCGTGGCCGATTGCTTTGGCAAGCGCGTGCTGGTGCTGCCCTACGTGATGCCGGGTTTCGTGCTCGCCAAGCAAGTGCACGAGGTGCTGAAGACGCGCGACCTCCGGAAGGAAGGTATCGAAGGCATCGTGCTCATGAAGCACGGCCTCTTCACCTTCGCCGACGACGCGAAGTCGAGCTACGAGAAGCACATCGAGTTGGTGACCGTCGCTGAGGGGTATTTGGCGAAGAGCTTTGCGCAAAACAATCCTCCCGCATGGCCTTTGGCTGATGCTACTCCCCTGGACTTGCTTTCATTAGCCAAGCTCCGCCGCTCTGTGAGTTTGAAACGTGGTGTCCCTCAGATTGCCCGTTTGCTGAGCGAAGAATCCCAACGGGCCTACTCTACCATCGGCGACGCAGCCGTGCGCGGACCACTAACGCCTGACCACAGCATTCGCACCAAGCGCATCCCTGCCGTCATCGGTGAAGATATCGACGCTGGCGTGCAGCAGTTCGCCGACGATTACGCCGCTTACTTTATGCGCAACGCCACCACCGAAACGATGCTCGATCCCGCACCGCGCTTCGCCTTGTGGAAGGGTAACGGCATCGTGTGCTTCGGCGACACGGTGAAGGATGCGAACATCGTTGCCGACATCGCCACGCACACTGCCAACACCGTCATTGTCGGTGAACGCACGGGTGGCTGGGCTCCGCTCAGCGAGCAAGACATCTTTGCCATCGAATACTGGGAGCTTGAGCAGGCCAAGCTTCGCAAAGGCCCGGCGCGCAAGGTGCATCAGGGCAAGGTCGCGCTCGTCACCGGTTGCGCGGCTGGCATTGGCTTCGCCATCGCTGAATCCCTCGCCGAGCAAGGCGCGCAGGTCGTGGGTCTCGACATCGACAAGGAGATCCCTGAGATCATGAAGAAGATCGGCGGCATCGGCATCGTGGTGAACCTCACCGAGGACCAGCCCGTGCAGGACGCCATCGACTTCACCGTGCGTGAGTTCGGCGGCATCGACATCGTCGTTTCCAACGCCGGCATCTTCCCGAAGAACGACTACCTCGACGTGATGGCGCAGCCCGATTGGGATCGCACGATCATGATCAACCTCACGAGCCATCAGAAGCTCATGAACAAGGTCATCCCGTTCGTGAAGCAAGGCCTCGACGGCAGCATCATCTTCGTTGGCAGCCGCAACTTCAAAGCCCCTGGCCCAGGTGCCTCCGCTTACTCCTGCTCCAAGGCCGCGCTCACCCAGCTCTGCCGCGTCGCAGCACTGGAACTCGCCCCCCACAAGGTCCGCGTGAACATCGTGCACCCCGATGCCGTCTTCGATACCAAGCTCTGGACGCCCGAAGCTCTGCAAAAGAGTGCCGCTCGCTACGGCATGACGGTCGAGGAATACAAGACCAAGAACCTCATGAAGGTGGAGATCAAATCCAAGGACATCGGCAATATGGTCGCTGCCATGGCCTCGCCCTTGTTCGCCAAAGTCACCGGCGCGCAGATTCCGGTCGATGGCGGGAATGATCGGGTGATCTGATCCACGGCTTACATGTCCTGCTTTGCCAGCAGGACCTTGCCGCTGCGGAGCAGGAAGGAGTCACGTAGTCCCATCGTCCAGACGTCCTTGTCCTTCGAGTGGCGCTTCACGAAGTCCATCGTGCTCCGCGTGTCGTCGAAGAACTTCAGCGGCGGTGCTTTCAGATTGCGGCGCACTTGCGGGGAGTCATCCAGCTTCAGCAGGAAGTTGTCCCAGTGCACCGGGATCACCGTCTTCGGGTTCAACTTCTCCACAGCCTCACGCCAGTAAAACTCCTGCTGGCAGCAAGGCTCCTTGGACAGAAGGCCCACGGCGGGCATCACCACATCGGCGGTCAGGCCTTTGAACTGATCTTTGAGTGCGCCAGCGGTCGTGGTAATCGCGATGCTGCCCTCGTCCGCGTGCCTGATGTGCAGGACGTAAACGGGATCACACTTGAAGTCCTTGGCTTTCGCAGGTGGCACGACGAGAGCTTGGACATGCCCCATCATGTCCGCCTGTCCAGGCAGATGCGGGCTGATGTGTTCCGATGGGCGGAACGTCACGGTGAACTTGCCGAACGTTCGCGTCATCCCATCGCGCTCCACGATGTGGAGATGCTCGCGGTCGCACGTGGCACCACCACCTTCATGGATAAAGGCATAAGACGACGATCCCATCGTCACCGTGTGCTTGCCTTGTTGGGCCGCAATCGCATCCAGCTTCTGCGCCACCAAAGGCGCGTCCAGCGCATGGTCGTAGTGCGAGTGCCCGATGAGCAAGGCATCCACCCGGCCCATCTTGGCGAGGTCGAGCTGCTTTTGGATCACCTTCTCGTTAGGCTCGATCTTGCCGAACTTCACGCTCAGAGGATTCGGACGAGAGAAGAAGCCGTCCACCAGCAGTGTCGTCTCACCATCAGAGATCAGGATCGTGGTGTTGCCGAAATACATCACCTTCACCCCTGGTCCGTCGGGCGCTCGGCGTGGTGACGGATAAAGGATCTTGTCATCCCGCAGCGGTTGGTAAGTGTTGCAGGCGCAGAGCGCGAGCGCCAGCAGGGGCAGGAGAAGACGGTGTTGCATGGCGGAGAAGTGAGTTGATGGAGCAGTCAGGGAAGACGCCCTTACCGCTTGACGCTCAGGTAAGCGGTGATCGCTTTGCCCAGTTCGGCACCATAAGTTTGGTAGCCCGACTGCGTGCTGTTAGGTGTGTTCCAGGCGGTTTCGAGGGTAACGGCGACGACGTGGTCCTGGCAATGATCGGTAACCCAGTTTTTGCTGATCTGCTTCCAGAGCGGGTGATAACTGCTGCCGCTTTCGCGAGTCTTGGTTTCAAGGCCGAGAGGATGCTTGCCGAGGAATCCTTGGGCCGTCTCCACCCAGCGCTTGAGACTTGCGTTTTGCGTCGCGTTCATGATCGACGCCGGGCTGACAAAGAAGAAGGGCTTGAGGTCGCGGGGCGCTGGGTTGTGGAGGTCGATGAAGAGATCAAACTCGTTCGCCGCATTCATCTCGGTGATCATCGCCTGGGCGGTGCGCACAGCGGCGTAGAGTGGCTTGTCCATCCAGTCGCGGTTGTGATCGTGGGGCACCTGATCTTTGCCGCCAGCGCCGATCTCCACATTGTCCACATCCATGATGGGCACGATGATGATTCGTGTGGTCTCGCGGAGCGTTTTGGCATCGTCGCTGCACAGCCAGTTGACGAACCCTGAACACACCCAGCTCGATCCCGATTCCCAAGCGTGTTGCCGGGCATGAACCCAGAGCCCGCGATGCTTCCCAGGTGTGGTGGGATCGAAGCGCACGGCGGGCACAGAGCGTCCGCCATTGCTCTTGCAGAACTCGAACGCTTTGCCCCCGTGCTGCACCGCCTTGGCGATGAGTGCCTCTGCGTCGGTGATCTGAAAGGGCGGGCCCCAGGCGATCCAGGCGTGGTCTTGTTCGAAGGTGAGACTGTAGGTGACCTTGCCTTTCTCCACCTTTCCTGGAGCCGAGTGCCGCCAGGTTCTGCCATCGAGTGAGATCGTCGCCCGATCCGCAATGGCAAAGCTCATCCCCGTGACCACGAGGGTGACCGGCTTGCCAGATTCGATGCCAGTGAGCTTGAAGTTCCACCAGCAATCCCAGCCCAGGTCTTTGTGCGGCGCGGGCGTGATACTGACCGTGCGAGTGGTCTGGTCGAGCATCTCGACCTTGGCCGAGCCTCCGGGGAAGTTCGTATCAATCGCCAACTCGGCGTGAAGTGTGGCAACGCTGAAGACAAAGCAGAGGAGGACGGATTTCATGATGCGGCTCCATACGACGTCTGCCGGTCCGACTTCTCGCCGGAGTAAACATGCGTGTCGGCCCATTGAGGTCCGGCAAATTGAACTCAAGCGATGAGGCCGCGTGCGACCTTTCGCGGTGATGACTCGATGCCTCTCCGTGAGCCTAGTGCAAACCGTGCGCGCCTCGGAGAACGCGAGGGCCGCCCCACCCGTGATGCCAGCCTGTTTCGACGTAGGTGTAGCTGGGACATGTGGTGCGATTACCCGAGGAAGAGGATTCGCAGGATGTGAGGCACGAGCCAACAAAGGCGAGCAGGAGCAGCTTGAGCTTCATGGCGCAGATCATTTCGGCAGCATGGACACATACTGATTGGTCAGTTGCTTCACCTTCGCACGAAGGGGCTCTACTTGCGGCGTCAACTGGGCCAGCTGGGCCTTGGCTTCGGCGATGTTCTTCTCGCGATCAGGCACTTCCTTGGTGGCATCAGCAATGGTCTTCTCAGCGGCCTCCTTGCGCTTCTTGGAATCAGCCGCAGCGGTTTGTGCTTTTCCGACTTCCGCACGTTTGGCTTCGAGCACCTTGAGGTCAGCTGCGGTCTTGGCGGAGGTATCGGCCAAGGTCTTTTCCAGTGCTGGCAAGGCGGCCTGGGCGGCAGCGATGGCGGCGCTCAGGGGCGCGGACTTGGCCTCGAAGTCCTTCTGAAGAGCGGCAGGTGCGGCCTGCTTCTCGGCGAGTGCTTTTTGAGCACCGGCAAGCTTGTCGGTGGCAGTCTTGTGAAGGGCGATCAGTGGGGCTGCGGTCTTGGTCGCCGACTCCAGATTGCGCTTGGCATCGGCCACGGTGCGTTCCTTGGCCGTGCTCTGAGCGACCGCTTGGGTGAGGGCCGTCTTCGCCTTGCTTGCAGCCGACTTGGCATCGGATGCGGACTTCTCGGCAGCGGTCACTTCAGCCTTCTTGCCTTCGAGCGCCTTGGCACTCGCCTCGAGCGCTACCTTGGCCTGGTTGGCGGCGTCTTCGGTGGCCTTCAGCTTGCCGTTCAAATCAGCGAGTTCCTTTTCCAGCATGGCAGCCTCGGGCTTGTTCGCTTGCTTGGCAGCAGCCAGGGCTTTGTCCTTGGCGTCAGCGGCATTCTTGGCGGGCTGCACGGCACCGTTGGCCTTGCTGAACGCCTGGGACTTGGCCGAGTTGTCTTTGGTTGCGGCCTCACGTTCGGTGCGAACCTTGGCAAGGGTGGCGTCGGTGGCCTTGGCCGCAGCGTCTGCTTGATCGGCGGCGGTCTTGGCGGCTCCGGCGGCATCTTTCGCGGCCTTGGCTTCCGTTTCGGCCTTCGCGAGCGCGGTCTTGCGATCTTCCACCAGTTTGGCAGGTCCGGCGAGCTTGGCAGCGGCATCGTTGACGGCCTTCTGGTGAGTGGCGATTTCCTTGTTAATCGCCTCAACGGCTGCTTTCGAAGCCGCCGTCGCGTCGTCGCGAGCCTTCGCCAGGGCAGCGATCTCGGCTTCCTTCGCGGCGATGATTTGCTTCTGTTCGTTCACCTTCGTGGCGGCGGTGTCGCTCACGGCTTTGGTGGCTGTGAAGGCTTTTTCGATCGGCTGAACCTCGGCCAGTTGCTTGGCGGCTTCAGCATCCAGCTTGGGCTGGGCGGCGGTGCTTTCAGCGATGACCTTCTTGCTGTCTTCGATGCGCTTCAGGGCGGCCAAACGAGCCTCCTCGTTTTCCTTCTGGCCATCGGTGTAGGCTTGAACGTCAGACTCCAGTTTCGCAAGAGCATCCTTCTCGGCGAGCAGACCCACATTGAACTTCGCTGCTTTCAGGGCAGGCACCATGCGTTGCATGATCGCGAGTTCGTCGGTGATCGCCTTGGCAGCGGCCTGGGCAGCGGCGAGGGCCTCATGTCCTTTGGCTGCCTTGGCCTCGGCGTCCTTGACCACGTTCGGATAGTTTTTGGCGGCCTTCTCGGTGTTTGGCAGTTCGGCTTTCTTGGCCACGAGAGATTGGTTGCCTGATTTGATCTTCGCATCGGCTTCTGCTGCAGCTTTGTCGAGGTCCACGACAGGGGCGGGAGTGGCTCCGAGCTGTTGCTTGGCCTGGGCGACCTGGGCATTCAGTTGATCGGCCTTCGCTTTGGCGGGGGCGAGCTTTTGCTGCTCCGTCGTGGCAGCGGCTACTTTGGCTTCAAGGTCCTTCACCTTGGCCTGAAGCGCAGCGTCACCAGCCTTGGCGGCGAGTTCCTTCTTGGCTCCTTCGAGTCCCGCCTTGAGATCGGCGAGAGCCTTGTCCGCAGCGGTCAGCTTGGCGGCATCGGCGTTGGCGGCAGGGACTTGAGCTTCGAGGGCTGCCAGAGTTTTCTGCTTCTCGGCGAACTGCTTCAACTGCGCTTCGCGAGCGACCTTGTCCTTGGCAATTTTCTCGCGCTCGGCCTTGGCGGCTGCGATGGCTTGCTCGGTCGCCTTGATCTCGCCGGGCAGGGCGTTCTTGCGGGCTTCGTTGGCGGCTGCATCGGCCTTCGCCTTGGCGAGTGCGGCGTCCAGGGCCTTGGCCTCGGCCTCAGCCTTGGCGATCGCATCCTGGGAGGGCTTCACCTTGCCGTTCAACTCGGGGATCCGGCGCTCAGTGTCGGCGATGCGCTGGTCGATCTTCGCGGGGTTCGAGGTGAGGCTGCCGACTTCCGCCTTGGAGGCGAAGTCGTAGATCTTGACCTCGCCACGCCAGTTGGCCACGACGCAGGCCTTGCTATCAGCAAGGGCGACCACCTTGGTGGCCACATCATTCTGGTTGGGCAGGTCGGCGAGCTTGTTGCCATTGATGTCCCAGAGGCGGGTGAGGCCGTCCTGGCCGCAGGTGACCACCTTGCCATCGGGAGTGAAGCTGACACTCTCCACGCCGCCGCTGTGGGCGCTCCACGTCTTGAGTTGTTTGCCCTCGTTCATCTCCCAGAGAATGACGGTGCCGTCGCGCGAGCACGAGGCGAGCACATTGGAATCAGCGCGCCACGCGAGGTCGGTGCAGGCTCCGCCCTTGTGCTGGCCGAGCAGGAAGAACTCGCCGCCGTTCGCGGCCTCCCAGACGAAGACGTTGCCATTGCGGTCCGAGGTGGCGAGCAAGATGCCATCCGGGCTGAACTGGGTGCCGAGGACCCACTCGGTGTGCTTGGCGATGGTGTAAAGCTCTTCGCCGGTGGCGAGGTCGTAGCACTTCACCTTCTTCGATGGGCTGCCGATGACGACCTTGGTGTGGTCAGGGCTGATGTCGGCAGACATGACGGTGTCGCTTTCCTTGCCGATTTCAGCGATACGTTTGCCGGACTTCACGTCCCAAACCAGGGCGTGGCCGATCTTCCCACCGCGTCCACCACCCATGACGAGCAATGCGCCCGACTGGCTGAACTTCAGGGAGTGTGCGTAACCTTCGGTGTAGGGGAGCACTCCGGCGAGTTGCTTGGTATCGGTGTCGTAAAGCAGGATCTGTTTCGGAGCGGCGAAAGCCACCAGGGAAGTCCATGGGCTGGCAGCCATCGCCGTCACGGCGGTGGTTCGCGGCGTGACCACGACGGGCTCCAGGAGCACATGCTCGGGCTTGGCAATCGGGCCAGTGGGCTTGCCGGTGCCGGACGCGACATTGAGGTCGAGCCTGGGCTTGTTGGACTTCTTAGCCACCGACGAGGCGGTGTCGAGCACGCCGCCCTCGATCCATTTTTTGAGAACCTCAATGTCATCCGGGCTCAGGGGCGAACCTTCCGGGGGCATGAAGGGCTCCGTCTGCTTCGTAACGGTGCCGATCAGCTTGGACCCATCCGCATTGCCTGGATCGACGATCGCACCACCACCACCACCGGTCATCACACCAGCATAGCTGGTAAGGTCTAGGTCACCCTTCTTCTTGTCGGGGTTGTGACAGGAGAAGCACTTGTTCTCCATCACGGCGCGGGCGTGATCCGCATACGTGATCTTTTGCTGCGCCTGGGCAGTGGCCGAGAGGGTGATAAGCGCTGCAAAAACGGGGAATAGGGGACGAAGCATCGTTCTGAGGGGTGGTTTGGGGTATGGGAAATACGACTGTGCTCTGGCGATTGTTTCGGTGATCCGAAGGAGAACGCACCGGCTGCTCTGAGACTCCGAAAAGCGCCGAGACCGGGACGATTCTGCTGATCGGCTTGAGTTTATTGCGTGAAACTCTGTGCGACGATTGCCATCGCGACCACCGTATCATAGAATCGCGTCCCGTCCGAGCCTGTCGCAGGTCTTTCGCGCGGGTGCATTTCCCTCCCTTTCCCTATCTCTCTGCATGTCCACCAACCTCAGTCATCTCTCCTTCCGCCAGGGCGTCGAAAAGAACGTCTTCGAACGCATGGTCGAGGCCGCCGACAAGGCCGGCACGGCCGAAACGCCAGGCTTTGTGCGCGGGCTGGGGGAGCAGTCGCTCTTCGGCGATGCGGTGACGCTGGGCGCAGTGTCGTTTTACGACTTCACGAAGAAGGAGAACGCGAACAAGAAGGTCTTCGTGTGCAACGGCTCGGCCTGCCTCTGTGCCGGCACGCAGGACAAGCTGCACCACGCGATGGAGGCGAGTTTCAAGGCGGAAGAAATCGGCCACATCTGCTGCCTGGGCCGCTGCCACGAGGGCGGTGCCTTCCAGTATCAAGGCAAGAACTACAGCGGCCAGTCGGATGCGGCACTGACCACGCTCTTCAAAGAAGGCAAAGGCGATGACTCGGACAGCTACCGCGTGTATTCCGCACTGCCCGAGCCGATCCTCACGGCGGAGTTTAAAGGCATCGAAGACTACTACGCGCCCTTCAAAGCGCTGATCACCAAAGGCGACCGTGATGCTCTCGGCGCCGAGCTCAAAGACAGCGGCCTGCGTGGTCGTGGCGGTGCGGGCTTTCCGATGCACTTCAAGTGGGCAGGCGCGAAGGCTTCGCCGGGGCCGGTGAAATACATCGTCTGCAACGCCGACGAAGGCGACCCCGGTGCCTACATCGACAAGTATCTCATGGAGAAGCAGCCGCACTCGGTGCTGCTCGGCATGATGGTCGCGGGCTGGTATGCGGGCGCGGAGACGGGCATTCTCTACATCCGTGCGGAGTATCCCGATTCCGTGCGCATCGTGGATGAAGCCATCGCCGATCTTCAAAAGGCCGGACTGCTCGGCGACAACATTTGCGGCAGCGTCTTCAACTTCCGCTTCAAGACCATCAAAGGCGCGGGTGCCTACATCTGCGGCGAGGAGACCGCGCTGCTCTCCAGCATCGAAGGCCAGCGTCCTGAGGTGCGGACGCGCCCGCCATTCCCCACGGTCGAGGGTTTGTTCCGTCGCCCGACCATCGTGAACAATGTGGAGACCTTCGCCAACCTGCGTGCGATTCTCACGCTCGGCGGCAAAGGCTACGCCGCCATCGGCACACCACAGAGCACGGGGCCGAAGCTCGTGTCGCTCGACTCGTGGTTCACCAAGCCCGGCATCTACGAGGTCGCGATGGGCACTCCGCTCAGCGACGTGATTACCATGGCCGGTGGCTTCAAGACCGACATCAAAGCGATCCAGATCGGTGGCCCGCTTGGTGGCATCGTGCCGATGTCGCATGTGGACCGGCTGACGGTGGACTTCGAGAGCTTCAAGAAGGAAGGCTTCCTCCTCGGCCACGCGGGCGTGGTGAGCATCCCGGAGACGATGCCGATGATCGAATACATCCAGCACCTGTTCCAGTTCACCGCCGACGAAAGCTGCGGCAAGTGCTTCCCCTGCCGCCTCGGCAGCACGCGTGGCAAGGAACTCGTGGCCAAAGCGCGCGGCGACAGCAGCTTCAAGATCGACCGCGAACTGATGACCGACCTGCTCGACACCATGGAGCAGACTTCCTTGTGCGCCCTCGGCGGCGGTGTGCCGCTGCCGATCAAGAACGCTATCGCGCACTTCGACGCTGAACTTCGTCCTTACTTCCAGGCTTAACACTCTCTCACCCCACCGACCTGTATGTCCGAAGACATCTCTCAACTCACCGCCTTCATCGATGGCGAACCTTACTTCTTCAAGAACGGCGAGACCGTGCTGAACGTCGTAGATCGTCATCACGGTCGTGGCCATGTGCCGACGCTTTGCGATGCGCCGCAACTCAAGCCGTATGGCGCTTGCCGTGTGTGCTCGGTGGAAGTCGCGATGCAAGCCGATGGGCCGCGTCGTGTCGTTGCTTCATGCCACACGCCGATCAGTGCGGGGATGCATATCTTTACGGAGTCGCCGAAGGTGCGTCGTCTGCGGAAGAACATCGTCGAACTCGTGCTCACGGATCACCCGCTCGACTGCCTGACCTGCGAAGTCAGTGGCAACTGCGAACTGCAGACCGTCGCGGCCAAAGTCGGCATTCGTGGCGTGCGCTATCCGGCGGGCGCGAACCATCTCGATCGTCCGAAGGATCACTCCCATCCTTACATGACCAGCGAGTTGTCGAAGTGCATCAACTGCTCGCGTTGCGTGCGCGCTTGCGATGAAATCCAAGGCCAGTTCGTGCTTTCAATGCATGGTCGTGGCTTCAATGCGAAGATCATCAAAGGCCTTGATCAGTCGTTCGCGGATTCGTCGTGCGTGTCGTGTGGAGCTTGTGCGCAGGCGTGCCCGACTTCAGCGATCAGCGACAAGTTCTTCTCCAAGTCCATCGAAGCGACGAAGAAGACGCGCACGGTCTGCACTTACTGCGGCGTGGGTTGCAATCTCACGGTGGCGACCAAGGGCAACGAAGTGCTCAGCATTCAGGCTCCCGTGGATGCCGAGGTGAACCACGCGCACACCTGCTTGAAGGGACGCTTCGCGTTCAAGTTCTACAACCACAAGGATCGTCTGCGCAAGCCGCTCATCCGTCAGGCGGACGGCGGTTTCAAGGAAGCGACCTGGGACGAGGCGTATGATCACATCGTCACCAACTTGAAGCGCATCATCGCGGACAACGGACCGCAGGCCGTCGCAGGCATCTCGTCGGCACGCTGCACGAATGAGGAAAACTACCTCATGCAGAAGTTCATCCGCCACGTCATCGGCACGAACAACATCGACTGCTGCGCACGCGTCTGCCATTCGCCCACCGCTTGGGGCATGCAGAAGTCCTTCGGCACCGGCGCGGCGACGAACTCGTTCGAGGACATCGAATTCACCAAGTGCATCCTCGTCACGGGAGCGAACCCGACCGAAGGTCATCCGGTCACTGGCGCTCGTTTGAAGCAAGCCGTGATGAAAGGCACACCGCTCATCGTGATTGATCCGCGTCGCATCGAGATCGTGCCGTATGCGAAGTATCACCTCCAACTTCGTCCCGGCACCAACGTCGCGCTGCTCAACATGTTCGCGCGTTGCATCCTCGACGCCGGTTTGGTGAAAAAGGACTTCATCGAGAAGCGCTGCGAGAACTGGGCCGAGTTCGAGGCCGGACTCCGTAAGCTCGACCTCGATGAATTGGAAAAGATCACTGGCGTGAACAAGGAACTCGTGCGCGCCGCCGCCATCGAATACGCCAGCGCAGAGGCCGCGATGAGCTTCCACGGCCTCGGCGTCACCGAGCACGAGCAGGGCGCGAAGACCGTCATGCTCATCAGCAACCTCGCGATGATGACCGGCAACATCGGTCGTCCCGGCGTCGGCGTGAACCCGCTGCGCGGCCAGAACAACGTGCAAGGCGCCGCCGACATGGGCTGCCAGCCGCATCAGGGCGCGGGTTACTTTGAGATGAACGACCTCGATGTGCAGAAGCGCTACAGCGAGTTCTACGGCACACAGACCCCGAGCGAGCCCGGCTGGAAGATTCCGCAGATGTTTGACAACGCCATCGCCGGCAAGCTGAAGGCGCTCTGGCTCATGGGCGAAGACGTCGTGCAGACCGACCCCGACGCGCATCACGTGCGTCACGCCATGGACAGCCTGGAGTTCCTCGTCGTGCAGGAGATCTTCATGACCGAGACCGCGAAGTATGCCGACGTGATCCTGCCCGCCTCATCCTTCCTGGAAAAGAGCGGCACCTTCACCAATGCCGAGCGCCGCGTGCAGCGCGTGAACGCCACGGTGAAACCGCTCGAAGGCACCAAGCCCGACGGCCAGATCATGTGCGAGATCTTGCAGCGCTTCGGCTTCCCGCAGCCCGACTACACGCCCGATGGCGTGCTCGCGGAGATCGCGCAGATCGTCCCCTTCTTCAAAGGCGCGACCTGGGAAAATCTCGGCGAGCAAGGCCTGCAATGGCCGATCAAAGAAGGCGGCGTGGACACCCAGATCATGCATCTGGAGCAGTTCTCGCGTGGCAAAGGCCACTTCCATTACTTCGACTGGAAAGAGTCCAACGAACTCGTCACCAACGGCAAGGAGTTCCCCTTCATCCTCACCACCGGCCGCATCCTCGAGCACTACAACTGCGGCACGATGACCCGCCGCACCGGCAACGAACAAATCGTCAGCAAGGACCTGCTCGCGATCAACCCCGTGGATGCCAAAGCCAAGTCCATCAACACCGGCGACACCGTGAAGCTCTTCAGCGCGCGAGGCGAAGTCGAACTCGAAGCCAACGTCACCGACGAAGTGAAGCCCGGCATTCTCTACACCACCTTCCACTTCCCCGAGGCCATGGTGAACAATGTCACCGGTCAGGGCTGTGATGCGGACACGCTGTGTCCGGAGTATAAGGTCGTGGCGGCGGATGTGGTGAGGGTGAATGCCTGATGTGCCGGTGAGAATTGGATAATCAGTTCTGCAAATTCATGCCCAAGAGAACGGATGATTTCCAGCGCCTCATAGGATGCATAACTCGACACCTCGCCCCTGGTTTAGAGGTAGTAGAGCCAGCTATGCTCACAGATCGCATTACCGGAACCAAACGAGAGGTCGATGTCGTGGTCCAGCAACGGACTGGCGACATCACTACTACATGGAGCTATGAATGCCGGAATCGCGGGCGAAAGAGCGATGTAGAGTTTGTAGATTCGATGATTGGCAAACATGGACGACTGCCGACCAATGTTCTTGTGCTGGTTTCATCGTCAGGGTTCTCGACCGAAGCGCGACGGGTCGCAGATGGATCAGGTGTGCATCTGCGGACTTACACTCAGATCGAGTCTGGCAAAGCTAGTCACCTATTCCCTGTCGGAAAGTTTGTCTGGAGTAAGCAAGCGACTTGGAAGCCCACGAAGATTGTCATGACAGTGCTGCAACCCAACGGCTTCTCTACTGAAAGAATCAGAGTCGACCGCGACCACGAGATACTGGACCAGTTGGGCAGGAGTATTGGTGATTCGAACCAATTTGTTCAGGCTTTCCTGAACAATGCAGACGTTGGAAAACAACTGCTGAGGGATGCTTTGCCAGAACATCAGTTCTTTCAATGCACTTGGGACACTCCTATGTGTGGATTTGGATCACCATGCCTGCGGAAGATCGACTCTGGTCGATTGTGTCCGATTTTGAGCATTGAGATCAGCGGCTCCTGTCAAATAGGTTCAACCCAAGTTGAGATGAAGCATGGACGACTCGAAGAAACCCAAGTTGCTTGGGCCAAGACTGAGATCGATGGCAAACAGGGAATGATCGTCGCTACCCGTTCAGTGCAAGGTGAGAACAAGGTGGATATGCACTTTCAATAAAGATTGCAGTTTACTGAAGTCAGCCACCTTCAAGAACTCACCAACTTCCTGAGGCCGAAGCGTCTTGGTATCACGAAATCCACCGGTCATTCGTCAGCCCAGCGGCTCCGAAGAAAGGGGAGCTTCGTGCCTCGCTCCGCACTCCAAGGCGCTGCGCGCAATGTCTCGGCGGCTCACGGTTTCTCCAAGTCCCGGACTCCGATGAAGTCGAGCGGCTTCGCCTGAGACGGGGCTGGATGTGGCTGCTGGTTCGGCATGGTTACGCGAAGTTTTTCGGGCTGCGGAACGACGAAGGAAGTTCCGCTTTCATCGGAGCCAGCACGCCTTCGAACGCCCCCCAACTCCCTGAGGCCACAGCGCTCCAGCCTCACAAAGTCCACCGGCTCTTCGATAGCCCAACGCTCCGAACAAAGCGGAGCTTCGTGCCTCGCTCCGTTGACTCGCGCGCTCCCGGTTATGTGAGGCGATAAAGGAGCGCGGACACTCTTGTCCGCCCGTCGAAGGAACGGACTTGGCAGTGAGGATCGCTGGCTGACCGTTCCTCGCCTTTCGAGCATCGCACTGAACAGTGAGTTGAACGGATCGGTCAGGAGGTTCCTGGGTTGATGGAAGTCGGTCGCTCCGATTTGCGGGCAAGAGTGCCCGCGCTCCTTTCGCTGCGCGCGATGTCTCGAAGGTTCACCGTTTCTCCAAGTCCTGGGCTTCGATGAAGTCGAGCGGCTTCGCCTGAGACGGGGCTGGATGTGGCTGCTGGTTCGGCATGGTTACGCGAAGCTTTTTGGACTGCGGAACGACGAAGGAAGTTCCGCTTTCATCGGAGCCAGCACACCTTCGAACGTCCTCCGACTCCCAGAGGCCACAACCCTTCAGCCTCAGGCAGTCCACCGACTTTTCGACAGCCGATCGCTCCGAACAAAGCGGAGCTTCGTGCCTCGCTCCGTTGACTCGCGCGCTCCCGGTTATGTGAGGCGATAAAGGAGCGCGGACACTCCTGTCCGCCCGTCGAAGGAACCGACTTGGCAGTGAGGATCGCTTTCTGAGCGCTCCTTGCCCTTCGAACATCGGTATTGACCGGTTAGTTGCACGGATCGGTCAGGAGGTTCTTGAATTGATGGAAGTCTGTCGCTCCGACTTGCGGGCAAGAGTGCCCGCGCTCCTTTCGCCGCGCGCAACGTCTCGGACGGCTCACGGTTTGTCCAAGTCCAGGGCTCCGATGAAGTCGAGCGGCTTCGCCTGACACGGGGCTCGGTGTGGCTGCTCACTTGGCACGGTGACGCGAAGCGAGACAGGAGCGCGGACACTCCTGTCCGCTCGTCGAAGGAACCGGCTTGTCAGTGAGAAGCGCTTTCTGAGCGCTCCTTGCCCTTCGAACATCGGCGTTAACCGGTGAATTGCGCGGATCGGTCGCGAGGTTCTTGGGTTGATGGAAGTTTGTC
>JAEUHN010000046.1 GCA_016795365.1 Verrucomicrobiaceae bacterium
CGGCACGGGCAAAGACTGGTCGGAGAAGATCTGGATCTTCCACCGCGATGTCGCGCGGCGTTTGGAGAAGTCGCATCCGGGCAGGCAGGTGACGATGATGAGCTACATCCTCACCGCCGCGCCGCCGAAGAGCTTCAAAGCCTTCCCTTCAAACACCTGCATCATGCTCACCGGCACGAACGAGGAGGACATCGCGCCGTGGCGGGGCAACCCCGTGCCGCGCGGCTTCACCGGCTACGTTTACAACTGGTGCCCGAACCTCGGCACGCGCTACACGCCGATGCGCACGCCCGGCTACATCGAGCAGCAGGTGCAACGGCTCGCCACGAATCGCATCCAGTCGCTCTATCGCGACGGCCCCGGCCAGCTCTTCGGCCTCGAAGGCCCCGTCTATTACACCATGGGCCGCATGTTTGACGATCCAGCGAACAACCACGCGAAGGACCTCGTGCCCGAGTTCTGCGAAGCCGCGTTTCAAAACAAGAGCATCGCCTTCTCCATGCGCGCTTTTTACGACGAGCTGTATCACGCCATCGCGCTCTACTCGGACCACATCGGCACGCGCAGCGACGTGTGGACCTACAAACCGCTGCCCACCGACGCTCGCGGTCGCAAGACGGTGCAGGACCCGTTTCAGCTCATCGCCTTTCTCTACACGCCGCGCGTGCTCGCCACGATGGAGGGCCATCTCGCGCAGGCGGAAAAGCTCGCCACCACGCCGAAGGTGAAAACACGCCTCGCACTCGTGCGCACCGAGTTCGACTACTTGAAGCACTTCGCCAAGGTCGTGCACCTGCATCAGGCCTGGCAAATGCTGCCCGACACCGGCTCGCTGCATCGCCTGCTCGATGCCATCGACGCGCGAAACGCCTTCATCGCCAGGCTTTACGTCAAAGGGCATCAAAAAGAGTGGAATCACGTCCTCTTCCCCTTTCCCGGTCACGACGCCAAACACCTGCAACTCGCCCACGACGGCTATCAGGAGCCCTACGCCAGCACCTGCTTCAACTGGGACACCAAGGCCATGCGCAACGCCCCGCCCATGGGCCTCAAGAAACTCACCATCGCCAAAACGGCCGCCAAACTCACGCTCGACAGCCCCGAGTGGCAAAACGCCACCGCACACGAACTCACGCTCCTCCCGCCGCTGCACACGCTGCCGCGCCACACGACCATCCGCCTCCTTTACGACGACAAAGCCCTTCACCTCCGCGCCGAAGCCGAACTCGGCGACGAAGCGACCTTCGCCGCCTTCAAGCGAGATCGGCTCCTCACCAATCAAGAGGCCTTCGATGTCTATCTCGCTCCGAATCCCGCCCAGCCGCTCTTCTACCGCCTCACCCAAGGCGCGAACGCCGAATCCAAGTATGACGCCCTCAACGGTCGCATCACCGACGTCATGGACCCCCGCCACGGCAAAGACGACCCCACCTGGAACGGCGACTGGACCAGCGAAACCCGCGTCGATGCGAAAACCAAACGCTGGCATGCGCATCTCGTGATTCCCTTCACCACCCTCGGCGTCGAACCACCCACCCAAGGCATCATCTGGAAAGCCAACTTCGGTCGCAACTACGCGATGCCACGCGAAATCATCGACTGCGCAATCTGGTCGTCCTCGTTGACGAGCACGAGCATGGATGACACGTCCGTGATGGGTGATATCGTGTTTGAGTAGTGGTCGGCAAGTCTTACTCCATCCTGGTGTTCAGAGACAACTGGCCCGTTGTGAGTGTCTCGGGGCTTGTGGAGTTCAGCAGCGGCAGAAGTGAAGATGTAGCTCCATGATCCCAAACCCTGCGAGATTGTCTCGCCCGCTCGGAGGCTTGATACCTCAAGCCTCCATCTGAAGACCGACAACCCGGTGCCGACATGGAACTGTCTCTTTGGATTGAAGCGGATCCAGACAGTTGATTCACCCGCTTGATGATAGCGTGCACGGAGAGGGATTCGAACCCCCGAATCGCCCGCCCGCTTTTCGTGGCGCTGGAAGCCTTGATTTTCCGATATAGGCACTTTTCAAAAGTGCTCAAAATCAATGGCGTTATTCTTACCCTCATTCTTACCTTGAACCCAACAAATTGAGCGACAAGTTCGATTCACTTATGGCATCTCTTTGGAAGCATCCGAAAAGCAAGTTTTGGGTAGCGTGTTACACGGACACGACGGGACGGCAGCGCAAGGTTTCAACGAAGATCGTCGCGACGGAGAAGACGCGAAAGCAGGCGATGCGCATCGCGGATGAGATGGAGTCGGCGCACAAGACACGGGCGACAACGACTCAAATCGTGCGGATGCTGGGTGGACTGGTGAAGGAAGTCACAGGGCAGGACATGGCGTCGATGACCGTTCGCGGCTTCATCGAAGGCTATCTGAAGCGGCGCAAGGGTGAGGTGAAGCCGAACACTTTCGCGGCCTACAAGACGGCGGCAGAGACGTTTTTGAAGTGGCTGGGCGAGTCGGCAGAGGATGACATGTTCCGCATTGAGCGGCAGCACATTCAGGGCTTCCGCGATCATCTGGCAACGAGGCTCTCGACGGTGTCGGCGAACAAGTATCTGAAATACCTGCGGGTGTTCTTTGCAGATGCGAAGCGGGACCGGGTGATTTTTGAAAACCCTTGTGAGGACGTGGCGACGTTGAAGCAGCAGACGGCAGGCACGTCGCGCCGGGGCTTCTCGTTGAAGGAACTGGGCGTGGTGATGCGCGAAGTGGCGGGCACGGAATGGGTTTCGCTGGTGCGCCTGGGGCTCTACACAGGGCAGCGCATAGGTGATCTTGCGGGGCTGCGGTGGGGAGCCGTTGACCTGGTTCACGATGAGATTCGATTCACGACGGCGAAGACGGGCCGCGTGGTGATTGTGCCCATCTGTGCGCCGTTGAAGGAGCATCTTCTTTCCCTTCCGGCCAGTGATTCGCCGGATGCCTTGGTGCATCCGCGCGCGGCATCGCTCGGCACGAATGCGTTGTCGCGTGAGTTTGGCGAGGTGCTGGCGCGGTGCGGTTTCCGGGCGCGGGCATCACATCGCAAGATCGAAGGGCGCGAGGGTGGACGAAGCAGCGCACGCAAAGGCAACGAATTGTGCTTTCACTCTTTGCGATACAGTGCGGTGTCGATGATGAAGAACGCGGGCATTTCATCTGCCATCGTGCAGGACGTGGTAGGCCACGAAAGCGCGGAGATTAGCGCCCATTACACACATATCGACAACGACGCAAAACGGAAGGCGGTGGCGTCTCTCCCGAAGATCTAATAACGTCGCTCCATGACACAAACTATTTACGACTCGACGCCGAACCCAATCGACCCAGAAGGCGACTTAACCCCCGAACACATCAAGCGATGGAACGAAGAAAGTCGCTTGCTTGAACTTAATCCAGTCAAGATGCCTGAGAACTTCCTCAATTGGGACCCTGAGCATTTCAAAAAGCACAAACTCGCTCCCTGTTCTGATGACGAGCTTTGAATGAAACCGGGGGCGGGGATGCGCTTCGTAGCTGTGCTCGTGTGGAGAGTGTTAGATTCGACAGCGCAAAAATTTTGGCAAAGGGGCAGGGACCGCTCACACTCGCGAAGTTGGATAGTTACTGCCCAAAAGGGACCAGTCCACACCATCAAAGAGAACGTCATACAGGCGCTTCTCGTCTTCTGTGAACGGTGTAAGTGTGTGCAGCGTTGACACAGCGACGTGCAAGGCCATGCCCGCATAATCCGGCCTGTATAGTAGAGGCGTGAGAAAGTAAAGTCGCACTGCCTCGCGTTCTTCCTCGGTCCACTCGGCATAGGGCGTGGTGAGCAAGTGAGGTGGATAGGCTGGGCCGCGATCAAGAGTCATTCGGCAATGATGTGAGGACTTGCGGCAATGCAAGTGGACGCCTTTGCGCCAGGAAGAAGAGGGAATTATCTCTCTTTCTCTACCCAATGCCCGGCGCATTTTTTCCCTGGACGGATTTCCCTTTCATCACGCCAACGACGCCAAGCGTTCCGTCCGCTTGCACTCGCTTATGGAAAGGTGGAATGGATGGCGCGGGTAGCGTGAAGGCTTCCCGTCCTTGAAGGCTATCATCGCGCAGCCTTCCAAATTCTCCCGCGCGCAGTGGAATCATCCAGACATCTTGACGTAATGCCGAACGAGACATCCGACACCCGCAAGAGACTCCGCCCCTACATGGAAAAAGAGAGGCTCAGAACGCCGACCGGTATTCAACAGATGACTGAGGCCGCATTTGTTCGCGGCGTGGAAATTGCTAGAATGGCAATCGAAATAGCGCGACTCAATCGAAGCGCCGAACCAGAGGCGTTTTTGAATCGAGCTGTCACCCTAATAAACCGGGGCGCGGAGTGCAGCTACTTTGACCCTGACAAGGCTCTGCACGAATCAATTGAATGTGCGGAATATGAATCGAGGATTCCGTATGCCCAAGTAGTGGGCTATCATGCGGAAGATCGCTTTGAGCTTCACTACATTGACGACGACGACAAGGAAAAGACTGCTTGGATCAAGCGCTATTCTGCGAGCGAGAATGCAAAGGGTTTCCGGGGGTTTCTGATGACGTATTTTCGCACACAATGGGTGCGAAGAGATCAACGCGCTTTCATTCAGTTGCTGGCTGGGAACCGGAAGAACAAGATTCGCGGTGTCCGCACGCTGTTGAACAAAGGCTACTACAGAAATCGTGCCCACTTGGTTGATCAGGCTTTCCAGCTTGTCGGAGACGGTAAAGGCAAAAGGTGGGCAAAACGCGTCTATGATCAGTGGTTGGAACTTGGGGCAGCAGAAGCATCCAGTGAATTGATCCAGGACGCGAAAGAGAACGGTTTCAGTCTGGTGGACTTGCTGGCCTTCTCCCGTGTGAAACAGACAACGAACAAGCTGAAAGGCAGGCGGAAAAAAGAGCAGGTAGAAAAAACAGCCCTCCCGGAACTGAAGGATCGAAAGAACTCGGAGAAGAGTCGAAAAAACAGCCGCAATCAGTAGAAAGCCAAGAAATCACTAGGGACTGAGTAGAACCATCTGCCGTGCCTCTGAGCATTGTTTGAATGTCGTCACGTTCGCCAAAAGCGCGGACGTGCTGCTATGACGCCAAACACTGAAACACACAAAACGGGACCGGCCACACTTGCCGGTCGAATCCCTCACGGAGGCGAGAACGTCCTTCAACCTGCACCGCTCGCAGATGCGGAGTTTTGCAGACTGCCAAACCCTCGCCGTGGGCGCTGTCCCATCAGCGGCTTGTCACGTTCGGCGCTCATTGATTTGGGCGTTACCGTGCCGGGCTTGCTAGTGAGACTGCGCAAGCCGGGGGCTGTGCGTGGCGCGGTGCTGATGCACTTGCCTACCTTGCGGCAATACCTGCGCGACATGCGCGAGGCTCAACTCAAGAGAGAGGGGGAACAATGAAGGCTGATGCTCTCTCGATTGAGGAAATCAAAGCGAGGCTCACGATTCCCGACGTGTGGCGAATCCTGCAACTTCCGGGTGCGCCGGGCAAGTCGTGTGCTTCTCCGTTCCGGCCTGACAAGAAACCTTCGTTTTCTGTCTTCGATGACGAGCGACGGTTTCGAGATCATGCCACGGGCGAGGGCGGGACGGTGATCGACTTCATTCAGCTCGCGTTGAACGCGCCGCTGGATGGTGCCTTGAAGTGGGCGCGGCAGCAATGCGGCGGTGCGGTCCCCCTTGGCGCTTCGGACGCCGGTAGGCCCACAGGGATCAAGCGCAATATCTCCGAGCAATCGCGCCTAACCCCAGGATATACCGTATGCTGTGATGGTGCTGCTAGCGGAGCGAGTGGTCAACCACCAAACGCCAAGGCGGAGAGACCTGCTGCTGCGGACAGCGGAAACTCCACAGGGATCAAGAGCAATATCTCCGAGCAATCGCGCTCAACCCCAGGATATACCGTATGCTGCCACAATGCGGCGGGTGGTGGCGACGGTCAAATGAAGAAGCCAAAGCCTCCGCCGAAGCTGCGACCGGGCACGGAGGCGGAGCTTGAAGACTTGTCGGAGAGGCGAGGCTTCACGTTGACGACGTTGCACGAGGCACAGGCACGCGGTTTGCTGGGCTTTGCCAAGGTGTTCGGCAAGGTGGCGTGGTGCGTGAGCGATCCGAGCGGGCGCATCATGGAGGCGCGGCGTTTGGATGGCGAGCCGTGGGAGGCATTCGGCAAGATGCCTGCGCGGAAGTGTCACGCCTTCGGCCACGGCAAGACGTGGCCGGTAAATCTGGATGCTGCGGCGAAGCTGTCGAAGCTGGCATTGTGTGAGGGCGGGCCGGACTTGCTCGCGGCGCTGGAAATCGTGCGCCGTGAGGGAAAGGCGGAGAGCGTGGGCGTTGTCGCCATGTTGGGCGCGGCAAACACGCGCTTCGATGAGGCGGCTTTGCCTTTGTTCCGTGGCAAGATGGTGCGCATCTTCTGCCATGCGGATGAGGCGGGCCAGAAGGCAGCGAAGGCTTGGGCGCGGGCGCTGGTGGATGCTGGCGCGGGGCGAGTGGATGCCTTCGATCTGTGTGGGCTGGCGCGCCTTGATGGACAGCCGGGCAAGGACGTGAACGATTTGCTGAACATCGCGCCGGAGTGCCGCGCGCAGTGGCTCAAGTTTCAAGGGGAGGTAATGCCATGAATCAAGCGAGCGGTGTCTTCAATCCTTTGGGCGATGACGACGGCAACCACGCTAAGCCGCAGGACTCGGCGAAGCCTGCGACGGTGAAACGTCCGTTGCTGGAGTTCGCAGGGGTGGACTACTTTTTGAACTACGTGGAGCCACCGGGTTTCTTGTTGGGCGGTGATCGCCATTTCAGTCGGGGCAGTGTTTCCGTGCTGGCAGGTATGCCAAGCATTGGCAAGACGGGGTTAATGCTTCGACTTGCTGTGATGCTGGCCACGGGGCGCGGCACTTGGTGCGGCATCGAGATCAAGGCGCGGGTGCGCGTGGTGATCTTCCAATCCGAGAACGACGACGAACGATTCAGCAAAGAATTCCAGCGGATGAGGGACGAGGGGCTTTTGACCGAAGACATCAACGAATGGCTTCGCATTTCAAAGATACCGTTGTGCGGGTTGGACTTGGAGCGCGCGGAGTTCCGTGCCATAGCACTTGCAGAAATGACGGCGTTTCAGCCGGGTTTCGTCATGCTCGACCCGTGGAACTCGGCGGCGAAAAAGGACATGATCGACGACTATCAGCGGGCGTTTGAGGCGCTGCTGTCACTGGCGGAGGTGCTGGACGAGCCGCCGGGATGGTTAATCGTGCATCACTTGAAGAAGTTGAAAGTGGACGATTTCAAGTTGCGAGGGCGTTCCTTGATGGCGCTGCTCGCCGGTAGCTACTTGATCAACAGCCGTCCGCGCTCTGTCTTCGTGGCGATGGAGGAAAGCCCTTTCGTGCATGAGCCGATGGTGATCGTGACGTGTGCGAAGAACAACAACGGGAAGGACGGTCAACGTGCGGCGATGCGCCGCGATGGTAGCACACTCCTTGATATTTCTGAGAGCTACGACTGGACGGCGTATGATTCAGGCGAGTTGCTGGGAGGAAGGCCAGGCGGCAGCAATGCGAAGGTCGAGTTTCATCACCTTGAGGAAATCTTCGATCACGGTAAGCGTTGGCTTCACAAAAATGATGCCACCAAGAAACTAATGGAAGTGGCAAGCTGCGGGCATTCGACGGCATACGACACACTTAGCAAAGTGAAGTCACGCTTCGCGGACAAGCTGCGAGTGCGTGACGGCGGGGAGATGACGATTGAATCGCCGTGGCCGGATGAGGACGACGAATGATGCAAGGGTGAGGCTCAACGTTTGAACCACGTCTTGAACCACGAGACGAAGCCTGGTGAGGGCGCGGGCCTAACGAAATGGCGTCCGAGCTTTTTCGGACCACTGCCTTTGAGCGCATCCGCTTCGCGTTCGAGCCAAATGTTGGTCAGCTCTTGGATCGACATTGGCGGCGTTGTTTCGGCCAATCGCTGAGGTGGCACGGGGCGTTCGTTCACTTTGTCCATGTGCTCCAGCGTTAGGCGCAGCGTTTCAGCACCGCGATGCACGAACGTGCTGTCCGAGGTTTCAGGCAACGGCACCGCCGCATCGTGCAACGACTGCCGCACGGCCTTCAATCCTTCCACTCCGCCCGGCTCGCTTCGCAAAGCCTCGGCGAATGCTTCTCGGTTTTGCTTCCTTCGGGCGAGTTCTTCGGCTGAAACCGGGCTGTGTGATGCCGTGCTCATGCAATGGAAATGGTCTCCTCGGGGAAGACTCCTCCCCAAGGAAATCTTGTGATGCGTTGAACACAGGAGCCTGCTGGCTTCACAAGTCACCGAAGCTATACGAGGACGGGCATTGCGCGTCCAGTCCAGATTCGTCTAAGTGGGTGGAGGTGGACGGAAGGCTTGGCGTCATTGGCGTGATGAATTGCCCGCTGGCTGGATTGACACGGGCACGCCGTCGCCTAGTGTCCGAGACATGAACTCAACGTCGAAAATCACGCACGACAGCGATGCAAAACCTGTGCGCCAAGCACTCACGATTCATAGCGAAGGGATGCGGGAAAAGTTCGAAAGACTCGATCAGCAGGCTTTGGAGAGTCTGCGCGCGGCAGGCAGGGCGCGGCGGGCGATGGAGAAGGAGTCACAGGCTGATTCACCCAAGCCGCCCGGTCTGCCCTGATAGGCGGATGCGAGGGAAGGCGGACGGAATGCTTGGCTTTCGTTTGGCTCAGTCTATCGGGAACTTGCGCGGGAGATAGCCTGCCGCCTTCTGCTGCGAGTTCACATAGGGGTGCTCTGGCACTACATGCCCCAGTGCTCGCCGAATCCGGGCGCTCGCGCGAAGCTGTCGCACCAGCTGTTCCGAGGTCACTGGAGAAGTTTGCGGCTTTGAAGGAACTGGCTCTGGCTGGGTCATGCGTCGAGTCGATTTTCATCGACAATGGCGTTATGTAAAGAGCGCGCGTTGACGCTGTAACTTTAGTTCAGCGTGTCTGGCATCGCATCGGGATAAGGTCCAAGGAACTTGTCGCCGTTGAAATGGATCATGTGGGCGGGGTCTTCTGCAATCCACACTTCCGATTCCCACGCAATCGAAGCGAGGAATGATTGCATGACGCGGCGCGTGTCGAATGCCGTCACGAACACGAGGCCCGCTTTGCTGCCTGCGAATAGCTCTTTGAGTTCTTTTCGTCGTTTTCCATCCACAGGCCCGGCACTTGTCACGGCTTCAATCAAGAGTAGCCAATTCCGCTTCACGCAATGAATGATCACGTCCGGCATCTTGGCGGCGCTATCGAGTGAGACGCCAAGCCCGGCGAGATAGTCAGCTTCCAAGTGGGCGAACTTGTTCTCTGTGTCGCCGATGTAGGCAACGACGCCGCCGGGCGCGAAGTGTGGGCAAAAGTCTTCAATGATGGCTTTGATCAGCGGGTTCTGTCCACCGGGCGAAAGCGCTACCTTTTTGCCATCTGGGAGAGTCACGGGCACACGCGCCATTTCACGATGCCGGGCAATCTCGCGCTTCACTGCCTCCACATTGACGAGGTAGGCTTTCAACGCGCCGGGCCATTCCAGCGTGCCGAACGTGCGAAGCAAGGCGAGGGCCGAAGGTTCCACCTGATAGACTGTGTTTCCGCTATTGGTCGGGCGGTCGGGTTTGTCAGGGTTCCGCAACAACAAGCCCGCTTCAACGAAGAACTTCACGGCTTCATCACGAATCGTTTCCCGTGTGTTTGGAGCGTAACGATTGCCGTAGGCTTCTGCGATGAAATCAATGATGGGAGTGATGCCGCGCAACGGGCTTTCCGCTTCGCTCCATTCCTTCGCTGGCGAGAGATCAAGCAACGCCAAGAGAGTGTAGGCAGCGGTGTCGTTCCTCTGTTTCGGGCCGAACTGCAACGCGGTCAGTGCTTCGATGGCTTCTGCGAGGCGGTGCTTTCTCGCGTTACTTTTGCGGTCGGGTTTGTTGGAAGCCATGAAGGTGATGCTCTACAAGGTGATCTAGTTCGTCTTGGGATGAGTCGGAGCGTTTCAATGCGGTTCCCATCGCTTCCAGTGTGGCGCGGTCGGGATAGGCGAGCTTGCGCAAGTCTGTTGCGTTGACCTGCGTGTGTCCGCTGAAACATCGGAAGTATTGGTCAACAAGTGTCGAGTTCAGATAGACGAACAAGCCAAGCGCGAGCTTCCTTTCCAGCCCCTTGCCATTGGCGTGGAAGTAGTTCAGATGATTTTCAAAGCCAATCCATTCCGCCTTCACGTCGGCAGGATCAAACAGACAAGCCACAAGTCGCCGCCGTTCCTCCTTGGAGGTAAAGCGCTTCGTGAGCAAATAGAGGCCTGATGGCACAAGCCAAGGGCGCGTCTCCGCATTGTCGAGAATCGCGTTTGGCTTGCGTGCTTCCAGCTTGGGCCAGTGAACCGTTCCACCGTTGAAATGGCACGGGTAGAGCAAGGGCACTGTTCCCGGCCCCGGCGCGGGGCGTAACGCGTTCTTCAATCGGAAATCGACCACGCGCCCCGTGGAGACGGTCAAGCCAAGCGAAGCCAGGCTAGCGGGTAAATCCGAAAGCAGCGCCGTTGCGCTGGCGTGGCCCGTGTCGGCTGGAATATGAATGAACCGCTCCGCGTCATTTGGGTAAACGATTTCAGCAAAAGGAAACCCCTTCGCTGTGATCGAAGCGCCCGCCTCTCCGCTGCTAGATGACACCGTGACAATGGGCGGTTGCGCCTTGCCCTTTATGGCTTGGAAAATCACGTTCTCTTGCAACACGGCATCATCACGAAAAGCGGCATCGCGTGACTCGAAAACGTGAAGGCGTTGAAGCTCCATTTGATTCAGAAAGTCTTCACGGAATGGGCGGAAGTAGGGGCCATTGCAAAAGCTCCGGGGCGTGATGGCTACGAGTTGCCCGCCATCGTCCAGCAATCGCGCCAGAAGCCCCACAAAGCCCGTGTAGAGGTTGCTTGTCTCCAAGCCAACGGAACGAAGGGCGAGGCGCTCAGGGGAGGCTGTGTTGATCTTCTTGTAAGGCGGATTGGCGATTGCCACGTTGAACAGTGGCGCGGAAGTGCTGAACAAGTCGCCCGACAACTTCCCGGCCATCGTTTGAATAAAATCCGCGTGATGAACTTCCGTCGTGAAGGAAACCCCCCGCGTCCTGCAAAGCGATTCACACTCTGCCAGTGTCGCCTGCAGTGCCGGGAGAATCTTCGTATCGAGTTCGTAGGCCGTTGCGTGAATAGACTTCACCCCCGAACCCTTTGCACAAGCACGCCGCACAAATGCCACAGTGAGCGCCCCGGCCCCGGCTCCCGCATCAATCAACCGCACGTCACGCGGCAGAGTCGAGAACAGCGAGGCCATGAAATCCCCCACAGGTGAGGGCGTGAGGAACTGCCCAAGGGCTTCCTGCCGCTCTCTACCGTCCAGCGTTGGCGCTAGGGTGGTAAGGTCGGAAATCATGTGTTCATCATGCACTCACGAACGGGCGTGAGTCAACGCATTGCTACCCGAACGAGGCGCAAGAAGATCACCAGGGCGCAAAGTGTATTCAAATAATCATCATGCTGGCAAGGAACGGAATTGAGCGGGATAGAGGGGCGAAAAGGTGCTGTTTTGTTGTATTGTAGAAAACAGTTGATTGATTGAATACACTTGGCAGTGTGGAACAATGAAAGCAAGCACCGCCCCGAAAACAGTTCCCGTCGCCATCCTCGTTCGCGTGTCCACCTTGAAGCAGGAGACGGCGCGCCAAGTGACCGAACTCAAAGCAGTCGCGAAGGCGAAGGGCTGGGATGTGGTGGAAGTCTGCGAAGAACTCGGAATCTCTGGCCGTGCTGATGAGTCAGAGCGCCACGGCTTGCAGCGTGTCGAGGCGCTGGCGACCGGGGGCAAGATCAAGAAGGTGCTGGTGCATGAAGTCTCCCGTGTAGCTCGTCGCAACTCGCTGGTGCATCAGTTCGTGGAGACGCTGGAAGAGCACGGCGTTTCCCTCTACTGGCACGCGCAGGGCATTGAAACGATGATGCCCAACGGCAAACGCAATCCAGCGGCAGGCGTGATGCTGGCGCTACTGGCAGAGATGGCGCGCAACGAGACTGAGAAGCTACGCGAGCGAATCAACAGCGGCCTCGCCGAAGCGCGGCGCAAGGGCGTGAAGCTGGGCAGGCCGAAAGGCAGCGGCTACGACACGGCGCGTTTGTTGGACGAACACAAAGACATCGTGAAGGCATTGAAGGCCGGGCACAGCATCCGCAACGCGGCGAAGATTACGGGCAAGGGAGGCTCTACCGTGCAACGTGTGGCGGCAGCGATGAAGGCGGCGTGACTTGGGCGAGGAGTCCGGGCGCGGCGGGGGAAGGTGGAATGATCGGCGTTCATTGCCGGAAGGTGCAGAGTTCACATTCTTGCGGCGGTGGGCGTGAAGCAAACGCCGCTTGGCTGTAGTAACATAAAAAGATGTGACCCAACTGGAGGACCATAAAAAGACCGGGGGCGGGGGTGCGATGGAGGGGCGAACCACCCCTTCCAAGATGGGTTTGAACGCCGAGAAAAAATCACCAAAGGCGTCGGCGTTGTCAGCGCTCTATTCTTACTTTCATTCTTACTTTGCCCCTCGGAGGCGCTGGAAGCCTTGATTTTACAGGGCGTGCACGGAGAGGGATTCGAACCCCCGACCAACTCGGTGTAAACGAGCCGCTCTACCACTGAGCTATCCATGCATTGCGGGTGCGGCGGTAGAGTGCGCATGATCGGGCGGATGGCAAGTCGATCTATCAGTCATGCGAGAGATCTCGAGGTTATCGCGTTCAGGAGCCATGCGATGGGCTTTGACGCGCTTGTGTTTCATCGGATGGGCCACGGCGGCGATGGTCGTGGCGGCTGATCCGTATCGTGAACTAGAGGCTCGGGATGCGCGTGAGGGGACGAAGGACGAGCCGTTCATGCGCACACTTTCGCTGCCTGATGCGGCGGGGTTTCTCGATGAAGGGGCTCACTTGGTGGAGCACAATTGCTACGCGTGTCACTCCACCTTCACCTATCTGGCTGCGCGGAGCATTCTTGATCCGTTGGCTCCAGAGGTGATGAAGTCGCGCGTCATGCTGGAGCGGTTCAATGCGTTGATGTTTGATCCACAGAAGGTGAAGCTGGTGAAAACGCATCATGTCTCGCGAGTGCGCGTGCTGTCAGCCATCGAGCTGGCGCGACATGATGCGGTGACGACGGGCACGCTGGCTCCGACGACGCGACGGATGCTGGATCATCTGTGGTCGTATCAAACACACGAGGGTGGCATCGACTGGATTTGGGTGAAGGAGGCTCCGCAGGCGATCGACAACTACTGGCCGGCGATGATGATGGCGGTCGGTGTGGGAGTTGCGCCCGATGGGTATGCTGCGACTGACAAAGCCAAGGCGGGGCTGGACAAGCTGCGTGGGTGGTTCAAGGCGCATCCGCCGCAGACGATTCATGAGCGAGGGCTGGTGCTGATTTCGCACGCGGCGATGGGCGGACTCTTGAGTGAGGGTGAGGTTCGAGATCATGTGGCGGCGATTTTTGCCAAGCAGCATTCCGATGGCGGATGGAGCATGGTGGACCTTGCGCCCTGGACGAGGAAGGACAACAAGCCCCTCGATCCCTCGCTGACGGATGGATACGCCACGGGCTTCCTCATGGTCGCGCTGGCCAAGGCTGGTGTGACAAGGAAGGACGAGCGGCTTCAGCGGGGCATTGCATGGATCAAGACGCATCAGCGGGCCAGTGGCGGATGGTTCACGCAGTCGCCGTTTCATCGTGACCGAATCGCGACCAACACCGGCACTTCATGGGTGGTGCAGGCCCTCGAAGCCTGCGGTGAGATTGTCCGGCCCTTCGTCACGGCTGAGCAATTCGCTGCGGCTCATGAGGAGGCAGAGAAAGCGGTGCCGGTGGGCGTGTTCCTGCCCGATCAGGATCATCCGCTTCTGACGGCTGGAGCGAGTCCGTGAGATTGCCGATGATCGAAGCGCGATCCTCTGCTCAAGGTGGAGGCGGATGATCGACCAACTGCATCCTCGACTGGCGGCGTGGTTCACCGGAAACTTCGGTGAGCCCACGGATGCGCAGTCACAGACGGTGCCGCACATTCTGGCGGGACGCAGTGTGCTGCTTTCGTCGCCCACGGGCAGTGGCAAGACGCTCGCAGGGTTTCTGGGTGTGATTGATCATCTGATGCGTTTGCATGAAGCCGATGCCTTGGGTGATGCGATCCACGCGATCTACATCTCGCCGCTGCGCGCGCTGACTTACGACATCCAAAAGAACCTGCACGAGCCACTCGCAGGCATCGGGATGAGTGAGGTCATTCGCGTTGGCATGAGGACTGGCGACACGACGGCAACGGAGCGTGCGAAGATGAAGCGCAAGCCGCCGCACATCCTGCTCACCACACCGGAGAGTCTAGCGATCCTGCTGGCGCAGGAGGCGTATCGCGAGGCGTTGGCGGCATGTCGGTTTGTGATCGTGGATGAACTTCATGCGCTGGCCGAGAACAAGCGCGGCGCGCATCTCGCGGTGTCGATGGAGCGGCTGGCATCGCCGGGCGTGTGTCGCATTGGCTTATCCGCCACAGCAGCACCGTTGCCACTGTTGGCGCAGTTGCTCGTGGGCGTGAATCGACCATGCGAGATCGTGAAGGCAAAGGTCGCACGTAAGCGTCGCGTGGAGGTGCTGTCGCCGTTGAGGCGTGATCCGTATCCGTCCGCCGGCTGGACCGCACAACGAGTCCTGCGCGACATCGCGAAGCTGGTCGAGTCGAAGCGTTCAGTGATCGTGTTCTGCAACACGCGCAGCACCACGGAGAGCCTGGCGCATCGGTTGAAGCTAGCGCTGCCAAAGCTCGCGGATCAGATCGAAGCGCATCATGCGTCGCTGGATCGCGATGTGCGGCTGGAGACGGAGGACAAGCTGAAGCGTGGCGAACTGCGAGCCGTGGTGTGCAGCACGAGCTTGGAGCTGGGCATCGACATTGGCAGCGTGGACTGCGTGGTGATGATCTCCACGCCGAAGGGCATCAGCCGCGCCTTGCAACGCATCGGCCGCAGCGGGCACAGCATTCACGAGGAAAGTCACGGCGTGCTGGTGGCCACGAATATCAACGACCTGATGGAGTGCATCGTGTGCGCGGAGATGACGCGGCACGAGCAGCTCGACGAGGTGCGCGTGCTGGAGTGTCCGCTCGATGTGCTCGCGCAGCATCTCGTGGGCATGGCGATGGAGGGCACCTGGACACGCGACTCGGCCTTCGCGGCGATTCGTCGATCACTGTCGTTTGCGAAGCTCAGTGAGGAGCAGTTCGACAGCGTGTTCCGCTACCTGCAAGGCGGCGGCAAGTCGCTCGAACGACAGTATGCGGAGACCTTTGGCAAGCTGATCGAAGTGGATGGCAAGCTCGCGGTGCCATCGAAGAAGGTGGAGCGCGAATACCTCGTCAACATCGGCGTCATTCACAGCGAGGGCATGGTGAACGTGTATCTGGGCAAACGGCGACTCGGCCAAGTGGAGGAAGGCTTCATCAAGGGGCTGCGGCTGGGCGACATCTTCGTGCTTGCGGGCCGCACCGTGCGGCTGGTCGAGACAGATGTGGGCGAGGCGATCGTGGAAGACGCGAACGGTCGCTTGCCGACGGTGCCATCGTGGAACGCGAACAAGATGCCGCTCTCGTCGGGCTTGTGCCGCGAGGTCACGCACCTGCGCACCGAGCTATCGCAACGCATCAAGCGCGGTGACGACGATGACTTGCTCAGCGACTGGCTGGTGGAGCACTTCACGATCTCGATGACCAACGCGGCGGCCATCGTTCAGCACTGTCGCAACCAGTGCCTCGTGTCCGAGATTCCGCGCGAGGGCTTGTTCTTGATCGAGCGCTTCATCGACGAGCGCGACGAAGACTACGTGCAGTTCTTCTTCCACTCGCTGATCGGGCGCGCGGCGAACAACGCACTCAGCCGCATCGTCGCGCATCGGGTGAAGGAAGCGGTCGGTGGCAACGCGATGGTGACCATCGACGACTACGGCTTCCTGCTCACGCTGAAGTCCTTCCAAAGCCTGGGCGCCGACGAGTGGCGCGAGTTGTTCGGCCTCGAGGGCGCGGAGCAATCGCTGCGAGCGGCGCTGGACGAGAGCGATCTGGTGAAATGGCAGTTCCGTGGCGTGGCGCAGACCGGGCTCATGATCCCGCGCAACCGACCGGGCAAGAAGCAAAAGGTCCGCCAGCTGCGCACCAGCGCCGAGGTGCTCTTCCGCGTGCTGGTCGAGCACGAGCCCGACCATCCGATGCTGGTCCAGGCCGTGCGCGAGGCGACCCACACCTTCCTCGACATGCCCGGCGCGCTCGACTTCCTGGCCAAGGCGCAGTCCCTCGACTGGCGGCTGGTGGAGGTGCCGGTCGTGAGCCCGTTTGCCTTCGGCCTCTACGCCAGCAAGATCCGGGAGGGCCTGATGCTGGAGGCCCCGGAGGAGGCGATCGAGCGTCTGTGGCAGGACTTCCAAAGGAAAACTCACAGGCCTACCGAGGCGATGTGAACAACTGTGGAAACAGGGCTCCCTGCTAGGTGGGACAAGGCCTGGCAGGTGACGTGAACGTTACACGATCGTAATGTCAGGAGGTCCAGAGCGGACCTGCGAAAGGGGAGGGGGATACGTGCAATTCTGTCTTTGCTAGGTGAATTGCCGGGCGATTCCGGAGGATACCCCGAGATCATTAGAAGTTCTCTCGGAGCCCATGGAAGCCTTGATTTATGGGGGGGGCAGCGTCGCGTGTGCATCCATGCCTTGCAGGGGTGATGTTCCACACGTGGGTTGCCGCAGAGGGCTCTTGCTGTCGTGGAACACTTTTGTCACCAACCTCAGGCTGTGTGGAAGAAGATCGGTGGGCGAGGACATCTAACTCTTGCTCACCGTGGGCTAACAACCTGTGAATAACCTGTGGAGAAGTCGTGGAACCCTTCTGTGGCAATGCCGGAAAGCGCTTCAAGAATGTGGCGGCTGCCCTGACCGGGGGCAGTCTTCCCATAATCCGGTTAAACGGCACTACATGGCGATCCTCGCCAGGACGCAACCCCGGTGAGGATCTGCTTTGGAATGTGAGATCAGTAGCTCTTCGCGAACACCACGCGGCGGGAGCTAGGCTTGCCGGTGAAGAAGCACTTGCCCTCCTCGGCGTATTCGTCGCCGAGCGGGATGCAGCGGATGGTGGTCTTGAATTCGGCGCTGAGCTTGTCTTCGTCCTCGGAAGAGCCGGCCCAGTGCATCAAGGCGAAGCCGCCATGGATCTCGGGCTTCTCAGCGTTCTTCGGTGTGAAGAAGGCTTTGAACTCGTCGAAGGTCTCCAGCTTCTTCGTGTGCTCGTTGCGCAACTTGAGGGCGCGGTCGAGCAAGTTGGCCTGGGCCTGATTGAGAATGTCCTCCACGTTCTGGATGAAGTCTTCCTTCGGCATCGCTTCCTTGGCCTTGGCACCGAGGTCACGGCGACCGACCATGACGGTGCGGTTCTCGATGTCGCGCGGGCCGATCTCAACACGGAGAGGAACGCCCTTCTTGATCCACTCCCAGTTGCGAGCGCCGCCGGGCAGGTCGCGCTTGTCCACATGCACGCGGATGGGTTCACCGGCATAGGTTTGCGAACGCAAGGTGCGGGCCAGGGCTTCGCACGAGTCGATGACAGCGTCGCGGGTGTCGGGCTTCGGTGTCACAGGGAGGATGACGATCTGCTGCGGTGCGACGCGCGGTGGCAAGATGACACCGTCATCATCAGCGTGCGCCATGATGAGCGTGCCGATGGTGCGCGTGCTGACGCCCCAGGACGTGGTCCAGGCAAGCTGCTTCTTGTTGTCGCGACCGAGAAACTCAATGCCCGCGGCCTTGGAGAAGTTCTGGCCGAGGAAGTGCGAAGTGCCGGCCTGGATGGCTTTGCGGTCCTGCACCATGGCTTCCACAGTGAAGGTGTTGAGCGCGCCGGGGAAACGTTCGCGTGCCGTCTTCTCGCCTGCGATCACCGGCACGGCGAGAAAGTCGCGCAGGAAGGTCTCATACACCTTGTGCATGAGCTTGGTCTCCTCCATCGCCTCCTCGGCGGTCTCGTGAGCGGTGTGGCCTTCCTGCCAGAGGAACTCGGCGGTGCGCAGGAACAGACGCGGACGCATCTCCCAGCGCATGACGTTGGCCCACTGATTGATCAGCAGCGGCAGGTCGCGGTAGCTCTCCACCCAGCGGGCGAAGGCGGCACCGATGATGGTTTCGCTGGTGGGACGAATGACATAGGGCTCGGCGAGTTCGCCGGTGGGGATCATCTTCGTCGTGCCGTCGGGCTGCTTCTGCGCCTCCAGACGATGATGCGTGACGACCGCGCATTCGGTAGCGAAACCTTCCGCGTGCTCGGCTTCCTTTTCGAGGTAGCTCAGCGGGATCAGCAGCGGGAAGTAGGCGTTCGTGTGCCCGGTCTCCTTGAAGCGCGCATCGAGGTAGCGCTGGATGTTCTCCCACAAGCCATAGCCCCAGGGCTTGATCACCATGCAACCGCGCACTTCGCTGTTCTCGGCGAGATCGGCGGCGCGCACGACCTGCTGATACCATTCAGGGAAGTCTTCTTCGCGGCGGGGAGAGATGGCGGATTGGGGGGCGCTCATGAGGGATTAGAGATTGGGGCGCGCATGGTAGAGTCGATGCGGCGGGGGTCAAATGGTGGATGCGGCCGCGAGCCAGCCGCCAACGACTACGGATTCATGACAAAAGCAGTCCTCGGCCACACGTAGTAGGCGGCACTCTCGCACGTCATGGGCACGCCACTCTTCCGACCAGCCATGGACCGCCGGGCCTTCATCACGGCCTCGACGATGGGGCTGACGTCGCTGGGTTTCGGCACCAAGGTGCGAGCCTCGGGCAGCGCCATGTTTCCGAGTCCGGTCTCGTCTAAGCCCGCGAAATCGACGGTGCTTTTCTTCCTCTGCGGCGGATCGTCGCACATCGACATGTGGGACATGAAGCCCGAGGCCCCCATGGAGTATCGCGGCGAGTTCAAGCCCATCCGCACCACAGGCGAGGACATCCGCCTGTGCGAGCATCTGCCCTTGCTCGCGAAGCAGGCGCATCGCTTCGCTCTCGTTCACGGCGTCACGGATGGCGGCCGCGCCACGGGCGATCATCACGCGGGCTACTATTACAATCTCACCGGCCACGCCCCCGATCCCACCTTCAAGCAGCAAGGCAATGACCGCCGCCCCTACCCGGAGGACTGGCCCTACATGGGATCCGTGATCGCCTCGAAGCGTGCGCCGCATCCGTCCTTGCCCCAGCTCATCACCTTGCCCCACAAGCCGAGCAAGCTGCCCTTCACCCGCCCAGGCCAATTCGCCGGACGCATCGGCATGGAGCACGATCCGTTCTTCCTCAACGGCAGCTTCGATGAGCCGCTCAAGTTCGACTCGCCCACCATCTCGCTCGGCGGCGCGATGACCGCCGAACGACTTCGAGATCGCCAATCTTTGCTCCAGGCGCTCAATGAATCGCGGCACGACCTCGATCACGAACTGCAAGTGCAGGGCCTCATGAAGCAGCAGGAGCGCGCCTTCCAGATGCTCTCCTCCAGCTCCACCGCGTCCGCCTTTGATCTCAAGGCCGAGTCCCCGGCGCTTCTGGAGCGCTACGGCCATCACATCAACGCCACCAGCCTCGTCATGGCGCGTCGTCTCGTGGAGGCAGGTGTGCCGTTCGTCACCGTGTTCTGGAAGGAAGACGAGAGCACCGCGAAGCAATGCAAGAGCGCTGGTGGCTGGGACACGCACGGCGACAATTTTAATTGTCTGAAGAAGTATCTCCTGCCCAAGTTTGATCAGGCCTTCTCGGCCTTCCTTGACGACATGGCTTCGCGCGGACTGCTGGATGAAACGCTTGTCCTCGTCACCAGCGAGATGGGCCGCACCCCCAAGATCGGCGACCGTCGCTCCGGCGGCGTCGCAGGCGCAGGTCGCGATCACTGGACCGCCTGCATGAGCGTCCTCATGGCCGGAGCCGGCATCCGCGGCGGTCAGGTCATCGGCGAGACCGACGCCAAAGCCGAGCTGCCCAAGGACCGACCCATCTATCCCGAAGACATCACCAAGACCGTCTATTACGCGATGGGCATCAATGACCTCGGAGCCAAAGACAAGGTCGGCCGCACCTACAACCTCCTCGAAGAAGGCAAGGTGCTGACGGAGTTGTTTGGGTGAGTCCCCACCCTCTCCGGCCTGAATGGCGGGACCTTTCGGTGGCATGAGCGGGTGCCCCTCACTCCGGCGGCAACGCTAGAAAAGCCTTTTTAGCTCTCCCGGATTTCCGGCAGCACTGGAAAAGCCTTTTTTGGCCTTCCCGGATTCCCGGCAGCATGAGAAAAGGCTTTTTAGCCCTGCCGGGGGCGGTGGAAGGACGGCGCTGGCGTTAGACAGGCTACTCCTCGGCCCGTTGTCCGTCGTTCCACGAGGGCTGGATCCAGCGCTTCTCCTCCACGGATTTCACTCGGTCACTGCGTTCGTCAAAGAGGGTCATCACCCGGAATTCCTCTGGGTTCCGACGCCACAGAAAGGCAGGGGTGAGATTGCCGGAGGTTCCGGTTTTGGGCCATTGATAGTGCACGGTGCCGATCTTCATGCCCGTGATCCACGCGGGCAGCCTGCGCACCAGATCGCGGGCGACTCGCTCCGCCTCTTGGGGCAGCCCAGGGTCCTTGGGACTGCCTTCCACTTCCAGGTTCGCCCGTAGAGTGTAGGTGCCAGCCCAGGCGGTGGACTGCACGCTGGCGTGCCGGACGTGCGGGTCATCTTTGAAGTGCTTCCCCACCGCCTGCGACAGCCGCCACACGCGGTCACTGGCCACGTAGTCGAAGGCGGCAGCGATCACGTCCACATGCATTTCCCACTTCTCTGCCAGTTCCGAGTATGCGCCCGGCCAGCGGCGGACGCCAAGGTAGAAGTCGCCATTCCAATCCATCACACACAATCTGCGGTAGAGATGCTCCGTCTCGGCCAGGGACATGCCTTTGACGGCCTCGGGTGGCGGAGGCAGGGATTTCCACAACTCCACCAGGGCGGCATCCGGCTGCGGTCCCGGCTGCGCCGGTGCAGGGGGGATGACTGCGCTCGGTGTTGTTTCCGCTGCCGTGTTGGAAAACAGGGAGACGGTGGCCATCAGCACCAGCAGCGCCAGGATGAGAGTGCCACCCACACTGAGAATCCAACTGAGACGCAGGCGACGCGCGACCACACTGAGTGCGATCCAGACCAGGAGAAAGAAGACAAGCCAGAACATGAGAATCGAGGATCAAAACGGCAGACAGAGTAGGAAGGGAGCGCGGGCACTCCTGCCCGCCATCGAAAAGGTGGGGCGGCGTAGCCGCGAAAACGAATGAAGCAGGCGGGAGTGTCCGCGCTCCTTTGATCAAGGGCACGCTTAAAGCAGGTGATCGAACTCGTTCGTCTCCCACAGCCGCCGCTGGGACTCGTCCTGCTTTCTCCTAACCAGGGAGCGCCGGATGTCATCACACATGCATTCCACGCTGGCACGGCCTTGCTCTGTGAACTCTTCTGGCCCCGTGGTGAGCCAGTTTTCCAGCCAGGAGACGATGCGTTGGAGTTGATCTGGCGCGAGGCGCGGTGCCCCCCAGAACATGCGGACATGTCCCAACGACTCCGACCACCACACGCCGGTCACACGGTGATCATCGTCCACAAACAACATCGTGATGAGCTGCGGCAGGTCGCTCGAAGGCACAAAGGGCCAGTTCAGCTCCGTCTCACGCTGGGGATCTTCAGGACGGGAATTCATCGTAGCGCAGCAACCTCATTCGACGGGGTGACCGTCTGCATCCAGCCATTCCACTTCAAAATCCAGGCGAGGCTGGAACACCAGTTCCCCGATCTGGTCTGCCAGCACGCGATCATGCCGGATCGCGCCCGAAAAGACTGCCAGCGGCACCCCCTGGGGATAAGGCGGACAGGTGGCATTGTCACGGTAATGCACGCACCCCACGCAATCAGTGTCCACGGCGACAGCGCCCGGCGGCTTCGTGAGTTGAGAGGGATGGACTTGATCGGACATGGCGACGTCTCGGCGCGCTCTATCAAAACGGCATCCGTGGCGGGGCGGTGGCCCACATCAGTTGCACTTCTGCGGGGGTGAGGCCGTAGGCTTGGTTGATGAGGTCGCTGAGGGTGCGTTCGAGTTGCAGGGCTTCGGCGGCGAGGGCACGGGCGGGTTCGATGCTGCGGGTGTATTCCTCGCGCAGGGCGGCGAGGCTGGCGGCGGTGAGGGGCTGCTTCTTGCCGCGCAGCTTTTTCACTTCGGCGATGAAGGCGTCGGAATCGAGGTCGGTGAGGGCCGCGAGTTTCTGGCTGGGCTTCTCGATGGCGTATTCCACGCGCAACCAATCGAGCACGGTGCGCTGCGTCTGCTGCTGGCTGGCGGTGATGTCGATGAGGCGGCGCACGGCGGTCTCGGTGGCGGTGCGGATGGCGGCGGTGGGTTCGGCGATGGGCAGCTCGGCCATCTTGAAGGCCACAGGTGAGAGCGCCTCGTCCTTCATGTGGGGAAGGTAGCGCCAGTTGTGCCACCACATCAGCGGCGAGTTCAACACGGCGAGGAGGAACAGATCATCGGTGCTGAGGAAGAAGGTCTTGTTGTTGCCGAAGTGTCCAGCGCCATCGAGCGAGTAGCTCGGATGGAATTGAATCTCCTGGTAGAAGATCTTCGGCTTCTCGAAGGCATCCCAATACGCGCAGGATCGCAACTCCCACCAATGACGGCCTTTGTCCTGCCGCTTCCGCAGCGCTTCTTCATGCGGCTTCATTTGCGCGTGAAGGCTGGGGTAAAGCTCACGGAACTTGTCTTCAGCGGCTTCGCCTTTGAGATCGGCCCATGGCCATGCGTGGTCATTGCTGGACGGCAGCACGATCATCCAAAGCTGATCCCAGTTGGAATGCCAGCGGTCAAGATCGCTGCCTCGCAAGTAAGGCTTGATGACTTCGCGACAACCTTCGTGGTCTTTGATGAGCTGCCGCTTGGTGGCATCGTCGATGAGGAAGGCATCATTGAAGCCGGTCTTGATGCCGTATTGAGGAGCTGCACCGACGGTTTGTTTTAGCGTCTTGCCGGTGTGCCTTAGCTTATTGAGCAACGCTGAAACTTCAGCGGGCTCCAGTTGCCAAGCTTCGGATTTCAACTGCTCGACATCCATCGCTGCGCCTTCCTTCTCGATCTGCACGCTGAGGTCGTCGATACGCAATTGCTCGCGCGGGATGGTGCAGAGGCGGGCGGTCTTGGGCTTGTCTTCGCTGGTCGGTTTCTCAGCGACGATGATGCAGGGGAAGACATCGGCTTCCTCGAAGATTTGCTTGGCATGGCCGAAGTCCACAACGCTGCGCACCCAGGCCTGATCGCGGAAGAAGCGGCGCAGCGGCTCGCCGTAGCCGGCCTTCATCCATTTGTTGGTGACGATATAAGAGAGCAGACCGCCGGGCTTGAGCAGGCGATGGCCCAGCTCGTAGAAATAGACATAGAGGTCGGCCATGCCGTGGTAGCTGGCGTAGTGCTGCTCCAGCCAGGGCTTGAAGGGCGTGAGGAGTTCCTGCCGCACATACGGCGGATTCCCCACGACGACATCGAAGCCGCCCTGGGCAAAGACTTCGGGGAAGGCAGTGTGCCAGTCGAAGGCCTTGGGATGCACGGTGGGGTCGCTTACGACGCTGTTCCCTTCGCGGATGCTATGATCGAGGCTGGTGAGTTGCTTGCCATGCGCGGCGGTCTTGATCCAGAGGCTGAGCTGGCAGATCTGAATGGCCTCGGCGTTGAGGTCCACGCCGTAGAGGTTGTGCTGGAGGATCTGGCGGTCGAGATCGAAGAGGCTGCGGTGGCCGCGCAGTTCCTCCAGGCGGGCATTGGAGACTTCGTAATGGGCGTGGAGCTGATCGAAGGATTCGATGAGGAAGGCTCCGCTGCCGCAGGCGGGATCGAGGATGCGGAGCGTTTTGAGCACTTCCTGCCACTGCTCCCAGAAGCGGATGAGGGCTTTCCTCTGCGGCTCATTGAGCGCGGCGAGGTCGTAGGCGCTGGGATCGGCGAGGGCTTTCTTAGCCGTGCCGGTGGCGGCGGCTTCCTCGGTGGTGCGGAGGGTCTCAAACTTCTCGCGCAGCACGCTGCCGAGGGTCTGCTCCACGACGTAGCGGGTGATGAAGGCGGGGGTGTAGAAGGCGCCTTCTTTCTTGCGGCGGGACTTGGCCTGCTTCTCATCCGGCGCGGCGCTGTCTGCCGCATCGAGGTCCTGCCGCAGGCGCTCGAGGTCGGTGATGGACTGCTCAAAGATGTGGCCGAGGATGTCCACATCAATGACGGGACGAATCTCGACGCTGTCATCGGCGTCCTCGGCCTCGCGAGCGGGCCGGTAATCGTATTCGGCCAGATCACGGAACAGGGCGCAGACGGGATCGGGCACCGCGAGGGTATCGAGGCCTGCGTCATGAGCGAAGAGGCCGCCATTGTAAGCAGGGATGCGGAGCGTGGCATTGCCCACATCGACGCTGCGGAAGAGGCCGCGGAAGTTGTCCCAGATGGGCCGGGGATTGTAGGGATCGTTGTGCTCGAAAGCTCCGCGCACGGTATTGGGCGGGAGCAGGCCGCGATCCTCGCAGAAGGAGCAGAAGAGAATGCGGTCGAGGAGCTTCTGGGTGCAGCGGAGGATTTCCTCTGGCGGCACGGCGGCATTGCTCAGGCGAAGCTGGAGGAAGACCTGCTCGCGAATCTGGGCGTAGAGCGCGTAGAACTGGTTGGTCAGCTCACGGCCCGCATTCTCAGACGAGCGCAGGAGGGTATCGAGATGGCATGGGCCGCTGGCGGGCACCACGCGCTCCGCACCGAGCAGGAAGACAAAGCGCTTCAGCAGGGATTCATCGACCGCGAGGCGGGTGGTCTCAAAGCGCTCGTAAGTCTGCTGGTTGGAGCCTTTGTGATACAACCGCGTCTCGCGCATGGAGGTGACGATGATCCAATCGCACGGGAGATTGATGGCGTAGCGATAGGCCTGATCGACGGCGGACATGCGACGTCCAGCAAACGGTCGCTCCAGCGGATCGCGCGTGCCTTTGCCCTCGACGGCGACGGTGAACTTCTTTGCCTCGGTGGTGAAGCGTCCGAGCGCGGCATCGGCGAACTGGCCGTCCACCTCGACATGCGTCTCCCGCAGCAAGGTGAAGCAGTCGCCCGCACCGGCTGGGCCCGTGTAGCCGAGGAGCTGACCGAAGATGTCGGTGAGGAACTCGGGGAGCAGGGCGGTCTCTTTGAAGGTGTCTGCCTTGCCCGAAGCGATGAGGTCGGCCCAGTGCTGGAGGCGCGGACGGGCGGCGGCAACGGTATCGGGCAGCGCAAAGGTGTGGACTTGCTGGCGGACGAGTTCGGGATTGAAGAGGGGCTTGGTTTCAACAGCCATAGGGAGGAGCGCGCATCCTAACGGTATCCGATGGGCTGTCTCGCTGTTTCATTGCTGTGGAGATGCCAGCACCTCGCTGATATGCCCGCCTTCGATCACTCGTAGTGGGCCGTCATGATGAAGCCGCTCCTCGCTCTCGCCTTTCTCGCCGTCGTTGTTCATGCCGAAGACTGGGCGCAATTCAGGGGGAGCAATGGCAGCGGGGTGTCGTCGAGCACGGGGCTGCCGGTGGAGTTTGCAGCGGACAAGCAGGTGGCGTGGAAGGCGAAGGTGGGAGATGGCGTGGGCTCGGCGATCGTGAAGAGCGGCCGGGTGTTTGTGACGGCGATGGTGGCGGAGCAAAAGTTGGGCGTGCTGGCTTTCGACGCGGTGAGCGGGAAGCCTTTGTGGAAGAGCGAGATCGACACGGGCAAGCTGCCGCGCATCACGCCGCCGAACAGCCATGCGTCGTCCACTCCGGCGGCGGACGACGAGCGGGTGTATGCCTACTTCAGCACGGTGGGGCTGGTGGCATTCGATGCTGCGAGTGGCAAGGAAGCGTGGCGCTACGCGATGCCGAAGCCTGCGTATTTGATGGACTGGGGCGCGGCTTCATCACCGATGGTTTACAACGGCACGGTGTTCTTCTGCCAGGACGATGACCTGACGCCGTTCGTGGTGGCGGTCGATGCGAAGACTGGCCAGGAGAAGTGGAAGACGCCGCGCAAGGACATGCTGGCGGGCTACGCGCTGCCGGTGATCTGTGAGGCGAATGGGCGCACGGACTTGATCATCGCAGGCAGTGGCAAGCTGAAGGGCTACGATCCGGCGACGGGTCAGGAACGGTGGACGTGCAACACCTTGCTGCGCACGATCATGACCTCGCCCGTCGTGAATGACGGCATCATCTACATCGCAGTGCAGAGCTACGGCGACTCGACGCGCACGCTGAAGCATGCACTGCTCGAATGGCTGGACACGAATCAAGACGGCATCCTGGCGCGTGAAGAAATGCCGAAGGAGTTCTATGAGCGCTTCGATGTGTCGGACAAGAACCACGATCGCAAGATCGGTCCCGACGAGATCGACACCGCCTTCCAATCGCCGGACAACATGGCGGCGGGCGGCAATATCATTCAGGCGATCAAGGGTGGTGGCACCGGCGATGTGACCAAGACGCATGTGCTTTGGAACATCGATCCAAAATCACCGTCGAACCTGTCCTCGCCGCTGCTTTACAACGACCGCCTCTACGTGGTGAAGGCGGGTGGACTATCGAGCTGCTACGATGCGAAGGATGGCAAGGTGCTGTGGGACCGGAGTCGCCTGGGCAACTTCGGCGACTACTTCGCCTCGCCCATCGCAGCGGATGGCCGGGTGTATATCGCGGGGAAGAATGGGTTCATCGTGGAGATCGCGGATGGGCCAGAATTGAAGGTGATCGCCAAGCACGACATCGGCGAAGAGATCATCGCCACGCCCTCGATTGCGGATGGCCGCATGTATGTCCGCACGCGCGAGAGTGTGTTCTGTTTTGCCTCGAACGCGACACAGCCCGCCTCGGTGCTGACGGTGAACACCGGTGCGAAGCAGAGTCTCTTCGGCGATGCACTGCTGCCTGCGAGCGGCTCGCGGGTGTGGAATGGCTACACGGGCAACGCGATGGGACAAGAGGCGTGGAGCGATGAGGAACTCGATGTGCGCTTGCAGCAGTTGAAGAAGCAGGGCTACACGGCCATCGCGATTCCGCGGGAAGTAAAACCGTTCGCACCCATCGCGGTCGATGGCGATACGGGTGGTCGCAAGGCCTTCCGTGGCGCGAAGACGTTCGCGAATCCTGATGTGGTCGCGATCACCGAGCGGCTGCGCGGCAAGGCGAAGGCCCTCGGCTTTGAAGTCGTGATCGCAGAACCCGTCGCGCGATCCGTGCTACCGGATCACCCGTTCACCAATGAGAAGGCGCTGGCCGCGATGATCACACCGATGTGCGGTGAAGGCGTGGCTGAGCCGCTGTGGCTGGGTTTCCAAGAACTCGACAAGGCGGCGCAACTCATCACGAAGCATGATCTGCTGCTCGGCTATCCTTCCGCCAACATGGTCAGCCGTCATCTCGAGGCCGAGGGTCCGCCGCCCGAATGGCTGACGCAGGTGAAGGCCCACTACCTCAAGGCGATGAACGAGATGTATCGCGCCAACACTCGCGCCCGCGAAGGCTCGCGCAGCTTCACGCTTTATCAGGCGAAGCGGCTGGAGTTCACCTTCCACTTCATCTCCGCCATCGAGTCGATCTACAAGTCGCACGATCCCGCCGCGCGCGCCGAGTCCCTGGCCGCTGCGGTGGACAGCATCTACAACGCGCTCAACTCCTGGTCCGATGTGGCTCGCGATGCCAGCGATCGCGGTGCCATCGCCTTGCTCAACGAGCATGCGTATCGCGTGCTGCTGAAGGCGGTGAAGTGATGGTGTAGTGCCCGTCTTCAAGCTGGAGCGGTGGGTAGGGTGGCGATGGTCGGCTCGCTCCAATGGCAAGCCCCGTCAAGCCGGAGGCTTGGCAGCCATTAGCCTGTGGTCGAGCGAAGCGACGATACCACCGGACCGCAGCCAAACCCACACGCATCCCAGAGGGATGCCCGCCAGATCGAGGCAGAGAAGAGACGCGGTTGCCTTCATGCCTTCATCCGTTCACCTCCCAGTTCACGCCATGGGAGAGATTTGCTGCCCCGGGTCTCAGAAAAATCTTGCCTTTCGCCGTCAGATTTAGAGCATCTGTTCACTTATGCAGGTGGGGCTTTCTCTTCTTACGCACGACGCGGCATCTGATGGGGTGCTCCGCTGTAGTCAGGGATGGGTGAGGAGCTGCGGGAGGCGTGAGGCACCGCATAGGGTGACCGTCATCGAGGGGCCTGCCAGTGTGGCACACGGCATTTCGTCCGTCGTTTTCAGCTCTGCCAGTGGCAGTCGGTCCAGCGTCCGCTCGTTGCCTCGTCTGCCAGGCTGGCACAGCCCCCAAAGGCGGTCGTTGGCGGGGTTGGCAGTCGGGCAGCCGTCTCGGCGTCGGGTGGACGATGGGGGGCCAGTCGGGCTACCGGCCTGGGGCTCGTCATTGAGGGCGCTATCACACGGTCAGCCGGTAAGATTTTGGCCTTTGGCTGCCTTGCCATGCGGGCGGGCCCCTCGCTGGCCGACGTTGCGCCGCTTGCCCGCCTTCCGCCGCCTCTCCTGCCATGAAACCTCTATTCTGGGACGCGATCAATCCCTTCACCGGCCAGCCCTTTACCTGGGATGACCCGAATCTCCGCTGGGGAGACCCCAGCTACTACCTGGAGCCGGGTGATCCCGGCTTTGTTCCCTACGCTGCTTCCACTCCCGCTCCGAAACCGAAACGCAAACCACGCAACTATATGGCCTCCAACCCTACTCCTGATCCCATCGGCGAGCTGATTGCCGCTGGTGAAGACCTCTACGACGGCCTCGTTCAGCACGCCGTCGGCTGCAATATCAAGCAAAATACCCCGGCGGCCTTCCGCGCTGATCTGGATGCCCTCATCGCCGCGCAGAACGCCCTCGTGGCCGCTGAAGGCGAGGAACCCGCCGCCTACGCCACCCTGCGCACTGCCGATAGCAATGGCAAGGGCTTCATCGCCCGCGCGATCAAGGTGCTGAGCATCTCCCTGGGCAATGACTGGACGGCGGAATGGACCGCCACCGGCCTGCCGGACCAGACAGTGGGCATCCCCAGCACCCAGGACAAGCGCTTCACCGCCCTCGGCGGTCTGGCTGCTTACCTCACCGCGAATCCGGCGAAGGAAAACGCCCCGCTCGAGGTCACCGCTGCCATCGCCACCACCCTGCACACCGCCGTCTCGGATGCACGCCAGGGCGTGGGCAATGCCTTGAATAAAACCAAGGCAAAACTCCTCGCCCGCAATGAAAAGCGGGACGCCTTCCGCCTCCGCTTCCGCGGCACGATCAATGAACTGGAGCAGTGCCTGAGCATTGACGACCCGAAATGGTATGACTTCGGCCTCAACCGCCCTGACGACCCCGCTACTCCCGGCCAGCCCAGCAACGTCCACGCCACCGCTCTGGGCACGGGTCGCGTCTTGATCCAGATCGACGGTGCCCGCCGCGCCAACAGCTTCAATTACTACAAGCAAGTGGTGGGCACGGACGCGGAGCCTGTGAAGCTGCTCAATACCCAAGGCACCCAGCACACGGTGGAGAACCTGCCCGCCGGGGCCACCGTGCAAATCACCGTCACCGGCGTAAACAAGGCCGGCGAAGGCCCGGCGAGCGAGCCGGTGAGTGTGGTGGTGACCTGAAAGAGGCGCGTTTTTCACCGATATTAAGTCTTGTAGCCGTCTCGATCACGGCCCCACTATGCTCGCGCCTCCATCCCCGCCATGACCACCCGCCTCCTGCTCCCGATTCTCGTCCTTCAGCTTTCATCGTTCGTCCTTTCCCACGCTGCGCCACCGCCGGAGCTGAGTCTCCTTCAGGAGCAGTATGACAAAGCCGTGCTCGCACCCCATGCGGCGGCGGTATTCGATTTGAATACCAAGTTCATCTCCGCGCTGGGCAATTCGATCACCGCCGCCAAGCAGGCGGGGAAGTTGGAGGAAGTGCTGGCGATGCAGGAGGACCAGAAGCGTCTGACCAACAAACTGCCCATCCCCGATGACGATGAGAAAACGCCGGAAGGACTCAAGAAGCTCCGCGGCATCTACCGCGACCAGCTCGCCAAGCTAGAGGCCCAGCGCACCGCCAACCACACCGCCCTGCTCCCCGCCTACACCGCCAAGCTCAAGGCCCTGGAGGCTAACCTCACCAAGGTGGACCGCATCGAGGAGGCGAAGGAGGTCATGACGTATCGGGAGGGACTCGCGGCGGGTGCGCCAACTCCGCAAGCGGTGGCTAAAGCGAATGCTCCGGCGCCCCCCTCGTCGCCGACTGCTCCAGCCGCAGCGCAAGCACCCAAAGTCAGAGGCGACGACCGCAAGGCGGCGGAGTGGTTGATCAAAGTGGGCGGACATTTCGAGATCGAAGAGCGCGGGAAAAAATTAACCCCTTCCAAGCCTGAAGATCTTCCCAAAGGCAAGTTCGTGATCACCTCCGTTGGCCTCGACGGACGCGACACGAAGGAGGCGATCAATGCTGAGGGACTTAGCAACCTGGCCGGACTCCAGAATGTGCATACCCTCATAACAGGGCAGCTTCCGCTGACGGACAGTGACCTCGCGTTCGTTGCGACCCTTCCCGCGCTGGAGCGGGCAACCTTCACACGAGGAGCCAAGATCACCGATGCCATCGTCGATCACCTCGTCGATTTGAAAGCCCTCTGGCACTTCGGCGTGACGGACGTGGGCACGTTCACGGGCGCTACCTTGGGCAAATTCGCCCAGAGCAAAACCATCACCCGGATGGAATTCATCTCGACCGGCTTCGACGATAAGGGTGCAGAAGCCATTGCACTTTGCCCAAAGATCAACTCCCTGACGCTGGAAGGCTGCCAGAAGTTCACAGATGCCGGTCTCACCCACATCGCCAAGCTGCGAGACCTTCGCAATCTGTCCCTCTGCAACTCGGGCTGCACTGCGGAAGGCGTTGCGGCCCAGAAGCTCAAGATCGAGCACTTCGATTTCAATAAACTCGCCGGGAAGCTGCCGCGAGACACCGCATCCATCGTTGGCCCCGCTTACCCCACTGTGACATCGGTCCGGTTTGCTCAATCCGAAACTTTGACTCAAGAAGACATCCAAGCCCTTGCCCATTTCAAGTCCCTCAAAAGCTTCAGCCCACTGGCCATCAAAGACACCTCTGCCTGGGCGGGCCTCGCTTCCGTGACAAGCCTCGAAAAGCTTTTCATCGACCGCAATCCCTTCAGCGATGCTGAGATCGATCACCTGGTGGCCGTGTCGAGTCTTGTCGATCTGACGTTCGGCAACGTCGATGTCACCGATGCAGGCCTCCTCAAGCTGGCTGGCATGAAGAAACTCAAACGTCTTGGCCTCAAGCCATGCCCGAAAGTGACAGAAGCTGGCATCGCCGCGCTCAAGAAGCTGCGCTCTGACATTCAGATCAGCCGTTGATGCCTTGCTGGACTCTCGTGAACCACACACGACGGAAACGTGCATTGCCATAAGGTGTTTTGGCAGACGTCGAGCGCTGGCGGTTGATCGTCACTTGCTTCTCAGCGGCTTCAAGCCCTAAGGCGAAGGAGGTGGCGACGAACAAGCGACTGCGTGCCACTGCTCTGGCGCTGGGATTGTCCGTGGTTTCGCTGCCCTGGGGTTCTTGCGAGAGCCGCACCTCCATGAGGCCCGCGTTTGATTGGCAGGAGAGTGACGGAAAACCCGTTGCCATGGCATGGCTCTAGCGCTTTATGGCGCTCCTCCATGAGCACCTCTTCATCGTCCTGGTCGCGCTTTCAGAAGCACTTCGTTCGTTACTCCGATCTTGGCTTTTCCATCGACATCAGCCGCATGGCTTTTGCGGATGATTTGTTCCAGCAGCAGGCGGCGGGCATCGCGCGGGCGCTGAAGGACATGAAGGATCTCGAAGCGGGCGGCATCGCGAACCCGGATGAGCAGCGCATGGTAGGCCACTACTGGCTGCGCAACGCTGACCTCGCGCCGACGGCGGAATTGAAAAAGGAGATCACCGAGACGCTGGACGCGACGCTGCAATTCGCGGCAGACGTTCACGCGGGCAAGATTGTGGCGGCGAACGGGAAGAAGTTCACGCGCGTGCTGGTGGTGGGCATCGGTGGCTCGGCGCTGGGACCGCAGCTCGTGGCGGATGCCTTGGCTCCGGCGAGGCCGCTGCTGGCGATTGATTTCTTTGACAACACGGACCCGGACGGCATGGACCGAGTCGTCGCGCGCATCGGTGCAGAGTTGGCCACGACGGTGACGCTGGTAATCTCGAAGTCCGGCGGCACGAAGGAAACGCGCAACGGCATGCTGGAAGCCGAGGCGGCCTACAAGGCGCAGGGGCTCGACTTCGCGAAGCACGCCGTGGCCGTGACGGGCCTGGGCAGCGAGCTGGACAAGCACGCGGTCGCACAGGGTTGGATGACGCGTTTCCCGATGTGGGACTGGGTGGGCGGACGCACGAGCGTGATGAGCGCGGTGGGCACGATCGCGGCGGCGCTGCAAGGCGTGGACGTGCGCGGTTTCCTGGCTGGCGCGGCGGCGATGGATGCGAAGACGCGCAGCCTGCCAGCCGAGCAAAACGCGGCGATGCTGCTGGCGCTGATGTGGTTCAGCGCGGGGAAGGGCAGGGGAGCGAAGGACATGGTGGTGCTGCCTTACAAGGACCGGCTGGTGCTGTTCTCGAAGTATCTCCAGCAACTCGTCATGGAGTCGCTGGGCAAGGAGCACGACCTGAACGGCAAGGTGGTCAATCAGGGCATCGCGGTCTATGGCAACAAGGGCTCGACCGACCAGCACGCCTACGTGCAGCAGCTTCGCGATGGCGTGAACAATTTCTTTGCCACGTTCATCGAGGTGGGCAAGTCACGCTCCGGCACGAGCATGGAAGTCGATCCCGGCTTCACCAGCGGCGATTACCTGCAGGGCTTCCTGCGTGGCACACGGAAGGCTTTGGCCGAGAGCGGTCGTGAGTCGATCACGCTGCACATCAGCGAAGTCGATGCGTTCCATCTCGGATTGCTCGTGGGCTTGTTTGAGCGTGCGGTGTCCTTCTACGCGAGCCTCGTGAACGTGAATGCCTACCACCAGCCAGGTGTGGAGGCAGGCAAGAAAGCGGCGGGCGACTTCTTGAAGCTGCTCGGTCAGGTGCGCGGTGCGTTGAGCGCCAGCGGCCAGACGGCGGAAACGATTGCGGCCGCGCTCGGTGCGGATGCGGAGGATGTGTTTCACTGCCTGAATCACCTGGCAGCGAATGGTGTGGCGAAGCTGACCCTTGGCAGCAGCCCGGCACACGACCAATATCTTCTCGCGTAACGGTTAGAAATGTTGCGTGGGGGCGGATTGCTTCCTAGACTACCGGTTCAGTTCCTCCCACCCACCATGCCTTCTGCCTTGCTGGACATGCACTTCCTCCTCGCAGACGCGATCATGCCTCTGAAGTATGAGATCGCGTGCATTGTCCTGACGGCGATGTTCTTCTTCGCCTTCAGTGTGGCACGCGAACCTCGGGGCTGGCGTCGTCTTTTCCAGTCGATGTTCTCGAGCAGCGCTGACTTCTCGGTGAACCGGAACAAGGTCATCGACGAAAGCCTGAAGCGCTATGGCATCGTCGTGGCGATGGCGATCCTGGTGCTGGACGTTGGCTTGTTTGTCTGGGGCGTGACCTACCGGAATCGCAAGTCGATGGAAAGCATGTCCCAGGAAGAATGGCTTCGATACAATGAGTATCAGAAGATCCAGGGTGGCCAGGGAGCAGCAGGTGCTCGCAAGTCGGTCTCGCAGTAGCCTGCGCTAGGAGATCCATTCTTTGATGACCTTGCCCGCCACATCGGTAAGGCGGAAATCGCGCCCCTGGAACCGGTGCGTGAGCTTGAGGTGATCGAAGCCGAACTGGTTCAGCATCGTCGCGTGGAAGTCATTGATGTGGACCGGGTCCTTCACGATGGACCAGCCGATCTCGTCAGTCTCGCCATAGGTATGTCCGGCTTTGATCCCGCCTCCGGCCATCAGCATGGTGAAGGCGAAGGGGTGGTGGTCGCGCCCGGTGGCATTGGGATTGCCGCCGCGATTCTCACCTAGCGGCGTGCGGCCGAATTCGCTGCCCCACACGACCATCGTGGAGTCGAGCAGGCCGCGTTGTTTGAGGTCCTTCACGAGCGCTGCGATGGGCTGGTCGGCCATGCCTGCGTTGTAGGCGAGTTCGTTGTTCAGATTCGAGTGATGGTCCCAGCTCGCGTGCATGATGCTGACGAACCTGACGCCGCGCTCGACGAGTCGGCGGGCGAGCAGGCAGTTCGCGGCGAAGGACTTGTATTGGCCCGGCCCGCCGCCGCGAGAGGCCTTCACGTCGAGGTCTTTGCGATTGACCCCATACTCCTCCAGCGTGCGTGGGTCCTCCTTGCTCAGGTCGATGAGTTCCGGCGCGGCAGTCTGCATGCGGAAGGCCAGCTCGTAGGCGGCGATGCGGCTGGCGATCTCGGGGTCTTTGAACTGATCGTAGCGTTGCTGGTTGAGTTCGAGGAGGGTGTCGAGGCCCTTGCGTTGCAGCTCGGGCGGGAGCCCGGCGGGGTTCTGCAAGTTCAGCACCGGCTCGCCTTTGTTCCGAAACAAGACGCCGGCATACACGCTGGGCAGGAAGCCGCTCTGCCACAGGGACGCGCCGCCGCTGGTGCCGCGCCCGGCGGTGAGCACCACGTAGCCGGGCAGGTTGCGCGATTCGGAGCCCAGGCCGTAGTTCAGCCACGAGCCCATCGTCGGCAGGCCGAATTGCGCGCGACCGCAGTGCAGCACGAGCTGGCCGGGATGGTGATTGAACTGCTCGGTGTGCAGGGAGCGCACCATGAGCCAGTCGTCCGCCGTCCTGGCCATGTGGGGCAGGAGGTCGCTGAACTCCATGCCGCTCTGCCCGTGCTTGGCGAACTTGCGCGGGCTGCCCATGAGCTTAGCGGTCTCCTTCTTGATGAAGGCGAAGCGGACGTTCTTCGTCATGCTCTCGGGCAACGACTGGCCGTTGAGTTCGTTGAGCTTCGGCTTCGGATCGAACAGATCCATCTGGCTGGGCGCGCCCTCCATGAAGATGAAGATGCAATTCTTCGCCTTGGCCGGGAAGTGCGGGGCCTTCGGCAGGAGTGGATCGGCGGCGATGGGTGGGGCAGCCTGGAGCACGCCGTCCTCGGTGAGCATCGAGCCGAGTGCCATCATGCCGAGACCATTGGCCGTGGTGGTGAGGAACTCTCGACGCGTGTGCTGGAGGAGGGGATGCATGGGGCAGGGGAGTGCAAAACGTGGGCTGACTCCGTGTTCGATCAGGAGGTCACCACGACTGACTCGACAAATGAAGACGTGAGCTTGGTTTCAAACAAGATTCCAAGTCGAATGGGCCGCGACTGAGCACGGAGAATGGAGCCATGCCCCATTCATCGTGATTCGCGTGTCAGTCGTTTTCATTTGTGTCGCAACCGAGGTGAATTTTGCCCCTGGGGCAGTGGCTGATGGGAGTGGCGAGGGTGGTTGGGGATTTCCTTGCCTTGCGGTGAGGGCAAATGTCTGGCTAATTTCCATAATTCCCTCCCATGTCGTCCGAGTTGCCACGCTCTGCCTATCGCCGGCCTTCACCTTCTGTGCCCCAGGTGATTGAATTGGGTCCTCCTCCGCAGAAGTCAAGACGCTGGGGGCGTTGGCTGGTCCTTGTCGCGGTCTTTGCGCTGACGTGGTTCTATCGCGCTGAGATTCGAACTGCGGGAAGTGCCATCCAGACCAGCTTTCGGCAAGCCTTCCCGTCCGCCGAAGCAAAGCCTAGCTTCGGAGTGAGCAAACCCCGCCCGTTACCCCCACCTGTGGTCAAGCCTCTCGAAGTTGAAGCGCCTGCGCCCGTGGATGAAAGTAAAAAGATGGTGCTCAAGTCGATTGGGCCGCCTGCGCGATCGACCATGCCCCCTTCGGTGGCGATCGAGGGCACCCCGGAGGTGACCGTCGTTGTCGAGGACCCGGCAGCGAAGAAATTCATTTACCGGACGCCGCACTACGAGTTCCAAACCGACGTCATGGTTGGCGCGGATGCCGTGCGGACCTTCTCGCGCATCTTTGAGGCCACCTTCCTGGTGAATTGTCTGCTGCCCTTTGACTACAGGCCTTCGCCCGAAGAGGGTCGGGAGCGATTCGTGGCTCGACTGTTTTCATCAGACTTCAATTACTTCGCCGAGGGCGGCATGCCGGGATCAGCTGGGGCTTACAGCCGCACTCACGCAGCCCTGCTCGCGCCGATCAGCAGCATAGGCGTCAAGACGGTGAATGACCGGATGCAGTTGGACCGGTCAGGGGCCACCGAGGTGTTGATCCATGAGATCACCCATCAGATGATGAATCCCTGGCTGGCACATTTGCCCATGTGGTTCTCGGAAGGCGCGGCGGAATATGTGGCCATGGCGGACTATGTGCATGGGAAGTTCGTGCTCAATCAGATGGATATCCGTCTCCGGACGTATCTGAAGCGTCGGCAGCCGTTCGGGAATCCTCCTGATATCCGCTCCATTCCTGAGCTGATGGGGATGTCACCTCAGACATGGAACGAGGCCGTTTCGAGTATTCCAAAGGTCGCCAACATGAACTATTCCTCCGCGACCATGCTGGTCTATTACTTCTACCACCTGGATGGCCGTGGTGATGGCGCAGGGGTGAAGGCCTACCTTCGGGCTATCGAAGCGGGAACACCCGAGGTGAACGCGGCGGAGAAGCACCTGCTACGCGACCGGTCGATCGAGGTGCTGGAAGCCGATGTGCTGAATGCCTTTTTGAAGATCCATCTGCCGCTCGGAGTGATCCAGCGGGGAGGCAATCGCTGGCGTCCAGCTCCACGGGCTGCCTCGGCGACCGCCACATCTCCGTAGCGATCTGGATTTTTGTCTTGGCAGACGTAAGCAATGCAGGCATAACGCCCTTACCATGCCGGACGCCCAACTTTCCCATCTCATCAGGCTTCTCGACGACGAGTCCGAGGTCGTTCGAGAGGCAGTGAAACGTCAGATCGAGAGCATGAAGAAGGATTTGCCAGACCGGCTGACCTTGCTGGATCGCCCGCTGACGCCTGAAGAGGATCGAATTCTGGGAGAGCTGCTGGCTCCATCGCGGCGTGAGGACCTGGAGGACAACTGGATGCTCTGGCGGGAGCAGGCGACGGCCGAAGCGCAGATCGAGTGGGCACTGGCGCAGCTTTCGGCTTTCCTCAGTGGGTGGAAAAGCCGTCCCAGGGAGCTGACTTCTCGCCTTGATGTCATGGCAGGCATGGCGCGCGAGTCGATCGGCTCAGCGCAAATCAATGCCCGGGAGCTGGCTGACTGGTTGTTTGCTGGCCGGAATGAGGGTGCCCGGCTCCGAGGGAATTCCAAAGACTACTATTCACCTCACAACAGCAATCTCCTCTGGGTGCTGGACATGGGGCTGGGCAATCCGATCAGCCTCTGCATGGTCTATCGGCTGCTGGGGGCGCGCCTCGGTATTACTGTCGAAGGCTGCAATTTTCCAGGGCATTTCTTGGCCCGAGTGGTTCATGACGACGACGTCTGGCTCGTGGACTGCTTCAACCGGGGAAGGTTCATGCTGGCCGCCGACGTGGCGCGCCACCATCCGGCTGCCAATCCGGCCATGGAGGAACTGGTCCATCAGACGGCTTCAACGGAGTCGATCCTGCTGCGGTTCCTCCGCAACCTGGACGATGCCTTTGATAAGATGGGCCAGATGCCCGAGCGCCAGCTCATGCGCCGTCTGGGCGTCAAGATGATGGAAGGCTAGCTGGGACATTGTGTCTCCATGAGGCCGGCCCAAAGACGAGGTGCCGGAAGCGGGCCGTGCCTATCCTTTGAGAAGCTGCGCCCACAAAACTGACTAGGTAGCCCGCGATAATCGCTTCTACCCTGGCCTTAATAAGGGCGGGCACCAACCGTCTCAATTTTGAGAAAAGAACGCGGAAATTTGTAACTCGCAGGCCAGAAATAGGTTGATTGAAGTCATGCAATTGTGTTTACAATGATAAATTCGCAGAAAACTCATTCCTTTGCCGATCAAAACCAACAGTTCAGCGGTCTCAAACGCTTGTGGCTACGTCCACGGAACAGCCGTGCCTTTGTCTTTCGTCGGTCTAGAAATGCTCTGTGAATCTCCCATCCCTTCGTTGATCTCCCGCTAACTCTGCCAAGTTCCCCGCTTCGCAATTCAGTCCCCAAAGCTCATGAATCTAACCAGTTCCTCCACCTCTCACCAGCGCAAGCAAAGTCCTGCTTTGGCCTGGATGCGTCGTTATCTTCGAGTGCCAGTCACCGGCCTCCTGCTAGCAAGCTTCAGTCTTTGGAGCACACAGCTCAAGGGGGCGACATATTACTGGGATGCTGACGGAGTTACGGTTAATAATGTGCTGACCGGGGCTGGCCTCGGTGGAGCGACGGCTAATGGTATTCCTACCTGGAGCACAACCGGCTCGAACTGGTGGAATGGCAACAACTTGGCTCCGGCGAGTCTTTCTGCATGGAATAATGCAGGTAACGACATCGCAGTTTTCACGGGCACGGCGGGCGCGATTACCCTGGGGACGGGTGTCACGGTTGGTGGGCTTCAGTTCAACACGACGGGTTACACGCTTGGGGCGGCGACTAACACGAATGCGATCACGTTTGGCGGGACTACAAACAATATCGTGCTCAACAATATCGCGGCAGCAGCGATCAACGGGCCGTTGGCAGGTGGAGCCGGAAACGCTGTTGTGCTGACGGGCGGTGCTTTTGGCGGGGCCACTGCGGGCGTCCTTACGCTGTCTGGAACGGCCGCAGGTTTGACCGGCTACAGTGGTAGCACGACGATTAACAACGGCATGACCATGTCGTTGACTCAAAATAATCAGGCCCTTTCGAATACGTCGGGAATCACCCTGAATGGCGGATCTATCTCGTTGACGAACACCACCGCTGCTGAAGCGGCGCTGAATCGCATCAACAACTCAGCGGCAATCACTTCGAATGGTGGCGTCATCAACGTCACGAACACCGTTGCAGCCGCCACCCCTTACTCAGAGACCATCGGTGCTGTGACTCTCGGCTCTGGGCGTTTCAATATCAATCAGGCCAATGCTAACACAGGTGGCACTCAGGTGCTCATTCTGACCAGTCTTACCCAGACCGGAACAGCTTCTGCCGCAGTCTTCGGTGGTGGTGGCTTGAATACTTCAACGAACCGGGTGAACAATGCGGGCTTTGGTGCCGCAACGCCTGCAAATCAAATTGTCGGTCCCTGGCTTATCACGGGGGCAGGTAACACAACTCTCACTGATTATGTGGTGTATGACGCTTCAGGCAACCTCCTTCCCGCGAATATCGCAGCCAGTGCAGAAACGACGTGGACCACGGCAGCAAATAGCTACGTGCTGGGTGCTGCCACGACGCTTACCGGAACCCGCAACATGGTTAGTTTGCGATACACCGGCGCGGCAGCAAGTCTGGCTCTGGGAACCTTCAATCTGGGAACGACGGGTATTTTGAATGGCGGCAGCGGTTTGCTGACGATCAGTGGGGGTGGTGCAGTGACTTTGCCATCCGCGACGAGTGCGAATCTTTACCTCTCGCCGAGCAACGGTCAGGGTATCACCATCAGTTCGCCGATCAACGACAACGGTGCTGGCGTTCTGACCTTGGTTAATATTGGCACGAATACGACGACATTGAGTTCCACGGCCAGCACATACAGCGGTGGGACTGTGATCAATGCGGGAACCATTAGCATTGGAGCCAATACGAATCTGGGTGCGGCGGCTGGTGGTCTGACTTTTAACAACGCAGGCAACACGGCTGGCGGTCTGACACTGACAGCTGGCACGACGCTTGGCACTGTGGGGACACCCGTCAACCGTGCGATCACCTTGAACAATGGATCCCTTGCCACCATCACGACAGGTGCATTCAATCACTCCTTTATCGGCAACATCAGTGGCACCGGGGGATTCATCATCGCGGGAAATAGTGGAAATACCTTGACCTTTGGTCAGAGTGGCTCAACCAGCACCTATACAGGCCCCACGATCGTTAATGCCGGGACTCTCAAGGCTGGTATCGTCAACGCTTTCGGCAATGGATCGGCAGTTACGTTGAGCAACACCGCAGGGGTGGTTCTTGACATCACTGGCTTCAATGTCGCCATCGGGTCACTTTCAGGCGGTGGCACGACGGGAGGTAACGTCACTCTCGGTGCAGCCACCCTTTCGATCGGCGGCAACAATGAAAACACGACCTTTGGTGGGGTGATCTCCGGAACAGGAACGATCGCGAAAACCGGGAGCGGGGTATTGACTCTCACTGGCTCTAATACCTTCACGGGAACCCCGTCGATTACTGGCGGGATGGTCAACATCATCCACAATCAGAACCTTGGGAATGGCACGGCGATTAGCATTGATGGTGGTGGTATTCAGTTCGCACCTGTCAATTCATCAGTTACCAACGACATCTCTGCCCGCACGGTTACGATCGGCGTTGGTGGTGCTACGTTCGATACCAATAACTATCAGGTCGTTTTCGCCAATCCGATCGGAAACGCTGGCACTGGCAGCCTGACCAAGGCGGGCAACGGAACGCTTGTGTTGCGCGGGGCAAATACCTTCACGGGTGCTACCAACGTTCGAAATGGCGTTCTTCGTCTAGAGAACGCCCAAGCCCTGGGAACAGGCTCATCCGGCGTAGCTGTCCAAACGGGTGCGGCACTTACATTGGCGGGCGGTATTACGACGGGAGGGGCTGGCTTGGGTGGATCTTTGACGTTGAACGGCAATGGATCACTGGCTGGACAGACGGGCGCTTTGGTCAATGCAGCCGGAACCAATACTTTCGCAGGTGCGATCATCCTCGGTTCATCTTCCTCCATTGCTGTTGACGTCGGTTCACTCACTCTTTCCAACGCGACTGCGACTTCGGGTTCTGGTGATCTAACGCTCACAGGCTCCGGCACCGGCACTTTGGCTGGTGCCTTGGGGCATTCAGGTGGCTTGAATAAAACTGGGACTGGTGCTTGGACCCTCTCGGGGACAGGCGGCACATTCACTGGTGCTCTGGCAGTGACCAATGGCACTCTGAATTTCGCGGCGGGCTCGTTGGGGACGCCGAGTGCCACGACACTTGGTTCAGCCACTCTCAATCTGACTAGTGGTAGTCAGTCGATCGGAGACCTCACCCTTACAGCTGGCTCGAATAGCAATATCATCGCAGCAGCATCGGCAGCACTTACGACGGGTGCCATTACCCGCAATGCCGGGGCCGTCGCAAATTTCAATATTTCAGCCTCAGGCAGCAGCTTGCCTACTTCGGCCACGGGATCCGGGGCCAACAGCCTTCTCGGATATGCTCGCGTTACGGATGGAACTGGAACTGGAATCGGCTATGTGAGTGGAGGGAACATCCTTCGGTTCAATGCCACGACGACGGGAACACTTCTGACGGATAGCTCCAATTTCGCCACCACCGATTATCACACGAACGGCATCACCAGTCCGCTTGCTTGGGACAATGGAATTACGACGCGTGCGGTGAACTCGCTGACGTTTGATACATCCGGCGGAGCGCAGGTCGTTCATATGGGCGCGGTAGGCAACGTTCTCTCCATCTCCAGCGGAGCACTGGGTTTCACTGGGGCTTCAGATGGCACCCTGCTGGGTGGTCAGGTTGGTGCTTCCAATTCCGAGGTCATCGTGCATCAGGATGGTGCTGGAGTTTTTGCAATCAACAGCCCGATCACCAGTGGGACAGGTAGCTTGATCAAGTTCGGCACAGGCACCTTGCAGCTGTCGGGCGGAACTTCCGTGGCTAGCGCTACGCTGAATGGCACCACGTCTGTGACAGTTGCCAGCAATGCCGCATTGGCTGTGGGCCAAGCTGTATCAGGTGGTGGTATCGCTCCGGGCACGACCATTGCGGGCCTAACTGGTGCCACAACGGTTATTCTGTCTGCACCGGCAACTACGTCGATGACTTCAAGCCTGACATTTGGTTCTGGAAGCAGCTACACTGGATCGACGCAAATCCTTGGGGGCACCTTGCAGGCCACATCTTCAAGTATTCTCTCCCCTGGAGCAATTCTCAACAACGTCGCGGGCTACCAGACTTACTCTGGAGGACCTGTGGGTCCTACCAGCGCAGTGACCTTGGCCAACGTTGCGGGCACCAGCCTTGACGTCAATGGCAATACGGTTGTCATCGGCTCACTTGCAGGCGGAGGTTCGACGGGAGGGAATGTGAATCTCAGTGGTGGCGGCACCTTGGTTATTGGCGGTGGCAATCTGATTCAAAACCTCAGCAATGTAGCCGCCCGCACCACTTTCGATGGCCAGATCACAGGCAACGGCAATCTCGTTGTGACCGGAGGTGGGACCACCGTCCTCACCAACAGCTCTAACAACTTCACCGGCCAGATCAATTTGAACTCGGGCACCTTGGCGGTGACCAATCCCTCCGCCTTGGGTTCCGGCACGTCTCCGATCTTTGTCAATGGTATTGCCAGCGGCGCGCTCAATGGCACCGCACTACCTGCCGGGATGCTGGTCATCGACGGCGGCACCTCGGGCTCCACCATTACGCGAGACATCGTCCTTGCGGGCCGAGGCAACAACACTGTAGGCGCAAACTTTGTGAACATTGGTAACAACACTTACTCCGGCAACATTTCGGCCAACTCGAACACGGAAGGTCGTCTCGGCAATGCGGCTGGCACGATGACCATTACAGGCACACTCACGGCTTCCAATGACCAGCGCTTTTATTTCCTCGGTGGCCCCGGTAACCTTGTCGTCTCCGGACTGGTCAGTGGTGGCGTGGCCGGCACCAGCGGCATCAACAAGTCGAGCCGTGGTGGCTTGAACAACGTGTTGGTGATTACTAACAACGCGAATGACTACATTGGGGACTGGCGCACGGATTCTGGAAACACCCTCGTTTCAAATGGTGCTCAGCTCGGTCTTAATACGGCCTCCAATACCAAGATTCGCGGCTCTGGGGGAACATGGGAGTTCCGCACTGACAGTGTTGCTAGCTTTGCTCCTTACCGAATTAGCCAAGCTGACGGCAGCCAGACGATCTTTGTTGATCGAGGCATTGGCACTCTGGGAAGCGGTGGCATCAACCAAACGGTGTCCTTCGCGAACTTCGCGCAGACGAATAATCGAACGACGACTTTTGCGGGACGCAATGGATACAATATCACGCTGGCAGCGGTCAGTGGCTCGGGTAGTGGTGCCAACGACGATGGCATCACTGTGACCACGAATGGCACAACCACCATTACCGGAAATGTGTGGGGAGAAGCGGACACTACCGCAAGGCAGTATGTCGTGAGCGCTGTGGGCGAGACGCTGATCAATGGCAATGTCCTTGCTACAGGGGCTACTCACCACTTGGTCAAGCGCAGTGCAGGGGTTCTGACCGTGGGAGGAAACGTGAGCACGTTCACTGGCGAGACTCGAATTCAGCAGGGAACTCTTTCGGTCAGTTCATTTGGTGGTTTGAATGCCAATACTGCCGTCATTAGCATCGGTGGTATCGGGGGAACCAATCTCCCTGCCGAGACCCTGACCGGCACTTTACTTTACACCGGCGCGGGTGAAACCACAGGCAAGGTCGTTAATCTTCGAGGAACAACTGGTGGTGCCATTCTTCTGTCGAGCGGTTCGGGTCCCCTCGTGTTTAGCAGCGCTTTCACCGCTACTGGTCAGTCCGCTGCGGGCAGTAAGACGCTTACTCTCGGGGGCACGAATGCCGGTGCTAACACCATCCAGGGGGCGATTGTGGACAACTCGGGCACCAATATCACGTCGGTGGCGAAGATTGGCACAGGCACGTGGGTCCTCTCTGGGGCAAATACCTTCACTGGCTCCACCACCATCTCGGGGGGCACGCTGGCAGTGCAGGACACTTTCTCAGGTTCGTCGAGAAATGTTCTTCCAAATGCGGGCGCTGTTATCTTCGCTGCCGAAACCTTTACCCAATCAGCGGGTGGCACCTTCTCTTACTTGGGTGCCGCTGGTTCAGCCAGCACCGAGGCCGTGGGTGCGCTCACTCCGTCGGCCGGTGCCGGAACCATCATCCTCACTCCTGGGGCAGGTGGTAGCACAGCACTGACGTTTGCTTCACTGGGCACTGTAACCAATGGTTCGGGTATCAATATCTCGGCGGCTTCTGGCACAGTGACGATCACCGGAGTAGCCACCAGCACCGCGACTACCTTGCCTGGCGCTGGTCACATCTACATCAACGGGGCCGACTTCGCTCGCTCCAATGGCGGGGCAATGGTGACTCCCGTTTACGGAACCGACGCTGGCTTCGTCAATGCGGGTGCTGCTCTGACCGCTGCGAGCCACAACCGCGTCGCAGCCAACACCAGCACCGGTGCACTGACCGTGAGTTCGTTGAAGATTGATGGTGCGCAGACAGTGACTCAGACGGGCCTCCTTACGGTGAACGTCGGAGCCAATACCTCCGGCGGTATCTTGCAGACTGGCGGCTCGGGCACGATTACGGGCACGGGGATCACTTCCGCTGGGACTGGGGAATTGGTCTTCCGTGTCAACGGTTCTGGGGATCAACTCACACTTTCCGCACCCATCACAGCTACCACCACGGGCGGTTGGACGAAGAATGGAGCAGGCTTGCTGGTGCTTAACGCAGTCAATGCCCAGACGACTGCGGGCGCGATCAATATTAATGAAGGAACCGTGCGCCTCCAAGGGGCTACGACCACCATGGGTGCTACCAATTTCAATTTGAACCTGCGTCAGGGCGCTATTCTAGAGTTGAATGGTGTCAATGTGAACGCCTCGACGGCCTCCATGAACAGCCTCAATGGCGCCGGCACGATTCGCAATGGTGCAGCGGCAAATGTGGTCTTGAACGTGGGAAATAACAGTGGTTCGGGCTACTTCACTGGGTTGATCGAAAACGGCACGGGTGGCGGAACGCTGTCCCTTAACAAGGCTGGCACTGGAACACTGTCTTTGACGGGACTGAATACCTTCACCGGACCGCTCACGTTTACCGGTGGCGTTATCGCTGTCACCTCTTTGGCCAACATTGGTCAGCCCAGTGGTCTTGGGGCGGGCGTGGCTACCAGCACAGCAACCAATCAGGCAAGCATCGTGTTCGCCAGCGGCACGACAGGAACCATCCAATACACGGGTTCTAGCGCTACCATTTTCCAAGCAACCCAGACTCCATCCGTTTCCATTGACCGTCTTTTCACGATCACGGGGGGGGCGACTGGAACGATCGACTCATCAGGAACCTACGGAAACAATGTCGTGGGATCAGGCGGGGCCAACAATGCAGCCTTGATCTTCAATAATACCAATCCCATTGCTTACACGGGAACAGGAACTGCGACTCTTGGTCTTGCGGGAACCTCCACCGGAGATAATGAGTTCCGCCCACAACTGGACAACGCGAATTTCGCTATCACAAAGTCGGGGGGCAGCCTGTGGATTCTCAATCCGTCCAGCGCCAATACATATGCGGGTCCCACCACGATCACGGGTGGTGCGCTCCGTGCGGTGGATGGCGTAGGACTCTCGAGCGGCAGTGCACTCCGCTTGGCTGGTGGTGTGTTGGAGACATCCGGCACTTTCACTCGCTCGATCGGCACCGCAGTGGGTCAGGTAGCCTGGACTGATGCCGCTGGCACAGCGGTTAATCAGGCGGGCGGTTTCGCAGCCAGCACGGCACCACTTACGGTCAATCTTGGAGGTTCGGGAGCGCAGGTCTCCTGGGGCACGGGCGGCATCGGAAACGGAACTGGCACCCTGATCCTCAGTTCTGCTAGCGCTTTGTCAGATGTGACCTTCCTCAATCCCATCAATCTGAACGGTGGCTCTCGCACGATCCAGGTGGATGATAATACCAGTTCCTTCCTTGATTACGCCACCGTTTCCGGTGTTATCAGTGGCACGGGCGCTCTGACCAAGAGCGGTGGTGGTGTGCTTTATCTCACAGGCAACAATACCTATACAGGCAATACCACCTTGAGCTTGGGTGGCGTGGTAGTCCGGTCCATTGGTGGTGGCTCGACAGCTTCATCTGCTTTCGGTGATGGCACCGGAATCCTCGGCCTCAATGGTGCTCACCTCCAGTATGTGGGTGTTGGCGAGACCGTGAACCGCCAGATCAACCTCACTGCAAGTTCTACGATCGAAAATAGCGGCACTGGCCCCTTGGTGATCAACAATTTCGTCAATGCCTCGGCGGGTGCAAAGACTCTTACTTTGTTTGGATTCAATACCGACACGAACATTATCAACTCCAACTTGGTGGACAACGGTGGCGCGCTTTCGGTGACCAAAGGTGATGGGGGCACCTGGATTCTTGCTGGAAACAATAGCTATACCGGCACCACGAGGATTACTTCAGGCTTCCTCGGCCTTGGCGGCACGACCATGGGTGGGGCGGGCACGCCCACTGGCACCATTTCGGTGTCTAATGCAGGACTCTTCGCTACCAACCCTGCGGGCCTAGTCATCAGCAATCCGATGTCGATTGATGCGAACACCTCCGTGACTTTCACCGGCACCAATTCAATCACTTACAATGGCTTGATCTCCGGTGCGACGAGCAACGCTTGGCAGATAGCCAACACGATTTCCGGCGGCACTCTCACCATCAATGGCAACGTCAACAGCAATGAAACTTCCTCTGGACGCACATTCGTTTTCCAGGGAACCGGCAATACGGTCTTCAATGGCAACATGACCAGTAGCGGCGCCGCGGTTGGCTTGGGCGTCAACACTTCAGGCACCTTTACCATTGGTGGTGCTGTGGCGGCCGGGGCCTTGCATACTTCGAGCACCATTACGCAGGGTCGAATCATCGTGAACAAGGCGGGTAGCCTCAATCCTTTCGGTAGCAACAGTGTAATTGATATGGGCGGCGGTAGCATTGAGTCCAACTTTGCGCTTACCGGTGCTGACGGACTTACCAACGCGCTTCGTCTCAGCAATATCTACGGCGTCTTCAGTGGCACCAACAGCATCGAGTTCAAAGGTAATGCGACGTTCGGATCTTTCGAGAACAGCGCTGGTGACCGCCGCGTGACCAACAATCTCACCGGCCCGGCCTCACTGACCTTCAGCACTAACACCTTCGATCTTTCGAACGATAACACCGCGCGAACCGCTACGCTTCAAGGCTCGGGCATTTACAACATCTCCGCGCAGATCACCAACGGCGGCACCGGCCTCAGCGCACTAACGTATTCCGGCAACGGGACCCTTAACCTTACGGGCAACAGCCCTGGTGGTGCCACCGCTACCACTTGGGGTGGTGCGATGACTCTCAATGGCGGCACCACTAACATCAGTGGTGCTGGCACCGTCGGTTCCACCGGCGTGCTAACTGTGAGCAACGGCGCTCTCTTGAATTTGGACAATGCCGGCACCAATACTGCCAACCGCCTCGGTGCACGCGCGGTGACCCTGAATGGTGCAGGGCTTACGCTGGTGGGCAATGCGGGTGCTACTACCAGTGAAACGGCGGGCAACCTCACGATTGGTGGCGGCCAGAGCACCATCACTCTGACCAACAATGGCCAGAATCTCGCCCTCGGTTTTGGCACGCTTGCCATCAACACTGGCGGCTATCTCAATTTCGCCTCCAATGCCGCACTGGGCACTGCTGCCAATGCCATTACCTTCTCCACAGCTCCGACCCTCGCTCCGGCCACGGTGGGCATTCTTAACCGCGCCACCGTCAACGGCACCGAATTTGCCACCTACAACACCAACGGTCTCACCGCCAATACCGGCGGTATTCAGGCCTTTGCTGCGTATAACGTGCCCACCCTGAGCACCACCACCAACAGCACAACAACGGTTACGGTTCCTAGCACGGCTGGACTCACAGCGGGCATGGCGGTCTTCGGCCCTGGAATCCCTGTTGGTGCGACGATCGCCAGCATCACGAACGGCACCTCTTATGTGCTTTCTGCCGCCGCTACCACCACCGGAACCAGCACATTGACCTATGGAACAGCCGGATATACCGACATCAACTCCGCGTTGATCCCTGCTTCCACTGACACCATCAAGATCGGCACCAGCTTCATCACCACCGATGATCTCAATGCCAACCGCTCCTTCAATGCGATGAACATTGCTGGCAACGGTCTGAATGTGAGTGCAGCCAAGAATGCGCTACTCACCCTTTCCGGTGGTGGCTTGATTGTCTCCGGCGGCAGCAACACTCTCAGCGTGCCGAGAATTGCCCTGGGTGCGGAAGGTGCCTTCCACATCAACAGTGGTTCTACTCTCATTCTGGATGGAGCCATTGTCAGTGGTGGTGCTGGCCTGAACATCAACCTTGGTGGCGCATTGACCGTCAACACCAAGCAGTTCTACTCCGGTCAAACGACCGTCAACAATGGCACGCTCAAGCTCGCTAGCGGAGTGACCAATACGCTGTTCCCGAACCAGACCATGCAACTGAACAGCGGTGCGACGCTGGACCTCAATGGCACTACGCAGCACGTTGGAAGCTTCTTGAGCAGCAATCAGACGATCCCTGGCCTTGGTGGCACAGTCGTCAACACCGCCGGAACGACAGCCAATCTTGTCGTCAATGGTTCGAACGGTGCCTTCGTAGGCTCGATCAATGGCAACATCAGCTTCAGCCGTCTGGGGGCAAACAACCTGACTCTGGAATCCGCCAGCAGCTATACCGGGGTCACCAATATTCTCGGCGGCGGCATCGTGCTGCGTGACAACGCCACGTTGCTCAACACCAGCGCCATTAACATCAACTATGGCTCGCTGTTCTTCCGCAACACCGACAACCTCTCCATCGACAACACCAATCGAGTCAATGATGCGGCTGGCATCACCATGCGCGGCGGCACGATTGACTATGCCAGCCGTGCGAACAGCAACAGCTTCGAGCAGCTGGGAGCTATCACGATTTTGGAAGGTGGCAATACGATCACCAACTCGATCAATACCCTCGGTGCTTACCAAACCTCAGACCTTCGAATCGCCAGCCTCACGCGCACTGGTGTTGGTTCGACTGTTAACTTCACCACTGGTGCTGGCACTCTGGGTGCCGAGGGTAGCAATCCTCGAATCCTGTTCGATACTGCGCTTGCCAATAACAGCTCCAATATCATCGGATCGTGGGCTATCGCGAACAGCACCGACTATGCCGCCTACAACGTCGCACAGGGCGTGGGCGCTGTCGGAACGGCTGGTTATGTAGGATACGATACTGGTTTCGCATCTGGGAACCTTACCAACATCATCCGCACAGCGGATACGGTGACGACTCTGCCCGGTAACACTACCACCGGAGTGCTTCGCCTTGCTGGCAGTGTGATCAATAGCATCGCATTCACCGGTGGAAGCGATGTGCTGAACCTTGAGCACGGGGGCTTGCTCCGTAGCAACAACGCAAACTTTACCTCCATCGGCAACAGCACGTTGCGGGGGATTCTGACCGCAGGCGGCACCGAAGCGAGCGGCACGCGAGAACTGGTGGTGTATAACAACGCCGCAGGAACCGCGAACTTCACGGGCGGAACGACGACGGTCGGAACCAGCACCATCTCAATGACTTCCACTGCCGGGCTTCAGCCTGGTATGACTGTCACCAACGCCAACCTGCCTGTTGGCACCTATATTGTGTCGGTGGACAGTTCTACTCAGGTAACTGTGAGTCAGAATGCCACGGCCTCCGCCGGCACTCAGACATTTGTCGCGGGCTCGGGCAACATGGTGATCAATTCCGTGATCGCTGACAACGGTTCTGGAAATAGTGTCCGTCTGGTGAAGTCTGGTGCAGGCGTGCTCAATCTTTCCGCTTCTAACACCTACACAGGCGGCACGGTGTTCAATCAAGGCACGGTAAACCTCATCGGCTCCGGCACCACGGTTCCGGCTGGCGGTGTGACGCTCAACGGTGCAACGCTGGTGGTCAATACGGCGGCCAATCAGATCGCTACCACGAACAACGTCACACTCAATGACAGCTCCGCATTGACCTTCAATACAGGGCTGGGCTTGGGTGTCACAAACACTCTGGCATCTGTCACTTTCAATAACTCCGGCGGTTCCGGCACGCCTGCTATCACCTCGCTCGCTGGTAACGTGCTCTCACTCACGGGATCAGCCCCGATCACCGTCACGACGAATAATGCAGCCACCATTCCTGCCATCAATGGCGGCACCTTGAGCCTCAGTAATGGAACCAACACGTTGAACATCGGTGCGATTGTCCTGCCGGGCACCTCTACGGTTTACAACGACATTACCACTTCTCTCAACATTACCTCGCCAGTGATCGGTGCTGGAAGTGGCACCGCGATTACAAAGACCGGTAATGGTCTGCTCCAGCTGTCTCCAAGTTCTTCATTCGGCAATGGCTCTACAACAGTTGGCTCCACGACGCTGACACTTCCTTCCACGGCTGGTCTTTCCGTTGGTCAGGCAGTCAGCGGCACGGGTATTGCGAGTGGAGCTTATATTACGGCTATTGTTAACGGCACCACGGCGGTGATGAGTCAATCGGCAGTCAGCACGCAGACATCGACGGCGGTTACCGTCTCGGGAAGCAGTTTTGCTGGTGGAGTCAATGTGAATGCAGGCGGGCTTGTTCTTGGCGGCAGCAGTGTGGTGACCACACTCTCTACTCTTGGGGGAACGGTCGCAGGTCCGATAGGGACCGGCACTTTGGCAATGGCGTCCGGCACTCGCTTGCTGGTCGATAATGCTAGCCGCACCTTGCATAACAATGTCACCTTCGCTGGGAATCCAATCTTTGACAGCACAGGTCTTACTGGCGCAACTCTGACGCTGAACGGAGCGATCACCACACCAAATGCTTTGGTGGTTAATGTCAATAATCCTGCCCTCACGGTGGCAATGAACGGATTGTTCACCAATGCGGGCTCGATCACTTCGATCACCAAGAATGGCTTGGGCAATTTCACCATGAATTTCACGGATGTGGGATCGACGGTGCCGGTGACGCTCAACAATGGTGGCAATCTTGGTCTCTTGCATGATGGTGACGGCACGGGTGGTTTTGAGACCATCACGATGGGCACCATCACCATGGATGCGGCGCTTCCAAACATCACCATTGGACGCGCAGGGACCGAAACCTACTTCACCACAGCGATCAACAAGACCATCTCGCCCACCCTCGTGGCTTGCCTGGAGAATGGCCTGACGCTGACCAACAACAACGGTTATGGGCTCCTGCTCAATAACAACATTGCCTTGAATGCGACGCTCGGCACTGCGGGTGCGATCTACAGTGTTTCGGGTGCCAGCGGTTCGTTGCAAGTGGATGGCCTCACTCTCAGTGGTGTGATCAGTGGGGGGGCATCGGGTGCCAATAATGTGGTGCTTACCAAGGCGGGCGGGGGCACACTGGTGCTTTCCAATGCCGCCAACACCTTCGGTGGCGCTGCTGGTGGTATAATTGACATCACGGGCGGTTACCTTTCCGTCGCCGCCGACGCTGCGCTGGGCGATTCAGACAACCTTGTCCGGATCAACACCAACAGTGCGACCCAGGGCTTCCGCGCGACTGACACCTTCTCCACCAATCGGACGTTTGTGCTCAATGGTGCTGCCAATAATGGCTTCGAAGTTAGCAAGGGAGAGATTTTCACGATCAACAGTTCGTTCAGTATCCCAACCCTGACGACTGGCATCGCAAAGAATGACTTGGGCACCTTGGAATTGGCCGCAGCCAACTCCACGTGGACGGGTGTCCTCACCATCAACCAGGGCGCTGTCCGGATCTCCGATTCCAATGCCTTGGGCACCACAGCTGGCGGTGTTGTCCTCGCTGGCGTGCTCAACTCCGCTATCGAACTCTCGGGCGGAGTCACCGTCTCTGATCCGCTGGCAATCAACATGGGGAACAACAATACCAACCGTGGTATTGATGGTCAGGGGGCGGTGCGCAGTGTTTCCGGCATCAACACTTATGCAGGCGCGATTACCTTGGCTGTTTCGACTGCTAATGGACAAAATCGCTCCGCCACTGTGACTGCTGATTCATTAGCAACACTCAACATCACAGGAGGTGTCGTTGCGGGCGTCGGCGGAACCACGGGTGAAAGCCGCCATTCGGGTATCGGATTTGGTGGCGCAGGCACCATCAATCTGACCACGACCGGCATGACCATCAATGCTGGTGCTGTGGGTGGTATCTTCCAGGCGACAAAGTTCGGCACGGGCACGCTGAATGTCCAGGTGGCCAATGCCCACGCGGGACGTGATTTGATCGTCAAGCAGGGCACGGTGTCCATCAATGGAGCAGGCACGCTCGGCACGCTCGGCACGGCTCAGGGCGCGACGCGCAACACGCACATCGCAGAGCAGGGCATTCTTGAGTTGAATAACATCTCCACCAACGTCAACAACCGCCTCAGCACCAGCACCCTGACCCTCAATGGCGGCACACTCAATGTGCTCGGCAACTCCACTGCGACTACGACGGAAACGACGGGCACGATCACCATCAATGCCGGGGACTCGGTTATCACCCTGGATGCCGATGCTGCTCAGCAATTGAATGTCACGACTGGCACTGGTGCGCGTGGCGCAGCAGGCACTCTGCTTCTGCGCGGCGATGGACTTGGCTCCGCAGCTGGCGTTGGTGTGGCCACCTTCGTGGGCACTAACACTCCATTCATTGGTCAGTTGGGTGGCACTGGCAGCAAGTTCAAGGGCATTCTGCCTTGGGCCATCGGCGATACCAGCATCACAGGCACAGGTCTCGGCTTCCTCACTGCTGACTCTGCAGCCAGCGGAGCCAATACCGGAGCCAATCGCTGGCGCCTCTTGGATGCTTCCGAGCAGGTCACGGCCATCCAGGCTCCTACGGTCGCTGGCACCTTCGAGAACGTGGCACTCTCAGCCGCCTATACCTACCTCTCTAATGATTGCTTGGCCAATTCCTTCATCGTCAACTCGCTCAATCTACAGAGCGGAGGTGGTCTGACCGTTGGAGGTATGCGTTACCTTGGCATCGAGAGCGGTGGCCTGATCGCACAGACGGGCAATGCAGGCATCCTCAACGGTAACAGCCTGCTCTTGGCGGGTCAGATCACCAACGCCATCGCAGCGCCAGTGGTAGCCAACCGTGAACTCATCATCACCAACCCCGGCAATCTGACCATCGCCAGTTCCATCGTGAATGCTGGCTCCGCCGCAGGTGCTGGTCTGACCAAGTCGGGTGCGGGCTCTCTGGACCTGACATCTGCCAACAACACCGTTACTGGCGCGCTGACGGTCAATAACGGCACCCTGAAGCTTAACAGCACCAACTTCTCCTACTTCCCCAATCAGACGCTTCAGTTGCTTGGTGGCAGCCTGGATTTGAACGGAAGCGTGCAGAACTTCAACAACCTTCAGGCAGCGACGGGAACGCTTGCCGTCAACGATTTGTATGTGGCTAACTCGGGCGGCAACGTGATCAATACCTCGGCAACGGAGGCCACCCTGGCCTTGACCACCGCGAATGTCAGCTTCTTCGGACGTATCGGAAATGACACACCCTCAGAGAGCGATATTGCATTGGTTCGCTCCACTGCTGCTGGTGCTACAGTGGATTGGAATCTCTACGGCAACAATACCTACACAGGCGCAACGCTCCTAAATGGTGGTCGTGTCCAGTTGCTCGACCAGGGACGTATCAGCGGCACCTCGTCGATCGAACTTTCCAATGCTACCCTGTTGCTGGCTGGCACCAATACCTCATACGAGTTTGCTGATTCCAATCTGGATCGCATTAACAACTCGGCTGCTATCATTCTGCGTGGAGCTATGTTCCAAGGCCGCGCAGTCCCTGCCACCACGGTTGCTGAAACCCTTGGCGCACTCACTATTGGTGCAGGCACGAGCATCCTTGATGTGGCCGAGCCCGGCACAGCGTTGAATCAGATCGATTACACTTTCGCGAGCCTTGCGCAGACCAACAAGGGGACGCTGCGCGTTTTGAACGTGGATGCCAACGTGGGATCATCTGCCGGCGGTCTTGCGCGGACATTCTTCTCGGCTGCTCCAACGCTGACCAACAACATCATCGGCGGTTGGGCGCTGTCTGAGCGTGACTTCGCTAGCTACAACAGCCAGGGCATCGGTGGTCTGGGTGCCACTGGATTTGCTGGATACTCTCCGCTGACTGATATCAATGCTGCCGCTAGCACCGACAATATCCGTCTGTGGGCTGGCACACCTCTGACGCCGGGCACCGTCACCCTCACAGGTGATCGCACAGTTCATACTCTCTCCTTCTTGTCCGGTCAGCATTTAACGGGACAGAGCATTGGTGTGACCGCTTCGACTTTGACTCTGTCAACGGTGTTAGGACTTGCGGTCGGACAGTCGGTCAATGGAAATGGGAACATTCAGGCTGGGACTACTATTACGGCAATCAATGGCACCACCATCTCTCTTTCTTTGCCAACCACGAACGGCACAGCAGGCACGAACAATCAGGCCTTCAGTTTTGGAGGAAATACCACGCTCGATCTCGGTGGCTTCACCCTCACACTTGGATCGGGTGGCTTGATGGTTTCGCCAGCAGGGGAAGGAACCACTTCAACGATCCAGAATGGTAGCTTAACGGCTGGAACACCTGGTGTCGGTGGAGACCTCTACCTCCACGGGGTGACTTGGTTCAACGGTCAGAATGACAATACCGGTAATCGCGACATCACCGTCAGTGCCAATATCGTGAATAACGGCGCTGGTCCGGTAAGCCTCATTGTGGCAGCCAACAATGGCCGTGGCACCTCTTCCAACCTCAATGACCTGCGTCTCTCGGGAACCAATACCTACACTGGTGGCACTTGGGTCAACTCGGGTCGTCTGGTGCTGTCCAATCCGTCAGCCAACGGAACGACGGTCACCGCCACGGGTAGTGGCGATATGACCATCGCAGGTGGTTATTCTGGTAACGCCGCTGTTTTTGTTGACCGCAACACGCGTGTGGTGCTGGAAGGCAACAGCCAGATTGCCAACAGCGCATCCGTGACAGTGATGGGTGGTGGCACGCTCGATCTCAATGGCTTCAATCAGACCCTTGGTGGTCTGGTATTCGATAATCATGGTGGTGACTCCCCGACCGTTACGACGGGAACAGGCATCCTGACCCTCAATGGCAACGTCACCGCCAGTGGCCAGAATTTGGGCTCGGTCTCGACGATTTCTACTACAGGCGTTGGCCAGGTCAGTCTGGGCGGCAGCACGCGGACGATCACGGTGAATCCTGTGACGTGGAACAGCGACATCCTCAGCCCTTACCAGCCTAATCTCAATATCTCGGGAACAGTGACTGGCACCGGTAGCGAAGGTCTGATCAAAGCAGGCAACGGCATCCTCCAGTTGAGCGGCCAAAGCACTTTCACAGGTGGCGTTGATGTTCAGGCGGGTGGCCTCTTGATTGGTGCAAGCAGCACGCCGTCTGCCTATGGCTCGGTGCTCACCTCCGGTCCGTTGGGAACAGGTAGCTTTAACATTGGTGCTAATACCTTCTTGTTGTCGTCAGCTGCGGCGAACACCGTTGCCAACCCCTACACCATTGGCGGCAATTTCTCTTTCCGCGGAACCACGGCACTCACTCTCAATGGTGACACCACTCTGCCATCAGGAGCAACGACGATCACGGTTGATTCACCCATCACCACTTACAATGCAAGTTCTGGCGCACTGATCCTGGGTGGTGTGCTCAGTGGCACCGATGGCACCTCTGCCCTGATCAAAAATGGACTAGGCACCCTGGTTCTCAATAACAACAACACCTTTGCCGGTGGTGTCATCCTCAACGCAGGTAACCTCGTTCTTGGGGGGCTGCCTGCCACCAACACGGTGTCACCGCTGCCCTCAGGCAGCTCGGTGCTGATCAATTCCGATCAAGCTCTGCTGAGCTTCATGAACAACGGTGGTGGTTCGGGTGGTGTGATCACTTACGCCAACGATGTGAATATTCTCAACACCCTGACACAGGCAAATCTTCATGGTGGGAACTTCACTGCCAACACCGGCAACGTGATTGAGGTGCAGAACCTGAATGTTACGAGTGGCCAGACGATCAACATCTCAAGCTCGAACGCTTACAACCTGCGCCTTCTCAACTTGAATACCTCGGGTGCGACGCCCGTGAATATCAATGTCGCGGGCGGAACGACGGTTCTAGTGTTTAATTACGGCACGTTGCAGCCGGTCAATACTGGCAAGGGAACACTGCTCTTCCCTGACCAGCCGCTGATCAATCAGACCAACACTCTCAATGGTGGGGCTGCGATCGCCCTCAGTGGAACCTACCCCTTGGTCCCAACGTTCCAGGCTTTGGGGACATCGGCTCCTTCTGGGTTCACATCGGGTGGCTTGTCCACTACCTATTATTCAACCAATCCAGTCGTGGCAGGGAATCAGAACATTATCTCGGTGGGCTCCTCCGGCATCGCACCATCGGGCACATTTGCTTCCGTGTCCGTCTTGGGTGACACCGCCTTTTCAAATCGTCCGCTGGGTGTGACTAATGCATCTGGGCCTGCTGCTAATACCATGGCGGTCATGACTGGCCTCATCGAGATCACTACTGGCGGCACTTATTCGTTCACTACGGCTGTAGATGACCAGTCACTCTTGATCATTGATGGTCAGACCGTGGTCGGCAAAAACGCCGCTGGTGGTGGCACTGGCATTGGTGACTTCACAGCGACAAGCACGGGCACGGGCACGATCACGCTTTCGGCAGGGTTCCATACCATCACCTACAAGAACAACAACTCGGGTAGTGGTGGCGGTTACCATCTTCTTTACTCGGGGCCGGATACCAATGGCAACAATCTGGTTCCCAATACCGGTGTTGGCACAGGTGGATTCCAGGCTGTCCCGGCTAACAAGCTCTATTTCAACAACAGCGCAGCTACCGTTGGAAACAACTATCTCCTCGCTGCTCAGATTACCAATAGTGCTAGCGTAGCAGCGGCAACGACTGCCACGATTGATACCTTCGGAACGCAATTCAATACGACTTTCGCTGACCTGACTTTGAATGCAGGTTCACGTCTGAATGTTGTCAACGGCTCGGGCAATATCGGAGTTAACTGGCTCGGTGTGGCTGGTGCGACGACCATCTCCGGTGCAGGCGCGATTGTGAATCCAGGTAGCACCGCAACTTCCGGTGCAGGAATGCTGAACCTGATTGGGGGAGTCACTGACTCCGGCAACGGCCTGACCAAGTATGGATCTGGCACACTCATCATGGGCGACAACGCAAGTAACTTCACAGGGGCTTTCGATGTTCGCGCTGGCACTGTGATGCTCACCCATGCAGGTGGCCTCTCGACTGGCACCAATACCATCGGAAGTGCCACCACGGTTCTCGCCAGCTCAACCACCACCATCAACAATGCAACGGTGGGTGTCTCAAGCACGGCTGGCTTGGTCGTGGGCCAGATCGTCAATGGCACCAATATCCCTGCGGGTGCATTCATCGAAAGCATTGGTCCGGGCAATCAGATTGTTCTGTCGGCCGCTGCGACAGGAACCGGTTCGGTGACGCTTAATATCGGTGGTGCTAGCTTGGATCTCAACGGTGTAACAGGCGTCACAGGCAATGTGACTGTTAGTGGCCTTGGTCAGAACGCCATGATCGCAAACTCGGCAACGCCTGTAGCGAGCGGGTTTACCGGAGCTTTGTGGAACAGCAGTTTCAACGCAGCAAGTATGACAGGCTCCGTCACTATCGGTGCGCCTGGAACCGTCATCGGCGGCTACGGAGACATTACTCTCAATGGAGCTGTGAATTCAATTTCTGCCAATGGGTTGGTGGTTTCCGGCATTGGCACGCTCAATCTTAACAACGATAACATCGCCACCTTGCTTGGTGGAGTGACGGTTAACTCGGGTGCTGTCGTCAAGCTTGGTAATGCCAACGGACTTGGTGCTACGGCGACGGCCGCTGTCTTTAACGGTGGCTCTATCTTGGACCTTAATGGCCAAACGACAGCTAAGACTCTGACCATCAACGGCGCGGGTCGGACAAACTTCGGAACGGGTGTGAATTCCCTTGGTTCAGTGATCAATAGCTCGTCAACGACGGCCGTAATGAATGGCACGTTGACGCTAGGTGCTGCTTCAAGCATTGGCTCCAATCGGGTCAATGCAACCTCCGGTGTTGCCAATGCAGGGGACATCACAGTCAATGGCATCATCAGCGGGGCATTCCTCCTGAGCAAGGTGGGTGACAATACGCTGACGCTAACCAACGCCAACACACAGAACGGAGTCACGATCACCAGAGGCACTGTTGTTGTCAGCGGTGCATCTGGCGCGGCCGGAAGCGGGGGTAACCTAACTGTCGGCCCTGGCACCTACTCTGGTCTTACCGCAGGTAATGTGCTCACCTTCAATAACACCTCTGCGGCGTTTAACGGCCGCGCAGGTGGTGCAGCTGCAAATCGTTCGATCATCCTGAACGGTGGTGCATTTAACCTCATCGGCAACGCTTCCACAGCCGTTAATGAGGCCATCGGCACTGGTAATCTCCAGATCAACAATGCTAGCAATGTTGTCACGCTCTCCAACGCGGGTGCCGATGTGCAGTTGACTGCGGCTTCGATTACTCGTGCCAACCAGGGCACCGGGCTCATTCGCGGCGTGACCTCCAATGCCGCCTCGGGCCTTACCTTGACGACTGCTGTAACCACTGTTGGTCAGGCAGGTGCGAACGGTGCCAAGAACAGGGCAATCGTTCCTTGGTTGCTGGTGGACACTAGTGTGACCGGTGTGGGTGCCAGCTTTGCAGTTTCGGAAACCGGAACTGGTCTTGGTGTCCGTCCGCTCAACGTGACCACTGAAATGGACACAACATTCACCGCGAACAACAACATTCGCATGAACAGCGCACTGTCAGCTGGTGCCGCTGCTGCGAACTATACCTCGACCACGATTAACTCGCTGACCGTCGAGGCAACGGGCGCTCTCACTATCAGTACGAATCGCAATGTGGCTCTTGATAGCGGCGGTATCCTTGCGCTTGCCGATGGCTCCATCAGCGGTGCGGGTTGGCTGAACACAACCAGCAATCGCGAGTTCATCATTCACACAGCCGGATCGACTACCGACTTCAGCATTGATTCAGCGGTCGGTGGCGCAGTTGCCCCTAGCACTGGCGGTCTTACCAAAGCGGGCGAAGGTAATCTCGTTCTGGGTTCGACCAGCGGGAACTTCTACACGGGTGCTACTCGCATCAATGGCGGTAAGATTCAGCTTGCCTCAGGTGCTCCGAACAACGCTCTGTTCTATGGTTTCTCTGTCCCACCAGCTATTACAGCGACGGGAACAGGTGCTCCTGGCCAAAACATCATTGTCAATGCGGGGGGGACATTTGACATCAACGGAAACAACCAGCTTATTGCAGGATTGAACCTCAATACTCTGGGCGTCGGTTCACTGCCTGGTTCGGCGGGAATCGTAACGAACAGCGATTTAACTAACGCTGCCATCCTTACCATCGTTGGAAACACCAACACGTCGGACTTTGCAGGCTCGATCAACGGAAACCTTAGCCTGGTAAAGTCAGGCGCAGTGAATCTTGTTCTTCGTGATGACAATGCCTACACAGGCTCCACTCTGTTCCTCAGCGAACTCAATCAATTGATCGATCAGGGCCGTCTCTCGGGAACGAGTTCCATCACTCTGAATCGTGCGGTTCTTGATTGGAACGATACAGGTATTCAAGCGATGAATAATCGTATTGGCTCCTCCACTCCGATCACCATGAATGGCGGTGCTTTCCTTTACACCAGCCGCAGCGGCACGGATGGCAGCATTTCGCTCGGTGGTGTTACCGCCAACTCCGGCACGAACATCCTTCGTATCAATGTTGGCAGCAGTGGTGCCGGCACGGCCAGTATGACGATCGCAAGTCTCAGCCGGACGGCAAACTCTGGAGCCGTTATGGTCTTCTCGGGCGCAACGGGAGCCATCGGAGACAACCCCTTTATCAAGATCACATCCGCTCCGACGCTAACCAATGGAATGATTGGCGCGTGGGCCGTGACCATGAATTCTGCCTCGCCGGAAGTCGGACCGTCCTTTGCTACCTATGATCCGGTGGCCGGCGTGCGGCCGTTGAGCGCCTATTATATGACGCAGACGTTCCTAACGTCTTCGAGCACAAGTAATCTCCGTCTGGGTGATGCCGCTCAGACAGTGCCAACCGGTGGTTACCAGGTGAATTCTTTGGCTTGGAATGGATTCTCGGCAGCTCGTGCTTTGAGCTTTGTCAATGCCTCTGACACACTGACGCTGACCAGCGGGGGCGCTATCTTCGGTATCGAGAACTTCACTCGCACGATTGGCTCCACCGCAATTCGTGGAAAGCTTACATCTGCTGGTTCGGAACTGTTCCTGCACAATCCTGAGAGCACGCTGATCGTGAACTCTGATATTACAGGCACTCTTGATTTGGTGATGTCTGGTCTTGGTCGTGCTGACCTCGCGCCCGAAATCACCCTCACCAACGCCAACACATACGTCGGCAAGGCTTACGCCAATGGTGTTATCGTCAACTTGGCAAATGACACAGGCAGCGGCAATGCGGTGACTGGTGATTTGATAATCACAGGTGGGACGAACCTGACGACAGGCAGCGCGGCGAGCACGGCTTCTCTTGTTCGCGTGGCTACAACTCTGAATCCCGCGACACAGAGCAATCTTCAGATTGCCGATACATCCACCGTCACGGTTCGTGGTGGTGCGCAGCTTGACCTTCAGGGTATCAATGAAACGTTCGCAGCCTTGGTGTTCAACAACGAGGGCGGTGGAACCAACAACCCGGTTGTCCAAACGGGAGCAGGTGTTCTTACTCTGACTGGGGCGATCCCGATCAGCGCTACCAACCTTCTCGATCCACGTGCTATCGCCGTTGTTTCGGGCAATGTTAGCCTCCCCGCGACTTCGACCATCGCCGTTGATCCGGTGGCGAATAGTGAAGTGGTTCGCAACGGAACCAACGGTCTCATCGGCCTCCAGATCAATGCGAACATATCTGGCGCAACAACCGTGAACAAGACTGGCAATGGCGTGCTGGGTCTGGGTGGCGTGAGTAACAGCATCACGACCGTCAATCTCGATGGCGGCGCGATTGTGTTGGGTGCGAACGCTAACTTCAAGAATGCGAAGTTCGACCTCGATTCGGGCACCATCCTTGACATGCGCGGTAACACCAATCTGATGGCGGGCACAATCGTTGGAGCTGGCACGATCAAGAACTTCGCCATTGGCACGGCTGGAACTCTCGTGATGGGAGGTGACAACCTGGATGGCACATTCAGCGGGCTGATGACTGGTGAGTTCTCCAATGCTCTTCTCAATGTGATCAAGACCGGAACCGGCAACTGGAACCTGAGCGGTGACAATTCATTGAGCCTCCTGGGCAACCTTCAGATCAACGGTGGAACAGTGACCCTTGATGGTGCTTCGGCGAAGACTGGCTTCATCACGACCATTCTTGGCGAAGGTGGCACCCTCACCTTGGATAACAGCACCAACGTTTTGAACAATCGTCTCGGAGGCACTACCAGCATTTCGTCAGCCACGGCGGATCGAGTGTTCTCCAATCGCGGCGGCGTGTTCAACTACATTGGCGGCGCTAGCGCGGTCTCGGAAGCTCTCAGCACAGTCACCAATCTGGAAGGAACCACCACATGGAATCTGACGGCCAGCGGGACCAGCTCCACTTCTATCAATATCGGCACGGTGAGTGCATCAAGCACAACAAATAGAGGATCTCTGTATTTGAATGCTGGAACCGCTACGCTTGGCGGAGGAGCAGCAGGAGCCAATCGAGTGACCGTATTCTCAACAACGCCAACTTTGGTTGGTGGTGGTGGTGGTGCAGGAACAAAGACGATGAGCATCCGACCTGACATGATCGGCATCGACAGCACGGGATCAGGACTGGTGACTCATGACGCGAACGGATTCCGACTTCTCACCGCTTCTGAGTATCAAGCCCTGCCTGACGCGGCCAGCGGTCTTGGTGCAGTCATTGCCGGGTTCACCACGAACGGATCGGGTATTGTAACGTTGCCATCCGTTGCCGGGCTTGTTGCCGGTCAGAGCTTGGCAACTGCGGTTAATGGTATTGCGACAACAGCGACTATCAGTTCCGTGAACAGCTCTCTGGGTCAGGTGACATTCAGTGCGAATGCGACCTCAGGTGCAGTCGGACGATTCAACCTGATCGTTCCTGCTACTGCCAATGTTCGCACGGCTACAGCCTCGCAGCTCTATCAGGCGGCTACGGTCAACAGCATCACCTTGGACAGTGGTGGTGGTCTTACAGCCAATGGCAACCTAATGACCTCGGCAAACTGCCCAACAGGCCTCAATTTTGGCATCAATGGTGCGCTTAATACCTTGACTGTGACGACCGGAGCGGTGGTGGCAAATACCGGCAACACTGGATTCAATCAGGGAGCAATCACCGCTGGAGGTGCCTTGCTCCAGTTCCATACACTGGGCAATCTCACGGCCAACAACTACATCCTTGGCAGTGGTGGCATCGTCAAAGATGGTTCAGGAACCCTCACCCTTGGAAAGCGCAGCTACAATACAGCCCAGCTGTTCGTGAACGAGGGGACTGTGGTCCTGAATGGCGGAGCCAACACGCTGCTCGTGGTTCCGACTGGAACGACTGCCACAGTGGCGGATTTGGTGGTCAATGCGGGCACTCTTGACCTAAATGGCAACAGTCAGGCAGTCGCTCGTGTGACCAATACGACCACGACCCTCTACCCGAACGGAGCTGGCACTATCACCAATACCAGCGGAACCGCAGCTACTTTGACGGTTAACAATCCTGCGACGACTTTCGCAGGGGTCTTGGCTGGCAACTTGGCTTTGGACAAGGCTGGAGCCAATGCATTGACTCTTCTGAGTGCCAACTCTTACACCGGAGCGACTAACGTCCGTGGCGGAACGCTCGAACTCAAGGACAGCGCAACCACGGGTGCGGGTGCAGTGAATCTGCTTTATGGCACCTTGCTTCTGAACAACAGCGGTTTGTCCCACGTCGCCGCACGCACGGGAACGAGCGCAGTCAATATGAGCGGATCAACGCTCTCGCTTACTCCTCGTCTCGAGGGCGACACGACCGCTACCACGGGCAATCTCAACCTCACGGCAGGATTCAATGTTGTTGCCTTCCAGGCTCAAACGGGCATCGGTGGCAGCCTGAATTTGGTGACGCCGAACATCATCACCAATCGAGTTGCTAATTCGGGTGCCACATTGAATGTCACCGCAGGCACCGGTCAGATCGGCCGTGGTGTCTCTGGCGGCGCTGGTCAGAACCCAATCTGGACGTTCACCACTAACCCTACACTCGACGATGGTATCATCGGTGGCTGGGCTGTGGGAAGCGGCACTGACTTCCTCACCTACCAGAACACCGCCCATTCAACGGGTGCGATTGGTGTCGGATTGATGGGTGACACAGGTGCGGGATTCACGGCTTACAACACCACCATCACGGCGGCTGGAGACTTCCCAGCAAGTGCTGCGAATAACAACATCAAGGTAAATGGAAACTTCAACGTCAACGTTCCTGGTGCTCGCAGCTTCAATGCCATCTCATGGGCGGCGGGTGCGGCTGGTAACACGATGACCTGGACCAACCAGACGGATGCATTGACGATCCCATCAGGAGGTCTGATCCGCAGTGGTAACTTCACGGGCTCGATTGGTCAGAGCGTTGACTGGGGCCGTCTCACGCAGGGTTCTGCGGAATTGTTCATCTACAACAACCAGAGTAATCTGACGATCAATTCTCGTATCACTGGGACCAACAAGGTGGTTCTAAGTGGTGGTGGATCGGTCATTTTCGCCAACGGGACAAGCGCCAACCCAATCAGCACGTCCGTGTCGGGCACCACAGCGACTGTGGCCAGCACCGCCAATCTGATTGCTGGTCAGACGGTGACTGGCACCATTGGTGGTGTTGCTTACTCCGGAACGATCGTTTCTGTCGATAGTGCAACGACGGTTACCTTGAGTGGTTCGCCAACAGCTGGCACGGCATTCCTGAATTTCGGCGCTACAGGTGCTGTAACAGGTATCAATGGAACTTACGTTGCCGGTGCTAATCCGTCTGTGACTTTGACCACGGGCACGACCACCGGGATGTTTGTCGGACAGCTGATCTTTGGCACAGGCATACCTGCTGGAGCAACAGTGGGCTCGATTACCGGGTCCACGACGTTCACGATCAATGGAACCACGACTGGAGCAGGCACTGCTGCAGCGCTCACCCTCGGCACCACAGGGAATTCCTACACTGGTGGCACCGTTGTGAACAATGGTCAGACACTGACGTTCACTCCTGCCCGCTCGAACGAAGTAGTGGTTCCTGCGGCTACCACTCCGGCGAACGGTTTGCTTATCAACGGCGGCACGGTTAACCACGGCGCTAGCACGACACTGTTTGGCATGATCGCCCCAACCAACCAGGTGACAATCAACGGTGCTGGTGTGCTTAGCTTCCCAGCATACACAGGCGGTGTCGCCTACACCAACACGCTTGCTGCATTGAACTTCAATAACGTCGGTGGCACAACGACACCAGAAGTGAAGATCACGAATGGCGCTGCCCTAGCTGCCAATACCACGCATCGTCTCATCTTGAGCAACGCTAATGCGATCACGGTGGTGAATGATAACTATGCGACAACACCGACCATCAGCGGCACCTTTACCAGCGCCACGCAGTTTGGTTCGCTTGAGTTTAGCAACGCAAGCCCTGTGATCAACGTCAGTGGTCTCTCGCCGATGGGATTGGTGATCAGTGCGATGATTACTCAGAACTCGGCGAATACCAACGCCATCAGCAAAACGGGCACTGGCTCTTTGGTGCTGAGCAATGCCAACAGTAATTGGACAACTGGCTTGGCTCTCAATGCCGGAACTCTCATTGTTGGTGGTGGCAACAGTGCACCGACCACTGCCAGCACGCAGGTTGCTCCCACAACGGTGACCGCAGGGCCTTTGGGCACGGGAACGCTGACAATTGCCGCTGGAACTACAGTGCAAACCGACAATACGGCTCGCACTATTGCCAATCCGGTTGTGGTGAACGGTAATTTCACTTTTGGTGGCACGGGCACAGGGCATAACCTTACGCTCAACGGAACAGTGAACCTCGGCTCGTCTGATCGCACAATCACGGTCACCAGCCCGCTGGTCACCGCTACCATCGGTGGTGAAGTCTTCGGATCTGCCGGCCTAACCAAGTCAGGTGATGGTATCCTTGTCCTTGGTAGCGCTGCCAACAGCTATTCGGGTCCGACGGTCGTGAATGGAGGCCTTCTGAAGTATGGTGCCGTCAATGCGATCCCGCTTGCCTCAGCTGTGTCGGTGCTTTGCGGTGGCACTCTTGACCTCAACGGTGGGGGTGCTTCGGTCACCCTCGCATCCTTGTCTGGTGACTCAGCTACCACGGGGGGATTGATCACCACTTCGGCAACTTCGGGAACGGTGATCTTGAGCATTGGCAACGCGACCAACACCAGCTTTGGTGGTGCTATCACTAACAACGTTGGCTCGACACTGAATCTGGTCAAGCAGGGTAGCAGCACGCTGACCCTTGGCGGACCAAACAGCTACAATGGCACAACCACCATTACCGACGGTGGCATCACCTTGGCCGCTAACAATGTGATCCCAGAGGTTCAGGGAGTAACTCTGGCCCCCATCGGTGCCACAGCGAACCTTAACCTGAATGGATTCAACGATAGCATCGCGTCACTCACGATCTCCGGTGCGGCCAGTAGTCTATCGACGGTCCAGTCCGGTTCCGGCACTCTCACTCTTCTGGGGGGGGTGACCTATGATGTCACTAACAATCCTGGTCAGGCGACGATCAGTGGCAACCTTTCACTGGGGGGAACTCAGGCAGGCACCGGTCTCAGCGGGGCAGTGACAAGAACTTTCACGGTCAACGACAGCACCAACGTGGCAGCAGGCACTGCTGAGTTGCTGGTGAGCGCGGTTGTTTCTGATGGCACTCTTGGAACGGGCAGCACGGGTGATGGCCTCATCAAGGCGGGAGCAGGAACAATGCAGTTGTCTAATACCGCCAACACCTACACGGGAGCGACAACGATCAATGCAGGCACGCTTCAGGTCACCAAGCTTGCTGACGGTGGTCTCACCAGCAGCATCGGTGATTCTACCAACGGAGCAGCTAATCTTGTCATCAATGGAGGCACGCTTAGCTACATTGGATCGGGTGCCACCAATGGCACCACGAATCGTCAGTTTACGATCGGCACGTCCGGCGGCACTCTCGATGCCTCTGGCGCTGCTGGCAGCCCGATGGTGTTCATGACCACCACCTCACCAACACTCAGTGGCACCAATGCAGCCCGCACTCTGACCCTTACGGGCACCAACACCGACGCCAATACTCTCAGCGCTGGTCTCAGCAACAATGGCACTGGCGCAACATCGTTGGTGAAGAATGGTGCAGGCACTTGGGTGCTCACTGGCGACAGCAGCGCTGGTGCCACGCCTATGACTGGCGCCACGACGGTCAACGGTGGCCTGCTTCTGGTGAACAACACCGCAGGTTCAGGCACAGGTTCTGGTGCGGTGACGGTAAACTCAACTGCCACACTGGGCGGCAATGGCACCATTGCTGGCAACTTGACGGTGAACGCTGGCGGTATCTTGTCGCCCGGTTCAACTGCTGGTTTGAACTCGGGGACACTTAACCTTGGCGGCGATTTCTCAATGGCTGGCAATGCCAGTGCCGAAACGCGTTTGGCCTTTGGTTACACCAATGCCACTGGCAATGTCGGCAATGCCTGGATCAGTGCCAATGGAGCCAACTGGTGGAACGCCTATACTGGAGCGCTCCTCACTGGTAACGGTGGGCAGTCCAATGATTTGGTGAATCTCACCGCCTCCACAGGAACACCGACGCTCACTTGGGATACAGGCGGCAAGATTACGCTATCTCAACTTGGCTCGCCATATTCATGGGTGATGGGTGATGTGCTCAACTTGCTCGACTGGACCAGCCTCTATAACGCTGGCGGAAACATTTCGGGCACGTTTGATGCCAATGCTGACTTCGATCTTCCAACTCTCGGATCGGGCTTGGCATGGGATACAAGTCGATTTGTTTCCACAGGTGCAATCGCTGTCATTCCTGAGCCTAGCCGCGCTATGTTGCTGCTGTTCGGCCTGCTTGGCTTGACCTTCTTCCGCCGCCGCCGCTAAGGCCGGGCTGCGGTGTTCGGGTCAGAATCGAAAGGGAGACCGAAAGGTCTCCCTTTTTCTTGGCACAGTTGACACGATGGGACGACTCGCTCACCTCGTGATACTATCTGGGACAGTGACTGCTTGATTGATTCAGAGGCAGCCTTGCGGTTTCGAAATGCCCTTCAAGTGGGATTGAAACCTTGAATTGCGGTGGTGCCAGCCCCCCCCAGGCACCCTGGTCACGCAGTAAGACGAAGACGCTTGCGTTTGGTGCCAAATCAACATCTCAAGGTAGCTTTCGCGTGAAGCTCTTGACTGCCCTTCGCCGTTACTATGCGACGATTGTTATGGTTACGCTGAGATCCCACAGACACGAGCATCTGATCGGCGCTCACACATCGGAGGGATTGAGCAGCGCGAGTGCCTACAATGACGATTTGGATGATGATACAGTGTTCAGCCCGGTCGCAGTGTCTTGGCTGCCACTCAATACCCCAAATCAAAAGCCGGGACGCGCATTGTGAGGGCGAGTCGTCACTCCGCCGCCCGCATTGATGTTACCATAGCCTGAACGGTTGAAGTTGGCGGAGTCAGTGTAGATGTCGGCTTTGCCGCGGACGTTGACATTCCCCCCGGAGTCCACTTCGACTGTCTTGCCCGCGATGATCGCCTGATTGCTGTTCAGGGTGACTTGGTTGCGGAATCGCAGCGTGCTAGTGCCTTCAGCGTAGAGCTGAATGAGCTGGTCGGCATTCAGCGTGGAACCGTCGATGATCAATGCATCTCCGGCAGGCGCGAAGGCTCGGGCTTTGATGACGCTGGCATTGAGGGTAGCATCACGTATGCCGACCACACCGGTGTGAGTTCCTGAGGCATCAAGGATGATCTGGCTGGAGGCTTTCAAGCTGGAAGCGTCAACCGAGATCACGCCTCCCTTGCTCAGCATTTGAAGGGCTCCCGCAATGGCTGCCACTTCGGACGAGTTGCGGATGTAGATTCGAGTGGTGGTGTTTGAGGAGCCGATGGTGACCTGATCAGCAGAGATCTTGCGACCTGCGAGATGGTAGCTGCTGGTGGACTGTCCTTTGCGATCAACTGAGTCATCGCCGCCCGCATCGTCGGTTGCGGCACCGTTGTCGGCGTTATCGGTGTCGTCGGCAACATCGCTTTCGGGATCGATGGGGAATCCATCTTCATCGAGCGCGATCTCGGCATCTTCTTCTCCGTCGCCATCCAGGTCATCAATCTCGTCATCGGCTTCATCGTGGACGATCTCTTCGGATAACAGTTCGATCTCAGGTGCAGCACCGGACATCATGATGGAGGTGGACTCGAGTTCGTCACCTTCCAGCAGTTCCTGCTCTTGAAGTTCGGCGCAGGCCTGGAGCTGGGCTTCGGAGCTGAGTCGTGGGAACGTGGATTGGTCGAGCAGCGCCATGGTGGACATTAGGCGGTTCAAATCGACTTCCACGGGTGTTGGTAGCAGTTTCTCGGTCGGATGAATGATGAGTTCCTGGCCGCGGCGAAGCGTGACGCTTTCACCGCGTAACGAGTGAAGGGCGACGGTGATCTGTCCTTCGAGAGCCACCACGCGGATGGAGCGACCCGGATCGTAATAAATCTGAGCCGTGCCGCGCACCTTGATGGCATGGGTGGGAGTGTTCACGCTGACGCTACTGCGGATGAGCTTGGGTTTGGACGCGACGAGGGTCAGTCCCTTCTGCAGATCTAGCGTGCGGTCGTCGGTGATAGTGACTGCAGTGTCCGAGCCTGTCCGGAAGAGCCCTCCTTGCAGGGCGACTTCTGAGCGACTCTTCTTTCCAGTGGAAAAGGTCGTTCCACGCGACAGCACCGCATTGGGTTTGGCGGAAGCAGTTCCCAGCACCAGCTTCACCAAGGCGTCCGCAGCCTGGACAGTCGAGAACGTGCTGATCACCGTGAGGAGAAGAAACGTGCGCATAGTTTTAGAAGGTAAGGTGCATGCCAACAAAGACTCCGGCGATGACGTTGCGGTAGGTGAACACAGCTCGATCCGACTCATTCCATGCGACACTGCTCGTCACAGACACGCTGGCCCAATCCGTCACCGCATAAGCCGCACTGGCCAAGGCCACGTAGTTCCAGTCCCGGCGATCTGTGGCAGTGCTCACATGGTAGCCCACGCGGCCACTTACCTGAGCGGTGAGCTTTTCGGTGAGGCGCAGCGACCATCCACCAAAGGCTGCATGCTCGTGCCGTTCGGCAATGGCAGGCGTTGCTTCGAGGCTGGGGTCTGAGGAAATGCCAAAGAAGAGCTGCTGGCCCTTGCTGACCTTCCAGATCTTTTGCACACCCACGCTCAGGGTATGGTTGCGCAGGATCTCGTCGCCGAACCCGGCATCGGTGATCCGGTAGAACTGGTAGCGAAGGAAGAAGGAAGCATCGCTCAACCACGAAGCTTCATACGCGATGCCAGCCGTCGCGCGAGTGAGGTCGAAGTCGAGCGCATCGAACTGATCGTAGCGCACCATGGCCTGGGCCAGCGACACATCCATCGACCACGGACCACCGATGCGATTCGTGTAGCCAACGCCGAGGTCATACTTCATGAACCAGTCCTCCACAGCCCGAGGTGCGAGCGCCACGTTGTCCGTGAAGAAGAGAGATACGCCAGCATCCGCACTCCACGGATCCCATTGTGCCTGGCGCATGAGCACCACTTGCTCGCCAAACTCCGCTGCCGCATCGGGCGACGAAGGTTGTTCGATCGGTGTCGTGATGCGCTGAGTGTTCTCCGCAACGGTGCGCAGGCGAAGTGTCGGGGGCAGTGCCTGGCGTGCGATCTCGGTGCGCACCTCCTGGGCAATGCACGTGCCAGAAATCAAGGCGACCACAAGAAGGGCGAAGGAGCGGGACATGGGAGGCGGATTTTCTATCAAAGGGTGAGCGGGCCGTCGAGAGCAATGCTTGCGATTGTCGTTCGAGTTCACCATGATCGGCCTGCATGAGTGACTTTTGGCGAGCTTCTTTGATTCTGATCGCTTCGGTGTTGGCAGGCTGCATCGCCAGCCGTTTACCACAGGACCTTGATGGTCCGATCTTCGGCTCAAGGAATGAGACGACGCTCCTGGTCGAAACAGATCGTGCTGTCGATGTGCATGAGTTGGCGCACTTTGCCAAAGTCGTCCGCTTCTACCGCGATCTCAGTCAGCAGGAAGTCGATGAACTACGCCAACGATTGCAGCATGAAGTCGATGATCTGGTTGATGTTGAGTTGCTGTCCGTGCGACCTCAGTTGGAGAAGCAGAAAGCCCGCATGGACGGGCGGCATCGCAAGGAGATGGAGGCCGTCAAAGGTGATCCGGTGAAGGTCAAAGCCTTGCAGGAATCTCACGCCGCCGCCCTCCGTCGGATCGACGACGACGCACGCGAGCAAGCTCGCCAGCGAGTGCTTGCGCGTCTGGGAAAAGAGCTCGCACTCCCTGTGCTCACGAATGACAACCGCAGTGTCGTGGCGTTCGGGCGGATGAATGGCGAACAGTTCCAGGTCACCGCAAAAGCCTATGAGATCGACGCCTCCCTCTCCGCCCTGAAGCCAGAAGCCAAGATCATCACCGCCGATGGAAAGAAAGCCACGCTGCTGGGTGGTGCGGCATCGAAGGCCAAGCGTTAACCTTGGTGCCGGCGGCTGGCGAAACGCTTGTTCGCCAGCTGAATGCCAGGCTTCATCAGGATGATGCGATGCTCGCGATACAAGGCACCGATGGCTTGTTTGAAAGCTTTCTTGCTCGCATGAAACTGGGCGCGAATCGCCTCCGGCGCGCTGTCATCATCCAGATCCAGCTTTCCGCCGTTCTTTTCCAGAGCTTCAATGATTTGTTCCGTGAGTGTCGAAACGCGATGGCGGCCGGATGAATCCAGGTTCAGGTCAATCTTACCATCAGGACGAATGGCATCCACGTAGCCGCGCGTTCGTTGTCCCACTCGCAGCGGTTCGTGCAGTTGATTGTGATAGAGCAAGCCCAGGTGCTTGCCTTCCACCAGCGCAGTCCAGCCCAGTTCCGTCTGGCGAAGAATCAGCAAGTCCACCGGCTGTCCCACCGCATACTCGGGCGGATCATCCGGCAGGTGAAGCCAGAGCCGCATCGTGGCAAAGAGACGGTCCGTGCGATCATCGAGAGCTACATACACCACCACATCGTCACCTGGGTAAAGCGGGCACGTCTGCTCGCGATGCGGCAGCAGTAGATCCTTGCGCAATCCCCAGTCCAGGAATGCTCCGATGCGCCGGTCGAAGTCGCGGACCTTCAGCACCACAATCTCGCCCAGCATTGCCTTCGGCTGAGTCGTGGTCGCGATCAGACGATCATCAGAATCGCGGTAGAGAAACACGTCCAGCTCCTCACCCGGACTCGTGCCAATCGGCACCTCGCCGCGAGGCAGCAGCACCTCGCCAAGGTCCTCAGCGTCAAGATAGACGCCATGCATCGTTTCGCGCACCACGCGCAGCTTGTTTCGTTCACCCAGGAAAGCCATCAGAGCCCAGTGTGGCCCATGAAACCCCTCGCGGCAAGGAGTGGTGCTTCGATCATCAACCTGACACAATACTTGGTTCCCTCGCCGCTTTGTTCACGGCGAGGGATCTGTAGTATGGTTGCTTCGTCGTGTCCCAATCTCCTTAGAAAGGTTCTCACTTCCCCAACCTCACCAGCAAATCCTTGCTGTCCACGCTCTCGCCGACCTTCACGCAGACTTCCTGCACGGTGCCAGCGATGGGTGACGAGACGGCGGCGAACATCTTCATGGCTTCGAGGGTGACGAGGGTTTCGCCTTCTTTCACCTTCTGGCCGACGCTCACGGAAATGCTGGCGACCATGCCGGGCATGGGGGCACCGACTTGCGTCGGGTCGGCGGGATCGGCCTTCGCTCTCGTGACGACTTCTTTCGCGAGCGTCTTGTTGGTGACGGTGGTGTGGCGTGGGTAGCCGTTGAGTTCGAAGATCGCTGTTTGCTGGCCGTTCTGGTCGGGCTCAGTGAGGTTGACCAAGCGGACGAAGAGCGTCTTGCCTTCTTCGAGGTGCACGTTGATTTCTTCCTTCTGCGCGAGGCCGTAGTAGTAGGCGCTGGTGGGCAGCACGGACACGTCGCCATACGTCTTGCGGAAGTCGGCGAACTTCATGAACACGTCGGGATACATGAGGTAGCTCCACACATCGTCGTCGCTGGGCTTGCGCTTGAGCTTGCCTTCGAGTTCCTCGCGGACCTTGGCCAAATCGACCTTCGCGGCGTGCGTGCCGGGCCGGCCTTTGATGCGTTTGCCGGTCTTGCCGACGATGGCATCGGCGAGCGCGTTCCACTTCTTCCAGGAGTCCTTCGCTTCATCGGTTTCGAGACCGTAGAAAGGTTCGCCGAGCCAGCCTTCGAACATGCTGGTCACGTCGTTGCTCCACTTCGTGCCCTTGAGGTTCACGATGTCGGCAGGCTTCACGCCCTTGGCGATGCACTCGATGGCGAGGTCGCCGACGACCTTGCTGCTCGGTGTCACTTTGATGATGTCGCCGCACATCTGATTCACCTCGGCATACGCCTTGGCGATCTCGGGCCAGCGCGCGGCCATGCCCATGCCGGTGGCTTGCTCCTTGAGATTCGTGTATTGGCCGCCGGGCATCTCGTGCAGATACACCTCAGCGGTGCCGTAGGGTTCGCTGGTGTCGAAGGGCTTGTAAATCGCGCGCACGGCCGCCCAGTAGTCGCTGAACTCCTGCAACGCGTCGATGTCGAGCTGCGTGTCGCGCTTCGTGTGCTGAAGCGCGGCGACGATGCTGTTGATGTTCGGCTGCGAGGTGCCGCCGCTCATCGAAGCGATGGCTGCATCAGCGACGTTCACGCCTGCGTCGGCGGCTTGCAGAATGCTGCTCGCGTTGAGGCCACTCGTGTCGTGCGTGTGGAAGTGAATCGGGATGCCGATCTCATCCTTCAGCGTGGAGAACAGCTTCTTCGCCGCATACGGACGCACGAGGCCGGCCATGTCCTTGATGCACAGCATGTGCGCGCCCATCTTCTCGAGTTCCTTCGCGAGTTTGACGTAATACTTGAGGCCGTATTTGTCGCGCGAGGGATCGAGGATGTCGCCGGTGTAGCAGACGGTGCCTTCGCAAATGGACTGCGTGTCCTCGCGCACCGCTTCCATCGCGGCGGTGAGGTTGGGCAAATAGTTGAGCGAGTCAAAGATGCGGAAGATGTCCATGCCGTTCGCGGCGGCATGTTTGATGAAGCCCTTCACCACGTTGTCCGGGTAGTTGGTGTAACCCACGGCGTTCGAGCCACGGAAGAGCATCTGGAAAAGGATGTTCGGCACTTTCGCGCGCAGCTGGCGGAGACGCTCCCACGGATCTTCGCGCAGGAAGCGCATGGTCACATCGAAGGTCGCTCCACCCCACATCTCCATCGAGAAGAGGTTCGGCGTGCGATGCGCCACGGCGCTCGCGACTTGCAGCATGTCGAACGACCTCATGCGCGTGGCGAGCAGTGATTGATGCGCGTCGCGGAAGGTCGTGTCCGTCATGAGCAGGCGCTTCTGCTTCGGAATCCACTCGGAGCAGAACTTCTCAGGTCCCATTTCCGTGAGCAGGTTCTTCGTGCCCTTCGCAGGCGGCGTGAGGTGATCGAACTTCGGCACGGGCACGGCAGGCAGCTTGCCGATGGTCTTCAAATTGAAGCCCTTGGCGAACGGATTGCCGTTCACGATCACGTCCGCGATGTAGTTCAGCATCTTCGTCGCGCGGTCCTTGCGCTTCTCGAACTGGAACAGATGCGGATTGGTATCAATGAAACGCGTGGTGGCCGCACCAGCGCGGAAGGTGGGGTCAGCGATGACGTTCTCCAGGAAGGGAATGTTCGTCTTCACGCCGCGAATACGGAACTCGCGCAACGCACGGTCCATGCGGTCGAGCGCCTGCTCATACGTGCGGGCGAAGACCGTGACCTTCACCAGCATCGAGTCGTAGTAGGGCGTGATCACCGCGTTCGTGGTGCCGAGCGCACCATCGAGTCGCACACCGAATCCACCGGCGGAGCGATAGGTGAGGATCTTGCCAAAGTCGGGTGTGAAGCCGTTCTCCGGGTCTTCCGTGGTGATGCGGCATTGGATGGCATAGCCGCTCTTCTCGATGTTGCCCTGCGCAGGCAGCGCGAGCGGTTCTTCGTGAAGCTTGTGCCCCTGCGCGATGAGGATTTGCGAGCGCACGATGTCGATGCCCGTGATCTCTTCCGTCACCGTGTGCTCCACCTGGATGCGCGGATTCATCTCGATGAAATACCAATCGCCCGAGTCCACATCGACGAGGAACTCCACGGTGCCTGCGTGCGTGTAGCCGACTTCCTTCGCGATGGCGAGCGAGGCATTGCAGAGACCATCAATGATCTTCTGGTCCACCTTGTAGCTCGGTGCCTGCTCGATCACCTTCTGGTGACGACGCTGCACGGAGCAATCGCGCTCGTGCAAATGCAGCACGTTGCCGTGCTTGTCCGCCAAGATCTGCACTTCGATGTGCTTCGCGCGACCGACGAACTTCTCCAGGAACACCGCGCCATTGCCGAAGGCACGCTTCGCTTCCGTCTGTGCTTCGTCGAGCAGCTTCTCCAAGTCCTCCGCCTTCTGCACCACGCGCATGCCGCGACCACCGCCGCCGAACGCCGCCTTGATGATCAGCGGGAAGCCGATCTTCTTCGCCACCGCCATCGCTTCCTTTTTCGATTCCACCGGGTCCTTCGTGCCCTGCAGCGTCGGAATCTTGAGCTTGTCCGCCACATTGCGCGCCGCAGTCTTGTCGCCCATCATGTTGAGGATCTTCGCATCCGGTCCGATGAAGATGATGCCAGCATCCGCGCAAGCCTTCGAGAATACGGGATTCTCCGAAAGGAAGCCATAGCCCGGATGAATCGCATCCACACCCTTCTCCACCGCGAGCGCTACGATGCCTTCGATGTCGAGATACGCACCCAGCGGTCCCTTGTCCTTGTTCAACTCATAAGCCTCATCCGCCTTGAAGCGATGCGGGCAGAATCGGTCCTCCTGCGCATAGATGCCCACCGTCCGAATGCCCAGCTCAGTTGCCGCACGCATCACGCGAATGGCAATCTCGGAACGATTGGCGACCATCAGCTTCTTGATGGGACGGATGGCTCCGACTTCATACAAATCGTTGCGGAGCTGGTGGGAGGTTTTCTTTTTGGCGGTTGGCATGGTGAGCGCGTGGGTTGGAAATGAGGTGCAAGCAGTCAAGGCCTAGGGGTCCTGAGAAAGCGGTCGGATTGTCTCACGATGCTGATGGCTGGCAAGCCTGGAGATCGAAAGTTTTGACAACTCTATCTAGCGCATGATAGACATGGCAATGGCCAAGCGGAAGGACGTTACCAAAGAACAGATCATCGAGATTGCCGCGATGATGGTGCGAACGAGAGGCTGCAATGGCTTCAGCACTCGACAGCTCGCCGATGAAGTGGGCATCAGCAGCGCCAGTCTCCACCATCACTTCACGACTAAGGACGATCTCATCGCTGCTGTGGCAGCGACTTGTCGAGATCGCGTGAACCGTTCCCAAGGAGTGATCGCTGCGGAGATCGAGGGATTCGCCCTTCATCTGAGCCATTCGTCCCAGGCGCTCGGTGATGATGCATTGCTGATCGCCATGCTCGCTGCCGATTTTCCCACCTTGCCTGCTAAGTCCCAAGACGAAGCTCGCCAGTTGATCGCGAACTTGCGTGGCTGGCTGTCGCGCTTTGTGGCGCAGGCTCGAACCGATGGCGAGCTTCCAGAGGATGCTGTGCCCGACCAAGTCGCTGGCAACGTGCTCGCCGAGATCCTCGGCAGCGCCTTGCTCCAGCGCGTGGCTTTGCCCGGCACTCTGCCAGTGCCTCCAATGACGTGGGGCTGGCAGCGGGTCGATTGAGTGTGGGTTTCAGATAGTGAATGGAGCAAAGAAGCTGGATGCGGCTGGCTTTCTCTGCATCTACAAGCGCCGACCGCAATAGGCGGACTTGCTTCAACTCAACCTACTCACTGCCATGCCCAATATCTGGACCGGAAAAGGGAATCCTTACACTCGTCAGGAAGTCGTCGATCGTCTGAACGCCACGCTTGCAAAGGGCGAGCCGATCATTGCCGCTGGAGCAGGCACGGGCATCAGCGCGAAGTTCATCGAGAAGGGCGGCGCGGACCTCATCATCATCTACAACTCGGGCCGCTTCCGCATGATGGGGCACGGTTCGACCTGCGGCCTGATGGCGTATGGCGATGCGAACGCGATCGCGATGGAGATCGGCGAATACGAGGTGCTGCCGGTGGTGAATGAGATTCCGGTGGTGTGCGGTGTGCACGCCACGGACCCACGTCGCCGCATGTGGCACTGGCTGGGTCGCGTGAAGGAGATGGGCTTCAGCGGCGTGAACAACTTCCCCACGCACACGATCGTGGACGGTCACTTCCGTGGTGTGCTTGAGGAGACGGGCATGAGCGTGCAGAAGGAGTTCGAGATGGTCGGGCTCGCGCGTCGCATGGATCTTTTCAGCATCGTGTATGTAGCGACGCCCGAGGAGGCGATCGAGATGACCAAGCAAGGCGCGGATGCTGTGATCGCCCACGTCGGCACCACGGTTGGCGGCAGCATCGGCGTGGTGAACGCCGTCGTCGATTGGGACTTCACCGTGAACCGCACGCAAGAGATCATCGACGCGGCGAAGAGCGTGAACAAAGACGTCTTCACCCTCACGCATGGCGGTCCGATCAACACACCGAAGGACGTGGAGTTCATCCTCAGCAAGACGACCGCTGATGGTTTCGTTGGTGCGAGCAGTCTGGAGCGCATGGGCGTCGAGGACTCGCTCACGAGCCTGACGCGTGAGTTCAAGGCGGTGCGCAGGTGATGCTTCGTATCAATAGGTGAGATGTGGAGAAGACCGGTTCTTCTGACTTCTCCACTTCGTCTCGCGGCTGCGCTTCTGCTATCGTTCACCGTGCTTCGATTGGTGCGGTGAAGGAAAGGCTTGTCACATCAGTCGCGTTTCCCGTAGCCTCACATCATGAACTCCAGCGTCTGCCGCACTCTCAGCACCATCTGCTTCCAAGCAGGAATCCTGTCGGTCATTCTTTCGATCACCATCTGGTGGTTCCTCAATGGTGACGATACGGAGACGAAGGCGCATGCGGAGCGCTTCGGCATCTTCGTCGGTCTCTGGGCACCCACGCTGCTGATTCTGTCGAACCGCTTTGATCGGTATGCTGACAAGGCGAAGCCGCTGCCTGGCATGAGCGAAGAAGCGGAAGACGAACCGAAGGCTTGAGCACGGCGGAGTTTTTGGTCAACCTCGCCGCATGGACATGCGAGAGCCGATGCGACGTTGGCGAAGACGACTGGCTCTGTGGCGAGCTGCGTCGCTGACTCGCCGTTTTCATCGGGAGGTGTGTGGTCAGCGTCTGACCAGCAAGGAGGTGGGCGACCTGGGCGAGGTGATCGCGGCGAAGTGGCTGTGCAAGCATGGGCGGAAGGTTTTGTATCGGAACTTCGCAGCGCCTGAAGGCGGCGAGGTGGACATCGTATGCCGACATGGGGCGACACTGGCCTTCAACGAGGTGAAGACGCGCACGAGCGTGGGGCTGTATCGACCGGCGGATGCGGTGAATGCGGACAAGGAGGAACTCATTCAGCGAGGGGCGAAGCGCTGGCTGGCGATGCTCGGCAATCCGGTGATCCCGTTTCGATTCGATATCGTGGAGGTCTATCTGATCGAAGGCGAGCTGCCGCGAGTGAATGTGATCGAGCGTGCCTTCACGATGCCCGAAGGAAATCTCACAGGGCGCGTGTGACTTGCGCGATGGGTCGTGCGTGCTTTTCTGCGCGATGCCTCTCTCGCTCCGTCCTGCCTCTGAATGTCGTTACGATCTGCTCGCCCTCGGTGAAGTGCTGCTGCGCCTTGATCCTGGTGAAAGCCGCATCCGCACCTCGCGTCGGTTCACGGCCTGGGAGGGTGGGGGGGAATACAATGTGGCGCGTGGCTTGCGTCGTTGCTTTGACTTGCGAACGGGGCTGCTGAGTTCCTTTGCTGACAATGAGATTGGTCGTTTGCTGGAGGACCTCATTTTTCAAGGCGGTGTCGATACCGCGAATGTGAAGTGGGTGCCCTATGACGGCATGGGCAAGCGGGTGCGCAATCCGATCAACTTCACCGAGCGCGGCTACGGCTTGCGCGGTGCGAAGGGATGTGTCGATCGTGGGCACAGTGCGGCCTCACAGATGAAGCCGGGTGACTTCGATTGGGATGATCTTTTCGGGAAGCAAGGCGTTCGCTGGCTGCACACCGGCGGCATCTTGGCGGGTCTGAGCGAGACGACCACGGCACTGGCCATCGAAGCGTGCAAGGCGGCGAAGAAGCATGGTGTGGTCGTGTCTTATGATCTGAACTATCGGCCCTCGCTGTGGCAGGAGCGTGGTGGGTTTGCTGCTGCACAGGCGGTCAATCGCGAACTCGCAGCGTATGTGGATGTGATGTTCGGCGTGCTGACGGACAGCGAGCCTGCGGGCATGCCCACCAACAGCGATCCCAGCGACATCTTTGCCGATCAGGCCAAGGCGCTGCGGGCGGGCATGGAGGACATGCGTGTGAAGTATCCGAACATCAAGGTGGTGGCCGCGACGCTGCGCCGCGTGCATACGGCGACCAAGAATGACTGGGGTGCCTGCGCGATGATCGACGGCGAGTTTGTCCGCGCGCGCAACTATCCGAATCTCGACATCCTCGATCGCATCGGTGGCGGTGATGGATTTGTCAGTGGTCTGGTCTATGGCCTGATCAACGGTGAGTCCGCTCAGCTGTCGCTTGACCTCGGTGCGGCGCACGGAGCGCTGGCGATGAGCACACCTGGCGACAACAGCATGGCCACGCTGGCCGAAGTGCTGAAGCTCGCGCAGGGCGGCGATGCGAAGGTGCAGCGGTAACGAACCCGACAAACAAAAGAGCCGATCAGTGCGATCGGCTCTTTGTTGGTCGAGGCTGTCGAGTTGATCAGGCGAAGCTCGTGTAGTTCTTTAGTTCCGCGATGCGTGCGGCGACGTCGTCGGCGGTCACGGATTGCAGACGGCGAGTGCTGAAAGCTTCGCAGGTGAAGCTGGCGGTGACGCTGCCATGGACGACAGCCGTCTTGAGATCATCGAAGGTCGGCTTGCTCTTGCCATTGGCCGCGAGCCAGCCTGCGAGGCCACCGAGGAAGGAGTCGCCTGCGCCCGTGGGATCGAAGACGGAGGGCAGGGGATAGGCGGAGCAGGAGAAGAAGTCCTGCGCACCGGGGCCGAAGAGGTAGCTGCCGTGCTCACCGCGCTTCACGACCACGTAGCGCGGTCCTTTTTCCTGGAGGCGACGGCCAGCGGTGATGAGGTTGGTGGTGCCGGCGAATTCCTTGGCCTCGCCATCGTTGATCACGAGCAGGTCGATCTTCTTCAGCACCTCATGCAGGCGTTCGTTGGCGATCTCGATCCAGAGGTCCATCGTGTCGGCAGCGATGAACTCGGCACCGGTGCATTGCTCCAGGGTTTGCAGTTGGTTGTCGGGGCTCATGTTGGCCAGCACCGCGACCTTCGCGGCAGAGCGCACGGCTTCGGGCACCTTGGGCAGCCAGTTCTCCAGCACGTTGATGCCCACCTTGTGGGTGGTGCGGGTGTTCATGTCGTTGAAGTATTCGCCAGTCCAGGTGAAGCTCTCTTGCGGGCTGTGCTCAATGCCATCCAGTGACACTCCGCGCGCGGCGAGCATGTCGAGGTGTTCCTTGGGAAAGTCGTGGCCGACGATGCCGACGATGTGAGCGGGCTTGCAGAAGATGCTGGCCGCGAGCGCTGCATACGAAGCGGAACCGCCGAGCAGACCGTTCTGAGTTTCGGTGGGGGTCTTGACGTTGTCGATGGCGACTGATCCGGCGATGACGATGGACATGGTGTGGTAGGGTGGGAAAAAGTGAGCGGGAGCCGTAGGCGGTGCGGGCGTGGTGTAAACTTGTTTTCGTGACCGCCGGACCGGGTGAAGAAACTTCTCGCCGCAGCCGGGACGGGCGCGATATAGAAAATGCAGGTCGGCGTTTCACGTCGATAAATGGCCTCGGTCGTTTTTCCTCATGCGCCTCATTATTGTCATCGTCTGCCTCGTGCTGGTGCCCGCGTTCTCGCTGGTGCTGGAGTGGCAGTTCGATTCGGTGCAGCGGCCGCAGCTGGAAAGCCGGTGCCGCGCCTTGCTGGACCAGGCAGAACTGCGCTCGGTGGTCGTCGCGATGGATCATTTTCATGTGCGGCTCACCGGGCTGGGGCGTCAACCGGATGACCGGGAGAAGGCGGCGAAGCTCGTCCGCAGCGTGAAGGGCGTGATTTTGAAGGACGCGGACAACCGCATTCTGGTGCCTGCACATTTGGCGGCGGACTTCGAGGGCGGCACGCTCAAGCTCAAGGGCTGGGTGGATGCCGAGAGTTCACGGCAGACCGCGATGCTCATGGCGGCGAGATTTCGTCCCGAGATGCCCGTGCTGGCGGACGGTGTGCGCGTGAACCCGCATGTGGTGTTGGGACCCGCGGTGGAGATCGACAGCATGAAGGTGCCGAGCAAGGTGGCGGACTTCCTCAACTCCATCCGCCCGCCCTCATCGCTCAGCGTGGTGAACGAGAACGGCGTGATTCGGCTGAAAGGTTACCTGCCGTCCGAGACGCTGCGCGGCCAGGTGATCGCTGCCGTCCAGGCCAAGCCCTGGGAGTGGCCTGTGGAGGCCTCGAAACTGTATGCGAACACCCATGTTGCCCAGGCACCGTTTACCAAGGGTGAAGCGCTCGTGAGCTTCCTCAAGCGGTTCGCGGACAGCCCTACGCCGGGCGAATTCTCGATCGATTTGCGCAACGGGCCACGGTTCAAAGCCATGGCCACGCCCGGGATGGAGGCTGAGTGGCGCCGACTTCTCCTGCCCTTGAGCGGCGCGGGGAAGGTGCAGGCTGAGGTGACGCAGATGCCGTCGCTCATGCATTTCCCAGGCTCCATCCCGCAGTCGCCGATCGCGCCAGAGACGCTTGTCCAGGTGCGGGCCATCCTCCGTGCCCAGGTGATCCACTTTGACCGCGGCTCGGCTAGGCTGGTGCCGTCGGAGCAGGCCAAACTGGGGCCGCTCGTGTTTGCGGTGCAACTGGCGGGTCCGGCGGCGCGATTCGTCGTGGCAGGTTATGATGAGCCTGGCGGCGAACCTGGAGGCGCGGGCGGACGTTTGCGGCCGAGCCGGGCTGAGGCGGTGCGCTCGGCGCTCGGTCAGATGGGCGTGTCCAAGGAGGTGCTCGAGGTTCAAGGATTTGACGCCGTCCGTTCTCCCGGCGTGATTACTGAAGAAATGCGCCGCCAGAGCCGCCGCGTCGAACTCCTCGTGAAGTAAGCTCCATGAATTCCCCATTGCCTCCCCCCGGCCTGGAGCCCACGCTCTACTTTTTCTCCAATAGCCTCACCGTGATCGCCATCGCGGGGCTGGTGTTTTTTATCCTCGGTTTGTGGTTCGGCTATCTCACCTGGGGACGGTTCAAGCGCCGCGCCCGGGCCTTCCAGGAGGAGACCAATCTGCTGCGTCTGGAGATTGCCAAGCTCAAGCGGCGCATCGCGGAGGATGTGGTTGCCCCCGCGCCCATCGTGGCTCCTGCACCTCTGCTGGGGCTGACGCCGGAACCCGAGATGATCGTGCTGGACCAGGGTGCCACCGCTCCCGATGCATCTGCCATCGTCGAGCCCGTGGCTGCGCCAGAACCTCCAAGCGCGCCCGAGGCCGAGGCTCCAAAAGAGACGCTGGCCGCGATCGTGGGCGTGACGCCCATCATCCCTGCCATCCCCGAGCAAGCCGTGGCACCGGTCGTCGAAGCATCCACGCCAGAGCCTGTCGTGGTGCCAGCCCATCAGCCTGGCAAGCTGGAGCCTGTGCCCCCCGTCGTGCCTGAAGCTGCGCCAGGGATTGTTCCGCCGCCGGTGCCCGTGGGCCCCGAGCCGACACCCGCTCCCGTCCCCGCTGTGGTTATGGCCGAGCCGGCTCCTGTGGAAGTGGCGACGAGTGCTCCAGCGCCGGTTCAAGCCGAGACGCCAAGACCTGAACCACCCGCCGCCGCTGAAGCAACGCCCGCGCCTTCACCATTGCCCGAACCCGCAAAGACCGAAGATGCACCGCCCTCGGCTCCCACGGAACTCGCCGCCCGTTTGTTCGCAGACGAGTTGAAGGCGGGCACCGTCCGATTCGATGGTCGCCTGGGCATCGTCTATGGGGACCGACCGGATCGTTGGGATGATCTCACGCTGATGCGCGGCGTGGCAGAGCTGACGCAGCAGCGCTTGCATGACTTTGGCATCTACACCTTCAAGCAAATCGCTGCCTGGGATGATCGCGTCACCCGTGAGGTTGGCCTTGCCATCCATGCCAAGGACCGCATCGGCCGCGAGCGCTGGTCTCAGCAGGCTCGCGACCTGCATTACTTGAAGTATGGCGAGAAGATCGCCTAGCCGTCCTTATTCAGCCTCATGCACCCGCATCCGCTGGAACGGGATGCTCTCGGTGACGGCGATGATGAGGTCCTGGAACTTGTAGCCGCTGGTTTCGCTCTTGTGCACAAGGTCATGCACGAAGGGGCGATCTGAATAGGTCAGCCCGCGACCCAGCGAGTAGGTGAGGAGATTCTCGGACAGGCAGCGAATGAAGTCCGGTTTGAGATCGCGCACGATGATCTCGCGAAGGTCCTGGAGGTTCGTGAACTGCTGGCCCCGGATCCATTTGCCCGTGGCGTCGATGGGTTGCTTGTGATCCGTCTCGCGGAAGCGACCGATGGCGTCGTAGTTCTCCAAGGCGAAACCGATCGGATCGAGCAAGGCGTGGCACCCTGCGCAGGACATGTCCTCGCGATGCTTCTCGAACTGCTGGCGGAGCGTCTGCTTGCCGAAGATCGCCTGCTTCTCATCCAATGGCGTGACGTCACCCGGCGCTGGTGGCGGAGGGATGCCGAGGATGCTTTCGAGCACGAACTTGCCTCGACGGACAATGTTGGTGCGGGTGGGATTGGACGTGGTCGCCAGGATGCTGCCGTGGGTGAGGATGCCTGCGCGCGGCGTGCCCTGGAGCGACACCTTCTCGAAATGATACTTGTCTTTGTTCTTGAGCTTGTCGCGGTCGGGCAGCTGGTAGAAGTCGGCGAGCTTGCGGTTCACGAAGGTGTAGTCCGCATTGAGGAACTCGATCACGCTGCGGTTCTCCTGGAGGATGTGATTGAAGAGCATCTCTGTCTCACGCTTCATGCTGCCTGCGATGCCGCCCTGGAACTCTGGGAACAGACGTGTGCTGGGAGCGATGAGATCCACATCGCGCAGCAGCAACCATTGACCGGCGAAGCCATCAATGAAGGCCTTGCCCCGCCAGTCTGCGATCATGCGGCGCACCTCGGCGGCGAGGTTCTTGCGCAGCTCGCCTTTGCTGGCGAGTTCGTTCAGGCGGTCGTCGGGTGGTGCGCTCCAGAGGAAGTAGGAAAGTCGCGAGGCCAAGCTGCGCTCGTCGATCAGCTCGGTGTCGCCCAGAGGCGAGCCTGCTGGCTGTGGCTGGCTGATGAAGAGGAAGGCTGGCGAGGCGAGCATCCCTTCGAGCACGTAGCCAATGGCACCGAGCGCGGGCTCGCCCTCCTTCATGGCCTGCTGGGCGAGGCCCTGCCACTTCGCTTTTTCTGTGTCCTGCAGTGGGCGCCGGAGCAAGCGCTCGCCCATGCGGTTGACGAGGGCGGGCACGTCGGAGGCGTCGATCGTGTCCACCTTTTCCAGAGGCCCTTCCACCTTGACCTCATGCACCCAGAGGTTTCGATCTTCCTTCGTTTGAGGATCATAGAAGTCGTTGAGGAAGGCCACACGCAGATCGTGGCGACCCGGCGGTAGATCCGTTTCAAAGGTGACCCACTGAGGCACCTGGTTCTTGGCTGAGACTGAGCCGGATTGCAGAACGCGATCACCGAGGCGCACTTCATACTTCGCGGGATCATTGCCAGCCTGCTGGGCTCCGGCCTTGAGCTGAACGCGATACTTCCCGGCCTTGGTGATCTCCAGCGGATGATGGACGAAACCCGAGGATGCGAGCAGGATCGCCCCAGTATCGCGCGCGGCGTCGCCTTCGCCAGGAAGCAAGTCTTCGCCTGACAGGGCCAGCGCTGGCAGGCCGAAGCTCACATTCGGAGCCAGCCACTGAAGAAAACGGCTGGGCTGCGGCGCGCTCAATCCGATGGGACCTTCCACGTCCACCTTGTCGATGGCGAGGTTGCGATCCTTGTGTCCGTCAGCGGCCTTCTCGTCGTTGAAGTCGTTGAGGAAGCTGACCTTCAGGCGGTGATACCCGGACTTCAGAGGCACCTCGAACTCGATCTTTTCGAACTTGGAGTTCTTGTCCACCCACTCGCGATTCACCACACGCTCCTCGGGCTTCATGTCATCGACTCCGACAGCGATACGTGCCTTGTCCGGTCCGGCAACCGTCGCCGCCGCGTGAACGATGAGCCGGTAAGTGCCTGCCGCTGACACATTGAATCCCGCCTTGGCCGTGGCGTCGGAGAAGAACCACAGCACCCCCTGGCTTTCGCTGTCGCGCTCGATGTTCTTCGCCTTCTCGAACTTGCTCGCACCGATCTCAATGCTGGCCTTTTCCGGGGCCTTCAGTCGCATGGCCACTGTGGTGATCTTGGTCGCCGCACGGAAGTATTTCTCCATGAGCAAGGGCGAGAGACTGAGCACCGCGCCAATGTTGTCGTAGCCGTAGCCGGTGTCGTCAGGTGGGAACTCGTCGCTGGGCCGCAAGTCGTTCACCAGGAGTAGATCGCGGACTGTGTTGTCAAACTGCGTGCGGTTCAGCCTGCGAATCACCACGTGGCCAGGATCGGGCCGCGCGGGATCGAACCAGAAGATAGTGTCGTCGATCCACTTCACGAGCGCATCGCGTTGTTCTAGCGTGGGCGTGTCCTTGCCCACGGGCGGCATGACGTGGGTGACCAGCATCTGGCGCACATGGTCCCAGTGCTTCAAGTCACCCTTCAGCGAGGCGTAGTCCTTGTGCTCGTCGAGCGCGAACTTGCCCTTCCGCACGCCATCGCTGTGGCAGTCATAGCAATACTGCTCCAGCACGGGAAGGATCTGCTTGTCGAAACTGTCCTGGCCACGAATGGCCGGAGCCGTGTCCGCAGCCGTCGCGGCGACGGTGGCGAGAAAGAAGAGGGGAATGCAACGCATGTTCGGGGGCTGCAGCGCGCGCAGGGTTTGGGGGTTGCGGCACCGCAGGAGTTTAACGCCCCGCCATGCCGCTGACTTGCGCGCGGTGCAATTGCAGATACGAACGCCCGATGCTCATCGACACGCACTGCCACCTGGATCACCGCTATTTCAAAGACGACCTCGCGGACGTGCTCCAGCGCTCTCGTGAGGCCGGTGTGACCACCTGGGTGGCACCCGCGACCGATATCGAAAGCACGCGCGATCTCATCGCCCTGGCTCAGTCGCATGAGGGCCTACACGCGTGTGCAGGCATTCATCCGTGCGATGCCCACAGCGTGAGCGGTTCCGACTGGATTCAAGAACTCCGCGCCCTTGCCCAAACGCCCGGAATCGCGGCCATCGGCGAGATCGGCCTCGACTACTACCACAAGCCCCCCGAGGGCTTCGACCTTCCCGCCTGGAAGGCCCATCAATCGGAGGTGCTCAGAGCCCAGCTCGATCTTGCTGTCGAACTCGGGCTCAATGTCATCCTCCACGCCCGCGAGAGCCAGGAGGACCTCGTCGCCGCCGTCCAGCCCTACACCGGCAGGCTGCGTGCCGTGTTTCATTGCTTCACCGGCACCGAGGCGCAGGCGCGCGAAGTCCTTGCCCTCGGTCACCTCGTTTCCTTCACCGGCGTCACCACGTTCAAGAACAGTCCCATCATCCAGGCGACAGCCCAGGCACTGTCCTCGGGCGACTTCATGCTCGAAACCGACGCTCCCTACCTCGCGCCCGTGCCTCATCGCGGCAAACGCTGTGAGCCCGCCTTCGTCGCCGACACCGCACGCTTCATCGCTCAACTGCGCGGTGAGCCCGTCGAAGAACTCATCGCCACGACCACCAGGACGGCCCGTGCCTTTTTTCGTGGCCTGGATTGATGAGAAATGAACCTTTCCCTTGACCCTTCGCCTCGCGCTTCTACTATCCGCGCACTTCCGCACACGGAATTTTGGAGAGATGGCTGAGTGGTCGAAAGCACATCTTTGCTAAAGATGCGTAGGAGAAATCCTACCGAGGGTTCGAATCCCTCTCTCTCCGCCAGTTTCTTCTGGCACCCACTTCAAGCTCGTCGGGCTTTTGTGCGCCCACGGGCGTTCGGCTTCTTCGCCGGTGACGAAGCCTTCTTGCTCGGTGCCTTTTTCGAGGTGGTGCGTGCAGGCTTGATCGTCTTGGGCTTCGCGGAAGTCTTCGGCGCTGGCTGTTCGAGCCCCTCGTAGATGCGCTCGATCTCACCGCGCGCGTCCTGAAGAAAAATCATCCCCAACGCCAAGCTCGCCTTCACCAGCGCCTCTCGCTGGGGTGCATCCGCCGTCAGGGTTCGCTCGATATCGTGAAGCAACTCGCTCAAGCGGTGCAGTTCTTTTTCGTCGTCGGGATTCATGCGTTAGGTTAGAGCGAGCCCTGGGCTCGTAAATCAAAGATCAATGTCACGTTTGAGCTTGTCCCGGCGGCGAACGGGCCTGCACACCCTGCTTCAACGTGCGGCGACACTATTTTTTCGAGTTGGCAGACGGATAACCTGACACTCCAGTTTCCGATCTGAGAGACGGTTCTGAAGCTCAAGGGATAAGATCTTGCTACCTCCCGAACCGCAGCGCGGTTGTCCCATGAACATCGTCCAGGGCGAGGCGAAGAAATGGGCCTACCGCTGCGCGGTAGAATCTGTTGCCGATCAATACCGTAGGTTAGCCTCGTGGAACTCGGCTTCACCTACGGCTACTCAAGGACAACCGCTTCGCGGTTGGTGACTACGAGATGGTTCTGAGATGTGCGACGACGCCAGATGAGGTTGGAAGCTCCTCACTTCCCCATCTGCTTGGCGAACGCGTCCTTCAAGCCAACCACGCGGTTGATCGGAGAGCAGTTCATTTAGAATCAATTAACCTCAGCTCTCCCTTTGAAGATTCGATAGCGTGCTTGAATACTGCTATTGGAATCGGTTTGCTTACACCCTGCAATCGAGCGACAACCGTTGGAGAGTTGAAATCGATCGCAACTTTGAAAGGCCCCCATTCCTTGGGCGGCGAAACAGAGCGGTCAGTAACAACCACGCTCTTCTTGGCATACTTCTCCCGGAAGCTAGCTAAGGTATCGGCAGGGTAATAGGTAGCTTCTGCTAAAGCTTTAAGTTTCCCAGAGACGAAAGCTTCAAGGTCTTCAATCGGCTTCGCGAACGCGTCCTTCAATCCGACCACGCGGTTGAAGACCGGTGCGCCGGGCTGACTGTCGAGGGGATCGGTGAAGAAGTAGCCGACGCGCTCGAACTGGTAGTGTGTGCCCGGCTTGGCATCGCGCAGCGAGGCTTCGACCTTGCCACGGATCACTTCGCATGACTCAGGGTTCATGAGTTCAAGGAAGTCGTTGTCGCCAGCGTCGGGTTGCTCGGCGGTGAAGAGACGATCGTAGAGACGCACCTCGACATCAACGGCCTGCGCGGCGCTTACCCAGTGGATGATGCCTTTCACCTTGGCGCGGCCCTCGGGCTTCTTGCCGTGGCGGGTCGCATCGTCATACGTGCAGACAAGTTCCTTGATGCTGCCGTCGGCGTTGCGGACGACTTCTTTGCAGATGATGCAGAAGGCGAACTTCAGGCGCACCTCGCCACCGGGCACGAGACGGAAGAAGCCCGCGACGGGCTCGGCCATGAAGTCATCGGCGTCGATGTAAAGCTCTCGGCTCAGCGGGATGTGGCGCGTGCCAGCGGTCGGATCGTCGGGCAGGTTCGGTGCTTCGATGTATTCCACCTGCCCTTCAGGATAGTTCTCCAGCACCACCTTGATCGGACGCAGCACACCGTAGGCGCGCAGGGCGTTCTTGTTGAGGTCCTCGCGGACACTGTGCTCCAGCAGGGCCACGTCGCTGAGCGAATTGAACTTGGTCAAGCCCACCGTCTTGCAGAAGTCGCGGATCGCCGCCGGGGTGTAGCCGCGGCGGCGCATCCCGCTGATCGTGGGCATGCGCGGATCGTCCCAGCCGCTGACTTTGTTTTCCTTCACGAGCTGGAGCAGCTTGCGCTTGGACATGACCGTGTAGGTCAGGTTCAGCCGCGCGAACTCGCGTTGATAAGGATTGCCGGGCAGGCCATCGACGTTGTTGATCAGCCACTCGTAGAGCGGGCGATGGATCTCGAACTCCAGCGTGCAGAGCGAGTGCGTGATGCCTTCCAGGGCGTCGCTCAGCGGATGCGCATAGTCATACATCGGGTAGATGCACCACGCGTCGCCCGTGCGGTGATGATGCGTGTGCATGATGCGATACAGCGCCGGATCACGCATGTGGATGTTGGGGTGCGCCATGTCGATCTTCGCACGCAGGATGCAGGCACCATCGGGGAACTCACCAGCCCTCATGCGGCGGAATAGCGCGAGGTTTTCTTCCACGGTGCGATCGCGGAAGGGGCTGTTCTTGCCCGGCTCCGTCAGTGTGCCGCGATACTCGCGGAGTTGCTCAGCGGACAGCTCGCACACATACGCGAGGCCTTTGCTGATGAGCTGCTCGGCGAAGCCGTAGAGCTTCTCGAAGTAGTCGCTGGCATAGAACAGGTGCTCGCCCCAATCGAAGCCCAGCCACTTCACGTCTGCCATGATGCTATCGACGTATTCGGTGTCCTCCTTGATCGGGTTCGTGTCATCAAAGCGCAGATGGCAGCGCGACTTCGGCGCATGCTCCTCGGCGAGGCCGAAGTTCAAGCAGATGCTCTTCGCGTGACCGATGTGCAGGTAGCCGTTCGGCTCCGGCGGGAAGCGCGTGATCACCCAGCCGTCATTGCGACCCTGCGCAAGATCGGCAGCGATCATGTCGCGGATGAAGTCGGACTTGGCAGGGGCTGGGGCAGGGGATTCGGCGCTCATGGAAATGGAGCGCGGAAGATGGCGGGAAGGGGCGATGGCGCAAGGGCGAGCCTCACGCATACACTGCCGTCGCCGCCGTGGTGCCGCCGCTGACGCCGAGGATGCTTTCGAGCGCGGCGAGGACGAGGAGCACATGCTTCTTGGTGCTGCTCGCGCCCATGAGGCCGATGCGCCAGGCTTTGCCCTTGAAGGGTCCGAGGCCGGCACCGATTTCGATGTCGAACTCGGTGAGCAGGCGCTTGCGCACGCCGGCTTCATCGACGCCTTCGGGGACGTGGATGGCGTTGAGCGAGGCGAGCGAGTGCTTCGGGATGTATTTCAAGCCAAGCGCTTCCAGGCCAGCGCGGAGTGCCAGATGATTCTTGGTGTGGCGTGCCCAGCGATTCTCCAGGCCTTCCTCCAGCACGATGGCGAGTGCTTCGCGCAGCGCGTAGGTCATGTTGATCGGTGCGGTGTGATGATACACGCGCTCCTGGCCCCAGTAGGACTTGAGCATCGACATGTCGAGATACCAGCTCTGCACCTTGGTCTTGCGTGCGCTGATGCGATCGACGGCGGCGGAGGAGAAGCTGACCGGCGCTAGGCCGGGCGGGCAGGAGAGGCACTTCTGCGTGCCGGAGTAGCAGGCGTCGATTTGCAGCGCATCGAGATCAAGCGGCACACCGCCGAGGGATGTGACGGCATCGACGAGCAGCAGCGCTCCGGCGTTGTGGACGAGCTTGCTGATCTCTTCGAGTGGCTGATGCGCGCCGGTCGAGGTCTCGGCATGGACGATGCCCACGAGCTTCACGTTCTTGTGCTGATCGAGGGCGGCGGCGATTGCGCTGGGCTCGATGATTTCGCCCCAAGGTGCTTCCACCGCGTGGACCTTGGCACCGCAACGTTCAGCGGTGTCCTTCATGCGTCCGCCGAAGACACCGTTCACGCACACGATCACTTCGTCGCCGGGTTCGATGAGGTTCACCAGCGTGGCTTCCATGCCTGCGCTGCCTGTGCCAGACACGGCCATGGTCAGCTCATTCTTCGTCTTGAAGACCTGGCGCAGGAAGTCGCGCACCTCATCCATGATCGCGAGATAGGCCGGATCAAGGTGGCCCAGCGTGGGCGCGGCGAGCGCGTTCAGGACACGACGCGGCACATCACTGGGGCCAGGGCCCATGAGGATGCGTTCAGGCGGAGCGAAGCGAGGAGCGAGGAAGGACATGGCGCATGTCTAACAACGAGGCGCGGGGGGAGGCAAGCTTTCCGTTCTCCAGTTCTCGGTTCAGGGTTCTCTGTTCTCTCATTGGAAGCCTTGGATAGAGGGGCCTCGCACTGAACCGTCACTCTCCGACTTCGAACCGAGAACCGAGAACACCGCTTGCCAAGCCGTCTGCACGACTCACTATGCGCGCCTCATTATGGGCAAGCTCACAGACAAGATCGCAGTCGTTACCGGCGCTGGCCGGGGCATTGGCAAGGCTATCGCCGAACGTTTCGCCGCCGAGGGCGCGAAGGTGGCCATTGTCAGCCGCACGGAGTCCAACTCGAAGGCCGTGGCCAACGCCTTGAACGCGATCACGGCGGACATCGCGAAGGGTTATGCCGTCGATGTAGCGGATGGCGCGGCGGTGGCCGAACTGGGCAAGCAGATCCTCGCCGACTTCGGCAAGGTGGACATCCTGGTCAACAACGCCGGCGTCACGCGCGACAACCTCATGCTGCGCATGAGCGACGAAGAGTGGGACACGGTGCTCAACACCAATTTGAAGGGCGCGTTCAACCTCGTGAAAGCCTTCCAGCGCGTGCTGCTGAAGCAGAAAGGCGCACGCATCATCAACGTCGCCAGCGTCATCGGCCTCATCGGCAACGCCGGTCAGGCCAACTACGCCGCAAGCAAGGCTGGCCTCATCGGCTTCACCAAGTCGCTCGCCCGTGAATTCGCGGGTCGCGCCGTCACGGTCAATGCCATCGCTCCCGGCTTCATCGCCACCGACATGACCGGCGGACTCGATGACAAGGTCAAGGAAGCCATCCTGCCCAAGATCCCCCTCGGCGTCATGGGCGAGGCCACCGACATCGCCAACGCTGCCGCCTTCCTCGCCAGCGACGAAGCTCGCTACATCACGGGCCAGGTGCTCGCCGTCGATGGTGGCATGGTGATGTGATGCTGAATGGCTGGATGGCTGGATGGCTGGATGGCTGGATGGCTGGAACATCGGGCCAAGGGTTGAAGGCAACCGTTCTGCAGCGCTCGGCATCAAGTTTGTATCATTAGCCCGAAGGGCTTGCGTCTCATAGCGAAGGGTTGGTGCGCAGCGCCTACCCTGGTGGGTGACGGGGTTTGTGTGTGCCTACTCCGAAGGAGTTGCGTCATACCTCGCGAATCCAGGTGACGGAACACCGTTGGTGTTCGCCGATGGTCTTGATCGCTGCACCAGGGTAGCGGCTTCGCCGCAACCCTTCGCTATCAGACGGAAGGCCCATGGCCTTCAAGACACCGCCGATTGGATTCACGAAACTTAACGGTGCGAAGTGGATGCCGTGTTGATGCTTCATCCAGCATCAAGAATCCAGTCGCCAGCATCCAGCTCAGCCAAACACCGCCCGCACCAGCCCCAGGGCTTTCTCGCCGGGTAGGACGCCGACTTCCATTTGGTTCATGACGTAGGCGAAGGAGATGCCGGTGTCGGGATCGGCGAAGGCGAGGCTGCCGCCGGCTCCGGGGTGACCGAAGGCACACTCGCTGGGGCCGAACATCTCGCGAACCTTGCGGTTCGTTTCGGGATCGACGGGGTCCAGCATCATGCCCGCACTGAAGGCCGCGGGAACGCAGAGCACCGCGTCCTCGGCTTCGCTGAGCGGCTTGGTCAGGGCACGCTGAATCCACGTGGGAATGATCTGTTCGCCCTGCCACTTGCCGCCGTTGGCGAAGACGCTGTAAAACTTGGCGAGGGCGCGTGCGCTGCCCACGCCGCCCATGCTGGCGAATCCCTGAGTCCAGGTATGAGGTTGATTGAAGTCCTGCACGGCGCTCAGTCCCACCGGCGAGGCGAACGCCTGAGCGGTGATGCTACCTGGAGTGTTGAAGGCTTTCATGAAAGCCTGATCGCCAGCGGTAAGATTCATCTTGCCAGGATAGAGCGTGGCCACGCGATGGTGCTGATCCGGCGGCAGGCCAATCCAGAAATCGAGGTCCAGCGGCACGCCCAGCACTTCATCGAAGTAGTGCCCAAGAGAGTCCAGCCCTGTGATGCGGCGAACGATCTCGTCGAGGAGGAAACCAAAGGTCCGTGCGTGATAGGCCTGGCGGGACTCTCCGGGCCAGAGCGGTGTCTGTTTCTCCAGGGCCTCAATCACCGCCTCGTAGTCAAAGATGGGCACGCGCTGTGTCATCGCGCACAGACCAGCTCGATGAGACAGCAGGTCGGCGAAGGTGATCGCCTCCTTGCCACCAAGGAAAAACTCAGGCCATACTTCGGCCACCGGGGCAGTGAGCGGGAGCTGCGCTTCGTGCAGCGCCATCAGACAAGCCACAGCGGCGGGACCTTTCGTGGCAGACCACACAGGCACGAGCGTGTCAGTGGTCCAGGGCTTGGTGCGGTCGCGGCTGATGTGACCATGGGCGAGGGTGAGGGTCTCCTGTCCATCGCACCAGATGCTCACGGAGGCACCGAGTTCGCCGCGCAGGGTGAAGTTCTCCTGAAACCATCGTTCGACGGCCTCGCGTCTGTCGGGGCGCAGTCCGGTCATAGCAATTGCGAGCGCAGCGCGGCGAGGTCCGGATCTTTGCGTGCGAGGCGACGCAGCGACTTGTCCTTTTCAAAGGCGATTTCCAGGTATTGCAGCGCGCGGTCGATCTGACCGAGACGGGCGTTGTAGCAGCCGAGATTGTAATAGTAAACCGACTTGCCCTTCAGGCTCTTCGGTCCGTTTTGCAGCACCTCCATGGCTTCCGCAGTGCGGCCCAGTTCGTGCAGGCAGTAGGCCGCGTGGATGAAGCCACCAGGATCGCTGGGAGAGGCGGTGCAAAGTTCATGCGCGGCGGCCAGAGCCTCGCTCCAGCGGTGCTCGCCCATGAGGCAAAGCAGACCGATCTCGATCACATCAGAACGCTCAAAGGCCTCGCGGGGCAGGGAACGCAGCACGCGCCGGGCCTCATCAAAGAGCCCCAACTCCACATAGCCCTGTGCGGCGACGATGGTGCGGTCCTGGTCGTTCATTGTTTCCGATTGCGTCGCCGATGATGAGAACGTAAAACCCGCGCGTGAACAAGGCTTTTGTGTTGGGTGCAGGATTGGGAGAGCGGCTGAGACCCTTAACGGAGCAGTTGCCCAAGCCGCTGATTCCCGTCTTCCATCGTCCCCTCATGACCTACGCCTTCGATCATCTGCGTGCGTCCGGGGTAGGGGAGTTCGTGGTTAATACGCACCACATTCCGACGGCCTATGACACGGCCTTCCCAGAGCATCGGTATCAAGGCTGTCCGATCCGCTTCCGCAACGAGAGCCCGGTGCGCCTCGAGACCGCAGGCGGCATCGCGAATGTGCGCGATCTCCTCGACGGGCCGGACTCCTTCTTCGTTTACAATGGCGACATCCTCACGGACCTCCCACTGGCTCCGCTCATCGCCGCGCACGCATTGAACGACAACGTGGTCACCCTCGCGCTGCGCAGTCGCGGACCCGCCTTGCACATCGCCTTTGATGAAGCGCGCGGAGTGGTCACGGACATTCGCAACAAGCTCGGTTCCGGCAATGAAGGCACGCATCTCTTCACCGGCATCTATCTCGTCAGTCCGCGATTCTTCGACTGGCTCACGCCGGGCAAAGTAGAGTCCGTGATCCCCATCTTCCTCAAGCTCATCGAGGCTGGGCACCGGGTGGGTGCGGTCGCGATTGATGACGGACAATGGTGGGACCTCGGCAGCCGGGACGCCTACCTTGAGGCCCATCGGGCGAACCTTGGCCACTCGACCTTCGGCACCATGGTGGACCTTCATCCTGACGCTTCCGTGAGTCCACAGGCCACCTTGCGCGGCACCAATGTGATAGGTCCAGGTGCCACCGTCGGCGAAGGCGCGAGCCTGGAAAACTGCATTCTCTGGCCTGATGCGCATGTGGCACCGGGCTCGCAATTGCGACGCTGCATCGTTCGTTCCCATGTCCTCGCTCAAGGGGTCCACGAGAACCACGACTTCTGAGTTCGTCCTTCATCTTTCCGTTTTCATCCTTCATCTTTTCGTCGATGCCTCCCGAACACGAAGCCCTTCTCATCCTCACGCAGCAGCAGTTTCCGGCACTGACGGGCCTGCCCAGTGAGATTGAAGCCATCACCAAGGGCGGCTCGGATCGACGCTTTTTCCGCCTGCAATGGCCTGGATCAAACCAGCCCGGCATGGTGCTGATGGTTTACACCATGGCCCGGCCGGACAATCCGAAGTTCGTCCCTGCCACACGCCGCCTCGCTGCTCATGGCGTGCATGTGCCACGCATCTACGCCTTTGACGAAGACAAGCTCTGCGTCTGGCTTGAGGACCTCGGCGGCGACGATCTGCACGCTCATCAGCACGATGACTGGCCTGCCCGCCGCGCCTTGTATGAGGCAACGCTCTGTGAAGTCGCGAAGATCCACTCCATTGAGGAGTCCTCGCTTGCGAAGACCGACCTCGCTGAACTCGAGCCTCCCTTCGATGAGAAACTCTATGCCTGGGAGCAGGACTACTTCCTCACGCACTTCGTCGAAGGCCACCTGGGCAAGCGACGGAACGATCCCGCTTTCGCCGCCGCCCATGAGTGCCTCATTGATCTCCGCAAGCGCCTGGCCAAGGAGTCTCGCTGTCTCGTGCATCGCGACTTCCAAAGCCAGAACGTGATGCTCCGCGATGGCGACGCCTGGTTCGTGGACTATCAGGGGCTGCGTCCTGGACTCGCCGAATATGACCTCGCATCGCTGTTGTTTGACCCGTATGTGCAGTTCGAGCACAAAGAGCGCGAGGACCTAATTGCCTTCTATGCGCGCCATCGTGACGAAGACCTCATCACCTTGCGCGAGCGCTTCCATCTGTGCGCCGCACAACGCTTGATGCAGGCGCTTGGTGCCTACGGCAATCTCAGCCGCAACCAGGGCAAGCCACACTTCAAGCAGCACATCCCCGCTGCCGTGGCCAATCTCCGCTACGTGTGCGCCCAGCACCATCTGCTGGAGCCCATCGCGCAGTTTTGTGAAGGTGCGTAGCTAGCGCAGCGTTCGCCACGCCCACGGCACAGCGAAGGCTGCGACGAACAATGTGGCCAGCACGCCGATCATAGCGCAAACGCCGAAGGTGGAGAGCCCCACGTTGTCAGACATCGCCAGCGCACCGAACGCTAGGCCGGTGGACAGGCCGCAGTAAGCCAAGGCACGTCCCACGCCAGGATCGTTCTCACCTGTTTGTTCGGTGTGCCGGAGCGAGTAAAGGATGTGGATGTTGAAGTCGAGCCCCAGGCCGAGGCAGAGGGGGATGGTGGCGATGTTCACGAAGTTCCATTCCATGCCGAGCAAGCTCATGCCGCCGAGCAAGATAAGTCCGCTAAACGCCAGCGATCCGATGGCGAAACATCGCTCGCGCCAGGTCTTGAAGACGAAGAAGAACAGCACGAGCAGCACCGTCAGCGCGGGCAGCAACACCCGTTGCACCTCACGAGCCATCACCGATTTGAGCTGACTGGTGAGGTAGTCCCAACCGCTGACGTGAACGCCGTCGATGGCCTGGAGTTCCTCGATCACCGATGATTGAAAGGCGGCAAGACCTTTCGGCAAGCGCATGAAACCACAAGCAATGAAGTCGCTGCCCGAGCGATGCAATTGCCGCCCGAGAGAGTCATCCAGCTTTACGAGATCAGGCCACCGTGTCGTGCTGGTGCCAGCGGCTCCCCATTGCTCCCAGAGATCAAACACGCCCTTCGCCAAACCAAGCCCCCGCTCGTTGAAGCCCGCATCCTCGGCGGCCTTGAACATTCGTGCGCGATCACGCGCCAGTGCTAGCAGACGTGGCAGGCTGGCCTGTTGATGGGCGGGATTCGGTGCGAAAGCCGTTGGCAGGTAGTGGTTGAGAATTGCCTGGCTTGATCGAGCGCGACTCAGCACATCGCTTGCTTGCTGGAGGGAGTTGGTGAGAGCCGACTCCTTGCTCTGACGAACAACGATAGGCAGCCAGACCACACGATCCCCATCCGGCTTCATCGCCTTGTCGAAGTCCATCAGTGCTTCGAAGGACTCGCAATGCTTTGGGCGCAGCACGCTCGACCCATTGGCCACCGGCGGCAGACCGCGAGTGACGAGCGTTGCGGTGCAAATCAAGGCAAGCACGGCAATGATCACCCCCGGCCAGCGCGACGGGCGGGCGGTATCAATCACGGGCGCATGAGTGTCGCTCGCGCAGAACTTCATCGCCAGCGGAAGGAATCCGTAAAGCATCACCCCCGCGCCCACCAGAATGCCCAGCCCCGTGAGCACTCCCATCTGCGCGATGCCTGGGAGGGTGCTGAGTCCGAGCGCTCCAAACACCGCCGCCGAAGTGATCGCACTCCACCAGATGGAGGGAAACACTCGATGATGAATCTGGCGAAAGCTCTCCCCTGGGCGGTTCATGGCTTCGTTCAATCCGAGCACGCCGAAGTCCTCGATCATGCCCATGAGGATCGCCGCGAAGCCCATCGACATCACATTGAGCGAACCAAACATCAGTCCCGCCAGTCCCAAGGTGATCAGTCCCGTGCTCAGCATGGAAGCGAGGATGAGGAAGAGCGGCTTGATGCGGCGATGCAGCAGCCAGAACAAAAAGCCAACGATGAAGGTGATGCCGCTGATTGACTGGCTCATGTCATTCTCCATGCCCGTGCCGATCTCCGCCTGGAATGCAGGATTGCCCGTGTAACGCACGACCACGTCCGGCTTGATAGCTTTGTTGCGCACCGTCTTGAGTTGCGCCAGCCACGCCGCCGCATCACGATAGCCGCTCATCGGCTTCGGGGCGTCGATGTAGAGCACGCGTAGGGTGCCGTCTTCATTCGCATAGCCTCCGCCACCCATGCTCTGCATCGCCTCCGCATCCATGCCTGACCTCATTGCGGATGTTAAGCCCAGCACATCGTTCGACTCGATGGCGACGGTCAATGGATCAAGCGAAGAGCCAAGTCTTGCCACGCGAGCCTTCAAGGTCTGGGCGATCAGGTCCGGCGCCAGCGATTGCTCCAACGCCTGCACCTTGTCTGGCGGAGCATTCAGCCATGCAAAAGCCACCATCTTTAGCATGTCCTGCGGATGCGCTTCCCATGACGGCTGAAAATGAACTCGCTTCGCCAGATCCGGTTGCTTCGCGAGAGCCTCCGCGAAAGCATTCACCGCTTCATCGGCCTCCGCATCGGTCGCCGCGCGCACCGTAACGATCAACTGATCAGGACGATCATAGACCTTCTGAAACCACTTGGTGCCCTCCACCCCCGCCATGCCACGCGGCAGCAGATCCAGGATCTCGACATTGTAACTCAACCTCGAAACTCCCAGAGTCCCCAAGGCAATGATCACGCCCAAAAGCGCGATATGAAACAGACGAAACATGCGCGCGTTCGGAAGCATTGAAACGGCGTGGTGTCCAATGTCCGTCAATGTCGGGACGAGGATGTGCCTCCTCGTCCATTCATCGCGAATCCCGAAGGGGACCCTAAAGTCACAGGACCTAATCCAGCGAGCCCCAGCGTTCCCCCTGTTGTTGCTATACCAGTCTATGATTGACTTTTGTGAGTCTGATCATTCGATCACATTTTTGATTCGTTTCGTATCAACGCCCTTATCTTGTTTTCTTCATGAGACGCCCACTTTTGGTTCTTGCCGTTGTCCTTCTTGGCTCAATGACTGTCGCAGTGGAGTCCATCCTTGCGGGATCGCCAGTCTCACAGCAGGCCTACATGAAGGCGAGCAATCCTGACCCTGCGGACAACTTCGGGGACGCTGTGAGCATCAGTGGCGATATCGCGGTAGTCGGTGCACCGTCGGAGGCAGGACCATCTTCGGGTGTGAACGGCAACCAGTTCGCCAACGGCAAATCTGAGTCGGGGGCGGCTTATGTGTTTACTCGCACTGGCGGGAGCTGGGTCCAGGAGGCCTACCTAAAGGCGTCGAACAGCAGATCGGGAGATGAATTCGGTTCTTCAGTGGCGGTGTCCGGCAGCACCGTGGTGGTGGGTAGTCCTGGCGAAGACAGCAATTCGGTAGGCGTCGATGGCGTGCAGAACGGATTGGGTGCTTCCCGTTCGGGTGCGGTTTATGTGTTTGTGAAGGAAGGGGCCGATTGGGTTCAGCAGGCCTTTATCAAGGCCCCAAACACGGATGAGTTTGATGGATTCGGTGCCTCAGTGGCCTTGGCAGGAGACACCTTGGTCGTGGGGGCGTTTTCAGAAGACAGTGCGGCCAGCACTATCAACGGCAATGCAACAGACAACAGTTCCCCAGGAGCCGGAGCTGCTTACGTTTACGTGCGAAGTGGAACGACCTGGAGTTTTCAGTCCTACTTGAAGGCGTCCAACTGTGGAGCTGGTGACGGGTTTGGTTCGGTTGTGGCCATATCCGGTGACACGGTCCTCGTCAGCGCTCTCCAAGAGGCAAGTAATGCCAGAGGTGTAAATGGCGACCAGTTGAACAACAGTTTGAATGGTGCCGGTGCTGTCTATGTTTTCACACGCAGCGGCGCTTCATGGGCGCAACAAGCCTATCTCAAAGCGTCGAATTCCGGTGGCCTTGACTACTTTGGGTCGGCCATCGCAATCTCGGGCGATACAGCCGTGATAGGTGCCAATTACGAGGACAGCAACGCAGCTGGCGTGAATGGCAATCAAGCGAACGACAGTCTTTCCTCTTCAGGGGCGGCCTATGTCTTTGTGCGCACGGGTTCAGCTTGGAGTCAGCAAGCGTATCTCAAGGCATCAAATCCTGGTGTTGGTGACTACTTTGGGGCTGCCGTGGCGATCAGCGGCGACACCATTGCGGTCGGTGCCGAGGGGGAAAGCAGCAACGCAAGAGGCATCGGTGGCAATCAGAGTAACAATGATGCGAACGATGCGGGCGCTGCTTACCTCTTCTCGCGCACCAATGGCAAGTGGACGGTAGGATCGTATCTGAAAGCCTCCAACACCCGCACCACTGATTCCTTCGGTGACTCCTTCGGCTGTGCTGTCACGTTGTCAGGTGGCACACTCCTCGTAGGGGCGTTCGAGGAAGATGGCGGAAGTTCGGGGGTGAATGGTGACCAGTTTGATCGAAGCCTAAGCAGTTCGGGCGCTGTGTATGTGTTCGCTGGGATCGGAGTGATAGCACCGGAGATTGCGGTCGAGCAGCCGGCAGGCAATGGATTGATCAGTGGAGGTGCACCACTGGTGTTTGGCAGCGCGGTGGTGGGCGATGCGCGTCCGGCCTTGCCTGTGGTGATTCGCAACACGGGCAATGCTCCGTTGACGGGGATCAGTTTTGTGATCGATGGTCCAGGAGCTGCGGACTTCAGTCTGGATACCAAGAGCATCGGCACTTCGCTGCTGCCCGATAGCACTGCGACGTTCGGCATTACATTCACGCCCTCTGATGAAGGCAGCCGAGCAGCCACACTTCATATCGCGAGCAATGATCCCGATCAGAACCCTTTTGATATCCCTCTGATAGGCACTGGAAACCCAGGCTTGGCCTTCCAGGCGGCATTGACCTTTGTCAATGAAGAGGCTGGCACTGCGCAGATTCCGGTTCTCCGCAAGGGCGGCACAAGTGGAGCGGTGAGCGTCGTGGTGAACTCGGCTCCCGGCACGGCGACGGCAACGGACTTCGCACCCGTGGTGAACGTGACGGTGAACTTTGCCGACGGTCAGGCTTTGGCGACGGTGCCCGTGACGATCACGGCGGACTCGCTCATCGAGACGAATGAGACCTTCACTTTGAACCTTAGCAATCCGCAGGGCGGTATTGGTCTGGGCAGCCTTGCGGCGACAACGGTGCGCATCGTGGATTTGGTAGATACGACCAAGCCAACGGTGACGATCACGGCTCCTATCGCGAACGCCTCCATCAACGAGGGCGCGCCTGCCATCGTCAGCGGCACAGGGACCGATGGCAAAGGCATCGCCAAGGTGCAATTCTCCCTCAATGGCGCAGCCTATTCCGATGCGGTGATCACGCTCAACGCGGCGGGCACTTCGGCCGTCTACGCGGCAGCGCTGTCACCATTGAAACCAGGTTCAAACACCGTCGCAGTGAAGAGCATCGACACGCGCGGCAATGAAAGCACGGTGGTGACACGCACCTTCAACTCCATCGTGAAGCGCCCGCTGGTGGTGAACAAGACGGGCACGGGAACGCTGACAGCACCTTTCCCTGGCACGGATGCGACGAAGCAGGTGGGGTTTGTTTACACCCTGAAGGCGACGCCGGGCACGGGGCAGGTTTTCAACGGATGGGCCGTCAATGACGCGACAGGAACGGGCATCACGGCGGCAATGCAGGAACTGCCAACGCTTGCCTATACGCATCAAGAAGGCTTGGTGCTCACGGCGAACTTCATCGCGAATCCGTTCACGGCCGCGATGATCGGTAAGTTCAACGGGCTCGCGCAGCCGAGTGCAACCGTGCCACCATCTGGAACGGTGCCCAGCAAGGAAACCGTCGGTGGCTTTACGGCTGCCGTGACAAGCACGGGAAGCTTCACCAGCACACTGAAGATCGACGGACTCTCGTTGCCCGTGAACGGTATCTTTGACAATGCGGGTGTGGCTCGCTTCGGCACGACGCGCGCCACATCCATCCAACTGGCGCGTGCTGGCAAGCCACCGTTAGAAGTGGCGTTGGCTCTGGACATGACAGGCGCGACTGGCGTGCTCTCTGGCACGGTGAGGGTGAAGTCCCGCACAGGAGTCACTGTTGCACAGTCCGACATCGTCGCTGATCGCGCTGCCTACAGCCTCGGGAGCAAAGCGTCATCCGCCATCGCTGGCACTGTGAGCAAGGCTTACACCCTGGCCTTCAAGCATCTGGCACCACCGTCTGGATGGACTTCGGCAGAGGTTCCTCGAGGCGATGGCTACGCCACGGGCACGATCAAAACAGACGGGACGGTGAGCTTCACGGGCAAGCTCGCGGACAACACCGCCATCTCGGTGAGCACCGCCTTGTCGAAGACGAATACCTGGCCGTGGTTCTCCCAGCTCTACTCTCTCGGTGGCACCTTTGCGGCGCTGGTAGCCGTCGATACCTCGGCTGCGGACTCGGACCTGACAGCGAGCGGTGTGCGCTGGTTCCGTCCTTGGCAGAATGTTCAGTGGTATCCCTGGGGCTGGCTCGAGGGTGTTGGCGTGGAGATTGTCGGGGCGACGTATGCTCCGCCTGCGCTGGCTGGCCTGCTGCCTGTCGATGTGAACAATGGCAATGCCACACTCCAGTGGTCCGATGGCCTTCTCGTGAGCAGCATCACGAAGAACATCAACATTCACCCAACGACGAGCGCTGTGACAAAGGCTCCAGCCACAGACGCGTCGTTCACAGTGAGCCTGACGGCAGCGACCGGCCTTATCAGCGGCACCTTCACCCATGCCGATGGCACCAAGCCCGTGTGGCAAGGGGTGCTGGTTCAGAAAGGCGTGAACAAAGGCGGCTATGGCTACTTCATGACGGCAGCCCCCAGAGTCATCGACGGACTCGGTGAAAGTGGTGCCTTAAAGTTGCTGCCCAAGTAACTCGTCCGCTTCACGCTCCACCCAGAACCAAGGCCACGGCTGAGGTGCGGTTCTCGACGCCGAGTTTGGAGAGCACCACCTGAACCTGTTTGTTCACGGTGCGTGGAGAGGACTTGACGATCAGAGCGATCTCCTCGTCGCGCTTGCCCTTGGTCATCCAGTAAAGCACTTCGCGTTCTCGGGGCGTGAGTTGATCGTTGCCCGGCAGACGGATGAACAGAGCGCAGCGTCCGATGACGCGTCGAATGTGGGGCAGCAGCAGATCGAAAAGAAAGAACTCCTCGTCAGTGAAGACGCGGTCACGATTGACGGTGATGTTCAACGTTCCACCGGCCACGCGAGTGCGCAGCGCCACCTGATCACACCAGCCTTCGTGGATCTTGCTGTTGAAGTCGTAGATGCTCAGCTTCTTCAATTCGCGCTGGCTGACGAAGTCGGAGATGCGCAGGGGTTCGGGTCCGATGTTCTTGGCGGCGTGCTTGATCAATGGATGATCCTTCATCACCAGCCGTGGAATCACCGCCACCTCGGGATGTCCCTCGAACCCCTGGGAGGTGATGTGCTGGTGGCCCACGATCTGACCGTTGACGGCCTTGAATTCATCAACGGCCATGGAGGTGATTCGAGTTAGCTGAGACAGCACGTTCAGCACGGTCTCCACCGGGTCTTCCCCTGTCGGCAGTCCGTAAAGGAGATCAAGGCACGTCGAGAATGCCTTGAGCTGCGAGTGGTTCAGGCGAGGCGAGTTCATAGGCGGGAGGAGCGAAGAACAAAGTGCGCCAACCTTGTGGAGAGTGACTTTGTCGGGTTGATGCGAACTGGGCGTCTATACGCAGTTCTACGCATAGGCAATCAGCGAATGTTGCGGCACAATCTGTGCCCGTGAAGCCCAAGCCCTCTGATTCCACTCCCTCCCAAGACGAACCTGAAGTCTCGGACAAGCCCTCTCAATCCGGTGCCGTAAAGGCATCGGCCAAGGTTCCGAAGACATCCTCAGACAAGACTCAAGCGGTCACTTCGTGGAGTCCGCTCGAGCAAGGGTTGATGCCTCTGTTGCTGGCCCTGATGACGCGCACCTTGCCCGGAGTCATTGCTCAGGCTGGAGCCTTCAATCCCGCCAACACTAGGGCTGTGCGGCGTCTCATCGACACAGCAGATGACCTCCTGCTAGCTCACGTGGAAGAATTTAACCATGTCTCATCCACCAAGCGTCGCCGCTACTGGCGCTGCCTGCTGAATGCGATGATCGAGGACCGCGTCATCGCCTTCCGCAAACCTCCTCCGACCTCACCTTCCTGACCACCTCTGAGGTCCAAGAAGACGCTCTTTCACTGACGCACCTCCCCCTCTCGCATACGCAGTTCTGCGCACGGGCAGCGACAGCAAGCTCGCACGCCAAACAACCGCATTGACACATGATCACCTCACCAGCCTGACATTTCCTGGGGCGTCACCATCTCTCAGGAGGCGCTTCTGAGGTAGTGCTTGATGAGTTCAATTAAATCTGAAACCCATAAATTCACTCGCGCTCTTTTTGTCTATCTACGTTCTAACCTTGCAACCCAAGCTCGCTATGACACCACCACGCACACCAGCCATTGCCACTGCACCCACGAAGAAGGGTCAAAGCCACGGCGACACTCGCCTTTACACCGAATACAAGCCTGACAGCGCCAAGCGGGTCCGCGACGATGTCATGAGTTACCTCAAGGACGGCTCGTTCATTTCACGCACTCTGGGGGTCATCACGCGTAACGGGACTTCGAAGCACTTTGAAACCATCAGCGGTCTTGATGGACTCACATGCGGCATCAAAGATTTTGCGACGGATGGCGGTGTGCTGACTCTGTTCAAGATCCTCCATGCTGCTGATCCAGTGAAGTTCGATGCTGCCTTTGGCTCTCATGCAACGGATGTGCTCAGTCTCTCCTGGATCACTCAGCACAATGCCGGGGGCAAGGGGGTGGGCGCTGACGACGCTGGCCTCGTGACCCTAGAGTGGCTGCGCGTGGGGCTGGACACGCTGCTTGCAGATCCTGCTCTGCGACCAGCGCAACTGGCGGCCTTCCGGGATCAGACCGCCGAGCCCTGCCACCAGGATTTCCTCCAACGAGGATTCACGCGGGAGTTTAGTCTCGCGACGATGATCGCTATTGCGAATTCCACTGGAGCCAGCGGCGTTCGCAAAAGGCTCGACGAGATCGTGGCAGCATCTAACAACACAGGTCTGGCACTTGAGAAAGAGGCAATCCAAAGGCTGCTGACCGGCTATGTAGGCACTAGCAATGCCGCCAACAAGGCGCTCCTTGAAGACGGCTTTGCTGGCACGGATCCGAAGCTGATGAAGGAGGGTTCGGGACTCAATCATCGTGGCCGCCGTGCTTTTGAGTTGTTCCAGCAGTTCCCTTACGCAGCCGAGGTGCTCTTTACGTCGCTGGGCGAGTTTTCGACACCTTGAACCCAAACATGTGTCGGTCTTTATTCGACGTGAATTCATCAAGATGGAGGAGGCTAATCCTGACGCTCGATAGTGCGCGCAAGGATCCGCGCTCAGCAATCAAGGCCCAACCACACGCGTTCGCGTAGTTTATTCGCTAGCAGCGTCTCGTGATCGGTATCACACGCATGGATGGGAAGGACGGGCCTTCGTTGATAGAGTGTGGCGATTCTGTCGACGTGTCCGCGCTGAGACGCTGCTCGCGTCAAAGCACTGAGCCTACTTCACACCGTCCAAAGCGACGACCAAGGCGATCTCCGTCATCAAGTTCTGAATGTGGCAATTGCTGGTGGCGAAGTTGCGCTGGAGATTGTCGATCGTCTTCGGTCCGTAGGCTGAGGGAGTTTGTTTGACGAGATGATGGAATAGATGGCGGATGAAAGCGCGATGACCCGAGGGATTGCCGGCCACGTAGTTTGCGATGTCGCGGGGTCCGGTGAGCTTCACCAGCTTGCCTTCGTCGTTGGAGAACTCACCCACGGGGTTCACCGGTTTGTTGTTGTCCTTCGTGCGCCAGCGGCCCACGGCATCGAAGTTCTCCAGGCTGAAGCCGAGCGGGTTGATGAGCCGATGACAGTTCATGCAGGCATCGTTGCGCGTGAGTTCAGTGATCTTCTCGCGCATGGTCAGCTTGGGATTGAAGTGCGCGTCTTCGAAGACCACCGCTTTCACTGGCGGCTTGAGTGACATGCCCACGATGTTGCGGGAGAGGAACACGCCACGATGAATGGGCGAGGATTGCTTGCTGTAGGCGAGCGAGGCGAGGAGGTAGGGATGGGTCACAACACCGGAGCGCTGTTTCGGATCGAAGGCCACGCGCTGGAATTCATCTCCAGTCACCGGCTTGCCGTAGTATTTGCCCAGACGCTCGTTGAGCCACAGGTAGTCGCTTTGCAGCAGTTCGCGGTAATCAGACTTCTCGCTCCAGACCACTTGGTCAATGAATCGCATCAGGGACTCGCGCAGGTCGGCCAGGAGTTCGGGCGTGAAGTCTGGGAAGATCTTCGGATCCTTCGAGGTGCCTTCGGCGCGCTCGAGCTCCAGCCAGTGATGGAAGAATCCCTGCATTTTCGCTTTGGATCGTTCGTCCGTGACCATGCGCTTGGCTTGTGCGAGCACGTGATCGCGTGAGTGGAGCATGCCTGAGGCAGCTGCTTCCATGAGTTCCTTGTCAGGCACCGAGTCCCAGAGCGTGAGGGCGAGACGTGTGGCAATGTCGAAGTCATCCACTTTCTCGCGGCTGTGCAGATCGGGGTAGAGAAATTGCGGTGACTTCAGGGCGAGCAACACCACGCGTTTCACGGCGACATCGGGTGTCTTGGCCGAGGCGAACAAGGCATCCACATGCTGCTTGCGCTGTTCATCGGTCAGAGGGCGGCGGAAGGCGGCGGTGACGAACTCAAGGGCGAAGAGCTTGAGGCGGTCGATGCGGTCCGGTGCATTCGGCTTGGTGTTCGCGAGTTCGTCCAGTTCGGCGACCACTTGCTCAGCGGTGCTGATCGCGGCCTCGGTCACGGCTTGATCCCAGGCTTTGGAAATCGAGGTGCCCCGCTCGTAGCCTGCGCTTCGATCATCAGCAGGGAAGTCAGTGCTCACGATCATTCGCTGCGGCACGCGCGCGGTGCTCAGCACATGGGTGGGGATGATCTCGGTGATGCCGTGCGGCGGCTTCCACCAGAGTTCGATCGAGGCGCTCTGCTCTTTGAATTTGAAGTGCTTCAGCACGAGACGGTAACTGCGTCCACCGACGAGGAAGATGGATTTCTTCTCTTCGCGAACCTTCGGACCCGCGCTCACCCAGGCATCAATGAGGGCATCGTCTTCATCGTCGTCATTGATCCACAGACGTGCGCCGTTCTCGGTCTTGATGATGAACTCATACACGCCGGTGTCCGGGGCGAGCAGACTGCCTTGCCACGAGTTGTCGAACTGCTCGGCCTCCAACGTTGTCTTGTCCGGGCTGTCCGCTCCGAAGTGGAACGCCACCGTGGGCTCCACGCGTTCGACGGTCTTGTTCGGGCGCTTCTTTTTGATGCCCTTCGTCGGTGTCGTGTCGACGACGGGTTCGCCTGGCTTGGGGATCGCTACGCCACGATACTGACCTTTCAATCCTGGCTGCCCGACTTCGGGCGGACGGGGCTTGGGCGCGGGCTTGCCCGGTGGTGGTGGCACCGGCAGCGGGAAGCGGGCGAGCACATCCATCACCGACATGCGGAACTGCGGAGTGGTGAGGCGGCTCAGCTCCTTCTGTGGCGGATGCAGTCGCTCCTGCGCTGCTGGCGAGTAGAACGCCTCGTAAATGTAAGCGGCGACGTTCTTCGCATCATCGCCGACGCACGCACCCTCGTTGTCCTCGGGCATCGTCTTCTCAATGTAGCGGGCCAGTGCCGCGACCGAGCGCTCGCCGCTCAGCGGTTCATCGTATTTGCCGTCCACGCCCTGACCTTGATCACCATGGCAATCGATACAGAGCTTCTTGTAAACGATAGCGCCAGGATGCTCGGCGGCTGGAGCGGAGTGCAGGGCGACGGCACTCAGGACGAGGGGAAGGTAAGAGAGACAATGGGACTTTCGAACAGTGGACATGGGGGATGGTCGGTGTGCCACAGGGGGATTTGAGTGACGTAAGATTTAACAGATACGACGCCGAGGTCTTTCAGTCCGCATGAGTGAATCGGGCGCGAACGAAACGAGCGACCAACCGCGTAGGTAGTAGCAATGAACCGCCCCCATCTCTGCTCGCGCCGCCACTTCCTGCACGCCAACGGCTTCGGCCTTGGCACGCTGGCACTTGCTTCGTTGCTGGAACGCGACGGGTTGCTCGCTGCGCCAGTGAAGCCGGAGTCCTTTGGTCAGGCACGCTATGATTTGACGCCGAAGAAGCCGCACTTCGAGGGCACGGCGAAGGCCATGATATCGCTTTTCATGATGGGCGGGCCTTCGCAGATGGATCTCTTCGATCCGAAGCCCATGCTCACGAAGTATCATGGACAGAAGTTCCCCGGCGAGATCAAGTATGACAATCTCGCGCAGGCCTCGTCGAAGGTCTTTGGCTCGCCGTGGACCTTCAAGAAGCACGGGCAGTGCGGCATGGAGATCAGCGAGTTGCTGCCCAATCTGGCCAAGGTGGTCGATGAGATCACCCTCATTCGTTCGATGAGTTCCGGCGTGAGCAATCACGCGCAAGGGCTCTACGCGATGAACGCGGGTCGCATCGTGTCGGGGCGTCCCGCGCTGGGCTCGTGGCTCACGTATGGTCTCGGCAGCGAGACGGACGATCTGCCTGCCTACATGGTGCTTTCGCATCCCAAAGGACTGCCCACCTTCAGCGGTGAACACTTTACCAATGGCTGGCTGCCTGCGCTGTATCAGGGCACGCTCATACGTCCGACCGAGCCCCGCATTCTCAACCTCGATCCGCCCCCCTCGCTCGCGGGCAAGCCGCAGGAGCGTCAACTGGCGCTGCTGAAGGCATTCAATGAAGAGCATCTGTCCCAGCATCCGGGCGAACTCGATCTTCAAGCGCGCATCTCCAGCTACGAACTCGCGGCGAAGATGCAAACTGCCGCCAAGGAGGCACTCGACATCTCGAACGAGCCCGCGCACGTGAAGAAGCTTTACGGTGTCGACAATCCGATCACCAGCGATTACGCGACGCGTTGCATCATTGCCCGCCGTCTCATCGAGCGCGGTGTTCGCTACGTGCAGGTGCTCAATGCCGGGCAGTCTTGGGACCAGCATGGATCCCTCATCACCGCGCTGCCGACGAACTGCGCGGCCACCGATCAGCCCAGTGCCGCCCTCATTCTCGACCTCAAGCAACGTGGCCTGCTTGATACGACCGTCGTTCACTGGGGCGGTGAAATGGGCAGGCTGCCCGTGCTGCAAAACGATGCCGGTCGTGAGAAGTGGGGTCGCGATCACAACACCTATGGCTTCAGCATGTGGATGGCGGGCGGCGGCTTCAAGAAAGGCTATGTCCATGGCGAAACTGACGAGTGGAGCCACAAGGCCGTCATCGACGAGGTGAAGCACTTCGACTACCACGCCACCCTTCTGCACGCCTTCGGCCTCGATCACACCAAGCTTACCTACAAACGCAATGGCCTCGCCGCGTCACTGACAGACAACCAGGGTGCCAAGGTGGTGTCGCAGTTGCTGGCATGAGCGTATAGTCTGATCGCGAGACGAGCCCGCGTCATCGGAGCATTAGCGTGAATAGTTGTGTCAGTGAGGTTGGAGCCCGTTGCAAAGCTTCCTCATTTTCGATGCGGCGACTGTGTTACCGCATCGGTGCTGGAGTTCAGGCTTCAGCCTGCGGCGATGGACGAGCTTGTTGGCAACGTGCTCCCGCGGCCTCAAGGCTGAACTCCAGCGCTTCATCGGTCGCCTTCCGCCTCTGCGCTCGCTGGGCGATGCTGCCACCGACTCACGGCGACTCCTCTCGTCCGCTGAAAGTAGAACCACAAACTTTTTTCCACCGACCTGTAACACCTCACGGCAGCTGGTTCTCTCCCGCCTGAACACCGCCAGCAAGGCGGCATACGAGCGAAACACGAACCCAACAAACACACTGCCATGAAAACCAAACTGAACCTCACTCTGCTGGCCACTGCGGCCATGCTTTCGTCCAACGTCGCCTCCGCGCAGACGCCGCTCCCTCCGCCGCCTGCGGGCATGTTGCCCATCGACGGCGTGATCCTGCAACTCATGACCAATGGCTTCATCGTCGGCAATACCGGTGCCGACCGGCTGTGCGGCGGCATGGATGATGATCAACTCCACGGCAACGACGGTGACGACACTATCACAGGCGACGCAGGCAATGACACCCTCTACGGCGGCAACGGCGCGGACACCCTCTACGGCGGCAACGGCGCGGACACCCTCTATGGCGGCAATGGTGCGGATACGGTTCGCTCGCGCACTGTAGCCCAGTCCATCAATGGTGATGAAGGTGCGGACACGGTGATCTCGCCTCCCGTGTGGCGTGGATTGTTCAGCGACACGTTAGGCGTTGTTGGTGGCGATGGCGCTGACTTCGGGCGGGACTCAGGCGGCTCTCTCACGGCACGCACGGTCGCGGACGCTGCTGGAACCGTGGGCGTGCCAGTGAATCGCGGTATGACGACCGATCCGCTTGGCATTGTCGGAGGTGATGGCATGGACTTCCTGACGGGTGGCTCCACCGCACGCACGGCTGCGCCCGACAACGGCACAGCGGTTCCTCCGGGCTCCCAGGGCATCGTCTCTGATTCGCTGGGTGTGACCGGCTCCGCTGGAGCCCTCTCCTACCTCACCAGCGTGCAGTATCCGTATGGCATCGTCTCTGGTCCCATCGTGAATCGTGGCTTGGAAAGCGATCCAATGGGCATCAATGGCGATGAAGGTGCGGATGTGGCGGCAGCGACTGCTGCTGCGCGGAACGCCCACCTCAGTGTCGGTGGTGTTGGCACTGGCTCCTTCACCTGCGATCCGATGGATGACGACTCCCTCTTCCAACTCTTCACCGGTCTCTGGGGCGGTGGTGGCACCGATGCACGCGGCGACAATCCCACGCTGCCAGCCACGAAGTAATCCCTCACCCACGAACGAACCCCTCGCGACCAGTCCGCACGCACGGGCTGGTCGCTTGCGCGTTCATCAGGAGACCACTTCCCATGCACTCATCATCCATCTTGATTCCACGGCCTGATCCGGTTCAGAATGCCGTCGTGAGCGACACTCCCACCGCCAGCATCTTCCCCGCCACACCGTGGTCGCAGCTCATGCGATTGCGCGGTGATGACGAGTCGGCACGCGCGGCGCTGGCGAATGTCTGCAAGCTCTACTGGTTCCCCGTCTATGCCTACATCCGCAGCAAGGGCAATGCGCCTCACGATGCGGAAGACTTGGCGCAGGGCTTCTTCCTGCGACTGCTGGAACGCGAGGACCTGGCCAGCGTGGACCAGCGCGATGGACGCCTGCGCAACTTCCTGCTCGCGGCGATCAAGAACTTCATGAGCTACACACATCGTCACGACGTGGCGCAGAAGCGCGGTGGCCGCGTGGAGCGTGTGTCGCTGGATGTGGAATGGGCAGAGGGTCGGTTGCAAAACGAACTCAGCTACTCCGCTGATCCTGATCGGTTGTTCGAGCAGCGCTGGGCGCTCACGTTGCTAGAGAATGTGCTCGGTGAATTGCGCGGCGAATACCAGCGCACGCATCGCGGTGAAGTCTTCGAGGCGCTTAGTGGCTTTCTCTCCGTGGGCGAAGCACCGAGCTACGCGGACGTGGCGCAGCGCCTGGGCATCACAGAACAAAACGCCCGCGTGGCCGCGCATCGACTGCGCAAGCGCTACCGCGATCTCTTGCAGAAGCACATCGAGGCCACCGTCGATTCGCCGGAGGAAGCGGACGCGGAACTCGATCACCTGCTCACCGTTTTCTCCACCTCCCGCTGATGCCGAACCTCTGTCCCACCTGCGGCCACGCGCTGCCAGCGAACGCACCGCTGGGCTTCTGCCCCACGTGCCTGCTGCGCGGTGGTGTGACGATGGATTCGTTTGAAGCAACGATCGAACCCGCGATCACCACGTCGGAGGCACCGATGCTCGGTGGTCGGTATCAGCTCGGAGCCAAGCTGGGCGAAGGTGGATTCGGTGTCGTGTTCGAAGCCGAGCAGACCGAGCCGCTGCGTCGCACCGTGGCGATCAAGGTGCTGAAGCCCGGCATGGATTCGCGGCAGGTCATGGCGCGCTTCGATGCAGAGCGGCAGACGCTCGCGCTGCTGGAGCATCCGCACATCGCGCGCGTGCTGGATGCGGGCGAGACCACGGACGGGCGGCCTTTCTTCGTGATGGAGCGCGTGCGTGGCGAGTCGGTCACGACGTATGTGAAGTCGCGCGCCATGCCGCTCGATCAGCGCTTGCTGCTCTTCGCCGCGATCTGTGATGCGGTTCACTACGCGCACCAGAAAGGCATCATCCATCGCGACATCAAACCCTCGAACATCCTCATCGACGACACCAGCGGACAGCCGCAGCCGAAGGTGATCGACTTCGGCATCGCGAAGGCCATCGAAGGTCCACTCACGGATCGCACCGTCTTCACCGGCATGGATCAAGTGCTCGGCACGCCCGGCTACATCAGCCCCGAGCAGATCGAGCACGGCGCAGGCATCGTGGACATCCGCGCGGATGTGTATGCGCTCGGCTCCTTGCTTTACGAGCTGCTGTGCGATGTGCCCGTGGTCGATGCCTCCGCCTTTGCTGGCAAGCCGCTGGCCCAAGCCGTGCGCGAATTGGCCGAGCATGTGCCGCTGCGTCCATCGCAGAGGAAGCCCGAACTGCGCGGCGACCTCGATGCGATCACGCTCAAGGCGCTCGCGATTGATCCCGAGCTTCGCTACGCCAGCGCGGATGCCTTTGCGGAAGATGTGCGCCGCCACCTGCGCCACGAGCCGATTCTCGCGCGGCAGCCCAGCCAAATTTACCTGATGAAGAAGTTCGCGCGTCGGCATCGCGTGGGCGTGGTGGCCTCGCTCGCGACGCTGCTGGTGCTCATCGCGGCCAGCGTGGCGATCACGATGCTTTACTTCGACATGCGCCACGAGCGCGATGGCAAGCAACGCGAGAAGGACAAGGTGGATGCGATGCTGGTGGAGGCGCGGCGCACGGCCTCGATGCGCGACTTCCGCGAAGCCCGTGCGAAGAGCGAGCGCGGCAGCCATGCAGAGGCCGTGGCCTACCTTTGCCGAGCCAATCGCATCGACCCTGCGAATGGCGTGGCCGCTGCCTACCTCGCCTCCGAGCTGGCGTATGCGCATCTCTCGCGTCAGGTCGCTCCCGTGCTCACGCCGCCGGAGGGCTATACCGAGATGCCGCTGATCGGTGTGAGTTCCGGTGCGCAGCAAGTCATCGCCGTGTGCGAGGGGCCGGACCGCCCCGCACTGCTGCTGCGCTGGTCGTTGAGCGATGGCACGCTGAAGCAGCATCCGTTGGAAGCCGCCGCTCGCTCCCTGCTCGTCACACCCGATGAGCAGTGCGTGATGCTCGGCCTCGCCAATGGCCAGCTCGTCGAGTGCGATCTGCGACTGGAGCAACTGCGCGCCTTTCCGCCTGCGATGGACGGCGCGATCACTGCGATGAGCTGCACGCCTGATGGCACGCATCTCGTGTGCGGTTCGTCCACCGGTCAGGTGCGGCTGTGGAATCTGAGCAAGCGAGAGGCCGTGGGCGAGGCCTTCACCGTCAGAGACGAGGTGACGAAGATCTCGCTCAGCGCCGCTGCTGATCTCGCGCTCGTCGTATGCGGCGATCAGTTGTCGCTGGTCAATCCTGCGCGTCCAGGCCAGCGCTCGGCACCCTTGACGCTCGGTGGACTCGGTGGCGTGGCCTTGCAGGCGCAGGGACACATCCTGCTCGCTGGCATGGCGAATGGTCAGGCGCAGTTGCGCGACCTCGACACTGGCAAGTTCATCGGCTGGCCGCTGCCGCATCGCGGACCCGTCACCGCAGCGGCGTTCGCCACCGATGGCGGCGTGGTGGTCACCGGCGATGCCAGCGGCGGACTGTATGGATGGGATGCACGCACGGGGCAGCCGACCGGCGAAACGGTGCGCATGGACGGAGAAGTCATGTTTTGCCAGGCCACGGCCCAGCATGGTTCCGTGCTCGCCGTTTCTGATCATGGCGAGGTGCGGCTGTGGGAGCCCGCGATGGACCAGGTCACCGTGCATCGCGTGCGCAAACCATTACGCGCGGCGGCCATGAGCCGCTACGGCACGCTCGTGGCGCTGTCGCAGCGTGATGCCAGCTCCATCCAGGTGTGGGAGATGAACGGCCGCATGATCGAGCCGCGCTACCTCACCTCGTCGGATCGACGCCCCGAAGCTGCACGCGCCGTGATGAAGTCCGCGCCGCCAGATTTGGCAGACGCCGAAGTGTTCGGCTGGGATGCGGAGGGTGCGCGGTTCGCCATCGCCGATGCTGCGGGCAGAGTGAGCATCGGTCCCGCTCCGGTCGTGCATGTTCAGGTCCGTGCTGGCATCAAGGTGATGGCCCTCGCTTCGGATGCGAAACATGTGGCCACCGCAGGCACGGATCGAAACGTCAGCCTCTGGCGCGTGACCGCTGGCAAGCCGGTGCCGCTGGAGCTTCAGCACAACAGTCTCATCCAGCATCTCGCCTTCACGCCCGATGGGCAGCGGCTCGTCACCGTCACCGATGAAGGCGAACTGCGCTGCTGGGACGTCGCGACCGGCGAACCGCTCATGCCTTCCGTGAATCGCGGCGAGAGCATCAAGTCGCTCTGCCTTGCCGCAGAAGGCCGCATGGTCTGCTACGAGCGGCACGGCGGCGGATGGTTCCTGTTCCCCATTCCGCAACGTCGCGGCCCGCTGCCCGAGTGGCTGCTGCAAGTGGCTGAGGCGCTTGCGCGTCGTCGCCTCACCGACAACGGCAGCACCGAGACGCTCTCGTATGCCGCCATCGGCAAGGCCATCGCCTCCATCCCGCGCGAGAGCGCCGTCGATGACCTCGCCATGCGCCAGCTCTCCCGCTGGCTCGTCTCCGATCCCTCCCGCCGCCCCCTCTGGCCCGACGACGAAGGCACCTTCGCCGACTACCTCAACGACCTCATCCGCACCCACGACACTGCCGCGCTGCGCGAAGTCCTGCGCTTTGATCCCCTCAATCCCGCAGCCGCACGGCAGTAGCGATGGCGAGGAACACTTCGCGTGAAGTTGTCGGCGACGGCCTCGGAAGCGATGAATTAGAGCGCAAGCAAGGCCTGCTGACTGCGAACGGGTGCCACCACTTCCTCGCCCTCCAACGCAAAGTTTGAGATCAGCGCCTCGATCATCGGATGCCGCAGATCTTCGGACGACCCTACATGGTAGAAGTGCTCGCGCTTTTGCATGTAGAATCCAGGGCGGCTCCAGAGCAGCTCAATCGCGGTGTTCGAGCGGAACTCATTGCTATGCCAAGTCGAGAGCAGGAAGTCGCAAGGAAGGGAGCCGAGACCAGAGGCCAGCGCTGTTTCGTCTTCGTCGGACCACGAGTTGAAATAGTCCACATGTCGCCCTGCATACGGCGGGTCCGCATAGACAAAGTCATCGGGCTGGGCGCTCGCCAACGTCTGCCGAAAATCCTGAACCTCGAAAGTCCAGTCAACGGTTCGCAACACCTGGGCGATCTGCCGCACTTGGTTGGTGATCTTGGTGACGTATGCTTGTGCGAATCGTTCCGGCTTGTGGCAGTAGGGCACATTGAACTGCCCTTTGCGGTTGAAGCGAATGACCCCGTTGAAGCACGACCGATTGAGGAAAAGAAAGTCGAGCGGTGTGGGTGCCGCATTGAACCGGGTGCGCACCTCGTAGTAGTAGGGCTCGCCCTGAGATTTGAGTTTCTCTCCTTCACTGGTGAGGAAGTCCTTGGCAACAGCCGCCGTGAGCTTCCCTGATTGAATGTCGCGGTAAAGGTTGATGATATGGAGGTTGGTGTCGCACAGCATAGCCTTCTTTGGCTGCACGTTAAGCGCCACTACGCCGGAGCCGCAAAAGGGTTCCACCCACCGTGAGTAGTCTCTCGGCTGAGCGATCTTTTGGATCGCCGAGACCAGCTTGGTTTTGATGCCCTGGCACTTGAGCGGCGGCACTAGTGGAGGTCCACTCATGGCTCTTCCTCCTCGGTTTCGGGTTCATCTTCGACCAGAGCCGCGATGTCTCGGGCGTGAGCTTTCAAGGTGTCCGTGCCGCGTTGCTTGTATTCCAAGTAGGTCTTCAGGTTCATGTAGGGGCGCTTCACGCCCAAAGCCTCGGCCATGTCTCGCGTCAGATAATACATCCAGTAGTCGTCATAAACTTCCTCTCCAAGCGAGGCGAAGGGGCCAGACCCGCTGACGAGTGTCGCGATGGTGTCAACGGAACCAATGTTCTTCGTGTTCCCGCTTCCAGGTCGTGCGGTGGCAATGCGGAACTTGGGTTGAGCGAAGAACTCGAAATCTTTGATGACTGAGGGGATTCCTGCCAGATCAGAAAGCGTGAACTGCTTTCGCTCGTCCGCCACCTCGTCGCACTTGCTGTAGATCACCCCCAGCACGAAATGCGCCGCATACTGATTGTAGGAGTAGAGCGTGTTCTTGTTGCTGTCTCTGTTTCTGAAATAGCCCGTGAAGGCTCCGAGCGTCATGCCGTTCACCTTCGAGTCGCTTTCCCTGTAGGTGCTCTTGATATCGACGGCAAACCGATTGCCCGAGGCCTTGTGGGTGAAGGTCAAATCGGGATAGAAGTTCTGGTGCTGGCACAGCTCAATTTCCAAATCGTGGGTTTTGGCAAACTCGACGAACATGGGGAACAGAAGCAACTCCAGAACCTTCGAGACGATCTTGGTATCAACAGAAATGGAATAGATGTTTTGGTAAACATCGATAAACCCTTTGATTATCCACTCTCCTTCGTCCGTGGCGACGGCCTTCGCGAACGACGAGGCGTGTGTTTGGAGATGGGTGAGGAATTGATCGGAGGTCATCTGAAGATTTGTCATGCTAGCCATATCCGAAGGTCATCACAAGGTTTACTCATTCTCCGACCCGATGCGGCGTGGCGGCGGGAGGATAGACGTCCACGTCTGTCGATGGCATGGGGCTTTCCAGCCCTCAGGCTCTTGCCGCATGGAGGCAGGAATGCCTCATGCCCCTGACAGACCAGAGGTCTATCCTCCCGCTTGCCGTATGATCCGGCGAAGGACGAGCCCTTCCCCTGGGAAGCGGAGGTGCGGGCGGCGATTGAGAAGCGGAAGGCGGAGAAGGCGGCGACGTAGCTTCGAGTGTCACTCGAAGTCGCACGTCTCCACGCCTCCGCCTCGGCCTGCGGCTTCGAGGTTTACTCGACGCTGCGGGCGGAGAAAGTGGTTTCGGCTTCAGCCGAATTATTGGAACCCTGATGCGGCTAAAGCCGCAGCCACTTTCTGGGGAGACCCTCGACCCAAGTCACCCGCCGCAGAGCGGCGACCGTTGCGTAGCCCGGCCTTTCAAGGCCGGGGTCGTCCGTCCCCACGCATCCATGCGTCGCAGAGCGACGCGCGAGGGCCATCGGAGTGCTCGGGTGTCGCGCTGCGACACAGGACTCCCCAACGCACGGTTCCCCGGCCTTGAAAGGCCGGGCTACCGATCGACCGCCGCTCTGCGGCTGGGCATCCGACCTGCCTCAACGCATCCAATTGGCAACACCATGCCGTTGCCGCGCGCGATGGCTGGAAGGCCGACTCGGCCTAACTCGTGCGGATGACCTTGCCGTGCCATGACCTCACGCGGTGGCGGACAAAAGTGTCCGCGCTCCTTTGGCGATGGAGGTTGGGACACACGAATCACCCATCATCTGCATTCGACACGCGCGGTTCCACGTTTCAGAATGCCGACCATGTCCGACTGTTGCTGCCATGCGAAACCTGAGCCGAAGAAAGGCCCGGAACTTCCATCGTGCTGTGGCGAGGCGCCGGATGAGTTGCGCGATTTGATGCGGCGCTTCTGGTGGGGGCTGGGGCTGACCTTGCCGGTGTTTGTGTTTACCATGGCCGAACATCTGCCGTGGTTGCGCGGGCTGACGGGCGGGCGGGTGATGCCGGCGTGGTTGCAGATGGGGCTGGCGACACCGGTGGTCTGGTGGTGCGGATGGCCGCTGATGGTGAAGGCCTGGGAATCGCTGCGGACGCTGAGGTTCAACATGTTCACCCTGATCGGGCTCGGCGTGCTGGCGGCCTGGGGCTACAGCGTGGCGGCCACCATCTTCCCGCATCTAGTGCCGCACGCGCTGCATCACGGAGGCGAGGTAGCGGTGTATTTCGAATCGGCCGCGGTCATCACGGTGCTGGTGCTGGTGGGGCAGGTGATGGAGGCGAGGGCGAAGCGCGCCACGGGCTCGGCCATTGAGGCGCTGATGGAATTGGCTCCGACCACGGCCTTCCGCGTGGTGGACGGTGTGGAGGAAGAGGTGTCCCTGGGCACGGTGCTGCCGGGCGATCTGCTGCGGGTGAAGCCGGCGTCCCGCGTGCCGGTGGACGGGGTGGTGATCGACGGACACAGCTACGTGGACGAGGCGATGCTGACGGGCGAGCCGATGGCGGTCGAGAAGGTGAAGGGCGCGCATGTCACCGGCGGCACGATGAACGGCGAGGGGGCTTTCCTCATGCGGGCGGAGCGTGTGGGCCGGGAGACGGTGCTGCAGCAGATCGTGCAGATGGTGGAGAACGCGCAGGCCTCGAAGGCTCCGGTGCAGCGACAGGCGGACCGGGTGGCGCGGTGGTTCGTGCCTGCGGTGGTGCTGATCGCGCTGATCACCTTCCTGCTGTGGTGGAAGCTGGGCCCGCAGCCCTCGCTCGCCTTTGGCATCATCAATGCCGTGGCCGTGCTGATCATCGCGTGCCCCTGCGCCCTCGGCCTTGCCACGCCGATGGCGGTGACCGTGGGGGTGGGTCGGGCGGCGCAACTCGGGGTGCTCGTCCGCGATGCGGCGGCGCTGGAGAAGCTGGAGAGCGCGGACCTGCTCATGATCGACAAGACGGGCACCCTAACCGAGGGCAAGCCCGCCATTGCCTTGATGCATCCGCTGCCGGGTTACAACGCCAAGGACCTCCTCACCTGGGCGGCCTCGCTGGAGGTGAACAGCGAGCATCCGCTGGCGAAGGCGCTCATTGCGGGCGCGTTGGAGCGGCAACTGCGGCTGCCCACCTGCGAGCAATTCATCGCCGTGCCGGGCGAGGGCGTGGCGGGGATGGTGCAGGGCAAGGAGATCGCCGTGGGCCAACGGGCGCTGATGGAGCGCGCGAAGGTGAAGCTGCCGGACGAACTGATGGAGAAGGTGCAACGTCTGCAATCGAAGAGCGGGCACACGGTCATCTTTATCGCGGTCGAGGGCGAGGTGGCCGGGCTCTTCGCGGTGGCTGACCGCCTGAAGCAAACCACTCGTGAGGCGGTGGATCAACTCCACGCGATGGGGCTGAAGATTGCGATCATCACTGGCGATCATGCCAATGTGGCAGCGACGGTCGCGGCGGAGCTGGGCATTGACGAAGTCCACGCCAGCCTGAAGCCTGATGAAAAACTGGTCCAGGTGTATCAAGCGCGTGAGGCCGGTCGCAAGGTGATCGTGGCCGGCGATGGCATCAATGACGCGCCAGCGCTCGCCGCCTCGTATGTGGGCATCGCGATGGGCACGGGCACGGACGTGGCGATGCAAAGCGCCGACGTCACGCTGCTTCGCGGGGACCTCCGTGGGATTGCTCGTGCTCTGACGCTGAGTCGCTCCACGATGAAAATCATCCGCCAGAACCTGTGGTTCGCCTTCCTTTACAACGGCCTCGGCATCCCGCTCGCGGCGGGCATCTTGTATCCGCTCTTTGGCTGGTTGCTGAGTCCGATGGTCGCCAGCGTGGCGATGTCCCTGAGCAGCATCTCGGTGATTCTGAATTCGTTGCGACTGCGGTGGGTGAAGTGAGATGACGAATGACGAATGACGAATGACGAATGACGAATGACGAATGACGAATGACGAACTGAGCGGGCGGCTCTCCTCATCTCGACATCTCTACTTCTCCACGTCTCGACTTTTCCCCTCTCCACCTCCCCGCCGCCCAGACTCTGCGGGGAAAGAGCCAGCGTCCGGCACCCGTATTTTCGGGCCTCCATGCGTCTCACGATTGTTTCTCTCGCCACCCTGCTGCCTTGTTCGCTCATGGCGGTGCCCACGTTTGAGAAGGACATCCGTCCGATCCTCAAGACGCACTGCTTTCATTGCCATGGCGAAGACAATGAAACGAAAGGGGGACTGGACGTGCGGCTCGCGCGCTTCATCCTCAAGGGTGGCGAGCACGGACCTGCGATCGTGCCAGGCAAGCCGGAGTCGAGTCGCCTGCTGGACTATGTGAAGCAGGGCAAGATGCCCAAAGGCAAGGCGCGGCTGCCGGACAAGGATCTCAAGACTTTGGAGCAATGGATTGCCGACGGCGCGAAGACGGCCCGGCCCGAGCCCGAGAAGCTGGGACCCGAGTTCGCCTTCACGGATGAAGAGCGCTCGTGGTGGGCATTGCAGCCGATCAAGAAGCCCGCCGTGCCGATGGTGAAAACGGAGGTCGGGACACCGATCGATTCGTTCATCGCGGCCAAGCTTACCGCGAACAAGCTGGGCTTCAGCGAGCCTGCGGACGCGGTCACCTTCATTCGCCGCGCCACCTTTGATTTGACCGGGCTGCCACCCGCACCCGAGGACGTGGACGCGTTCGTGAAGGACTCCATCCAGAATCCGAAGTCGAGCGTGCAGCATCTCATCGAGCGCCTGCTCTCGTCGCCAGCGTATGGCGAGCGTTGGGGGCGTCACTGGCTCGATGTGGCGGGCTACTCGGACAGCGAGGGCTACACGGACAAGGACCTGGAGCGAAAGCACGCGTGGAAGTATCGCGACTACGTGGTGAAGGCGTTCAACAATGACAAGCCTTTCGATCAATTCATCCGCGAGCAACTCGCGGGCGACGAGATGGTGCCGCAGCCATTCAAGAACCTGAGCGCTTCCGACATCGAGAAGCTAACGGCCACGGGCTTCCTCCGCATGGCCGCCGATGGCACGGCTTCCATGAATGACACGGTGGCCAAGAACGCGACCGTGGCCGACACGATCAAGATCATCGGTGCCTCGCTCTATGGCATGACGATCGCCTGCGCGCAGTGCCACGATCATCGCTACGATCCCATCACGCAGGAGGACTACTACCGGCTGCGTGCAGTCTTCGAGCCGGGCTTCGACACGAAAAACTGGCGCACGCCTCCCTCGCGTCTGGTGTCGCTGCTGACCGACGCCGAACGTGCCGAGTCGGCCAAAATCGAAGTCGAAGCCAAGAAGCTCGACGCTGCCCGCGACAAGAAGCAGGAAGAGTTCATCACCGAGGTGCTGGAGAAGGAATTGCTCAAGGCCGATGCCGCGGTGCGCGATGATCTGCGCAAGGCCTACCGCACGGTGGCGGCTAAACGCACGCCCGATCAGGTGAAGCTGCTCAAGGCCTGGCCGCGCGTGAATCAGCTCAGTGGTGGCTCCTTGTATCTCTATGATTCGACTTACAAGACCAAGCACGCGGACGAACTGAAAACGATGGCCGCCGAGGCCGCCAAGGTGCGTGCGACCAAGCCTGTGGAGGAGTTTGTCCAGGCCTTCACCGAATTGCCGAAGGCGAAGGAGGCGGTGCCTGCGACCTTCCTTTTCCATCGCGGTGATCCTGAGCAGCCGAAAAGCAAGGTGCTGCCCGGAGACCTCTCGGTGCTCGCCGGTCAGCGAAAGGTGGAGGTGCCGGAGAAGAATCCTGCGCTGCCTTCCAGCGGACGGCGGCTGGCCTTTGCACAGTCGATCACCGACGGCCGGCATCCGCTGCTCGCTCGCGTGATGGTGAACCGCGTGTGGATGCACCACTTCGGCAAAGGAATCGTGGCGAGCGCCGGAGACTTCGGGAAGCTCGGCGAACTGCCCTCGCACCCCGAGTTGCTCGACTGGCTGGCTTCGGAGTTCATGCAGAACGGCTGGAGCGTGAAGCATCTGCATCGCCTGATCATGAACTCGCGCACCTACGCGCAGACCAGCAAGCGCGATCCTGAGCGCGAGCGCATCGACCCTGACAACCGGCTTCTCAGTCGCATGAACGTGCAGCGTCTGGAGGCGGAGACTTTGCGTGATTCGTTCCTCGCCGTGTCTGGTAAGATCAATCCCAAGCTAGGCGGACCACCGGTGCCGGTGATGCACAATGAAGAAGGTCAGGTCGTGCTCGGCAACGACACCACTGACACCGCCGGGCGTCAGACGGGCAAATACATTCCGCTCAATGGCGAGGAGTATCGCCGCAGTGTGTATGTGCAGTCGCGCCGGTCCATGCCGCTGGAGATGTTCGCCGCCTTCGATGCGCCCGCGATGACCGATGCGATGTGCAGCGTGCGTCCGGTGACCACTGTGAGTCCGCAGAGCCTGCTGTTGATGAACAATGCCTACATGCGCGAGCACGCCCAGGACTTCGCGCAGCGTCTGATCACGGAGTGCGGAACGGACCTCGACAAGCAGGTGCGCCGTGCGTGGAAGATCTGCTACAGCCGCGAGCCGAGCATGGCCGATGTGCAGGACGGGATCGACTTCGTCAAAGCGCAGACTGAGCACTACAAAACGAATCCTGCGAAGCTCGAGCATGTCGTGGCTCCGGCGGAAAAAGCGAATGCTCCGGCGGAGTTGCTCGGACTCGCGGCACTGTGCCACGCGCTCATGAGCGGCAATGCGTTCTTGTATGTGGACTGAGGCGCTGACCAAGACGGTCGTCGAACCAGTTTACGATCAGAAAGCCCGTTCTAGGGTGCGCGCATGTCTCTCAACTATCCGGCCCCGATCCAGCGACTCATCGTGCAGCTCAAGAGCCTGCCGGGAGTAGGTCCACGCAGCGCGGAGCGCATGGCCCTCTGGCTGCTGAGTGCCGGACGCGAGCGTGGTGGACTGCTGGCGGATGCCTTGCGCGCCATCGAGACGGAGGTGGTGATGTGCGAGGACTGCGGCTTTTACAATGAGGCGGGCCAGGCCTGCTTGCTGTGCTCGAATGACAAGCGGCAGCGCCACATCGTCTGCGTGGTGGAGCAGGCCGCCGATGTGCTGCGCCTGGAGCGCTCGCGAGCTTACCAAGGGCAATATCATGTGCTCGGTGGCAAGCTCTCGCCGCTGGACAATGTGACGCCCGAGGACCTGCGCATGGACTCACTCGAACGTCGCGTGGCGGAACTCCCTGCCAGCGAGGTGATTCTGGCCCTGGGCTCTGATGTGGAAGGCGAAGCCACGGCAAACTACATCGCTGATCTGGTGCGGCCATTGGGGGTCGCCGTGACCAAGCTGGCTCAGGGTATGCCAGCAGGTGGAGGACTCGATCACGTCGATGAACTCACGCTGCATCACGCGCTGCAAGGGCGCCGTGCGATGTCGTGAGTGCTTACTCGGGGAGTTCGAGCAGCTGCACGTCGGGATTGCGCTGCTCGAAGTAGCGTTGAGCCCAGTCAGAATCGAAGAGGATCACCCAGCGATTCTCCGCATCCTGGGCCATCGTCATGCCACTGCCCATGGCGACGCCATCGGGAATCGTGATGCTCTCGGGCGCTTTCAGCCAGCGGAGCTTGGTCCAGGGAGCAGTCTCAAGTCGGCTCTCCGCATTGTATTCGGACTCCAGACGATACTGCACCACTTCAAACTGGAGCGGACCCACCGCGCCTAACAAAGGTGTGCGGGTCATGCTGCCGGGCATGAGGAATTGCTGAATGACGCCCTCGGCCAGCAGCTGGTCGAGACCTTCACGGAAGCGTTTGTATTTCGCGGTGCTCGGGTTGTGCAGGTAGGCAAAGACTTCCGGCGGGAAGCGCGGAATCTCATCATACTTCACCGGGCCGATGGTGCTGAGCGTGTCGCCGATGGCGAAGTCTTGATTGCCCACGAGGCCCACCACATCGCCAGCCCAGGCTTCGTTCACCGTGTCGCGATCCTGGCCGAAGAGCTTCTGCGAGTTCGCCATGCGCATGGGCTTGCCCGTGCGGCTGTTCACCGCTTGCATGTCGCGCTCGAACTTGCCATTCACGATGCGGAGGAAGGCCATGCGATCGCGGTGCCGCGGATCCATGTTCGCCTGGATCTTGAACACAAAGCCGGTGAAGCCGGGCGTGGTCGGCTCGATCATCTGGTCGCCTGCGATGCGCGGTCGGGGCGGGGGAGCCATCTCCAGGAAGCCATCGAGGAGGAGCTGCACACCGAAGTTGTTGCTCGCACTGCCGAAGAACACGGGCGTGAGCTGTCCGTTGTCGATGGCGCGACGATCATAGGCGTGGCCGGCGCCGTCGAGCATTTCGAGTTCCAGCATCGCTTGTTCGAGAGCCTCGGGCACCGTGTGCTCGCGCACGAAATCATCGCCCAGTCCGGTGACCTGCTCAGGCGCGCGGAAGGTGCCGTGCGCGGTGCGTTCGAAGAGATGGACTTCCTTTTTCCGACGATCAAACACGCCACGGAACTGCTGCCCGAGGCCGAGCGGCCAGTTGAGCGCGCAGGCACCGATGCCGAGCACGGTCTCCAGCTCATCGAGCAGCGTGAGCGGCTCGCGCGCGGGACGGTCCAGCTTGTTCATGAAGGTGAAGATCGGCACGCCACGACGACGGCAGACTTCGAAGAGCTTGCGCGTCTGGCTCTCAATCCCTTTACCGGCGTCGATCACCATGATCGCGGCATCGACGGCGGTGAGCACGCGGTAGGTATCTTCGCTGAAGTCCTTGTGCCCCGGCGTGTCCAGAAGGTTCACGACGCAGTCCTTGTATTCGAACTGCAGCACCGTCGAGCTGACCGAGATGCCGCGCTGCTTCTCGAGTTCCATCCAGTCGGAGGTGGTCGAGCGCTGGTTCTTGCGCGCGGTGACGGAGCCTGCGAGCGCGATGGCACCACCGTAGAGCAGGAGCTTTTCCGTGAGCGTGGTCTTGCCAGCATCCGGGTGGGAAATGATGGCAAAGGTGCGGCGGCGATTGATCTCTTGCTCTGGCGTCATGCGGGGCGTGGGCTTTGCACGCAATGACTGGCCTGTGCAAGCGAGGAATGGTCGAGGGCGGGACGATGGGGGCCTGCGCGTGATGTTCCTTTTGGGCAAAGCAAGCGTGGCAGTCGTGCGTCAGCCACAGAGCGGCGTTGGATGCACGGAAGGGCGCATGACTCTTCGTTGGTCGGGAGACTTTGAATGGCGAGGGGCATGAACGAAAGCCGTCAGCTGACGATGAGGGGGCTTGCAGGAGGAAGGATGCGATACTCGAGGAATGAGAGGCTGCGGGCACGAGCAGCATTGAAATTTGAAAAATGGAAACTTGAGATTGGAAAGGGGATGGAGCCGCAGAGCGGCGAGCGAAACGTAGCCCGGCCTTTCAAGGCCGGGTTGGCTGGTGACGAATGGCCATGCGTCGCAGAGCGACGCGCGAAACGTCGCGGGTGCGGGTGGGAGATTCGGTGTGATCGAGTGTCGCTCTGCGACACGGGTGGCGGCCTGCGCGGGGTTCCCGGCCTTGAAAGGCCGGGCTACGCAACGGTCGCCGCTCTGCGGCTTTAATGCATCGTTGGTCGCTCCGGGAGTCTGCGAAGGTGGGAGGCCTTCAGGCAGGGCCTTGTTCGTCCAATCGCTTCTGGGCCTCCGCCATGATCGACTCGATCTCAATGTCGGGTTCGGGCGCGAGCGTTCGATACCATTGAACGAAATGAACCACGGACTCCAACATTCCCAGCTTGAGCAGCACTCGGATCAAAGGCTTCAGCGAGGCAAGATCGAACGGACCCTCTTCATAGCGTTCACTGAGCGTTTTGAGAGTCTGTTCGGCAATGGCTTTGACCGCAGGATCATCGCCAATGGTTTGGAACAAGGTGTCGAGGTGAGCCCCCTCCAGGCTCGCTGCCCGCCGTTGCTTCGCCTCGATCTGTTCAAGGAAGACCGCGATCCGGTTCACTGGCTCATCGGGCGGATCAGTGGGAGTGGGGCGTTCCATGGGGATCGGAGTCTGGAGGACGAGCTAGGGAACCAGCGACAATCTAACCACTAACTGACGCTGACGATGCCAGAACCATGAGTGCATTGTGAGTGTCCAGTTAGTGTCAGTCAGTGGTTCAAGACCTTCAATCCAACGGCTGCCGATCACTACCACGTCGTCGCCATGATCGCTTTCGGCTCGGGATACTCAAAGGCCTCGCCCTCGTAGTTGCGCACGAGCGTGCGGCGTTCGTCGCGTTGCAGGATGTAGTCGGGATTGAGCGGCACCTTGCCACCACCGCCGGGGGCGTCGATGACGAACTGTGGGACCGCATAGCCGGTGGTGTGGCCGCGCAGGGACTCAATGATCTCGAGTCCGGTGCCGACGCTGGTGCGCAGGTGGGACGAGCCTTTGATCAGGTCGCATTGATAAAGGTAGTAAGGGCGCACACGGCACATGAGCAGCTTGTGAACGAGGGACTTCATCACCTCAGGATCGTCATTCACACCGCGCAGGAGCACGCTTTGATTGCCTAGAGGAATGCCGTGATCAGAAAGGCGGTCGAGCCCCTCGCGGACCTCGGTGGTCAGCTCACGCGGATGATTGGTGTGAATGCTAAGCCACACACGATACTTGCGCAGCATGGTCACCAATTCGGGTGTGATGCGCTGAGGGAGGAAGATGGGGATGCGGCTGCCGATGCGGACGAACTCGATGTGCTCGATGCTGCGCAGACGCTGGAGCAGGGACTCGAGCTTGGCATCACTGAGCAGCAGCGGATCTCCGCCGGAGAGGAGCACGTCACGAACCTCGGGATGCTTCTCCAGATAACGGAACGCGGCTTCATGTTCCATGTGCAGATGCTGCTCGCCCACACCGCTCACGACGCGGCTGCGGGTGCAGTAGCGGCAGTAGCTGGCGCAACGATCCGTGACCAGAAAGAGCACGCGATCAGGATAACGATGCACCAGTCCTGGCACGGGCATGTGGCTGTCTTCACCACAGGGATCAGCCATCTCGGCGGGATCATCGAGCGTCTCTTCGATCCGTGGAATGACTTGGCGACGGATGGGGCAATCGGGATCGACGGGGTCGATGAGATTGAAGTAGTGCGGCGTGATCGCCATCGCCAGCTTGTTGCCGGAGAGGAGGACGCCTGCGCGTTCTTCCTGTGAGAGGACAAGATGCTGCTCGAGCTGGGCCAGACTGGTGATGCGGTTCCGGAGCTGCCAGGCGGCGCTATTCCAATCAGACGCGGACACATTGGCTTCTTTCCAGTAGCCCGGCGCGTGCGAGCGGAAGGCTTTCTCAGGCAGGTCGGCGGGCAGAGTCATCTCGGGTGAGGCGATAGGACGGAGGATAGACATTGGAGAGGTGGCATTGTCAAATGCCGTGGAATGGGGAACGCCCCAAGTCGAAAGATGGAAGCATTTTGCATCCGCGAATCAGCGTGCTAGTCGTCGGCCCGGCTCACCGGATCGTCCCTCGCCATGACCCTCACGTTGATCAAAGACATCGCCCGTCCACATGTGCTGGACATCATCATGCTCTTGAAGCGTGGTCGCGGAATGTCGGTGAACGAGCTGTCCGCAGCGCTGCGCATGAGCTACATGGGTGTGAAGCAGCATTGCATTTACCTTGAGAGAAAAGGCTATCTAGGCACTTGGTTGCGTCCCAAGACCGCAGGCGGGCGCCCCGAGAAGATGTATCGCCTTACGCCCAAGATGAATGGACTCTTCCCCAGTGCCGTCGGCAAGGCGGTGCTCGACATGATCGAGGCTGCCGAAGCAACGATGGGAGCGGAAGCCGTGCGTGCCATGCTCGCAGGCTGGTTCGAACGTCAAGGCGCGCGATACACAGGCCTGCTCAAGGGCCGTTCGCTCGTGGAGCGCGCGCAATCGCTAGCGAAGCTCCGCACGGATGATGGCTGCCTGTCGTTGTGCGAGTTCGATGCGCATGATGGTCTGCGGATTGTGGAGCATCATTCGCCGCTGGAAGCCGTGGGTGCACGTCATCCAATGGCTTGGGAGTTCGAAGCCAAGATGATGGGTCAGGTGCTGCGTTGTCTGGTCGAGCGAGTGGAGCCCGAGAGCAAAGAAGTGCAACGTGTGGAGTTTCGTCTGAAAAACTTCCCGGAGTGACGTTCGTTGTGATGACAATGACCAAACTCCTCCTCTGCCTCGCTCCCTGTCTTCTGCTTTCGTCTTGCGGCTCCTACATCGCAGGCTCGGCCACTCCGCCAGAGATTGCTAAGGTGGCGCGCTCGACGGTGCGGATGATCATGAGCACGGAGGCCATGCGACCTGCTTTGATCCAGGAGCAGGCGGATGTGGCTGTGAAGGCCTCGCGCTGGTGGCAGGCGGGCGATGGTTCTATTTCGCTGAGATTGAAAAGCTCGAGGGGGCGCACCTTGCGAGGCGTGGAGTGCGGCGGCCATCTCTTCATCGCAGGCACACCCGGCGATGCGGCGCAGCTCCTCATCCGCAATGAACTCGATCGCAGCGCCGAGGTGGACGTGACGGTCAATGCAGGAGCCACTCAGCGGATCCAAGTGCCACCGCACAGCGTGAAGGAGGTGCCCGCTCAGTTTGTGTCCGTGTCAGGCATTGATGCCCTGCATCGTTATGACCTCAGTGCCCAGCAGGGCGTGATTGATGTGGATGTGTTCCCGAATGCAAAGCCCGAGCCGCTCATGCCGGTGCGTCAGGTGAAGCTGCCAGTCCCCGGCCCGCGCATGCATCGCTACCAGCCGCTGGCATCGCCGTTCCGCTATCGCTGAGCTTTACTCCGCCACGCAGCAGCGGAATGATCGTGCCATGCCCCTGCCGCCCGCCGATCCGTCCAAGCCCGATGTCCTGCGGGGCATCGTGGAGCGGGTGACGTTTCACAACGAGGAGAGCGGCTACTGCATTCTCAAAGTCACGCCGGACAAAAAGCGCGACGTCGTCACGGTGATCGGCAAAGCACCGCGCGTGGTCACTGGCGAGCGTGTGCAGGCCATTGGTCGATGGGAGCAGGACGCGGTGCATGGAAAGCAGTTCCGCACTGAGTCGCTGCAACTCTCGCCACCCGATTCAGCGGAAGGAATGGAGCGCTACCTCGGCTCCGGTTTGATCGAAGGCATCGGTCCCGCGTATGCGAAGCGACTGATCGACAAGTTCGGCGCGAAGGTCTTCGACATCATCGAGAACGAATCCGCGCGACTGGAGACCGTGGAAGGCATCGGCAAGAAGCGCCGCACGGAGATTCGCGAGAGCTGGGTCAAGCAGAAGACGCTGCACGCGATCATGGTGTATCTGCACCAGCACGGCATCGGCACCGCGCGCGCGCTGCGCATCTACAAGACGTATGGCGAGGACGCGCTAGAGATCCTGCGCGCCAATCCGTATCGGCTCGCAGCGGACATTCGCGGCATCGGCTTCCGCACGGCGGACGACATCGCGATCAAGATGGGCATCGCTGCCGATTCGGCCGAGCGTGTGCAGGCCGGACTCATGCACTCGCTGGAGGAAGCGTCTGGCGTAGGCCACTGCTGCCTGCCGCGCGCGAAGCTGATCGAGCACGCAACGAAGCTGCTCAACGTCAGCGCGGATCGAGTCGTCGCGGAACTCGACGTTCTCATCAGCCGTGGCGATGCACCTGCGTTGGAAGGTGAACGAGAGGCGTGCCTCGTGCAGCACGAGGACTTCGTCTTCCTGCCGTGGCTGCGAGCTGCGGAGCAAAGCATCGCACGCAGCCTCAAGTCGCTGCTCAACGCGCCACCGAGCTATCCCGACATCGATTCGGCCAAAGCGATTCCTTGGGCCGAGCAGCAGACGGGCAAGACGCTCGCCGACTCGCAGCGCCGCTGCGTGGAGGCGGCGCTGAAGAACCGCGTGCTGATCATCACCGGCGGTCCCGGCGTGGGCAAGACAACGATCCTCAACACCCTGCTCACCATCCTCAAAGCGAAGGAAGTGCGGCTCTCGCTCGCCGCGCCGACGGGTCGCGCTGCGAAGCGCATGAGCGAGAGCACCGGCCTCACCGCGATGACGCTGCATCGCCTGCTGGAGTATCAAGGCGAAGGCCAGTGGGGCCGCCATCGGGGCAAGCCACTCGTGGGCGATCTCTTCGTCATCGACGAGTGCTCCATGATCGACGCGCCGCTCATGTCGCAGTTCCTCGCCGCGCTGCCGCTGGGCGCGCATCTGCTGCTCGTCGGCGACGCGGATCAGTTGCCCAGCGTCGGCCCCGGCATGGTGCTCGGCGATCTCATCGCCAGTGGCACGGTGCCCTGCGTGCGACTCACGGAGATCTTCCGCCAGGCCGCCGACAGCCGCATCATCCTCAGCGCGCATGACATCAATGCCGGCCGCATCCCCGATCTGAAGCCGCATCGCGACAGCGACTTCTTCTTCCTGGAGCATCCCGAGCCCGAAGCCATCGCGCACACCATCGTCGATCTCGTGCGCACACGCTTGCCCGCGAAGTATGGCTTCAATGCCGCCGCCGACATCCAGGTGCTCACGCCGATGAATCGCAACTCGCTCGGCACGCACGCGCTCAATCACGCCCTGCAATCCGCGCTGAATCCCCCGAACGAAACCAAGCTCGAACTCGACCGCTTCGGCATCACCTTCCGCGTTGGTGACAAGATCATCCAAACCGCGAACAATTACGACAAGGAAGTCTTCAACGGCGACATCGGTTTCATCAACGCCATCGAGCCCGATCCGCTCAAGCTGCGCGTGCGCTTCGATGCCAACCGCGTCGTCGAATACGAGCCCGGCGAACTCGATGAACTCCAGCTCGCCTACGCACTCACCATCCACAAAAGCCAGGGCAGCGAGTTCCCCTGCGTGGTCATCCCGGTAAGCACCCAGCACTTTGTCCTGCTGGAACGCAGCCTGATCTACACCGCCGTCACGCGAGCGCGGAAACTCGTCATACTCGTCGGCGATCCCAAGGCCCTCGCCCTCGCCGTGCGCAAGCAAGAGACCCGCAAGCGCTACACGCGTCTGCGTGAGGCATTGGCTGGTAGTTGAAGATTCGTGCGCAGGGAGCCGTCACGTTTTCTCTCCCACACGTCATTCAGATATGGCACCATCTACATGATCGAATGAGCGCGCTTTCACCATCCAAGCCACACGATGTGCCCTTTCTCACCACGCGCTGGACCCGTGTGCGACTCGCTCGGATGGATTCCGAGGACGGACGTCGCGCTCTGGCCGATCTCTGCGATGCCTACTATGAGCCCGTCGTTGCCTATCTGCGTCGGGTGCTGCGCGATCCTGATGCGGCACGTGACATGAGCCATGCGTTCTTTGCCCAGATGCTGAGCGGTGGTGAGATTCATACGGCGGATCAGGCGCGCGGAAGGTTTCGTTGGTATCTCCTGGGTGCGGTGAAGCATTTCGTTTCTCATCAGCGCGAGGCTGCGGCCCGCCTCAAACGGGGTGGGAGCACCGTGGCGGTGTCGCTCGACGATGAGGAAGCGATGGCCATGAAAGATGCACGCGTCTTGTCCCCTGACGCGGAGTTTGATCGTCAGTGGGCCGTGACCGTGATCGCGCGTGCCATGGAAGCGTTGCGTGCTTCCTGCGTGGCCGAGGGGCGCGAGGCGTTCTTCGACTCGGTGGGCGACCTGCTCAGCGGTCACGCGCGGCATGGTGACCAAGCTGCGATGGCAACTGCCGCCGGGATGAGTGCTGACGCATTTCGCATGGCTGTGCATCGTCTCAAAAAGAGACTCCGTGAATGTGTGAAGGCCGAGGTGGCAGGCACGCTCGATGATCCCGCCACCGTGCAGGAGGAGATGGAAACTCTCTTCGCGGCGTTGGCTTCGTGAACTGTCCGCGTTCGGTTTACTCCCCTGATGCGTCATTGACCTGCATGAGCACAGCTTCCACTTCCCGTCTCTGTTCGCACTGCGGCACCGCCTTACCAGCCGATGTGCCTGAGAGCCATTGCCCGCGATGCCTGATGGCAGAAGCCATGCAGCCGACCCAGGGTGACGACGAGCTTGTGGTGCAATCCGCACTCAGCCCCGAAGAACTCGCTCCGCATTTTCCGCAGCTTGAGATCCTGGAATGCCTCGGACGCGGTGGCATGGGCGTCGTTTACAAGGCCAAGCAGAAGTCGCTGAATCGTCTCGTTGCACTCAAGTTGCTCGCACCCGAGCGCGCGGACGATCCGCAGTTTGCTACGCGATTTGAAACCGAAGCCCACGCCCTCGCTGCACTCAACCATCCCAACATTGTCGCCATTCATGACTTCGGCAGCGTGGTGCAGTCCTCGGGTTTGGACTCGGATCAGACCAGCGCACCCAACCGCATCTACTACCTTCTGATGGAGTTCATCGACGGAGTGAATCTGCGGCAGCTTTTGCAAACCAAACGTCTCATACCGAAGGAAGCTCTGAGCATTGTGCCGCCTGTGTGCGAAGCACTGCAGTGCGCTCATGATCACGGTATCGTCCATCGCGACATCAAGCCTGAGAACCTGCTCATCGACAAGAATGGCACGGTGAAGATCGCGGACTTCGGTATCGCGAAGATCGTCGAACGAACTTCAAAATCCGTGGCGAGTGATGAGGACGCAACAAACTCGGAAGTTCGTTCGCCGACATTGCCGCTCGGCACGCCCGACTACGCTGCACCCGAGCAGCAGGATGGCACCGCCGATCATCGCGCGGACATCTATTCGCTTGGCGTGGTGCTCTACGAGATGCTCACGGGCGAGCGACCGAAAGACAAGATCGAGGCACCTTCGAAGCGCGTGCAAGTGGATGTGCGTATCGACGAGATCGTGCTCAAGGCCTTGGAGAAAACGCCGGAGTTGCGCTTTGCCACCGCCGCAGAGTTTCGCACTCAAGTCGAGGAAGCGAGTCAAGACGATGCCGCGCCTGCCATCGCGCTGCACGTCCACGAGATGATCGACTACGCATGGCGAGCCGTGCCTGTGATCGCGGTGGTCCTGGCCTTCTTCAATCCCTGGGGCCGTGAGGCTTGGAGTTGGTTCGCAGCAGTTTGTGCGATTCTCGCGGTGTTGCCCGCCCTCGGTTTGGGCTCGGTCAGCTTGCCCGGCAGAGGGCTCAGTCCAGTGGTGCGCTCGTGGGCGATGGTGATCATCGGACTCGGGGTCCTCGCTGGCATCGTGAACCTGCTGTGCGAGGTCCTGCCCAGCCAAACCGAAGTCCTCGCAGTGCCGGCCTTCGGTCTGATCGCGGGCATCATACTTTGGCGATGGGCGAAGCGTCAGTGGAGCATCCCGAGGTTTGATCTCACGCGCTGGATGCGGTGCTGCAAGGTGGTCTTCGCGATCACCGGAGGCCTTCTGGTTGTTTTCGTTGGGGGGGCTGCGGTTGAGACAGCTCGCGGCAATCGAACGTTGGGCGGGGTTGGCGTTGCACTGGTGGCGATGGGTTTCCCGGCGCTGGTCTGGTGGTTGTTCCAGGCCAGGCGCCTTCGCCTTGCTTCCTGGCTCGTCGTGCTGACGGTTGTTGGTTTGGCTGGATGGGTGACTGTTCTGGTGACTGTTCTGACACTGGACTATCGAAACAGTCGCGCAGAGTCCGGACTCAGGGAGATCGCGGACGCTTCTGTGAACTACTTTAGCGCGTATCAACGATGGCCCGCGGCGCTCGCCGACCTTCGGACCGATGGCAATCTCCGGCGCATCCAATTCCTCGGTCCCGATGGTAACGCCGCATTTGTCGCCGAACCCACGATGGAGCTTTTGTATGAGCCACCCGCAGACCTCAAAGGACAGGGTCGCGTGTCGTTGCCCGGACCCGATGGCAAGCATTTCACGGAGGATGATCTCGTCTGGACGTTCAGCCGCAAAGGCGGCGGATCATCGCGCGGACTGAAGCCTCGGGAGTTGTCCGAGTCCCCACAAGTAACGTCATTCGGCGAAAGTGCCGTGATCGCGAAGCTCCAGTCCGAGCTTGACTCTCTGCTTCACACATTGCTGCCCAAACATCCGAAGATCATCGAGTTGAAGGAGCAGATCGAGAAACAGCGGGATATTGAAAAGTTTCGATCAGAGGGCAGCAGTCTGAAACTTGCATCCCTTCGAGGGGAACTGGCCTTTCTCCTTCGTCGTTGCAAGCCTTCTCATCCTGACATCGTGGCTCTCGAAGCGAAGATCAACGCCGCCGTCGCTGTGGAGAAGCAACTCATCAAGCCGGGAGACACGCTGCGTTTTCAGATCATAGAGGACAAGGATGATCCGGTGACCGTGCGAGTGATGCCTTCAGGTGAGGTGCCGCTGCCGTTGATCGGACTGATCAGCGCTGCGGGAAAGACTTGTCCGCAGCTCGCGGAACAGGTTCGAGTTGAGTTGAAGAAGCGGTTTTATCGCGATGCCACCGTCGGGATCGATTTCGTGGATCCGAAAACTCCGACCGCAGCAGCGTCTCAGAAACCACCGGGAACCTCGTCCGCAGAACGGAGTGAAGAACCACAACCGGCGACCGAACCAACTGAGCCAGACCATCAGGGGAAGAGGGAGGCTGCACTGCCGACGGCCATCAAGACGAACGCATTACCGGATGGAGAACATTCTCTACAGCAGCAAGGGCACTCGCAGCTCATCGTGCTCGATCCTGCGCACGGGGGCGAGGATTGTGGTGGTGCGGTAGGAGGGGCCTACGAGAAAGACGTGACATTGCGTGTTTCGAAGAATGTCGAATCGGCTCTTCTCAGGGCAGGCATGAAGGTGGCGGTGACACGCGAGACGGATGTGTTTGTGGCGACTGACAAACGCATGGCTCTGATCGCTGAGAAGAAGCCCGCTTGCTCGCTTTCCATCCACTATTCTGAGGATCGCGCGGCGGACGCTAAACCTCGAATCGAACTTCAGGCGAAGGGGCCTCAAGACTTCGCGAGCAAGGCGACTGTCGCGTTCCAGTCGGAGTTGAGCATTCCCGTTGAGTTCTCGGTCAAGACTTCGTCCAAGGTGATGATGGAGACTTCATGCCCTGCGGTGCTTATCACGGTCTTCGATACTCCGACTTCCTCGATCGCTTCCGTTCAAGGGTTGGCGGAGGGCATCGCGAGAGCCTTGATGAAATCCGTGAGTGACAAGGGCGATGTCGTGCCGCCAGTCCTGGCTGATGGGTTTGATTTTCCCGTCGGCTCGCCGGATGGCAAAGGCTACGGGATCATCCGCGAAGCCTTCAGCCACGAGAGCCCGCACACAGGCGATGACTTCAAACGGGCCGATGCGGGCACCGGTTTGGGTGATCCAGTGAACTGCACAGCCGATGGCATCGTGGTCTTCTCCGAGGATGTGAAACAGGCCTTCGGTAACAGCATCATCGTGAGGCATCGCTATCGCGAATCCGATGGCAGCGAGCGCCTCTGTGACTCGACCTACTTCCATCTCCAGTCGCGAAAGGTGGCTGTTGGCGACGTGGTGAAACGGGGCCAGCAGATCGGAACCGTGGGCAACAACAGCGGCATGTATCCAGTCCATCTCCACTTCGAGATCCGCAAGAACACCGCCATCGGCATGAAGCAAAGCGCCTTTGCTCGCAGCGAGGAGAACTACTGGGTGCCGAATTCGTTCATCGAGGCCCATCGACCGGCGGCTCAGTCTCAGGCCAGGTAATCATCAGCTTCACGGGAGAATTCCTGTGACCAATCCAGTGCAAAGTGTCTCGGAAGTGTGGCAGAATTGCCTCCTCAACCCGATTCATGTCCGCTTCTTCCGCTGCCTTCCTCACCACGCGCTGGACTCGCGTTTGCCTTGCCAAGGCAGACTCGGAGGATGGTAGGCGCGCGCTTGCTGAGCTGTGCGATGCCTATTACGAGCCGGTCGTCACCTTCCTCCGCTGCACTCTGCGCGATGCGGATGCGGCGCGCGAGATGAGCCATGCGTTCTTCGCCGAGATGCTCCAGGGCGGCACGATTCACACGGCGGAACAGGAGCGAGGACGGTTTCGCTCTTACCTCCTCGGTGCGGTGAATCATTTTCTCTCGCACCAGCGGGTGCGGGCCAATCGTCTGAAGCGCGGCGGCGATGTTGAACAGACCCATCTTGATGACAATGCTGCATGCGAAGTAGCTGACTCGGATCACCTCAGCCCCAGCGCCGCCTATGACCGCCAATGGGCGCTGACTGTGCTCGATCGTGCGCTCGATTCGCTGCGCGAGGAACTGCGTGCGGAAGGTTGTCTCGCGCTGTTTGACCATGCAAAACCGTGGCTCACGGGTGAGGCTTCGCATGGAGATCAAGGTGTGGCTGCTGAACGATGCGGCATGACACCGGCTGCGTTTAAGATGGCGGTGCATCGTTTGAAGCGTCGCTTCCGTCAGTGTGTGAAAGCCGAGATTGCCGGCACGCTGGACGACCCCACGATGGTGGCCGAAGAGATGGCGAGCCTGTTCGCCGCGCTCGGAGGAGCGGCCATGTGAAAATGTCTGTTACCACTGCGAGCCATCGGGCCATACCACCGACATGAGCGAATCTTCTCCCACCTGTCCCCGCTGCGGCGACCCTCGTCCGGCCACGCACCAGCAGCTTTGCCCCCGTTGCTTGATGGCCGAGGCGATGCAGCCGACCCAGGGTGGCGACGACCTTGTGTCGCAATCCGCACTCAGCCCCGAAGAACTCGCACCGCATTTCCCGCAGCTCGAGATCCTGGAATGCCTCGGACGCGGTGGCATGGGTGTGGTTTACAAGGCGAAGCAGAAGTCGCTCAATCGATTTGTCGCGCTCAAGATTCTCGCCCCCGAGCGTGCCGATGATCCGCAGTTCGCTGCGCGATTTGAAAAGGAAGCCCAGGCCCTGGCGGCACTGAACCATCCCAACATCGTGGCGGTTTATGACTTCGGTCGGATCGCGTCTGGCAGTGCAGACTCCCAGCCCTCCGCACTGGGTGCGCCGCTTTACTTCCTGCTCATGGAGTTCGTGGATGGCGTGAATCTGAGGCAGTTGCTGCAAACCAAGAAGCTCACACCGAAGGAAGCTCTCAGCATCGTGCCACCGATCTGTGATGCACTGCAATGCGCTCACGACTACGGCATTGTGCACCGCGATATAAAGCCGGAGAACCTTCTCATCGACAAAGTCGGCATCGTGAAGATCGCTGACTTCGGGATTGCGAAGATGGTAGAACGAACTTCCAAGTTCGTGGTGAGCGATGATGCGGTAACGAACTCGGAAGTTCGTTTCACGTCTCCGCTCGGCACCCCCGCCTACGCCGCACCCGAACAAGCCAACGGCATTGCCGACCACCGCGCCGACATCTACTCCCTCGGCGTCGTCTTGTATGAGATGCTCACAGGCGAACGTCCGAAGGACGCCATCACTCCGCCCTCGAAGCGCGTGCAGGTGGACATCCGCATCGACGAGATCGTGCTGCGTGCGCTGGAGAAGACGCCCGAACTGCGCTGGCAGACCGCGAGTGAGGTGAAGACGCAGCTTGCTACCATTCAGGAAGAATCACCTGTGGCGCCGGACATGGAACCCTCCACCGGATGGAAGGCGGCAGTAATCGCATTGACGTCGATGCTGCTGCTCAGGGTCAGTCCATACGTGGCCATGTATGTTAACGGTGGGCGTGGATCATGGAACACAGACTGGTCGAACATCTTGATGTCTTGCCTCTACGTCTTCTTTTGGGTCGGCACGACGGCCTACGTATGGCGGCTTCTGATCAACGAGCGCAAGGACCGTCCATTCAACGTGGGGCCGCGGTATGTGCTTTGTGTCGTGGCCGTAGCAACCATGCGCTTGCCGTTGGGACTCTTGGGATCGTGGGTGGTCGCGATGGCATCGACGAATCAAAACCCATCACACCTACAGTCGATTGGCATGTGGTCTGGGGGCCTTGCTTCAGTGTCGTGGGCTGCCGAGTTGGTGGCGATGTTGTGCCTGGCCGCGTGGAGCCAGCGTCGCTTGCACCAGCAGCCTGCCCGGCGCTACCTGCTGGCCAGCATCGGTAGCGCTGTTGCCGGAACGGCGTTGCCATTTTTGCCCATGCTCTGGTTGTGGTGGACGAACACAGCCGCCTCGCCCGCGCGGCAGAATCTCTCCACCCAAAGCGTCATCACCACGCTAGACCCGCGCCTGCCGGTGATGGCGAGCGTGCAGAAGAAGCTCGCCGCCTTCCATCAAGGCCAGCCGGATAATCGCGCCGTGGTGAAGGTGGTTTACTTCCATGCCGCCGATCGCGAGCCGTTGCCCAACTACGTCGATCGCGTCGAGCGGTCGCTAAGTAATGTGAGTGACTTCTACCGCGAGGACCTGGGTCATCTCGGCGTGAAGTCGCAGGGTATTCCTTTTGAACGAGATGAGCGGGGCAAGATCAAGCTGCGGGTCGTGCGTGGAGCGCAGCCATCCGATCACTATAAGCACGAGTCGGGCGATGAGACATGGGCTGAGGTCCAGTCAGCGTTGAAGGGAATCATCAACGCGGACAAGGACCATGTGCTCATCCTTTACGGCCTGTGCGACACCGCGCGCGATGGCCGTTACATCTTCCATGCGCCTTACTACGGGGCCGGGGGCAGCAATCATCAGAGCGGTCTCTGCCACGCAGCGGACTGCGAGCTGCTTGATCCGCGCAACCTGACGAGCACGAAACGCATGGTCTTCAGCGAACACTACTACCCGCGCAAAGAGATGACTGTGGGCGAGTTCAATACCTGGTATCTCGGCGGCCTCGCACATGAACTCGGCCACGCACTGGGCCTGCCGCACGACAATGGTTCGCCTCAGGAAGAGAAGCTCGGCGTATCCTTGATGGGCATGGGCAATCTGAACTATCGCGAGCACCTGCGCGGCGGGAAGCGGCCCGCCTATCTCTCGCTTGCCTCCGCCATCCGTCTGACCGCGAAGCCCTTCATGACACGCTCCGACAAAGCACGGTGGGAGCCGGTGAAGCTTGGCGCGTATGTCATCGAGGCCTGGCAAGGAGGCTACGACTTAATGCTCAAAGGACGAGTCTCGGCCAATGTGCCAGCGTGTGCGGTAATCGCTACAATTTGGTCTGCCGTGGGAGACTCCACGGATCATCATGCACGGACTTTTTGCAGCATCATCGATGACAAAGGCGGGTTCGCTCTCCGCGTCGCAACGCCGGGGCCGGTCGCCTGCCATTTGAAGCTCAGCGTGGTGCTCGCCAACGGAGCGGAGCCATCGGTCTCCACACTGCTAAGCATTGATCCTCAGGGACGGATGAAGACGGATGAACTCACGCTCGATCTCCATGCGGGCATGGTGGAAATGATGCTTGCCTCCGATCCCGAGCAAGCGAAGCCCATGCTCACCGACGAAGCCATCGCTCAGGTTGGTTCCGAGGAGGCGCGGCGTCGCTTGAAAATGCTCCAGGGTATGACCTTGCCCGAGCCTGAGCCGGTCAATCTCGATACCACGAACGATACGCGCGTGGTGCTTTCTGATGCGCAGTGGACGAAAGCCGAGGTCGGGTGGGGCAGCGTCTCGCGAAATCGCTGGAGCGCGCCGTCGGACTATGAGCAGGGGCTGCTGCTCAAGGTCGGCGGCAAGGCGGTCGAGAAGGGCCTGTATGCTCACGCCGCTTCGCGCTTCGAGTTCGCGACGAACGGTCGCTGGCAAAACTTCACCGCCACCGCCGCGATGCGTGATGGTGCGCCGGAGTTTGGCAGCGTGGTTTTCATCGTGGAAGGCGACGGCGTGGAACTCGCGCGCAGTCATTTCCTCACCAGCGGTCAAAGCGAACCGATGAGTGTGAAGATCGACGGTGTGAAGACGCTGGTCCTGCGCGCCGAGGGCACTGAAGGCAACAACCACGGCTGCTGGGCCATGTGGGGTGATCCGGTGGTGGAGCGGGCGACGAAGTAGTTCATCGCATCGTCCCGAAGCTCCAAATGCTTCAGTCGTGCTCGTTCTCGTCCTCCTGCTCGTCCTCGAATCGTTTTCACCCATCGCCTTCGAGGACGAGTAGGAGAATGAGCACGACTGAAGCGTTCAGAGCCGAGCCTTGATGCGAAAGCGATTCGCATTTGACGCGTAACCTTCGCGCTCCGTTCTCCAAGGAACTCTCATCATGTCCGCTACCACCGCCAGTCCCTTCACACATACACGATGGACGCTGGTGCTGCGGGCGCGACCAGAGTCGGACGAGGGACGTGCGGCCTTGGAGGAGTTGTGCGAGGCGTATTACCAGCCGGTGTTCGTGTTCCTGCGGCGCATGGGCTTTGCGGAGGACGCGGCGCGTGATCATGCGCATTCATTCTTCGCGCATCTGCTGGAGCGGGGATTTCCGGGCGCTGATCCGGCGCGTGGACGCTTTCGCAGCTACCTGCTGGGCGCGGTGAAATACTTTGTTGGCGATGTGCTCGATCATGCGCGTCGGGCGAAGCGCGGCGGTGGTGCGGAGCATGAAGCGATTGACCCGTCGGACGATTATTCGCCTGCACTCGCACTCGATGATCCGGGTGCGCCTGCGATGCCAGAGGTCTTCGATCGCGAGTGGGCGGTGGCGGTGATGAATCGTGCGGTGAACACGGTGGCCGAGCAGCACACGAAAGAACGCTTTGCCGCCCTGCGTCCGTGGCTGATGGGAGACACGGCGGCCTCGCAAGCGGAGAGCGCGCAGGCTTTGAGCATGTCCGAGGGCGCATTCAAGGTGGCGGTGCATCGCTTGAGAAAAGAGTTCCGCGAGGCGCTGCGACATGAGGTGGCGCAGACGGTGGAGGCCGATGCGGACATCGACGACGAGCTTCGCTATCTTTGTTCCGTGCTTGCGCAGTAATCGTGTAACCTCGGCGGCCACGACTCCAAGGAACAAGCATGACACCTTCATCACCATCCACCTGTCCTCAATGTGGTGCCGCTATTCCCGAGGCCGCCGAGCATGGTCTCTGTCCGCGCTGTGTATTCGCAAAGGCGATGCAGCCCACTGTGGATGCGACGATGCCTCTGCCACCGGGGATTGATGCGGTGCGCGAGGCGTTTCCGCACTTGGAAGTGATCGAACTCATCGGCCGCGGTGGCATGGGTTCGGTGTTCAAGGCGCGGCAGCCACAGCTCGACCGCTTCGTGGCACTCAAGATTCTGCCCACGGTGCTCGCGGAGCAGCCGGGTTTCTCCGAGCGGTTCCAACGTGAGGCGCAGGCACTCGCGAAGTTGAGCCATCCGCACATCGTCACGGTGCATGACTTTGGACGCGTGGGTGCGTTCTACTTCCTCCTCATGGAATTCGTCGATGGGGTCAACTTGCGCCAGCTTCTGCAAACCAAGAAGCTCACGCCGAAGGAAGCACTCAGCATCGTGCCGCCTGTTTGCGATGCGCTGCAATGCGCCCACGACCACGGCATTGTGCACCGAGACATCAAGCCAGAGAACCTGCTCATCGACAAGGCTGGCACCGTGAAGATCGCGGACTTTGGCATTGCGAAGATGGTAGAGCGAACTTCCGAGTTCATTGCGAGCGACGATGAGGCAACGAACTTGGAAGTTCGTTTTACGTCTCCCCTCGGCACCCCCGCCTACGCTGCACCCGAGCAAGTCAAAGGCAACGCCGACCACCGCGCGGACATCTACTCCCTGGGTGTCGTCTTGTATGAGATGCTCACGGGCGAGCGCCCGAAGGAAGCCATCACGCCGCCCTCGAAGCGCGTGCAGGTGGACATTCGCATCGACGAGATCGTCCTGCGCGCGCTGGAGAAGATGCCCGAGCTGCGCTTCGCCACCGCAGCGGAGTTTCGCACACAGGTGGAAGCCGCAACGAGGAGCATAAGAAAAGCAGTGATGCCGGAGGATGGTGCGAATCGCAGCGGGGATGTTTGGCCCGACGGCATCATCATCTTCATATTTCTGCTGATGGGAACGTTTAGCGTCGGCAGTATGATGAGGGAGCTGTTTGTGCCCAGTCCGCTGGAATTGATCGTCCTGGCACTGGTGAGCGGGGGACTTGCGAAGTGGTGGATGGGAAGGAAGCGAGCCAGAAATAGGGTGGGGGTGCCCATCTCGCAATTTGCTCGTTCCCGCACGCTCAGGGAAGAGATCGCCGCACATCTCACGCCCGCCGAAACGAGAGAAGCGATGATGTTGGGCGGGCTGTTCGGCATCTGGAATGCGGTGACGTGCTTTGGTCCCTTCTTTAGTTTCATGTTCCTGTCTTCGCCGTGGAACTGGATCATCGGCATCGGTGTGCTGATCATCGGTTTGTCATTCTATCCGTTCTTCCGCCGGCTCAATGTCCAGTTCATGTGCCGCACGGAGCACGCGAAGAAGCTCGGGATCACGCCGGAGGACTTGCGTTTGTTTGACGCAAAGGAACCTCCGCAGGGCCTCAGCAGCACGCAGCGCTTCTTCCACAAGTGGCTCCCGGCGCATTGGTTTGAAGCGATGAAAGTAGAGTCGCAGGCGTGGCATCTGGTGTGTGAATGTGGCCACGCCACTTCGGTGTGGGATCGTGGTGGCATTCGATACGGCGCGTCTGGCACCCCGAAGAAACTCATGAGCTGCCCGGCTTGTCACCGAACTACATGGCATCGCACCGAATGGCATGGTGAAGGTGGGCCATCAAACCCTGCGAAAGGTTCCGGCCACGTGTTGGCGGTGAATGCGGCGGTGTGGGTGGCGCTATCGCTAGCGGGGCTGTGGGTGACACTCTTCGTGAACGTGATTCATTACGGCATGAGCGGGACGGCTCCATTCATGCTGTTGGCGTCACTCCTTGCGACGGCACCGCTCGGTGCCGCCGTGTTTCGCGGACGCTGGCTACGCGCCTTCGCATGGAGCGCGTTTATCCTGGCGCTGCCTTGTGTGTTGATCGCCGGCTTCTTCGCCTATGCGATGGAGGGAGAGACTGGCGGCTGGCATCCGAACCCCGTAGAGGCTTTGGTGGTGCCGATATCGTTCGTCGGCGCGGTCTGCTTTCCCGTCGCTGGGATCATCTTGTGGCGAGCCAGGCGCCCACTCGGGGTGAAAATGGGCTGTGTCGGATGGATGATCACGACCGTGCTCCTGTCCCTCGCTACAATATTCACGATCCGCAGTGCGAGCCTGGCCTGGCTGCCACCCGTGGCGCGTGCGGTTCAGGTGGACTGGCTCAAAAGCAGACTGGCCGAACTTACGGATTCCCTGCGCCATTTGAGCGAGGCAAAGCGGGGCGAGACGATCGAACCTATGTCTGCAGCCAGCAACGATCCCCGGCGGTCAGTGAGCACAGGTCCAAGTGCACGAGCACCGCAGCAAGCTGACGATGTCGTCGCGGTGTCACTTCAGTATATGGAGGCATCTCGTGCCCGCGATGCGCTCGTGGCGGAGGACGCCGCCTTCGCTCAGGTCATCAGAGGGGTGAACGAGCAGACCAATTCGATCGTGCTGATCCAAGGACACGCCTTGTCCCAGGCAGCGCGCGCGAAACTTGGAGCTCTCGATCGGTGTCCCGAGCAGGTGTATGTGCAAGGCGAGATCGCCGAGGTCATTCATGATGCGCAAGGAGTCTCCACGGCGCGAGTCCTGTCGCGTCCGTCGGTGTTCGGTTTGATGTCGGAGCCGATGGTCTTCACGTGTGGTCCGTGGGAGAAGTCTAAGGCTGATGTGAAGCTTACCTTTCGCCTGCTGCCCACCCTGCAGCGGCAGCCTGACGGCACCGCGCTCACCGCGATCTCAGGTTTCGTGACCGAATCCTCCAGCGGGCAACCAGCCACGGAACGCACGACACCTTTGGCGACGGTCACGGTGAAATCGGGAGTAGCGTTCGACTACGAGCACCGCACGCATGACGGGCGCACCTTCAAGCTCGTGCTCACACCGTGCTGGCTGCCGATAAAGCCGACACCGACCACATCCCTCAATGGCACTATGAAAGACGACGACCTCAAGCAACTCAGTGTGCAAGCCTTTGATCAGACGCCGGGCAGATATTGGCGCAAACTCGCCGATGTGCGGCGCTTTCGGGAGGCGGCCTTACTCATTGAGCGTTACCTGGAACTGCATGCCGAACTGAGTCGTGCGGATGCGGTGAACCTCCACTTCCATGCGGGGCAGTGCTGGGCGTTTTGCAGTGGCGGCGATGCCAAAGAAGAGCACGCGAGGCTGGTCAAGGCGATCAAACATCTGGAGCTGAGCAAGGTCGACACGTCAGAAGTCGCGAATGGCAGTCTGCTCTGGCGGGCTTACGTGGATGGCACGATGGGGTTCCTGATGGGGAAGCGCGACATGCTGCTAGCTGCCCGCGACGAGGTGGCGAAGGGCGACGAGGCCAACAAGGCGAATCTTGCCGTGCTCGACCGTCTGATTGCTAACCTCGACAAGCCGTATGTCGAGGCCTATGAGGCGAAGGACCAGGATCACAAAAAGCTCAGCGCTGACTGCTTCAACCGCGTCTGGGAACTGCTCGATAAGAAGCAGCGCACACCGGAGGGCGACGAGCGCATGATCACGCTCGCCCACGCATCTCTGGCGCACTGGCGGTTGCGGGAGGATTGCACGGATCGGAATCTCTTCATCGGCTGCTGGCAGATCTCGCGCGTGTATGCGGTGCTGCGTAAGGGCGAGAGCGCCAAGCATTACGGCGAGCTGTGCCTGAGTGTGAGCAGCAAGGAGCCGCCCTTTTACCTCGCCTATGCGCACGAGGCGCTGGCGCACGCGGCCTTGCTAAACCGGCAGCGCGATGTGTTCGATCATCATATCTCCGAGGCAAGGGCGCTCGTGGCGCAGGTCATGAATGCGGACGAAAAGATGCTGATCGAAGGCGACCTCACATCGCTGACGTGGCCTGCGGAGTGACACGTGCCGCATCTTGAGTCGTTGCGTTATTATGAGGACAACCCCGCATCCGCGAGGCGCTCGTTCAGATCGTGCAGCACCAGCTTGTCCACGATGTCGTCGATCTTGCCCTCGACGAAGCTCTCCAGGTTGTAGAGCGTGGTCTCGATGCGGTGATCGGTGATGCGGTTCTGCGGGTAGTTGTAGGTGCGAATCTTTTCTTCACGTCCACCGCTGCCGATCAGGCTGCGACGATGGGCGGAATACTTCTCGGCCTCCTCCTGCTGCTTCTTCTCGAGCAAACGCGAGCGTAGAATCGTGATGGCCTTCTCCTTGTTCTTGATCTGGGAGCGACCGTCCTGACAGCGCACGATGGTGCCGGTGGGAATATGCATCACCTGCACGGCGGAGTCGGTGGTATTCACGCCCTGACCGCCTGCACCGGATGAGCGGCTGACTTCGATGCGGAGGTCGTTGGGATTGATTTCAAGATCGACTTCTTGGGCTTCCGGCAGCGCGGCGACCGTGGCTGCGGAGGTATGGATGCGTCCCTGCGCCTCGGTGGCGGGCACGCGTTGCACGCGATGCACGCCGCTTTCGAATCGAAGGGTGCGGAACACGTCTTCACCACTCACCTTGAACACGACTTCCTTGAAGCCGCCCGCTGCAGACGCATTGCTTTCGAGAGGTTCCACCTTCCAGCCACGGATGTCGGCATAGCGGCAATACATGCGGTAGAGATCGCCTGCAAAAATCGCGGCCTCATCGCCGCCGGTGCCCGCGCGGATTTCCATGATCACATCACGGCCTTCCAGCGGATCGGGCGGCAGGATGGACATCTGCACCGCGGTCTCCAGAGAGGCGAGTTGCTTCTCCAGGACGGGCACTTCGGCCTGCGCCATCTCGGCGAGTTCGTCGTTGCCCTTGGCCATCTCGCGATTCTCCTCGAGTTCCTTGACCACCTTCTGATAGGCATCCCAGTCCTTGATCAGTTTCTGCAGGGACCGGTGCTCGCGCATGAACTCACCCGCCTTCTTCGCGTCATCGTAGAAGTTGGGGTGGGACATGAAGCTCTCCAGTTCGTCGAGGCGAAGGCGCTTTTTGTCGATGATGGGACCGTATTGCATGAGAAGGGGAGAATCGGAGGAAAGACGCAGGCCCTGGGGCCAAAGAAAAACGGTGTCGCGCTCGGAGAGCACAGACACCGTTTACGTTGAGAGAAAAAACTGAGGTCGCTAGGAAGCGGAAGCCTTGCCGAGCTTTGGAGCTGCGCGACGGGCGTTCATCGATCCATAGCGCTGGGAGAACTTGTCGATTCGGCCGGCGGTATCGATGAAGCGGGTTTCGCCAGTGAAGAACGGATGGCAGGCGGCGCAGATACCGATCTTGATGTTCTGCTTGGTGGAACGCGTCTGATACACGGTGCCGCAGGTGCAGGAGATCGTCGTTTCGTGAGTGGTAGGATGGATGTCTGGCTTCATGGGATTCGAGGCTCACGTGGTCCGGGGTGGGGAATCCAAAATCCCCGGAGCGTGGGGCGGGCACATTAGGGGACTCATGCGAAGGGTCAACGAGAAAGTCGATCCTCTTGATCCTTCGTCAGGGCTGGGGCTTGGCAGGAAGATCGGGCACCTTGTCGGGCTGGAAGTCGAGCACATCCTGATGGGTGCGCAGGGCCTGACGAGCTTGGTCGAAGAACTTGCTCAGATCCTCGGCGTTGGCCTGATTCTTGTCGTCGATCAATGCGTAGAGCTTCTTCACATACTCATCGCCATTGAGTCCGACGGCGGCCATCTTCTTCTGGGCGGATGAGTAAACGGTGGAGAACTGACCCTGAGCAGCGGTGAAGGCCTGGCGGGCACCTTCGCTGCGATAGTATTCCTTCTCGGCCTCGCGGAACTCCTTGTTAAACATGCGCTTGAAGAAGCCGAAGTTGCTCTCGGGCTTGCTCGTGCTCATCGCGGCCTGCTTCGAGAGGAAATCCTCTAGCTGACGGAACTCCTGGAAGGGCTTTTGGTATTCCTTTTGGAGGAACGAGATGCCGGTGGCGATGACCGCGAGCTTTTCCACTTCGGCCTTGGACACCGACTGCCCGGCCTTTACTCGCGTTTCCAGGGCGTTGATGTAGTCGATGGTCTTCTTGTTGCCGTCGAAGATGGACTCGAACTCCTTGAAGGCAGTCGCCATCTTCGTTTGCTGATCTTTGCGGAGGGAATCAACACGCTTCTCGAAGTCTTCGGACATCGATTTGATAACGCGCTCGTGCTCGGCCTGCCGTGCGGTGAGCACTTGTTCCGAGTCGGCCTTCAGGCGCTCCAGGGCGCGGGCATGGGACTCTTTGAGTTCAGAGATCGTGTTGCGATGCTGTTCGTTCGTCTGCCAGAACCGGTAGCCGAGACCGGCAAGGCCCAGCACGGCGGCTGCAAAAAGGGTGGCGAGGATCTTGGTGGCATTCATAGAGGTGATGGGTTGACACAAGCAAGATACGAGCCGCGCTGTCAATCCATTCGATGCCTAGCGGCTCCAGACCTTGTCTCGCAATCGATGAACACGCTTTCGCAATTGAAGCAGCCGCGAACCATCCATGGGTGCGCTCGAAAAAACTTCATTCCAATCGAGATTTCTCGTTGCCAGATCACCACTCACGATTACTATCGCGGCCCTTCCAACTGGTCATGGAGCGGTAGCTCAATGGTTAGAGCGCTGCCCTGTCACGGCAGAGGTTGCGGGTTCGAGTCCCGTCCGTTCCGCCAGTGGAATTATCAAACAAAGCGAGCCCAAAAGGCTCGCTTTTTTGTTTGCTCCAATGGCTCGCCTTCGCCCATGCTCCCGCATGATCACGCACCGCGAACCCACCACCTTCGAGACCCGCGTTTATGACGCCATCCGCTGCATCCCGCGTGGCAAGGTGACCACGTATGCCGCACTCGGTCGCATGATCGGCTGCCGATCATCGCAGGCCATCGGCCAGGCCTTGAAACGCAACCCCTTCGCTCCCGATGCTCCCTGCCATCGCGTGATCAAAAGCGACCTCACCCTCGGCGGCTTCAGCGGCGAACGCACAGGTCCTGAGACGCTCCGTAAACTCAAGCTCCTCGAAGCCGAAGGCGTGCGCTTTGACAAAGGCAGGCTCGTCGATGGATCGCGCGTGTGGGAAACGTGAGGGAGCAGAGCATCAGATCGAAAGAGCTACCGAGCGATAGAAGCAGGGCCGTCAGAGGCGTTCGTTCTTCAGTTCTATCGCTCTAGAGTTCTCATGCTCTAAACATCTTCCCCACCATGCCCTCCGCCATCGCCATCACCGCACATCCTGACGACATTGAATTCCGCGCTGCGGGCACGCTCTTGCTGCTGAAGGAGAGGGGCTGGGACATTCATTACTTCAACCTCGCGCGTGGCAACTGCGGCAGTGTGCAATACGACAACGAGACCACCGCGCGCATCCGGCTTGAGGAGGCTCAGAACGCGGCACGCATCTTGGGGGCCACGTTTTATCCGCCGATCGTGAACGACATGGAGGTCGTCTATAGCGTGGAACTCATGCGCAAGGTCTCGGCGGTGATCCGGCAGGCGAAGGCGAACATCGTGCTCACTCACGCGCCTGCCGATTACATGGAGGACCACATGAATACCTGCCGCCTCGCGGTTTCGGCGGCGTTCACACATGGCATGCCGAACTGGCAAAGCGATCCGCCAGAGCCCACGTATGATGGCGATGTCGTCGTTTATCATGCACTGCCGCATGGTCTGCGCGATGGCTTGCGCCAGCGCATTCATGCGGGCTCGTATGTGAACACCACGCGTGTCGAGTCGATCAAGCGCGAAGCCCTCGCGGCGCATGTGAGCCAGAAGCATTGGCTGGATGTGAGCCAGGGCATGGACTCGTATCTCGTGTCGATGGACGAAGCCTCGCGCGAAGTGGGCAAGCTCTCGGGCAAGTTCGAGTGCGCGGAGGGCTGGCGCAGGCATCTGCATCTGGGCTTTGCCTCGCGCGACATCGATCCGCTCAAGGACGCGCTCGGCGATGACTGCCTGATCAACGAGGCGTATGAGGCTTCGCTGGAATGACCCATTCGTCCTATCAGTCCCCTTTGTCCCATCCGTCCGATCCAACGTGGAGCCCGCAGGGCATCGAGTAAGAGTAGGAGTAAGAGGATGAGTATGACTCAAGCGTTCACAGCGCTGGGACGAGATGATGCCGGTGCTCAACGGTTGAATCGCACTTGCCTCGCCGCATCGTGTCGGACAGGTTTGCGGCAAACCCATGAGCGATCAGAAACCCGAACCTCCACCGCCGGGCACAGCGGAAGAGATCACCAAGAAGCTCGAGGACTTCATCAAGAACAGCCTCGGCGGTCAGGTGCTGTTTACGAAGCTCGAACGCCCTGGCCGCGAGCCGGAGCCCGAAGAACCGGAGGAAACGCCGGTCGTGGACGTGGCTTCGGTCTTCGATTTCAAGCTGAAGCCCGCTGACATCAAGGCGCATCTCGACCGCTTTGTGATCCGTCAGGACGAGGCGAAGAAGGTGCTGGCCACGGCCGTGTGCGATCACTACAACCACGCGCGGATGCTGCGCGAGCATCACGAGCGCGGCGACGGCGGCCACCTGGAATTCTCGAAGCAAAACGTGCTCATCATTGGCCCCACGGGCGTGGGCAAGACCTACCTCGTGAAGCACATCGCCGACCTTGTCGGCGTGCCGTTCGTGAAGGCAGACGCGACCAAGTTCAGCGAGACCGGCTACGTCGGAGCCGATGTGGATGACTTGGTGCGCGATCTCGTGTCGAAGGCGAATGGCAACGTCGAACTCGCGGAGCACGGCATCATTTACCTCGATGAAGTCGATAAGATCGCCACGCTGGGCGACCGCATGGGCCGCGATGTGAGCGGGCGCGGCGTGCAGACCGCGATGCTGAAGCTGATGGAGGAGACCGAAGTCCCGCTCTATCCGCCGAATGACATCCGCGCGCAGATGAATGCGATGTTCAGCATGAAGCGAGGCACCAAGCCGCAGCGCGAGGTGGTCAACACGCGCAACATTCTCTTCATCGTCAGCGGCGCGTTCTCGGGCTTGGAGAAAGTCATCGAGAAGCGCTCGGCGAAAGCCACGCTGGGCTTCGTCGCCGCGATCACCGAGAAGCCGACGAGCGAGAGCTTGTTCAAGCAAGTGCGCACGCAGGACATCATCGAATATGGCTTCGAGGCCGAGTTCGTCGGTCGTCTGCCCGTGCGCGTCGTCTGCGAGTCGCTCACCGCCGACGACTTGTTCCTCATCATGAAGAACAGCGAAGGCAGCCTCATTCGCCAGTTCGAGCGCGAGTTCTCCGCCTACGGTGTGCGTGCTACGTTTGAAGACGATGCAATGCGCGAGATCGCCACGCGTGCCGCCGAGGAAAAGACTGGCGCACGCGGACTCGTGACCGCGTGGGAAAAGGTGCTGCGCGACTTCAAGTTCGAGCTGCCCAGCCTGGGCCTGCCCGACCTCACGGTCACCGCTGCCGTCGTCAAAGATCCAGCCGCCGCGCTCGCGCAGTGTCACGAGGACGCGAAGGCTTTCCAAACCGATGTGCGCGCCAACGAAGTGCAAGCCTACGCCGAGGCGTTCAAGCGCGAGCACGGCATGGAACTCGTCTTCGCCACCGACGCGGTGCGCTCGATCATCGAGCGCGTCGAACGCGAAGGCACGACCGTCGATGCCTTGTGCAAGCGACTGTTCCGCGACTTCCCCTTTGGCCTCCAGCTCGTCTCGCGCAACAACGGTGCGACCAGCTTTCTCCTGCATCGCGAGGCGGTGGAGAACGCCGATGCATGGCTCAGCACTCTCGTGGCCCAATCCTACCGCGAAGCTCACTCGACACCCGCTGCATGAACAAGATCAAGGCATCCGTGCTCCTCATCGGCGTCGTCGTCTGCGTGCCTCTGCTCGCGCTGTATCGCTTCGGCTTGTTCAATGAACTCAACGACGTGGTGCTGCGCTTCCATCGCGATCACTTCGTGCTGCCCGTGCCTGAGCTGCAGCGCGCCACAGCGCTCTCGTATGCCAGCTACACGCTCGCTGCGTTCCTCGCCGCGTGGGTGTGCGTGGAGCTGTCGTCCATGTTGCAAAGGCTCGCCTTTCTCTTCGGCCTCGTCTTCCTGTCACTCACCGCGTCGTGCGTGGGCGCTTGGCAGGGCGTGCTGTTCGAGCCCTTCTCCACCATCGCCGCCACGCTCGCCGCCGGCATCCTCGGGCTCGCCTTCAGCGGAAGCGAACGCGAGCGCCGCGTGCATCTGTTCCGCCAATTCTTCGTGGGGCGCATCAGCACCGATCTGTTCGCGAAGCTCACGGAAGGCAACGAGCCGGTCGCACTCACGGGCCGCCGTGAAGTGACCTCGCTCACCTGCCGCATCATCAACACCAGCCAGCTCGCCACCGACATGGAGCCGCAGGACGTGGAGCAGCTGACCTCGGCATTCCTCAAGGCCGTGAGCGAATACCTCGTCGAGCGCGGCGCGTATCTCGATGTGTCCAACTCGCAAGGCATCACCGCGCAGTTCGGCTTTCCCGCCGCAGCGGAAGATCATGCGCACGTCGCCTGCAAGCTCGCGCTCCAGCTTCGCGAGTTCCTCAACGAACTCAGCGCCGAACTCGAGAAACGCTGGCAGCGCAAGCCGGTGCTCGGCATCGCGCTCGCGAGTGGACCGGTCGTCGGTGGACTCATCGGCTACGGCGAGTTCCAGCGCTACAGCGTGCTCGGCGAGCCGCCCGAACTCAGCCGTCGCCTGTGCAACATGAATGGCGTCTATGGCAGTCAGCTTCTCATCGCCGCCAGCACCTGGACCGCCGCAAAGGAACACATCGAAGTCCGCCCGATGGAAATGATCGCCGCTCCCGGCCAGACCGGAGCGCGTGAAGTGTATGAATTGCTCGGTGAAAAAGAGACGCTGACCAAAGGCGCGCTCGCCGCCCGTGATTCGTTCTGGCAAGGCGTCGTCGCCCTGCGCCAAGGTGATGCCAAAGCTGCGCTCGAGAAGCTCCGCCAAGCGATTGTCGTCGGCCAGGACGATCCGCCACTGCGCTACTTCAAGGAACGCGCCGAGGCTTTGCTCAAAGAGCCCAAGGACAAGCCGCATGTCCGCAAGAGCGAGCAGTCGTCGTGATGATCGACAACGGCGCAACGGCTCCAGGTGCATCTCATACACGCGCGGCCAGGCGAGGCTGCCGCCGATGACGTGGCCGGTTGTAGCGCTCAGTGACGCTGGCATGGTCCATGATGGATGGAGCGGTGAGCGCGGGGGAAACCATCATGCGCATGGCGGCGTGAAGCTCTCAACCGAAGCGGGCAGGAGCAACTCACGAGCGCAGGCAGAGCGAAAGTATTGACACACGGCGTGCGGTTTTCTAGCCTCGTGTTCATGAGAACTTTCTTCATGATATTCGGCGCAGCCTTGTGCCTGCCTGTGGTGACGTGCGCTCGGACCTGGACTGATGCCAGGGGGCGCAAGGTGGAGGCCGAGTTCGGCGGCGAGACGAACGGATTGGTGAAGTTGACGCTCCCAGGCGGCAAGACGGTGGATTATCCGCTGAAGGACCTGAGTGCGGCGGACCAGAAGTTCGTCGCCGACCAGCGCATTCCCGAGCCTGCGCCCGAGCCAGTGCCAGCGACGGAGAATTTCCCCGTATTCGACTTTGGCGTGCCGAAGGTGGAGACCGCTCGCGAGGCTAGCCAGTGGCTGCACACCTGGGGCACTCTCGCGATTCAGTGTCCAATGGAAATCCAAAGAGCGAAGTTCGAGAAGACTTTCCGTCCGGTGCTGGGCGTGGGCCGCGTGTTGGAGTCGCTGGGCCTGCCCCAAAGCACGCTGCCTAGCGCGAAGCAGCCTCTCTTCATCCGCCTGCTTGCCTCGGCGGATGATGTAGCAAAAGCAGCCGACCAACCACAGCCATCGGGAGTGGGTTTGCGCACCACCGGACGCATATTTGGCTCGATTCCGTTCTTCGACCTCGGTGACGGTCAGAAGTCCGGTGGGATCGAGCAACCCGGCAGTGCTGATACCCGCATCGCGCAGGCGTCCGTGGGGCTACACCTGCGTGGGTGGAAGCCCTTCCTTCCTGGATGGATCCGAGCAGGTATCGAGGAGTATGCGAACATGCTGCCGATGGAAAAGGGCTGGCCGCAGACCGCACATGCCCGCGTGGCAATGAAGAAGGTTCAGGCATCACTGGTGGAGAAGAGGACCTTCATTATCACGCCCACGCTGATCGATGAAGTCCTCAGCCAGCCGCTCGCGATGATCGGAACTGGCGAGTCGGATCGTCCGCACCGCACCGCCTCGCTGCTCACGCTTTTTTACCTGCGCCACATTCACGGCGACGGGAAGGGCGAGGAACTCAGGAAATCGCTCGCCGTGCTGGAGCCCAAGGTCGCCGCCTGGCTGGCCTACCTCAGCGATGCTGGGCGCTACGAGGAGGTGTGGGAGCAAATCAAGGCTGACCCGAGCACCATCAAAGAGGCGGATGGAAGCTATCGTTTCTCAAGCAGCTACGAGGTCCCGATTACGCCGCAGCCGCCAATCGAAATCTCCGACCGCGAAGCTATCATCAAAGGCATCGGCGAGAGCTTCAACACCATCTTCAATGGCAAGGCTGGCGAGACTGTGATCACCGGCCTGATCAAGGCCGGCTTCACCCAGGGCATTGCAGTTGACCCTGCTCAGATCGCCAGCTTCTACCAGAGTGGCAAGGCGGGCGAGCCCGGCGGCTATCAGCCGCGTGACCTGACACCGGACTACAGCAAGGCGCGCGCGCCGCGTCCGCATCCGCCCATCGACCAGCGTGCTTGGCCCGTCTCCATTGTGATGGGCTCGCAGCCGCCCATGCCCACGCAAGTGGCCAGCACTGGCACCTCGGCCACGTATCGGCTGGGGAATTTCGAGTTCGAGACCGGGCCCGATCTCAGCGTGCCGCTCGTGCGTGAGGTCGGGCGCGTCTTTGTTGGCATGGAGGAGATCTTCCAACGCCTTCCCTGGGACCTGCCTCCGATCCCACCCGAGGGCGGGAAGTTCCGCGCAAAGCTTTATGCCGATGTAAAGGACTATGCGGCTATTGCCCCTCCATTGACCAGTGGCTTCTATAGCATAAAGGACAAGCTCTTCCATGTGCCGTATGCGTCGCTGGGCATGGAACGCGATGACAAGGGGCGATGGAGCAAGACCAAGGATTTCAACCCCGATACTCTAATGCACGAGATCACCCACATGATGATGGACCACGTCGTTCCGGTGCTGCCCATCTGGGTAGCGGAGGGTGCCGCCGAGTATGTGGAGACTCTGCCGATGAAAGGCGGCGCTGTTGTGATGAACGAAATGCCCAAGGCGCTGAAGGACTACATCTTGCACATGGAGGGCTTCCAGACCCGGGCCAACTCCAACTACCGCTACAGAGCGAGTGTCAGCGGATTGCTCAACGTCCTGCATATCACTGGCAAAGCATGGCACAATAGCGTCGAACAAGGCCGCCGCGTGAAGCCTACGATGCCCTCACCCGCCATCGCGCGGCCAGCCACAGCAAACACACCTCCGACCGGCGTGCTCCAGCCCACGGAGCGTTACCCCAAGGACCTTACCGTGAAACCGGTGATCGTGCTGCCGCCCGACCGGCAGGTCGTCCCGGTCTCCTTTGAGCCTCGGATCATAGGCAATTCAAACGACCGAGCCGCCATGCAGCACGACCTCTACATGCACTCGTGCCTGCTGTTTTATTACTTCATGCACCTCGACAATCCCGCACGTCGCGGTGATCCCATGCTAACTTTCATCGATAAGGCCAGCGACTTCATTGAGCAGTTCAAGCTCTACGAAGCTGCCGGGAAGGAGTATGAAAAACTCTTCTCTTTTTACCGCGACGCATGGGACCGCTTCTCCCTGCTCCCTGGCGTCACGCGCACCGGAGAAGGCCATATCTCGTATCCATCCCATATGGTGCCGCCGCAGCCACCCGACGCTCCGCGTGCGCCTTTTGATAAAAGCAAACTCCCTGACGAGGACATTACGCTGAGTAATCTCGATACCCTCATCAAGGGCCGCACCGACGACCAGCTCAACAAGGCCTTCCGCGAAGGCTTCGCCCGAATCGGGATCACCATTGAGTGACCAGCGGGTGCATAGGTGAAAGAGGGCTGTCAAATGACAGTGGATCGTGGGATGGCCATTGGCACTTGATGGTCCTTCTCCTCGCGACTTGCGCCGTCGTCTTGTCCAGGAGCCTTGTGTTCGACTCAGCGCTGAAGGCCTGCGCAGCTGATGAAGCCAATGCTAAGCGCACCCGCTGACATGATTTCGCTTACACCGGCATCAAAATATGCAGATGTTCCCAGGCTCTATCGACCACTGCGACAGACTCAGCTAACCAATACTACCAAACCACCGTATCAGTCCTCGACTCCGTTCGGCACGCTACGGAAGAGGGCTCAACCTATGCGCAGTGCCAAGTGATGCTGATCAAAGATTGTGCATTTGGCTGTCGGAAGCGAGTCGGCGGATGCTATCGCCGAGTCTTGATGAACCCAAACTTGCGACCGATCCACTGGCCGATGGCTACCACATAGGCTCCCGCCATGATGAGTAAGAAAAACGTGGCCAGACCGCTGAAGACGAGGGAGAACATCCAGTTCGCGACCACAAACAGTTCAAGCTCCTTTGCCTGTGAATCATTGAGGAAGCCTTGGGCTTTCTCTTTGATCGACTTCAGGCTGGAGGGTGCGATGGGCACTTCGCTTGTGCGATTGGGACCGATGATCTTGAGGTAGCCGACATCGTCTGCCTTGGAGTTCGGGATTTCTCTGCCATAGCGTCGTCTGGAACTGCCGCTGTGGATGTCGGTCTCCACCTTTTCCACAGGATCGACCCAGACGGTGTGGTAGGGGACGATGAAGAAAACGCAGGACTGCGTCCGCGCCCGCACCTGGCCTTCCACTCGCTCAAACTTGATCCACGAGACCGGAGCCACGCCGGTGGCGATCGCCAGGGCACCGAGCAGGACGATGATGGCGATCACCTGGGTGATCAGGGTGGTGAGTTTCCGTGAGCTGGCAGTGGAGTTCAGTGACATGGCGCGAACGCTTTTGATGGTGACGGATGCGGGGTGTCGATCAGAACTTTGGAAGGTTCTTGAGCGCTTCGTTGAGCAGGCGATTGGCCTCGGCTTCAAGACCATCCACTTTAGTGGTCGCTTCTGTTGGAGTGGATGCCTCAGGCGTGTTGGACCAGTCGAGTCCCTCGGTGAAGATCTTCACCGAGCAGCCTTTGTCGGCAGACTGAATCATGATGGTGAGTGCAGCTTCATCGAGCTTGCGGCGCATCATCGTGTTCGTTTTACCCATGAGGCCACCAGGGGCATCGGTCCAGCCTTTCGCCTTGAGCTTGGCTGCGAAATCTTTTGCCACTGTGGTGACGGATGAGTCCGAACGGAAAGTGATCTGCTCAACGGCCTCCTTGTATTCGACATCGAGTGCACCAGCGGGCAGCGCAACCTTTGACACCGGCACCAAGGGAGCGCTTGCCTTTGCGGTAGCTTCCTTCTCCTTCTCAGGCGCGGGCTCGGGTTTGGCGACGGCAGCAAAGGCTCCTTTGGGCAGTGGGGCGGAGAAGGTGAGTTCGACATCCCAGGTCTGTCCAAAGAAGTCGCCGGGGCCTCCGGTGGTCAGGGTGCCCGAGACGTGGGTGTCCGTGACCTTCATGTCTTTGATTTTCACGCGGCCCACGGAGGAAAAGGGCGACTTCTGATGCTCGCTGTGCGCCACCTCACATCCGAAGACGCTGCCGTCTCGATGGGTGCTGACAACGAGGGCACTGCCGAACTTTTTGAAGCCGGCATCCCAGTCCGGCTTCTTCGACTTGGATGGGTCCTTTTCGGCGAAAATCAGCTGGATCGCAGGCTTGTCGCTGAAGGGCTCGGTGTTCTGCACCAGCAGGTATTGAATGTTGCCGTCCTTGCCGTTGCCAAGAAACTTGCCACTGACGGTGGCTTTGTCAGATGGTGCTTGAGCGTTGCACAGGAGCGTCATCATGGCGGAGGCCAGGAGGGAGACGGAGGCGGATCTGATGAGGAGTGCTGTCTTCATGGTGATGGTGGTGTTGGGTGGAGTTAACTGACACCGCCATCTTCCCCGCATGTGAATGCTCCCGCTATTGGACCAAGGGACTAGGCCAAAAGTCGGATACGCGGTGATTCGTCAGGGAGTGGAATCCTTCTCCAAAACCGATGCAGCACCGCTCGCTGCAGCCCGTCGGCATGATCGAGAGCTACTTCTTGATCAGCGTGGGCTCTGCCCAGATGGCGTAGTTGCTCTTGGTATCGAGGCCACGACTGGTGAGGAGCAATTGAAGCTCGGACACCTGGCTCACATCGCATTCCATCAGACGTGCAGACTCGGTGCCTTTGAGGATGATGGTGCTGAGTTGCTTGCCATCGCCGTTGATCGTGAACTCCACTCGCCCCTTGGCTCCGAGTTCGGGGTGGAGCCCGGCCAGCACGGTGAAGCGTGCATACACGCCCTTGGGCAGAAGGAAGGTGAGCGGCTTGCCCATGCCGGCGCTGATGCCATTGGCGAATTCCTTGTCGCCACTTTCGAGCCGGAGCTTGAGGGGCATGGCCTGGCTGCCTCCAGCGAGGATGACGCCGCTACGGGGATGGCCCCAGTGGGGTGAGCTGAAGAATTGCGTCTGCGGGTAATACAGGCTCGTGGCCTCCAGGGGGATGAAGGTGCCGATTCGCACCTGTTGAAGCGTGTTGCGAGCAGGCTCTTCGAACTTGTTCGCACCCAGGCAGAGGATGGTGTGCATCGCATCGGCAACCACCTTGGCATCCATCGTTGCGGCGCGGAGTTGATGCTTCACCACGGTCTCTGGCTCACCTGCGTAGTGTGCCTGCATGATGGGAATGGTCGTGGATCGCGCATTGAGAATGCCTTCGTGCACGCGGTGCATCAGCCTCCATGCCGCTTCGTCCACGTTGGTGCCGAGGAGAATGGGCTGGTAGCCCGGGATGCTGACCGTGAAGTCGCCATTCTCGATGGGGCCATGCATCAGCTTGTCATTCATCAGTTCGCTCGGGGGCAGAAATTGCTGGAGCAGTGTGAATTGATTGTCGCCAGGCACCGTGTGGGACGGGCTGCCGTAATCTTCGAGTTGATGGCAGATCGTGCCCATGAACTTCGCCGCGTCCGTGGTCCTGCCTTCACGCATGGCGGTCACTGCTTTGTCCATGAAGTAGCGGATCACTTCGTGGTATTCGGGCTGCTGCGTGGGCAGGTGCAGGATTTGCAGATACACCTCGCCAGGCCTGGACTCCATCTTGGCATACGCAGCGTTTTCCTTGTCGGAGAATACGTTGTCCGGGATCATGCAGTAGAGGTCCCCGAGCTTCTTGAGTTCATCGCCGAGGAGATTCTTCTGCCACGCAGGCAGCACGTCGAGAGCACCGCGAGTGATGGCGTGATGGGGCTGGCCCCAGCCGAAGGCAAACGAACAAGGCAGGACGATGAGGCTGGCGAGGAGACGGGCTTTCATGTGGGGCGGGGGATGACGATGCGAAAACTACGCAGCTCAAAGCGTAGGTTTGTGATCATGCCAAAGAAATCCCCCCTGATCGCCTGGATGATTGCACTGTTGGCCTCGCCGTGTCTCGCGGCCGAGCCATCACGTCCGTTGAGCTTCATCAACGACATCCAGCCCATCCTCACGAAGACGGGCTGCAATGCAGGAGCCTGCCATGCCAAGGCGATCACCGGCCAGCGTGGATTCCGCCTGAGCGTGCTCGGCTTTGAGCCGGAAGAAGATTACGAGGCCATCGTGAAGCAAGGCAAGGGTCGGCGCGTGTTCCCTCCCGCACCGGAAGAAAGCCTGCTTATCACCAAAGGCGCCGCCATCGTGCCCCACACGGGCGGCAAGAAGATCGAGCCCGGCTCCGATCTCTACAAGACTCTCGTGCGCTGGATCGCCGAAGGCATGCCCTATTCCCAGCCCAACGAGGCTAAGCTGAAGGACATCGCGGTGGAGCCTTCGCGAGTGACGATGAAGGTGAAGACCTCCCTCCAGCTCAAGGTGACCGCGCGTTACTCCGATGGAAGCACCCGCGACGTGACGAAGCTCGCGCTCTTCGAGGCCAATGATCGAGCGATGGCCGAGGCGGGCGATCTCGGACTGGTGAAGACCTTGGACATCCCGGGCAATGTGGCGGTGATGGTTCGCTTCGGTGGTCGTGTGGCCGTGTGCAGCGTCTCGGTGCCACTCGGTGCTCCGGTGGACTCGCTGCCACCCGCGAAGAACTTCGTGGACGAACTGGTCTTCGCCAACCTGAAGCAGATCGGCGTGCCTCCGTCTCCCATCTGCGATGACTCGACTTTCCTTCGGCGTATCTCGCTCGATATCGGCGGACGTTTGCCCACGATGGAAGAGACCAAGGCCTTCCTCGCGAGCAAGGAGCCTGATAAACGCGACCGAGCCATCGAGGCGATGCTCAACAGCCCGGACTACGCGGACTACTTCGCCAACAAGTGGACCTCGCTGCTCAAGAACCAGCGAGCCGAGGCTGCCGACATCACCGCGAACTTCGCCTTTCACGCCTGGATGCGCGACAGCCTGCTGGCCAACACACCTTACGATCAGATCGTCCGACAGATCCTTGCCTCCACCGGCACGATCGTGTCGAATCCACCCGTCGCGTGGTATAAGCGCGTCAAGGAACCGACCACTCAGGTGGAGGACGTGGCCCAGCTCTTCCTCGGTGTGCGCATGCAGTGCGCGCAGTGCCATCACCATCCTTTCGAAAAGTGGACCCAAGGCGAGTATTACCATCTCGCCGCGTTCTTCAGTCAAATCGGACGCAAGCCTACCGCCATCGCTGGAGAAGATCTCATCTTCCACAAGCGCGGCGTGGCCCAGACCGAGCATCGGAAGACGCGCGTGATGCTCAAGCCGGCCGGTCTTGGTGAAGCTCCGCTGGACATTCCACCCGATGAAGATCCTCGTCTCGCGCTGGCTGACTGGATGAGCAAGAAGACCAATCCGTTCTTTGCCACGGCGCTCGTGAACCGTTACTGGAAGCACTTCTTCAAACGCGGTCTCTTCGAGCCGGAGGACGACTTGCGCGATACCAATCCGGCGACCAACCCAGAGCTGCTGACCGCGCTGGCGAAACATCTCACGGACAGCAATTATGATCTTAAGTCCCTCGTGCGGGTGATCGTGCAAAGCCACACCTACCAGCTAAGTTCCACACCGAACGCGCACAACGCCGTCGATCGGCAAGCCTACTCACACTTCTATCCGAAGCGCATGGCCGCCGAGGTCCTGCTCGATAGCATTGACATGGTCACGGGATCGAAGACAGACTTCGCCGATCTCCCGGCTGGAACGCGAGCCATCTCACTGCCGGACAACAGTTACACCCGCGCCTCGCCCTTCCTGAAGGTCTTTGGCCGCCCTGACAATGCCAGCGTCTGCGAATGCGAGCGTGTGCAATCCGCGAGTCTCGCCCAGAGCCTTCACCTCATGAATGCAGCCGATGTGAAGGCCAAGCTCACCGCCAGCGGTGGACGAGCAGAATTGCTCACCAAGTCCGAGCAACCCGAGCCCAAGCGCATCCGCGATCTCTACCTCGCAGCCTTCTCACGCGAACCCACCGCCGATGAAGTGCGCATCAGCGAGTCCCACATTGCCAAGCCTCGCACCGATGGCGGCGGCAAGCCTCTGGACTCCCAGCGCTCACGCCGTAATGGCTACGAGGACCTGCTCTGGGCGCTGATGAACACGAAGGAGTTCCTGTTCAATCATTGAGTGCGGGCACGACTTGCAGCCGACCCCTTTGCTCCGATGACTCGTCGCGAAACGTTAGCTCTCACGCTCGCCGGACTTGGGTTGCATGCTCGAGCTGCGAACTCTTCCGCCATGACTTCTGCCCTTGAGATCATCCAGACACAAATTGACAACGGCACGCTGCACGCGGCGGCGATCCAGGTGCAGCGCGGCGATCAGGTGACGCGGCAGGCCTTTGGCAAGGCGACGCTGGATTCGATGTTCCTGCTCGGCTCGATCACGAAGCCCTTCACCGCGGCAGCGATCATGATTCTGGTGGATCGTGGCGAACTGAGGCTTTCCGATTCGGCGGTGAAGTATCTGCCGGAGTTCAACGATGGTGCGCGCAAGGACATCACGATCGAGCAACTGCTCACGCACACCTCGGGCCTGCCGGATCAGCTGGAGAACAATGCCGAGCTGCGCGCGAGCCATGCACCGCTGTCGGAGTTCGTGGAAGGAGCGATGCGCACGCCGCTGCTCTTTGCACCCGGAACCAAGTATCACTACCAAAGCATGGGCATCCTGCTCGCGGCGGAGATCGTGGAGCGCGTGGCGAAGACATCGCTGCCGAAGTTCCTCGATGAGCATGTCTTCCAACCGCTCGGCATGTCACGCACGGTGCTGGGGCTGGGCAAGTTTCAGAAGTCCGACATGGTGCCGATGCAAACCGAGCACGCGGCGCCCGAAGCCGGTGGTGGTGATCCCAATGCCAAAGCGTGGGACTGGAACAGCGATTACTGGCGCAACCTCGCCGCGCCCTGGGGCGGGGCGCACAGCACCGTGGGCGACATGACGATTTTCCTGCGCAGCCTGCTGCACCCAACAGGCCAGGTGCTGCGCGAAGAGTCTGCACGCCTGATGATTGCCGATCATACGCCGACACTCGAAGCCCATCGCGGCATCGGCTTTATGGTGGGCCCCGTCGGCTTCGGCCAGCACTGCTCCTCGCGCACCTTTGGTCACAGTGGATCAACGGGCACACTCGCCTGGGCTGATCCAGCGACGGACACCAGCTTCGTGCTGCTCACGTCGCTGCCGAAGAATGTCTCCGGCGACCTTTTGCTGCATCCGGTGGCAGATGCGGTGTCGGCGTGATTCGAACCCCTCGTATCCGGCAGGGTGGTCGAGCCTGCGCAGCGTGAGGGTAAAGGGCGAGCGGTGCGGCATTCGTGGTTTTGGTCCTTGCATCGCCTTCATGCCCCGCCATAGAACGCGCCCTATTTTATGAGCCGCACGTTCAAACTCGCAGTGTTGCCGGGCGATGGCATTGGCCCGGAAGTGATGCAGGAAGCCCTCAAAGTGCTCGACGCCGTCGCGGCGAAGAGCGGTCTGCAATTTGCCTACAACCATCAGCTGGTCGGTGGTGCCGCCATTGATGCCGTGGGCAAGGCGCTGCCTGCCGAGACCGTTGCCGCCTGTGAGGCCAGCGACGCGATTCTTTTCGGATCTGTGGGTGGTCCCAAGTGGGAGAAACTGCCGCCGAACGAGCAGCCGGAACGCGGCGCTCTGCTGCCGATCCGCAAGCACTTCGGCCTCTTCGCCAATCTGCGTCCGGGGATCTGCTATGCTGCGCTGACTTCGTCGTCGCCGGTGCGTGCCGACCTCGTGGAAGGCGGATTCGATGTGCTCTGCGTGCGCGAATTGACGGGCGGGCTTTACTTTGGCCAGCCCAAGTCGCGCACCACGCTGCCTGATGGCGACGTGGAGGTGATCGACACCATGGTTTACAAGAAGAGCGAGATCGAGCGCATCGCGCACGTCGCCTTCAAGGCCGCGCAAGGTCGTCGGAAGAACGTCATGAGCGTGGACAAGGCCAATGTGCTGACGAACTCGGTGCTCTGGCGCGAGACGATGGTAGAGGTGGCCAAGCAGTATCCTGATGTCACGCTTTCCCATCTCTACGTGGACAACGCCGCGATGCAGTTGATCAAGGCACCGCGTTCCTTCGATGTGTTGGTCACCGAGAATTTGTTCGGCGACATCCTCAGCGATGAAATGGCGATGATCTGCGGTTCCCTCGGCATGCTGGCCAGTGCATCGCTGGGCAAGCCGAAGGGCGATGGACTCTATTTTGGTCTGTTCGAACCGAGTGGTGGCACGGCTCCTGACATCGCAGGCAAAGGGATTGCCAACCCGATCGCCCAGATCCTTTCGGCAGCGCTGCTGCTGCGTTTCTCGCTTGGGCTCGAAGCCGAAGCCAGCGCGATCGAGGCAGCAGTGCGCAGGAGCATTGAGGACGGACTGCGCACGGGTGACATCTTCACGAATGCTCCGGGCACCAAGCTGGTGAACACAGCGGAAATGGGCGCAGCGATCATCGCGCGTCTGTAAGCTGTGCTGGTGGTTGATTCGGCGTGGCGGCGCTTCACAGTGAGCGCCGCACACGCATGAACGACTGCTGGGAGATTCTTGGCCTGGATGCCTCTACTGCCACAGAGCGGGAGGTGAAGTCAGCGTATGCCCGACTGATCAAGAAGCACCGGCCTGATGAGGACCCCGAGGGTTTTCAAAAGGTGCGGCAGGCATTCGAGGCTGCCATCGCGTGGCTGTCTTCCGGACGGGATCGCGGCTCCGAGACAGTCGTCATCCCCAACGATCCCCCACTCGAAGAGCCTGCGGCCCCGGTGCCTCCGGCGTTGATCGAGGTGGAGCTGGAGCTCATCGCTGCGCGCGACGCGAATAACCCGGTGACGATGGCTCTCGCGATGGCAAAGCTGATGCCCGTGTGCCTGGAGATCGCACCTGGGGCGGCAGGGGTCCAACTTTGGCAAGACTCGCTCCGTCGCGTGACCGAGGGACGGGTGGAGCGGTTGGTGCCCGGCGTGCTCACGGCGCAGCTCATGATGGAGCTCGAGCACGGGACCGCCGTGATCACTCATGCGGTGCTCGATCACTGTGAGATGGCGAACGAGATGACACCAGCGCTCGCGCTTGGCAGTGCCATCTTGGAGTCGCCGAAACGAGTGGCGAGTTACGAGGCGAGCATTGTTGCTCTGCGGGTGGCCTTGTTGACGGGTTTCCTGGTGCCGATGAATGCGCCCAAACTCTGTAACATCGCCTTCCCCCATGTGGACAAGCAGGCACGTGAGACACTCATTCCGCAGGCCGAGCAGCAGGCGGCGATTGGTCGCATTTTGTTCGGCTTGAGGCATGATCAGGTGCGCTTCTGGCATCCGCGAATGCTTCGACCACGGGCTCCATGGAACTGGGACGATGAGGAGTCACAGCGAGTGCTCGCTGATCTGGCGAAAGCCAGGGATGCACACTGGAATGGATACAACATTATCAGGCAGGTGGTGCCCGAGGAGTGGTTCGCGAAGCTCGAAACGACTGTCCAAGAGCATCATGGATTGCCCGTGGCGGGTGGCATGGGAAGTGGCGGTCCGCCGCCTGCGCGGAGGAGTTCGTCGTCGTGGCCTGGGTGGCTGACCTGGCCCGTGGCGGTGATTGTCATTAATCTCCTCCGAATGGTGGCTAGTTTCGACAGTCACGACTCAAAGCCCGCAAGCCTGCCTCCGGCCCGACCGGCACAAACAAAAGTCTCGACACCAAGTTTCCAGCCTTCAACGACCCCCGAGACCCACCTCAACCCGGCGGGAGGGCATTCTTCGCAGGACCTTGATCGGATGGTGGTCGAAGCAGAGGCATTGGAGCGTCGAGTCAATCAGATGTTCAGCGAAGGGGGCCCGAAGGCCGGGGACTCAGGCAGGACCGCCGCTGCTTCGACGGCTGCGGAGAACGACAACATTGTTCGCCTGAAACTGGCCGCTCAAAATCGGTCCGACAAGCTCCGCAATCAGGACGCCGGTATCGTGCCGTGGTTGCATGGGCTCCATCGGCTGGATCAGGAAGGCTACGAGAAAGTAACTGGCGCACCGAATTCGCGGAAAATGCAGGTCATTCGTGATTACCGCGTGAAAATGCACACTCTGCTCAACGAGATGCATGGGGCGCTTGGCAATCTGGAGTCTGAGCAGCGCTGTCTGGAGGCTATTCTCTATGACAAACGCACCAGCATGGCGGAGACCGAGGTGGTGATGCTGCACATGATGGACAACATGGTGATCGATACCTTCCTGCCCGTGTGGGAAGATGTGGCGATGCTTCGTCCGCAGGTGATGCCTGCGATTTCAGCAGTCGCAGCCCACGTGTTAAAGCTGCGGAGCAACAACCTCTTCACGAGCGATCGCGATCGCGTTGAGGCCCTCGCCAATCGCAAGCCGTGATGCGGGCTGTGGACTATTCGTTGCCCACGGGGGTCCACGAACTCAGCGCGCGATGCAGGCGCAGGTAGTCGCGAACGCGCTTGGCGGTTCGCTCCAGTGGCGGTGCACCGAATGGCACGATCTCGATCTCGCCATTCACCAGGGCCGTGACGCCATTCCTGCCATCTTCCTTCATGGCTTCGTGGATCGCTGCCTCAGCGAAGCGTGCCGAAAGGATGCAGTCCTGGGGCGACGTATGGCCGCCACGTTGCAAGTGACCGAGCACCGAAGGGCGAATCTCCAGATCGGCATAGCGGCCGCCTGGGCGGGTGAAGTAATCCTTGAACGCATCGGCGAGCACGTAGGCACGATTGCGCTTCGAGTGAGTGTCATGGCCCATCACTTCGGGCTCAAAGGTGACACCTTCCGCGATGAGCACGATGGTGTGGGAACGTCCGGCATCGAAGCCCACTTCGATCGAGGCGGCGAGGATCTGCATGCCCTGCTCGGTGAGAGGTTCGCCTTCATTCGGAACGATGACCACCTCGGCACCGGACGCAATGGCCGCAAGGCGCGCGAGTTCGCCGCTCTTGGCACCCATGGTTTCGAGCACCATCACGCGACGATGGCTGCGGGCGGTGTCTTTGAAATGATCGACGGCCCACACGAGAGTGCTCACCGCTGTGTCCACGCCGATGGCCATCTCGGAGAATTCGAGGTCGTTGTCGATCGTCGCAGGCACGCCAACGATGCGGAGGTTGCTCTCTTCGGAGAGGCACTTCGCACCGGCGAGGGAGCCGTCGCCGCCGACGACGATCAAGGCGCGCACGCCCAGCTTGCCCAGCACCTCGATGACCTTCGCACGCACCTCGGGCTTCTTGAATTCCAGGCAGCGTGCCGAGCCGAGAATGATGCCACCATCACCGACGATGCCGCTTACCGAGGGGTGATCCATGAAGACCAGGTGCTGTGGCTTGCGGTCGTTCACCAAACCCCAACGGCCGGTCCACTTCTCCGTCAATGCTTTGAGGCCTTCAAGATCTGCATCCGCCTGTGCTGCGGCGGAGACGAGGCCGCGATAGCCATTGAGCACACCCAGCACCGGCACGTTGTAAAGATTCAGTCCGAAACGGGTGATCGCGCGGAGGAAGGCATTCATGCCTGGGGCATCACCGCCGCTGAAAAGAACGGCAATCGGGCGGTTGGCAAAGCGGTGCAGATCGTCTCGGGAGGAGGCTGGAGTCATGGGCGGCGGTTGGAATGGAGCGATGCCCTTAGCGAGCTTTGAAGTCGGAGCAAGAAAGTGATGGATGTGATCTTGAACACTTGACGATCCCCGAAAGCCGCGGCTAAAAATCTTCCATGCTCAGAGCACTTCTTTTTTCTGCTGTCCTGTTCAGCCTTCCTGCCTACGCCCGTCTTGGTGAAACTTTGGATGAGTGCGTAGCCCGATACGGAGACGTCGTGGAACGCAAGCCCTCAAAGACTCCCGGTAGCGATGCCGATGTCTGCCTGTTCACCAAGAGCGGCATCACCATTGTGATCGAGTTCAAAGCCGGGAAAGCCTGGAAGATTCTCTATCGCATGGTGAGCATGGATGCTTCAGCGGTGCAGACCCTCCTTTCCGCCGAGGCGACGGGAGATGGCTGGAGTTCGCCGATCAAGATGGGCAATCAAGAGGTGCGTCTCTCGGACGACCATGATCGAATCGCCATCCGTCAACTCACTCGTCGCCCAGAAGATGTGGCCACTCTGACCTTCGTGACCAAGGCCTTCGCAGCTGCCAATCGTGCTGATTACGAAGCCAAGCTCGCGCTCATCCCTGATGAAGTGAAGCGCCGCGAGGAGGCTCGTCCGCTCAAGGGATTGTGATTCGAGTGTAAGCTCTTCAAAATCCATTTGCGACACGCGGGTCGGCGATGTAATGACCAGCCCGCTTTTGGCGGCCCAAGATTTGCGCGATTAGCTCAGTGGTAGAGCATTACCTTGACATGGTAGGGGCCGCAGGTTCGAACCCTGCATCGCGCACCATCCCGAAGTGCTCAGCGCATTGAGGGCACTACGCTCGTAGCGTTTCTATCTTCGGTCTTTGAGTTCCTTCGTGCGGGCATCGATCTTGCCGATCTTATCCGCTGCCGATTTAAGCTTGGACTCGAGCGCGTGGAGCTTCCGTTCGAGGAAGCGCGTGTTGGTCGCATTCGCCAACAGGGAGCCCAGGCCCGCCTGGCCCGAGGCAAAGTCGCGGCGCAGGGCATCGTTGATGATCTTGCTCTCGAAGAACTTGTGCAGGTCCACCTCGCCGGTCTGGGAGTTGGCTTCCGCACCCGTGGTGACGCTTTTGCGCAGGTGGTAGTTGGTCAGGACTTGAGGCACCACCATCACATCGTGATTCAGGAGGAAGCGCAGGTTGAAGTCCCAGTCCTCCAGCACCGGCAAATCATTCGCGTAGCCGCCTGTGCGCTCCAGGGCGGAACGGCGATAGATGAACGCATGAATGCAAAACGCATTCACGATCGCCAGCCGGGCGAGGGTCACATTGTGCAGGTCCTCATTGAGCACGTAGTCACGCTGAGGTTGCAGACCCTCTTCGACGGAGGTCTCTTCGATCACGCGAGTCTGGCACACGATGCCTGCCACGCTCGGCGTGGGTGCACGATCCAGGGCTTCGATCATGAGGCGAAGGAAGTCCGGGTGCCAGGTGTCGTCGTCGTCGAGCACCGTGATTAGCTCGCTGTCCGAGTGGGCCAGCCCATGATTGAGCGGGGCACCTCTCATGCCGGGCGTCGGATTGTCATAGGCCAGCACGCGCACACGTCCGGCAATGGCGGACGCACGGGGCTGCAGCACGCTGTCCACCGCCGCATCGGTCCCGCCGTTGATGATCACGCACTCCCAGTCGGCATACGTTTGCGCGAGCAGCGAGTCCAGCATCCGGCCCAACATGCGGGGGCGGTCAATGGTGCGGGTGAGAATGGAGAGGCGGGCCATGGCAGAATAGCCCGTATTCCTCAGGCGCTTTCAAGACGCAATTTCTGTCTTTCGCGCCGTGCTCATCCCGCATGAAGGACGCGGAGTGAAGTCGTCCCGCCGCGTCGTAGAGAACGATCATCCATGCGCACCTCGACCTTCCTCGCTGCCATCGTTCTTCTGTCGCTCTTCGTGCCAGCGTCCACGCAGGCTGCTCTGCTCGCCGGCACGGCGCGGGTGGACATCACGGATCGTGCAGTGGGTCCGGTCAATGATCCTTGCTACGCCAAGGCGCTCGTCTTGAAGAACGGCGAGACCACGGCGGTGCTCGTGACCGTGGATGCCGTTTCGATTGGCGGTATCGGGCGCATTGGCAATGGCTTCATGGCCACGGTGCGTGCCGCCTTGCAAACCGACCTCGGCATTGCGCCATCGAGTCTCGTCGTCAATGCGAGCCATTGCCACGGCATCGTGCGGGGCGACCTCGAGCCCCTGGTAGTGCAGGTGGTGAAGGAGGCCATGGCCAAGCTGGTGCCGGTGCGCGCGGGTGCGGGCGTTGGCCACGAGGATCGGATCAGTGAGAACCGGCGGTTGAAGATGAAGGACGGCAGCGAGGTGGACATGCGGCGCGCCTACTCCATGCCTCGCGATGAAGACGTCGCCAGCGTGGGGCCGATCGATCCCCAGATCGGTCTGCTGCGATTGGACCGTGAGGACGGACGGCCTCTCGCCGTGGTGTATCAGTTCGCCTGCCATCCGATCATGAACCCGCCGCACAAAGGATGCTCCGCGGACTATCCCGGCTATGCCTCGAAGGTGATCGAGGAGGCGCTCGGTGAGGGCGCGATGGCCTTCTTCGTGCAGGGCTGTGGTGGCGACATCAATCCCATCCGCTACAAGGAGGTGAGCCGCACCCCGGATGCGGAACCACTGGGCACGATGCTCGGTGCCAGTGTGCTCAGCGCCGTCAAACAGATCAAAGCATCCAACGCCGCCACCTTGCGCGTCAGCAATGAAGTCGTCGCCGTGCCGCGTGCTGCCGACTATGAGACCCGCATCACGCGCATCGAGGCCGAGCAGAAGCGCCTGCTCGCTGCGCTGCGCCCCACGAACATCAACTTCAAGACCTTCCTCCCCCTGCTCATCCAGCAGCGTCTCTCGCCCGAGATGCCATCGCACTACGGGCAAAGCTATCTCCATGACAAGGCGCAGGGTCGTGATCCCATCGTGAAGCTGGACACGGACAATCGCGCGGCCGTCGATGCCTACCTGACCAACATCACCACCATGGAGCAGCTCACCCGGTTGAACACCAACCTCGCGATGCTCAAGAAGCACCTCGAAGAGACCAAGGCCGCCGCGAAGGCGACGATTGATGCGGAGGTCTGCGGGCTGCGTGTGGGCGACTTCAAGCTCGTCACCTTCCCCGGCGAACTCACCGTGCGCATCGGGCTCAACATCAAGAAAGCCGTGAACGATCCGCACGCCTTCGTTTCCGGCTACACCAATGGCTACTACTTCTACATGCCCACCGTCGAGCAGCGGAACAACACGGGCTACGCCCAGGAGGATTGCGACACGCTCGTCGCTCCCGAGTGGCAGGCGATCTTCGAGAGCAAGGCCATTGCCGTCTTGAAGGCCTTGTCGAAGTGAGCGCCAGGGAAAGCCCGCCGCTCGCGCGAGCGTAGTGGCTTCATGTCGCACACCCGTCGCTCCCTTCTTCGTCAGCTCCCGCTCGCTGCGCTCGCCAGCACCTTCCACATCCATGTGCGCGGCCAGGAGGCGAAGCGAACCTGGGCCACGGGCAATCCCGTGATCGACAAGGCCCGCGAGATCGCGATCCACTTGCTCCAGCCCACCCAGGCCCAGCTCGATCATGCGTGGGAGCTGCACTTCCAGTCGATTGTCTTCGAGTCCTACGGCTTCGCCCCGCGTTTCGCCATTGATGGCGCGGCGATCAATCAAGCGATCCAGGACGGCGCCTCCCGTGATGAGGTGGAAGACCTGCGCGAGAGTTCCATGATGAACCATGGAGCCACCAGCGAGCGCGAGCGGAAGGAGTTCCTCGAAGCCATGAACGCGGCGGGTGTGACCTGCATCTTCCAAAACGCCGGCGAGGAGGGTAATGATCCGCTGCGCCTCATCAAGCGCCTCGCGCACTTCACGCGTGCGACCGACTTGATGAAGCCCGCCCTCAGCAAGGTGGTCACCGTGGAGGAAGTCGAGGCCGTGAAGAAGGCGGGCAATGTCTGCCTCTGCTTCACCGGCAATGGCGTGCCGCTGCGCGGTGCCTGGGAGAGCGTGCGCGATGAGATGCGCTACATCCGCGTCTTCCATGAGCTGGGCATTCGCATGATGCACCTCACTTACAATCGCAGGAACCCCATCGGCGATGGGGCAGGGGAGCCTCACGATGGTGGCCTGAGCGACTTCGGCAAGACGGTCGTCGCTGAGATGAACAAGCTCGGCATCATCGTCGATGTCGCGCACAGCGGATGGACCACCGCGCTCGAAGCAGCCAAGGCATCTGCCAAGCCCATGGTCGCCAGCCACACCACCTGCGCCTCGCTCTACAAGCACTTCCGCGGCAAGCCCGATGAGACCATCAAGGCCATCTGCGACACCGATGGCCTCGTCGGCATGTGTTGCATCCCTCGCTTCCTCGGTGGCAAAGGCGACATCACCGCGCTGCTCGATCACCTCGATCACGTCATCAAGAAGTTCGGTGCCCGCCATGCCGCGATCGGTTGCGACACCGCCTACGTCTCGCGCTTCGACAAAGAAGAGCGCGCGAAGATCCAGAAGCGCGCTGACGGCACCTCACCCCTCGGCGGTGCGGGCGACCGCTGGGAGCACCTCTGGCCCAAGGACGACTTCCAGTCCACGCCCGAGGCCGACCTCAGTGTCTCGTGGAGCAATTGGCCCATCTTCACCCTCGGCATGATCATGCGCGGGCACAGCGACGACGCCATTCGTCAGGTGATCGGTGGCAATATCATGCGCGTGCTGAAGGCGAACACCCTTGCGTGATCACTGCCCACCCGCTTTCGCGCGAAGGATCGGAGCCAGCCACTTGGCCGTCTCGTCCGCGATCACGTTGTAGCCGGACAGGCTCGGGTGCCGGTCACCGGTCCAGCCCGGCAGATGGCCGAAGAGACCATCGAGACGATTGTCCAGCACCACCACCTGTGGATCAGCGCCTGGCTGAACGTAGGGCGTCGCGAGCGGACGGAGGTTCTCAGGGATCTTCGCCAGCGAGAAGCGACGGTAGTTGAGCATGTCCGGCCCCTTCTTCAGCTCGGCGAGGTAACGCGGCGCAATGTCGAAGAGCGTGAGCCCTTCATCCTTCGCGATCTTCTTCACCAGGTCGTTGATGTCACCATGCAGCGCCGTGGGCGAATACGGAATGACCGTCATCGGAATCAGCATCGCCTTCGGGTGATCCTTCTTCAGCCGCTCCAGCAGCTCGTGGAAGTCCTTGGGGAAGTTCTCTTGAAACTTCTCGCGCTTGGCGATGTCGTTGATGCCGTAGCGGATGAAGATGTAGTCCGCCTGCGGCTTCGTCTTCACCGCCTTGTCGTAGCGCGTGTCCAGCAGGCGTTTGATGAACTCCCCGCTCACGCCTTCGTTATAGACATCGCAGGGAGGAAGCCCCGGCTCCGTGGCCAGCTTGATGCGCAGCATGTCTTCGAACTGCGGTTCATCGGGAGCCATCTTCTTCGGGATGCTCGCCTCCGTCGTGCTGTCGCCCAGCAGGATGATCTGCGTGCGCGGCTTGCCCGCCGTCTTGTCGCTGAAGGCAAAGGGCTTGCCACCGATGACTTGATCGCTGGTGATCGTCGGGCAGATCAGACGTTCCACATGCTGCGTGAAGAGTTCCGTGCCGCGCACATGGCTCACGAAGGGCCAGCGCGCCGGGTTATACATCGTGTCCGTCAGGTCACGCATCAGCACCACGTGCTTGCCATTCTTCGCCAGCTGCCGCAGACCGAACGGACGACCGCTGACGCACATATTGAGATGCACGCCCATGAGGATCACGTTGTCGATGCGGCGCGCGTCCAGCAGGTTCCAGATCTCCGTGCCCGAGTCACTGATCGCATCCTTGTTTTGATCAATGCGCAGCACGTCGATCTGCTTCGTCCACGGCGCCTTCGGATTCAG
>JAEUHN010000048.1 GCA_016795365.1 Verrucomicrobiaceae bacterium
CCACGCCGATCACCTGCGCGACATGATGACGCTGTGCTTCAGCCATCCGCAGATGACCGGTTTCGTGATCTGGGGCTTCTGGGAAAAGCGCCACTGGAAGCCCACCGCCGCCATGTTCAAGAACGACTGGACCGAGCGCCCGGCGGTGCAGGTCTGGCGCGATCTCGTGAAGGGCAAATGGTGGACCCGCTCCGACCTCGCCGCCGATGCCAAAGGCGAAGCCGCCACCACCGCCTACTACGGCTGGTATGACATTACCATCGAGCACGGCGGCAAGACGAAGACCTTCGAGGTGAAGCATGCCACGAACGGCGGCAAGCCCACGCTGAAGCTGGAGTGATCGCACCGAACAACGTGCTTCAACCTACCAGCGAACCTCGGCAGCGCTGCTCAAGTGGGTGACACTGCCGTCGGCCAGCTGGAGCACAAGATGCCCTTCGTGATTGAGGTCGAGCACACGACCGTGAACCACGCTCTCATTCACTCGTGCGCGGATGGTTTTGCCAATGAGGAGACTGCGCTCGCGAACCTCAGCGAGGGCCGCCGCGTAATCGTGCTCACAAAGTGCGAAGGCTTGACGCAACTCCACCAACACGGCGGCCGCGAGTGACTCGCGATCAATCTCGCGGAGCGTGGGTGGCAGGGCCTTGAGCAGACTGATGGCCGAGTCTTCGAGTTCGGGCGCGAAGGTGGTGGCGTTCACATTGAGCCCGATGCCGAGCACCAGGAACGAGCCTGTGGCTGACAGGGAGGTTTCAGCGAGCAATCCACACACCTTGCGTGAGCCGAGGTAGATGTCATTGGGCCACTTGATCTCCGGCTTGAGCGGAAGCATGGCCTCTATACCTTTGCACACAGCAAGGGCAGCGAGCGTGGTGAATCGTGGCCAAAACTCCAGCGGTTCGTGCGGACGGAGAACGATGGAGAACATCAGGTCGCGCCCCTTGGGCGTCACCCAACGATTGCTTCGTTGCCCACGGCCTGCCGTTTGTGACTCAGCGAAGATGGCCAGCCACTCAGCTCCGGCGGCTCCGGCCTCGCGTGCGAGATCGTTGGTTGATCCCACTTCATCGTAACACTGCACCCGCCAGCCAGCCGCCTGCGATTCGATCACCTCCGCCCTCATGTCACCTGATCGTCATTGGGATGCAGTTCATCGTGATCATCTTCACACTCGAGGTGGCTGGTGATCACCACTTGTTTTTGCACGCTCGAATGAACGGCGCGCTCGATGTCGGTGGCGATGAGATGAGCCTCGCGCAGGGAGATGTCGCCACGAAAAAGGAAGTGAACGTCCACCCAGTGAATGCTGCCCGCATCGCGATGCCGAAGGGCGTGGAAACTGACACCACGCGCAGCCGTCTCACGGGCCATGGACTCGTTCAGTTGCTCTTCTAGCTCAGGATCAGCTACGTCCATGAGACCAGCCACGGAGCGGGACACAAGACCGTAGCCCGAGACAAGAATATTGCCTGCCATGAGGAGACCACAGATGGGATCCCAGGCTGCCCATCCTGTGAACGTGACCAAACCGAGACCGACGATGGCACCGAGACTGGTCCAGCCATCCGTGAGCACATGCTTGCCATTGGAAACCAGGATCAAGGACTTGGCCTTGCGTCCCTGCCAGATGAGGTAGGCACCGAGTCCGCCATTGATAATAATGGTCGCCACCACGAGCAGCACACCATTGCCCACATTGGCAGGAGCCACCCCATGGAGCCAGTGCTGGATCGATTCATAGATGATGAACACCGCCGCCACGATGATCAGCATCCCTTCGATACCTGCGGAGAAGAACTCCACCTTGCCATGCCCGTAGCGATGATCGGCATCGGCCGGCTTGCCGACGAGGCTCATGCTGTAGGCTGCGAACGTCACAGCGGCGAGGTGCACCACGGACTCGGCCGCGTCCCCGAGGATGGCCGTGGACTGCGTCACCAGATAGGCCCCCATCTTGAGCACCAGCATGACGAAGCTGGCGATCAATGAGATGCGCATGGCGAGAACGGAAGACTTGTTGGATGACATGAACGAGATGGGAAAAGGGATGTAGATGCAAAAGCGCCGATGAGGGGAAAACCTCATCGGCGCATCAAAACCAAAATCAACGAGTTCAGGAAGGCTTCTGACCACCGAGCACCGCGCCCAGAATATCCTGAAGTCCCCCACCCTGCATGAGTCCGCTGATTGCACCAGTGAGTGCATCACCCGAATGCTGGTCAGCATTGACCTCACCATGGGGAGTGAGCTTGTCGATGATCACCGGCAGCATGCCTGCGATCATCGGCGAGACCTGATCAAGATTGAGACCGAACTTCGCTGCAACTTCCTTCACGGCATCGCTGCCGAGAAGCTGCGTGGCCTGGCTGGCACTGATGGGCTGGTTTTCACCCTTGCCGATCCACGAGCCTACGACATCACCCAAACCCATGGACTTCGCCTTTTCCAGCAAGCCGCCAATGCCACCCGAGGCATTGATCACGCTGCTGATGGCCGCGGGAGCTTCCTGAGCGCCTGCACCGCTGAGCAAGGTGCCAAGCAAGCCTCCCAACGGATTGCCGCCACCCTGTTGATTGCCTCCCAATACGCTGCCCAGAATGTTGCCTGCGATAGAGTCGAATAGTCCCATGATGATGATGTAGTTGAGTTGCAGTGATGACCGAAGCGCTTCGGAAAGGAAACGCGAGGGTGAGGGACACCCCAGGGGGCGTCAACGTTTAGTTTTAGGCGAAAAGAAAATCAGAGCCTGTGATGAGAGGTTCACACTTCCTCTCATCGCGGCGCAGTGATCAGCTCTCGGCCTCATCGATCCACACCACCTCATCGTTCTTCGCAGCTTTGGCGGCTTCGCGACTGAGGCGAATGAGCTCCTTCTCGCGCTCCTTGGCGGCTGCTTTTTCAGCAGCGATCTTAGCGGCAAGTGCCTCCTCTTTGGCTAGTCGTTGGGCTTCCTTCTCGGCCAATGCTCGTGCCTTCGCTTCGGCCGCTGCTTGCTTGATGGCATCGCGCTCGGCTTTGAGTCGAGCTTTCTCCTCCTCGACGGCCTGACGAGCTGCTTCACGTTCAGCTTTCTCACGAGCCTTCTGAGCAGCCAATGCTGCGGCAGCTTCGGCCCAGGCTTTTCTCTCAGCCTCCTTCTCGGCAAGCATGGCAGCTTTGGCTTCGGCGGCGGCTTGCTTCGCAGCTTCGCGTTCAGCTTGCGCTTGTGCTTTGGCTTCGGCTGCGGCTTGCTTCGCGGCTTCGCGCTCGGCTTCCGCTTTCGCTTTGGCTTCGGCGGCGGCTTGCTTCGCGGCTTCGCGCTCGGCTTCCGCTTTCGCTTTGGCTTCGGCAGCAGCCTGCTTCGCGGCTTCGCGTTCAGCTTGCGCTATTGCTTTGGCTTCGGCAGCGGCTTGTCTCGCGGCTTCGCGCTCGGCTTCCGCTTTCGCTTTGGCTTCGGCAGCAGCCTGCTTCGCGGCTTCGCGCTCGGCTTCCGCTTTCACTTTGGCTTCGGCAGCAGCCTGCTTCGCGGCTTCGCGTTCAGCCTGCGCCTTCGCCTTAGCTTCGGCTGCGGCTTGCTTCGCGGCTTCGCGCTCGGCCTGCGCTTTTGCCTTGGCTTCGGCTGCGGCTTGCTTCGCAGCTTCGCGCTCGGCCTGCGCTTTTGCCTTGGCTTCGGCTGCGGCTTGCTTCGCAGCTTCGCGTTCAGCTTGCGCTTTCGCCTTGGCTTCGGCTGCGGCTTGCTTCGCGGCTTCGCGCTCAGCCTGCGCTTTTGCCTTGGCTTCGGCTGCGGCTTGCTTGGCTGCGATGTCGGCCGCGATCTTGGCTTCGAGCGCTGCTCCCAGATCATCAACGAATGCTTTCAGTCCCGAGGCGAAGTCATCGGCCAAATGCTTCAGTTCGATCGCTTGTTCAGGCAACACCTGCTCTGAAAGGTCGAGCGTGGACAATTTGGCAGAGAGGTCAGCCAGAAGTTTGAGGAGCTTGGGATCGGGTTTGGTAGTCATAGCGTGCGTCTAACGATCCTGGCATCCAGGACCGGAAAAAGGGGGCCAATGGATGAACAAAGTTTCCCGCCTGTAAATGACCAAACGCAGGAGGCTTCACAATGAAGGTTCAACCAAGTAGTGCGCCCGGATCCGTGTGAAGAACTTGCCAGCATAGGACCATCGGTGCTTTCATCGGCGATGCCATTCTCTCGCCTTCCTCGCCGCGCCTTTCTTCAATCAGCCCTGGGAGGTTGCGCCGCCTCATCGGCGCTTCCGCTCGCGGCGGCAGCCGGAGACGATGCACAGGGATTTGATGAACCTGCACGCCGCCTGGATCTCCACGATGATGCCGACGTGATCGTCTGTGGCGCGGGCCCCGCCGGGATCGCCGCAGCGCTGACAGCTGCACGTGCTGGCGCCCGAACTCGCCTATTTGAAGTGCACGGATGCCTCGGCGGCGTGTGGACCGCTGGATTGCTCACTTACATTTTTGACTTCGACAAGCCGGGCCTCACCCGCGAACTCGCCAAGCGCCTCGACGACCGTGACGCGCGCCGCAGCAAGAACCCCAGCCGCTTTGTCTATGAACCGGAGGAAATGAAAGTCCTGCTCGAGGAGATGTGCCTCGAAGCAGGTGTGAAGTTCCAACTGCACACCCGCGTTTCAGCGGCCTTTCGTGAGGGATCACGACTGCGCACCGTGGTCACTGAGTCCAAGGCGGGCCGCCAGGCGTGGCGGGCTCCGGTGTTCATTGATGCGACAGGTGATGGCGACCTCGGGGCTCAGGCAGGATGCGAATGGGATGTGGGCCAGGCCAAAGAATGTCCGTGCCAGCCGATGACGATGAATGCGCTCGCGGTGGTGCGCGATGCTCATGCCTTGAAAGACTTCATGTCCTTCAATGGCACCGATGAATTCAACGGCCCGGGCGGTCATCTCACCTGCGTGGAAGCCTTCAAGGCGGAGCTGAAGCGCGCGGGCATCGAGACCTCCTACGGTCATCCCACCATCTTCCCTGTGCGCGAGGATCTCGTGATGCTGATGCTGACCCACGAATACGGCATCAAGCCCTGGGACGCCGCAGCGATCAGTGAAGCCACCGTGCGCTCTCGTGCCGAAGTCTTCCGTGTCATGCGTGCTCTGCGCAAGCTGGGCGGCCCCTGGGAAGGCCTTCAGATCGCAGCCACCGCCGAACAGATCGGCGTGCGCGATGGTCGTCGCATCCACGGGCGCTACACCTTGAGCCGCGAGGATCTTATCAACGGAACCCGCCTGGAGGATGGCGTCGCACGCGTCACCTTCGGCGTGGACATTCATGCCGACTCGAAAGAGACCAATCGCACCAAGCCCATCAACAACGGCGACTTCAAGATGAAGCCCTACGACATCCCGTTGCGTGCGCTCATCGCCAGGGACGTGGATGGACTCATGATGGCGGGTCGCTGCATCAGCGGCGACTTCATCGCCCACGCCAGCTATCGGGTCACTGGCAATGCCGTGGCGATGGGCGAGGCCGCAGGCGTGATCGCCGCACTCGCCGCCCAGTCACGACGTCTGCCACACGAAGTCCCGTGGAGCGAAGGAGCCGCCAAGCTGACCGCCTTAGGTCAGCACAAGATCTGACGCAGCTCTTGAGTTCGCCGACTCAACCCGTCACAACAATCTCGCGCTTCCTGATGGAAGCACTCTTCCGATTGCGATTCTACACTCAGCACCGCCCATGAAATCCGCGTTCCTCCTCCTGCTCGCCAGCGTGAGCCTCATCGCCTGCAAACCCGCTGCACCAAGCAATGCCACTCCCGGCAAGCCTAAGGTGGCCCTCGTGATGAAGTCCCTCGCCAATGAGTTCTTCCAAACCATGGCCGAGGGCGCGAAGAAGCATCAGGCTGCGCATGCCGCCGACTACGAACTCATCGTGAACGGCATCAAAAACGAAACCGACCTCGCCGAGCAAGTCGGCCTCATCGAGCAGATGGTCTCGCAAGGCGTGCAAGCCATCGTCGTCGCGCCCGCTGACTCGAAGGCTCTGATTACCGTCTTGAAGCGAGCCAAGGATGCTGGCGTGCTCGTGATCAACATTGACAACAAGCTCGACGCCGACACTCTCAAGCAAGCCGGACTCACGATTCCTTTCGTCGGCCCCGACAACCGCGCTGGTGCCAAGGCGGTCGGCGAAGTGCTCGCCAAGAAGCTCAAGGCCGGTGACGAAGTCGCGATCATCGAAGGCGTCACCACCGCCTTCAACGGTCAGCAACGCCGCGCCGGATTCGAGGATGCGATGAACGCCGCTGGCATGAAGATCGTCAGCACGCAAAGCGGCCAGTGGGAGATGGACAAGGCCAACACCGTCGCCAGCGGCATCCTCGCCGCAAATCCCAACGTGAAAGCCCTCCTCTGCGCCAACGATAACATGGCCCTCGGTGCCGCCGCTGCTGTGCAAGCCGCAGGCAAATCTGGCCAAATTCAAATCGTCGGATTCGACAACATCGCTGCCCTGAAGCCCTTGCTCGCGGATGGTCGCGTCCTCGCCACCGCTGATCAGCACGGCGATCAACTCGCGGTGTTCGGCATCGAGGCCGCGCTGAAGATCTTGAAGGACAAGTCCACGCCCGCCGATCAGCAGACGCCGGTGGATGTGGTGACGAAGTAGTTTGCTCGTGGGAGGGCAACTGGTCCAAATTTCAAACAGTTATGGCTCACGGTCGAAAGCGTTCATTTGCCGCAGGGGTGCTCTGTGGTTGCGTTCTCGTGACACTCATCACAGTCGGAGGAGTGTTAAGCCTCGGGATAGACTTGGGTCCTCCGGGTTACCCCCATTTTACGGAGAGCAGTGCACGCCACACGGTGCTAGAATGGGCGCGGCTTCAGTCTTTTCCCACTGACTCTCGAAGCTTTGTGATCACGACTGAGGGTGGAATATTTACCAGGGCATTCCGAGTGTCGTTCTTCGGCCAACCAAAAGCCATTGAGATATGGCTAAAGAGTTGTCCTGGAATATCTGATTCAAGGACTTCCAAATCAACAGCTCCTGACGGGACGATTACATACCAGATCGCGCCGGGTGGCGGAGCTGCATTTGCGGAAGTCGTCCATCATCCGTTGAGAGGAACAATCCAGATCTACACCTACTGGAGTTGAGTGACTCCGCTCCCTTATGCGCCGCTTCGCCGACTACCTTATCCTCATTGCCGTGCTCGCCGCGATGGTCGCGCTGTTTGGCTCGTTACGCGAAAGCTTCCTCAGCGCTGCCACGCTGGGCAGTGTGGCCAATCGTATCCCCGCGCTGGCCTTGGTCGCCACGGGCATGACGTTGGTGATGGTCACGGGTGGCATCGACTTGTCCGTGGGTTCCGTGCTCGGCCTGTGCGGTGCCACGGTCGGCGTGATGATGGCGGACTGGCATTGGGGACTGATGCTCGCCTTGCTCGGCAGCGTCCTCGTTGGCGGCGTGATCGGCAGCACAACGGGTGCGGTGAGCGTGAAACTCCGGCTCCCGTCGTTCATCGTGTCGCTCGGCATGCTGGAGATCGCGCGAGGCCTGGCCTTCCTCACCACGAACTCGCAGACCAAATACATCGGCGCAGGCATCGAGTCGCTCGGTGCTCCGTTCGGTGGGCTGGTCATTTCGCCAGCGTTCGTTATCAGCGTGCTCTTCGTCATCGCGGGTCAGGTGCTGCTCTCACACACGGCCATCGGACGGCACTTGATCGCCATCGGCGCGAATCGCGAAGCCGCACTGATCTCCGGCGTCCCCGTGGATCGTCCGCGCATCCTCGCACACGCCTTGCTCGGTGCACTGACCGGCCTCGCCGCGGTCTTCAATTGCTCGCGCCTCGGAAGCGCTGATCCGAATGCAGGCGTGGGCTTCGAATTGAGCGCCATCGCTGCGGTCGTCGTCGGTGGCACCAGCTTGATGGGTGGACGCGGTTCCGTCGTGAAGAGCTTCATGGGCGTGCTGATCATCGCCACGCTCGAGGCCGGTCTCGTGCAAATCGGTGCCAGCGAACCGATGAAGCGTGTCGTCACCGGTTTGGTCATTATTGCCGCTGTGCTGGCTGATACCTGGAGAAGAAAATGAACATGCGCACCACACTCATCCTCCTTGCCTTGTGCTCGTCGCTCTTGGCAGAGAAACCCAAAATCATCTTCGACACCGACATCACCGGCGATGTCGATGACGTCCTGGCGCTGGCGATGTGTCACACGCTGGCGGATCGCGGCGCGTGCGAATTTCTGGGTGTGACGGTCTCGAAGAACAATCCGCTGACGGCGAGCTTTGTGGATGCGCAGAACACGTTTCACGGTCGCCCGGATCTGCCGGTGGGCGTTACGCGGGATGACAAAGCGCAGCATCGCGAGAGCAGATACCTCAAGCTAGCCGATTCGCCGCATTACCCGCACGATATGAAGCGCAATGAGGACGCGAAGGACGCCGTGGAGCTGATTCGCGAGCTTTTGACGGCGCAGCCGGATCACAGCGTGGCGATCATCAGCGTTGGCATCGCGTCGAACATGGCGAATCTGCTCAAGTCGCCCGACGGGGTCGATTTGGTGAGGCAGAAGGTCAAAGCGCTGTCGATCATGGCCGGGGCGTTCGCGTTTTGTAACCACACGAACTACCACCTCGAAGCGAACGTCATCAACGGCATCGGCTACATGCAGACGGTGGCCGATCAGTGGCCGGACGAGGTGCCCATCGTGTGGAGCGGCTACGAAATCGGCGAGGCGCTGCCTTTTCCGCGTGTGGTCATCCAGCGCGATCTCGACTACCTGCCGCATCACCTCGTCAAAGAAGCGTATCTGCTCCACAGCGGCCCGGAGCACGACCGCCCGTGCTGGGACGAGAGCAGCGTGCTGTGGGCCGTGTATCCCGAGCGCGGCTTCTTCGGCCTCTCCGAGCCCGGACGCGTCAAAGTGCTCGATGATGGCTTCACGCGCTTCATGCCGCAGGGCAAAGCACAAGCCAGCCAGCGTGATCGTTTCCTCACCATGAGCTCCGTGCAGCAAAGCCGCGCGCTCGAAGCCATCGTCCATCTCACCATCCAACCTCCGCCTGCGAAGTGAGAACACTGAGTGCACCCCTCGAAAAGCATCTGAATAGCTGCATGAAAAAGTGTGGCATCAGAGAAAACGATCAAAGACTTCTGCGAAACGCCGCGAATGAGTGCTGGTATCTTCATTTGGATGACGGGCAGGATCTGCCGCTTGGAGGCAGCCGAATCGGCGGTGAGCCAGATATGCCTTCGAATTTGCCTTGGCCCGCCGGTGAGAGCGAGCCCATGACTTTTCTGCTTCAACTTCGCCTAGACGACATTTCCTCAACCCTGCCATACGGGATGCCGCGTTCTGGAATGCTTTATTTCTTCGTTGAGGATGATGACAACAGTTTGAGCGTGAAACACAAGCTCCTCTGGTCCGGAGACCTCTCTGGTTTATCTCGAAGGAAGCCGGAAGGACGCACGGCCGAAACCGAGCGCCGGCACGGTATAGCGAGTGCCTGCTCTTTGACTATTGTTCACGGCGTCGATCTGCCTCTATCTGAAGACAGCCTGCCACTTGCTCTTAATGAAGATGATGATGGTTTCGACAAAAGATGCGCTTTGGAGAATCTCTTGAGAGGCAGTGATGTTCGTGAGGCTGTGTGCGGCAAGCTTTTCGGCAGCTTTTCCGTTCATAACCAAGTTCGCAAGAATGTGGCCGCGCTCTTTCTTGGACATGACACGGAGTCGAGCTCGGAAGCGCATTTTGGTGATCTGTATGCGATCATTGAAGCCAATCGCCAAAAGGCGGAAGTGAACCCCGGTCTTCTTGATTACGAAATAGCACTTTGGAACCGGCTTCTATGGCTGGATTCAAACTTCAAAGTTGGCTTCAATATCTGGGATGCTGGCTCTTATTCCGTGCTGATGCGGACGGAGGATCTTGCATCGCATAACTTTGAGCGATCACATGTCATGCTCGAGACCTGCTGAACCATCTGACCCCATGAAACCAAACCACCTCATTCCTTTACTCTTAATGTTGCTTGCGAGCCTCGCCCAAGCAGCACCCGTGAAGCTCATCTTCGACACCGACATGGGCAACGATGTCGATGACCTGATGGCGCTGTGCATGATTCACAATCTGCAAAAGCGCGGCGCGTGTGAGTTGCTCGCGGTCACGGTGACGAAGGATCATCCGCAGGCGGCGGCTTTCGTGGATGCGGTGAACACGCTTTACGGTTACCCGGACACACCCATCGGCGTCGTGCGCAATGGCGCGGCGAAGGAGCCGGGGAAGTTCAATTTGCTGGCCGACAAGTATCCGCATGATCTCAAAAGCGGCGCGGAGGCACCTGAAGCCGGCGGTTTGATCAAAGACATCCTCGCCAAGCAGCCGGATGGCAGCGTGGTGATCGCGCAGGTGGGCTTTTTCACGAATCTGGCGCGTCTGATGGACGATGCGGACGCTAAGGCGCTCATCGCGAAGAAGGTGAAGGTGCTCAGCATCATGGCGGGCGCGTTTCAGACGGTGAATTTCGACACGCGACACCTCGAATACAATGTGAAGCTCGATGTGCCCGCCGCGCAGAAGCTCGCGAAGGAATGGCCGACGCCGATGGTGTGGAGCGGCTACGAGATCGGCGTGGCGGCGGCGTTTCCGCATGTCGTGATCGAGCAGGACCTCAACTACATGCCGCAGCATCCGCTGAAGGAGGCCTACTACCTCTACAACCCGCCGCCGCACGATCGCCCGACCTGGGACCCGACAGCCGTGCTGTATGCGATTTATCCGGACCGCGGTTACTTCGACCTGTCGCCGCCCGGCAACATCAAGGTCGATGACGACTCCGCGACCCTCTTTCGCCCCGTGAAGAAAGGCGAAGGCAAGCACCGCTTCCTCATCATGAGTCCCGAGCAGGCCTCGCGCGTGCGTGAAGCCATCGTGCAACTCAGCGTCGAACCTCCACCGGCGAAGAAGTAATGGCTCGTCGATCCAGCAAGTCGGCCTCGGTCACGGTGGTGGGATCGTTGAATGTCGATCTGATTGCGTCGGTGAGCCAACTCCCGGCACCGGGTGAAACCGTTGCATCCTCGCAACTTAGAAAGCTCTTCGGCGGCAAGGGGGCCAACCAAGCGATTGCTGCGGCTTGCCACGGGGCTGAGGTGAGTATCATCGGATGCTTGGGAGGCGACCCCGATGGTGCTGCCTACCTCGCTCGAATGAAGGCCTTTGGCATCGACACCTCGGGAGTCGCCACGGACAGAAAATCACTGACCGGCACCGCCTTGATCGGCGTCTCAGCCACTGGCGAGAACCTCATCATGGTGGCTGCGGAGGCGAACAGCAAACTGAGCGCCAACTGGGTTCGTCGCTGCCGCGAACAGATCACCTCGGCCAGTGCCCTCCTCCTGCAGTGGGAGGTGCCGATGACGGCTGTGCTCGTATCCATTCAACTCGCCAACAATGCCAGCGTGCCGGTGATCATGAACCCTTCGCCTCTGGGGCAAGCGTTTCCCTGGGGCTCCGTGAAGGTCGAATACCTGATTGTGAACGAGGGCGAGGCTCACTCGATTTTTCGTCTATCTCCCGAGTTGCTGGCACAGCAGACAAACCGCTGGCGATCCGCCATGAAGAAGCGTGGCATCAGCACACTCATCATCACGCGTGGCAGTGATTCAACGCTGGCACTCGATGCTGAACGCCTTATCGAAGTAGCCGTCCCACGAGTGACTCCTCTGGACACGGTGGGTGCTGGGGATTGCTTTGCTGGCACCTTCACGGCCTCACTGGCCGAGGGGAACGACCTCGAGACCTCCATTGCAGTCGCCAATCGAGCGGCAGCGAAATCAACCCTCAAGCCGGGAGCCCAGCCGGAGCCACGAAAGGCAAACCGCAGGCGTTAGTTGCAGTCACTTGCTCTGGAAGAGGTCGCTCTGAACAATCTCTTGAATCAAAGTCCGGAGCCCGCCACCCTTCGCTTCGGTAGCCTTTGCAATCGACGCCACATCGCGACGATCAGCAAAGCTGATCCCTGCACCAGTGCCATAGGTGAGCAACTTCTCGGTCACTGACCTCATCACCTGCGCCTGACGTGCAAGCAGCAGCTTTTTGAAGTCCGCGATGCCGCTGAACTTCTGACCATCAGCCATCTCACCACTCGCATCCACCGGCTGCCCAAGCATGTAGCGAACGTGACGACCGGAGGGCAGCCGAGCATCTTTCCGGTCGCCTTTCTCCTGCGAGCGATACCGGTCTCGGTAACCACCGATCACATCGAAGCTCTCGAGCGCAAAGCCCGGCGGATCGATATTCATGTGGCACGCAGCGCAGGTCTCCGAGTTGCGATGCTTCGCCAACTGTTCGCGGATGGTCGTGCTGCCACGAGTATCAGGCTCGATGGAGCCCACCGCTGGTGGCGGAGGCGGCGGAGGTTCGCCCAGCAAACGCTTCATCACCCAGGCTCCACGCATGACGGGCGAAGTCGTCGTGCCATTGGCCGTCACCTTGAGAATGCTGGCCTGCGTGAGCAGACCTCCACGCGCATGATCAGGTGCCAGCGACACACGCTGAAGCTGCTCGCCCTGAACTCCGTCGATGCCGTAGTGCTCGGCAAGACGACGATTCAGCATCGCGAAGTCTGACTGAATGAACTGCGCGACGCTCAAATCGTTCCTGAGTATCTCGGCGAAGAAGGCCTCGGTCTCGGCCACCATCGAGAGCTGGAGCAACTCATCGAACTCGGGGTAAAGCTTCTTGTCCGGCGTGGTGGCATCGATGTTGCGCAGATCGAGCCATTGCCCCGTAAAGTTCCGCACGAAGCTCTCAGCCTTCGGATGCTTCAGCAGGCGCTCGGTCTGAGCCCGCAACACTTCTGGCTGTGTCACATCAGCAGCGAGCAGTTCTTCATCCGGCATCGTGCTCCAGAAGAAGTAAGACAAACGCGAAGCCAGCGCCCACCGATCCAGTCTGCCCTGCGGCTCCTGGAAGAGCAGGAAATGGGGAGCCGTAAGCACGGCACGAAAGCCAACTCGCATGGCATCGGCAAAGGAGGTGCCTGCATCCAGCTCGGCATCAATCAAACGCACAAAACGATCCGCTTCGCCCGCTTCCAACGGACGACGAAACGCACGTCCGGCGAACGACTCGATCAACGCCCGCGCACTAGCCTTGTCATCCACAGGACGCAGTTCATAGCCCACGGCTCTGCCTCGCGAGTAGCGACGCTTCTTCTGTTCCATCTCCACCAAGGGCGTGTCACCAAAGAGCCGCTTCACGCTCGCTGGGGGCCATGACTCGGTCAGAGGTCCCTCCACCTCTACCCATTGAAGTGCCAGGCCACTGCCAGTGAACTTCTCCACCCCGATGTTATACACTCCCCTGCCCTGCTCATCGATTCCGCAATCCGAGGGCTGAATGAGCAAGTGCTCGTTGCTCTTCAACTCTGCCACGACTTCGACTTCTCGCGCCTTGTCAGCAGGCATCTCGAACCAGCCAAGCAGGCGCTTCTCGCGGAAATTGTCTCCATAGATCCGGATCGGTATCGCGCGGCCCTTGCTCTGGTAACCATAGCCGCTGATCCGGAAACGATAGCGCCCCGGCGTCCGCGGATTGAACTGCCGGAGTTCGGCCGGTGGATAGCCCTCATTGAAGAACACGATCGCATCCGGCTTCTCTAGCATGAGGTGGCGATGCTTCTGCTTGGGATTGAACTTGTCCGTAACGGCTCCCACGGGCGTGTCGAGGTTCTTCCGCACGCCCTGCTCGTCCTTGAAGAAGAACTTCTTTTTCACCTGCTCCGGTGCCACATCGAGATTGATCGCGCTGTCGATCGCGACGTCTGCGGCCTCCAGATATTTCTCCATCTGAAGCTGCGAAAACCGCAACCCCTCGGCCACGGTGTCGAACCCATGCATCGGCGTATCCTCAGGGAGGATGCCCGCAAGTGCGGTGTTGATGCCCAGCAGATCACGCACCGTGTTTTCATATTCATTGCGATTCAACCGTCGCAGCACCGTCCTTCCTGCCGCACTTTGCTGAGCCTTCTGCTCATCGTGCAAGGCGACCTCCAACACGGAGAGAAAGCCATCTCGAGCGGCACTCTCCGGCCTCGGCTTCTTCGCCGGAGGCATCTCATTCTTCGTGACCCGATCGAAGACCTTCACCCACTCATCGAAGGTCTTCTTGTCATCCGGTTTCCACTTCAGCGCCGTCAAGTCCAGCCCCGCTTTCTTCACATCACCATCATGGCACTCGGTGCAGTGCTGGTCGAGGAATGCAATCATGGAAGGCAATGGCGAGGCCGCGTGGGCACAGCTCAGCAGCACAGTCAGGACGGAGAGAAGACGAATCATGGATGTTGCGCCCTAACGTGAGCAGTTGGGAGCCGATTTCATTCGAGATGTTGCCTGACGGCATTCCTCGCCTACGCGCAGGAAATCGGTTGGACGCTGGTGTCGCGGATAGAACCGGAACGGCGGCGTGGGTTTGATGCAGACGCCACCACGGCGGAGGAACAGGCGCGGCGGGCCTCACTTTACTTTGGTGCCCTGCTGCATGGTAAACTGCGGGCCTTCAATCCGCAGTATCAGGGAGCGGACGGCGCGAGCATCGGTCAGTGGCAACGCTTGCCAAGCAGTATCGCGGGCAACCGGAATTTCCTGAAGGCCCTGCGCAACCATAGCAAGTTCTTCTGCGCGGAGGAGAACCGGGAACTGGACTTGATGGTGATCGACTATGCCGCCCTGAAGCGGGCACCGTCCGAGCGGCGAAACGTGTGTGAGGTGACGGAGGAGTTTTATTTCAACAATGGCCGCCACGACACGCGGGAGGACGTGGTCTTCCTGATCAATGGCATACCGGTGCGAGTCATCGAGTGCAAGAACGCGAGCAAGGACGAAGACATGGCGCCGGAGGGGGGGACCAGAAGCTGCAAACGAGACTAAACTTCAACTGACACGCCCGTGAATCTGGAGCGAGCAGTGCCTCTTACTTCCGAGGCACGATCGAGTTTTCGTCGATGTCGCCGAGGATTTCGCGGATGTTACTCTCTTGTTTGCTCGTGATGAAGCGATCAAGGGCGCGTTTCATGCGCTCGGTGACTTCGGGGAATTGGTCCTTCACGTCAGTCTCGCAGTGCTTGTCGGCTTTGAGATCAAAGAGCCGGATGATATCGCCTTGGCTGCCTGGGGTTCGGACGAGCTTGAATCGCTCGGTGCGGATGCAGCGCTCTTTGGTCTTGAGGACAGCGTCCTGATACTTGGGCTTGAGGACGAAGTGGTAGTCGAAGTCGGGATCAATGAAGGTGGTTTCGTCCATCGGCGGGATGTGGAGGGGCTCCTCGCCGGGGATCTTGCGCTTGAAGAAGAGGTAGCTGGTTTCACCGAAGTAGGCGAGGTGCAGGGCGTCAGTCTTGCCATTGATGTAAGGGACGAGGCTGCGACCTTCGAAACGTGAGTCGGGTTGAATGCCGACGAGTTCACAGAGAGTGGGAGCGAAGTCGATGGTGCGAACAAGTTTGTCGATCTTGCTGCCGGGCTGCTTAACGCCGGGGATGTGGAAGACGGCGGGAACGTGATTGTTCTGATCACCACCATTGAAGGTGAGCCCGTGACCGAAGGTGGTGTTTGGCTCAAAGAGGTCGTCGCCATGATCGCCGGTGACCAGGACGATGGTATTGTCCATTAACCCTTCCTCTTTGAGGGTGGAGGTGAGGCGTCCCACGCAGTCATCGAACATGCGCACGCAACCGTCGTAAAGGGCGCGGACCTGCTCGACTTCCCTGGGCGGGAACTTGCTCCACTTCTCGTTGATATCGGTGCTACCGATGAACTCATCGACATTGAGCGCGAGTTCGTGCTTGTGCTTTCCATCATACTCGGGGTCGGCCCAGAGTTCGGAGTATTGCCGTGGTGTCTTGTAGGGCAGATGGGTGCAGGAATAATAAGCAAAGATGAGGAAGGGCTTGCCGTCCTCACTGCGCTGCTTGAGTCGATCAATGACTTCGTCGGTGACGACGTCGGGGGTCATGTAATTGGCGAAGCTTTTGAGCTTGGGGAAGAGGATGTGACCGATGCGGTTGTCAAAAAACAGAGGGAGAATTTGATGATGGAGGAAGACCACCTCGCTCATGTAGATGCGGAAGTTGTCAAAGTCGGACACGATGATGTCTTCGAACCCCATGGGTAGTTCGTTGAATCCACAGGCGCACCAGTCGCCCACCACTGCTGTGTCGTAACCATGCTGCCGGAGCGTGCCCGCGAGACTGGGCGATTCCTTGTTCACTTTCTGCACCATCTCACGATTGGGAAACATGTGATAGATGCCATGTGTGTGCGGATACTGGCCCGAGTAGATCGTGGTCAGGGATTCAAGCGTTGAAGCGATTGGGGTCAGGCACTTCTGAAAGTTCACGCCACCCACTGCCAACTTGTCGATGCTGGGTGAAGTCGGACGCGAGTGACCATTGCAACTCAGTCGATCGCCTCGAAGAGAGTCGGAACCAATAATGAGGATGTTTTTCGGTTTCGGCGGGGACTTGATGCCAGTGAGCGCATTGGAAGTCTCCTTGTTGAGTCCGTAGCCACTTGCGGCAAAAACCACGAGGACAGCCATCGCACTTCCCAGTGCCAGGGCACGGGGTCCACTGCGTCGCCGCCACTCATTGACATAAAACAGCACTGCAAAGGTGAGAGCAGCCAAAGGAAACGCCTGCATGACAAGCAAGTGAACGACATCCTCGGTTGTCTTGCCAAAGACGCCGCCGATCCAGTTGAACCAGCCCTCCATGTATCGGTAGTCGCCAAAATAGGGTTTCTCGCGCAGAAGGCGAAGGATGAAGAACCCGTAGGCACCCAAGGCAATGCTGGAAGTGCGCCAAACACACCCCCAACGTCCAAACGGACGCCAGCGATGCCAAAGGAGGATGATCGGATAGATCAGCAGGACGTAGCCAATTGCTACGAGAAGGTAGCCTTTGAGCACGACCACATTGCTCCAAAGGAGATACCACCAGTGGTCACGGATCGCGACTTCAGTGAAGCGATTGTTGAAGCTGTAAGTATTGCCCGCAAAACTGCTCACGGCGCTCACATACCAGAGCACGAGGGTTCCAAGCACGGTGAGAATCACCACTTTCAATATGGTGCGTGCGGAAAGGGTGGAAGAGGTGCGTTGCGTGGTTTCAGCGATCATGCCGACGGAGTAAGCCGGTGATCATACGTGCGCCGGACAGGAATGATAGCAGTCTGATCAACGAACCACCGATGTGCCCGCAGGGTGTGGCACGGAGACTGACAACTGCCAGCGAAGGGAACCTGGCGACAGATCCTTGAGCCGCTCGAAGGGAGGCATGGGAATCGCAGCAGGATCTTTCGATTCCACACGACGCGGTGCAATGACGTAACGTTTAGGGTCTACGGTTCTCACAGCGCTGGCCAGAGCAGGCATGGTCTTCGCCGTATCGTCAAACAGCCGTCGAGGGTCCACACGCACCCACGTTTTCGTGGACCAGTAAGCACCATCGAATCGCGACTTGGGCTGGCTGCGGACATAGATCGCATCACGATCAAACATCGTCTCCGGCACGTATCGGGCTCCGAGATCCGAGGCATAAGGAGGCTTGCCTGGGTCTGGATGGCCTTCAGTGGATTCGAGAAGATACTCAATGCCATCCACACGAGCCACGCACCAGGCATGCTGGCCCAGATCGCCATAGCGCCCGAGCACCACCCGCACGTCAAAACCCCGCGAGATCAGCCAGTCAGCAAGAAGCACCGCTGAGTCCTCACAATCTCCATGCCCCAGGCTCATGGTTTCAGGGGCCAGTTGCCAGGCATCACGCGTGGGATTGCCCGGCACGCTGTCCTTGGTGTAGGCACAGTTGTCCACCACCGCATTCCAGATCGTGTAAAGCTCATGCAGTCGGCTGCCATCAGCAGGGTAGCGTGCAGGCGGCTGATAGCCGGTGAGATACTCGTTCACGTAACGGAACTTGCCATTCTTGTCGGGTGCCAGCACACCGTAATCGAGCCCACAGCGGGGACAGTCAAGGTTGATACCCCGCTGGCTGCGCACGGCACGGCACGCATGCTGATGCCTGCAGTGCGGACAGATGCTGAAGAAGATGTCCCGCTGCTGCTCGTTGAGCCCGGCAGGACTGAAGTTCTCCAGACGCTGCCCGGTCACCAGAATCGCCTCGTATCCGAACCGCGATGGTAGCTTCCGCGTCAGCACCCCCATGTGCTCGTTTTCGGCTTCAATGGTGGACGCAAATGACAAAAATTGCTCCGGAAGCTGCTGGAGACTTGGCGCATGAGCGCTGCCCACACGCACCTGGAAATATCGCGGCTGCTGGTTCTGCAGCAGCGTCACAAAAGAGTCGAGATCATCAGCACTGATGCTCTCGGAGAAATTGCGCATCCACTTCTCCAGTTCGACATCCACCTTCATCAGCGGATGTTTGGCGGAGGTGCGCTGGAAGTTGATCCTGTCCACAAGATCAATCTCAAATTGATCGATCGAATATAGCGGATCAGAACCGGTGAGGCTTTTCTCCGCCCACAGTCGGAAGTCACTGATGACATGCGGCTTGGATGAAAGGAGCCAGGCGGCGGCCAAGCCTCCGATCAGCACCAAACAAAGCATGAATCCACCGCGCATTGTTGAAATAATATATTTTATATAAATACTAGCAAGCTGATTCCAGGGTTTAGCCCGGGTAAAAGAAGTGTGTTCTCTGGAACACTTAACTCCCTTCCTGAGGATAATGCGCCTACCAGCAGCCTCGTGATCCATCACTTCCAGGCCAAGCTGCTCGCAAGCTCTGTCAGACTGGTAACCGACACCAAGCCCGATCCCACGATGTTGGAAGAAACGAAGGGTGAGTGCCACAAGTGACGAGTCCCGGTGAGCCCAGCACCGAAGCGCGCGACTATAAGCTGACGCGCAAATACATCGGCGGCTTCATTTTTTGAAGGCTGCGGCAACAGCTTCACGAAAAGCGCGAACGTGGGGTAACTCATGTCGTCCTTTGCGCTGCACGATGAAGACTTCTTCGTGACCGAAGAGAGTCGAGACATCGCGCTGCGTCAGCTCGCATTCGCCAGGCCCTGGCCTGGGGAGCCTTGTGTCCGCAGCGCTAGTGCAAATGGTGACGCCAAGGCGAATGGCGACGTAGTCCAGCAACAGCGCTCGGTTGGTTGCGGTGGTGGTAACGTTCATGCGGTGAGCGAGGCCAGCCTTCTCAAACACCTGTCGAATTTGCCGATGTGAGCTGGACGTGTCACTCGCAAGCACGAGGGGGCTTTTAACGATCTCTATCAGGCTTAGTCGCTTGGCTTGCGCCAGCGAGTGATCTACCGGGCTGATGAGATGAAACGGATATCGGGCAAGCAACCACAGGTGATGCTGCGGCATCGGCGGGTCATCGCATGCAATGCCGATGACGCCAATGTCCGCGCCGCCGCCTTCCAACAATTCCCGAGCAGCGTAGGAAGGCAGATCAATGATGGTGAGCCGGACCTCGGGATACTTGCGACGAAAGGCGGCCACAGGCTTGCGCAAAGCACCGTGTAGCATGGAAGATGGTGCCACAATGCGGAGGGTGCGCGGCGAGTGCCTTTGCCGGTCGGCAAATACGGCCTTCAATGATTCAAAGCCCTCGACGAGTGGCGAGGCGATTTCGACCAGGAGTGCCCCATCTTCCGTCAGCTCGAGTTGTGATCCACTTGCGATCACGAGTGGCACCCCAAACTCGTCTTCCAATGCCCGCACCTGCTGCCACACACTTGGCACGGCCAGTCCCATCGCGGCCGCCGTGGCGGCAAAGCTGCGATGCCGTGAAAGCTCCACGAGAGCACGTATCTGACGAAAGCGGACTTCTTTGAAGTAGCGGCGCGGCAGACCTTTGGCGGTGGCGACGGGTTTCTTGGTCATTAGGTAGAAACGAATGCAAATTAGGATGATTTACATTTTTGTCGGCAATGTCCGGCAGCCGCCACCGATAGGTATGACCCTATGAAGTCACCTTGCACCGCTCTCTCCCGCCGTCGTCTGCTCGCCTCCGCGGGTTTGCTATCGTTTGCCCGAGCCCTTAGCGCACAGAATGCGGGCGATGCCGTCGCCAAGCCCGCGCACTCCGGTCCGGTCATCCGGATTGGCAACATAGGCTGTGGCGGTCGCGGCACTTTCGTTTCGGACATCATCAAGGAGAACCCTGGATTCAAGCTCGTGGCCGCTGCGGATTACTTCGAGGATCGCGTCAACAAATTCGGGGAGGGGCATGGCATCGCGGCGGACATGAGGTTCACTGGGCTCGACGGCTACAAGAAGATGCTGGAGCATGTGGATGCCATTGCCATTCACAGCCCACCCTATTTTCACGTTCAGCAAGCGGTGGACGCCGTGGCTGCGGGGAAGCATGTGCTGATCGCCAAGCCAGTGGCCATCGATGTCGCGGGTTGTGAAATCATCCGCCAGCTCGCGAAAGATGCTGCAGCGAAGGGGATTTGCGTGATAGCAGATGTGCAATGCCGTGGTGACCGGTTTTTCCAAGAAGGCATCCAACGCATTCACGATGGAGCCATTGGCGACCTCATGTTCGGCGAGTGCCACTACGAGGCGGACCTCATTCCTTTGCAAAGCCAGGAGGACAACTCGCCCGAAGGACGATTGAAGAACTGGATCCGGCATCGCGACCTCGCTGGCGACATCATCACGGAACAGAACATTCACGCGCTCGACATCGTCAGCTGGGCCTTCGGTCGTCCGAGGCGCGCCAGCGGCATCTGCGGTCGTGGCGCTCGCCCGGATGACGTGGGTGACGTGTCCGATCACTACGCAATGCTGTTCGAGTTTGAGAAGGGTGCGATCACCTTCGCCTCACGTCAATACACCGCCTGGGGTTCGCCGTTTATGTGTGACAATCGCTTCGTCGGCAACAAGGCGATGTTCACCAGCAAATTCGGTGGCCGCGTGATGGTTCGTGGCAACAGGGACGCCTACTGGCCCGGCGGTGAATCAAAGGAACTCTATCGCAGCGGCAGCGTAAACAATGTGGAAGCCTTTCGCTCCGCGATCGCGGCCAAGGACCCGGCGAGCAATCCGACCATCGAAGGCGCGGTGGAGACGGCTTTGTTCACCCTGTTCGGCGAGCACGCCGCAAAGGCAGGTCATGCCGTGACCTGGGAAGAGTTCATCCGCGATGCGAAGGCGGTGCATCCAGATTTGGACGGATTGAAGGCGTGATCACCTGACTCATTGCGCAGTCACTTTCTCGACGAAAGCTGCCCGACTGTTGATCTTCTTCGTTCCGTCACGATCTCTCCCTTTGACCAACCAGTCGATGTGGTGGATCCAGGTCCCGTCGCCAAACCGCATACCGCTGGGCATCCGGACATCACTTCATCATAAGCGCGTAGACACTACGCGTTTGCGAGGAAGGAAGTCCCGAAGTCGAACACGATTTACATTCCAAACACCAACAAGCTCGGCCACGCGCATGTTGCGCGATCGCCGATCCGTGATTTTAGAGGCATGGAACAAGCCGTTGTTCTTGACGCAGGTATCTGCAAAACTTTGCCAACAAAGGCTTCGGTTCAGGAACCATTAAAGACGAAAGATCTTTGAGCGGTCTCTAACTCGTCATTCGAAGACCGCGAACTAGTCCTCGTCCTTTTCATTGATGCCTATGGGACACCCGTTCGCTCAAGGGCAAAGGCTGCGAGACGCAAACCTAAATGCAAAGTGAGCATCCATTGCTCCGCCTCACACGCATGAAGCTCTGAAACACTCATCGCCTTGATCGTAGGAATCGAGTGGCTTGGGTCGGGCCTCTCTCAATCAATAGTAAAGTCAATATGCCGGACAAATTTCCAATAACTTGGAAATTGCAGTTGCCAACATACCGCATGTGCATCCTATTAACCGCACATCCTTCATATTGGATTCGTCCTTTGAAACGGACGCCCGTTCACATCAATCACCTTCGCATTGGCACCTGCACGGTTACCCAAGGACAGGCATGACAACCTCGTGCAGTCTTCCTCATCATCCAGGATCGATGCTAATACGATCACCTAATTCTCCGTTGTTTACCCACTCATGAAAGCACTCGTCAAAGCCAAAGCGGAGCGCGGACTCTGGCTCCAGGATGTCCCGGAGCCGCAGGTCGGCATCAATGATGTCCTCATCAAGGTCCGCAAAACCGGCATCTGCGGCACCGACCTGCACATCTACAAATGGGACGCCTGGGCGCAGAAGACGATCCCCGTGCCGATGGTTGTGGGGCATGAGTTCGTGGGCGAGGTCGTCGCGGTCGGCAGTAATGTGAACGACTTCCATCCCGGGGAAATCGTCAGCGCCGAGGGCCATGTCGTCTGCGGGCGATGCCGCAACTGCCTCGCCGGACGCCGTCACCTTTGCAAAGACACCGTCGGCATCGGCGTGAACCGCACCGGTGCCTTCGCCGAATACATCAGCGTGCCGATGACGAACGTGTGGCACCACCGCGACGGCGTGGACGAGGAGGTGGCGAGCATTTTCGATCCATTTGGCAACGCCGTGCACACCGCGCTCGCCTTTGAATGCCTCGGCGAGGACGTGCTCATCACCGGCGCAGGCCCCATCGGCATCATGGCCATCCCCGTCGTGAAACACGCCGGTGCACGCCACGTCGTCATCACCGATGTGAACGACTATCGCCTCGATCTCGCACGAAAAATGGGCGCGACGCGTGCGGTGAACGTGAAGCACGAAACCATCGCCGAGGTGCAAAAGCAGCTCGGCATGAAGGAAGGCTTCGATGTCGGCCTCGAGATGAGCGGCAACGCCGCCGCCTTCCGCGACATGATCGACAACATGTGCCACGGCGGCAAGATCGCCATGCTCGGCATTCCCAGCGAGCAAATCGCCATCGACTGGAACAAAGTCATCTTCAACATGCTCACGATCCACGGCATCTACGGCCGCGAGATGTATGAAACCTGGTATCAGATGAGCGTCATGCTCGAAAGCGGCGTTAACATCAAACCCATCATCACCCACCGCTTCCACTACACCGACTTCGAACAAGGCTTCGCCGCCATGGAAAGCGGCAACTGCGGCAAAGTCGTGCTCGACTGGACTTACTAATCCAACACACGAGCAGATCCCCGTTTGCTTTCATCATCCCCCGCCCCCTCCTCATCCTGTGAAGCGCCACCTATTGCCCTTTCTTTTCGCCTCCGCCATCGCCGCGCAAGTCCCGCCGCGCGTGCTCATTGAGCAATACGTTGCAGATGTCAGCTTGCTCCGCCGCCATTGGGCCATCACGGGTGACACAACGAAGTCCCTGGATCGTGAACAACTGATGATGCAGAGCTGGCTCCAGAAGCTGAGCGAATTAGAATTCGCCAAACTCACTCCGACGGATCAGACCGATTACGTGTTGATGCGCAATGATCTCGAAGGTTCTCTCCGGCACCTGAGTGACCGCCATGACGACATGCGGGAGCTGGCCCCTTGGCTGCCATTTCGTTCGATCATTGATGGACTCACGGAGCAGCGGGTGCTGGGGACACCATTGAATCTCGAGAAGGCTGCCAGTGCGCTAGCACCACTCGCGAGGTGTGTGACCGATCTCCAGACCAAACTCAAGGCGGCCAAAGAGAAAAAGCCCGATGCGAAGGCGACATCATCGAAACCCACTGATGCTACGAAGAAGGATACTACCATCGCCTTGCCCACAGCGCACCAAGCCCAGCGGGCGGCGGAGACGGCTGACGCATTGCGCGAGTCCCTCAAAACATGGTATGGCAACTACAATGGTTTTTTGCCTGACTTCTCATGGTGGATGAAACAGCCCCACGAAGAGTCGCAGAAGGCACTGGAAGGCTATGCAAAATACCTGCGCGAAGAGGTTGCCGGAATCAAAGACAAGGATGATGCGCCTCTGTTGGGCAAGGCCCTGGGCGCCAGCCGTTTGCACGAGCAGCTTGTCCACGAATTCATTCCATACTCGCCGGATGAGCTAATTGGCATCGCTGAGCGAGAGTTCGCTTGGTGCGAGACGCAGATGAAGAAAGCCGCACAGGAGATGAAGGTGGGCGATGATTGGAAGAGAGCGCTACTTCGCGTGAAATTGCAGTATGTGCGCCCGGGTGAGCAGGAAACTTTTGTCCGCGCCGAGGGCAAGCGGGCCATGGAGTTCGTGACGAAGCATGATCTCGTCACCGTGCCCGCGAATTGTGCCGAGTGGTGGGGCACGACAATGCTCAGCCCGCAGGCCCAGAAGCAGATCCCCTATGCCGCGTATGGTGGTCATGACGTCCTCGTGGCCTATGCGAACGAGGCGATGAAGCACGAGGACAAGATGATGTCCATGCGCGGAAACAACCGCCCTTTCATGCGCAACGTCGTGCCTCATGAACTCATCCCCGGCCATCACCTCCAGCGCTTCATGGCCGAGCGTCATCTACCGTATCGAGGCGGGTTCAGCACACCGTTTTATGTCGAAGGCTGGTCTCTTTATTGGGAGATGCGTCTTTGGGACCTCGGGTATCAAACTACGCCTGAGGACCGAATCGGGGCTCTGTTCTGGCGAATGCACCGCTGTGCCCGCATCATTGTGACGCTGAAATTTCATCTCGGTCAGGTGAAACCTGCCGAGATGGTGCAGTTCCTAATCGACCGTGTCGGACATGAGAAGTTTGGCGCCACCAGCGAGGTGCGCCGCTTCATCAAGGGCGACTACTCGCCGCTGTATCAATGCGGCTACATGCTTGGCGGATTGCAGCTCATGGCTTTGCATCGCGAAATGGTTGGGAGCGGCAAAATGACCGAGAAGCAGTTCCACGATGCCATTCTGCACCTTGGCCCGATTCCCATCGAACTTGTCCGCGCCAGCCTCACGAACCAGCCACTGACACCCGATTTCAAGACAAGTTGGGAGTTTGATAAAGCCATCTCACGTCAGTGAAGTGCTGACATGAGTTTTGCTCTTTTCCAAGTCTAATGGTGAGCGCGATAGGCGGACGGATGGGGAATTGAGCGCCAAGGGAAAGGTGCAAGTTTTGGTGGAGTGATCTGGAACAGGGCCTTCAGCAACCTTCCGCGAGCTTGTCACTCACAACCCGGCAAAATTTTCCAGCAAACTTCTGTCGTTTCAGCAGTTCTCCATGCACACCACCATGCGCTTCCTCCTCATCCTCTCTGCTCTCTACCCTCTGCTATCCGCTTTTTCGGCGCAGCCGCTGAATGTGCTCTTCATCGCGGTCGATGATTTGCGCACGGACATTGGTTGCTACGGCGTGAAGCATGCGAAGACGCCAAACATTGACCGTCTGGCGGCGCGTGGCATCGTTTTCGACAAAGCCTACTGCGCACAGGCAGTGTGCAGTCCGTCGCGCACGGCGATTTTGACGGGGTTGCGGCCGGACACGACGAAGGTTTGGGATCTGAACACACATTTCCGTGATGCGCAGCCGGATTGCGTGACGCTGCCGCAGCATTTCCGTCAAAACGGCTATCACACCTCGGCGCTGGGCAAGATCGAGCATCATGGTTTTGAAGATGGCCCGTCGTGGAGCGAGCCGCGGTGGTTTCCGAGCGGCGAGATGGTCAGCGTGGATGAGAAGGACTGGACGAAGCACACGGTGACGAAGTTTGACGGCGTGCCGAGCGAGTTTGCGAATCCGCTCGAAGACGTCGCGAAGCGCAAAGGCGGCAAAGCGGGCAAAAAAGGCCCTTCTTTTGAGGTGAGCCCGAAAAGCGACGACGAGCTGCCTGATGGCGCGGTGGCCGGCGAGGCCGTGAAACGGCTCGCGGCGCTCAAAGCGGCAGGGAAGCCGTTTTTCTTCGGCGTGGGCTTTGTGAAGCCGCATCTGCCCTTCGTCGCGCCGAAGAAGTATTGGGACATGCATGATGCGGAGACTATTCCCGGCCCTGCTTTCGAGAAGTATCCGGAAGGCACGCCTGATTTCGTCGGTCACACGAATGGCGAGCTGCATGCCTACCCCGGCGTGCTAGCGGGAAATCCCCTCCCCGCCGATTTCGCGAAGACGCTACGACACGGCTACAACTCCTGCATCAGCTACACCGATGCGCAGATCGGTCGCGTGCTCGATGCGCTCGACAAAGAAGGGCTCGCCGACAACACGGTCATCGTTTTGTGGGGCGATCACGGCTGGCAGCTCGGCGAGCACGGTCTGTGGCACAAGCACACGAACTTCGAGGTCGCCGCGCGTTCGCCGCTGCTCATCGCGTTGCCAAAAAGCAGCACCGCAGGCAAACACTGCGCCGCACCGGTCGAGTTCGTCGATGTGTATCCGACGCTCGCCGATGTGTGCAGCCTCAAAGTGCCGCAGGGCCTCGCGGGCATGAGTTTGAAGCCCTACCTCGAAAATCCCGACGCGCCGATGCAGAAGCCCGCGATCAGCATTTATCCCCGCTCGTCAAAGGACCACGGCGGCAGCCTCATGGGCTACAGCATCCGCACCGAGCAATGGCGCTGCACTTTCTGGCGCAAGCGCAACGCTGCCGACATCGGCTTCACCGAGCTCTACGACGAGCAAAACGATCCGAACGAGACCGTGAATCTCGCCACAAAGCCCGAGCACGCCGCCTTGATCGAGTCGCTGAAAAAGCACCTGCCGCCCGTGGGTAGTGATTTTGCGCCGAAGAAGAGCGGCAAGGTCGCCAAGAACGTCGGTGCCGCCAAAAGCAAAGCCTACGACCCCAACGAGCCCCGCGACAAACGCTACGATCGCCTCTACCCCGGCAAACCGAAGCTCACCGAAGCCGAATACCTCGCCGGCCAAGGCGGCGACAAAGCCGAGGCCAAAGCCCGCTTCGTGAAGCTGGATGGCGACAAAGATGGCTTCGTCACGCGTGAGGAGTTCATCAGCAGTGGGAAGAAGACGAAGTAGCTTCGTGACAGGTGGGGGCTAGTTCCACGTTAGCCAAGTGCCATGCGCTATTTGCTTTCCCTGTTGGTTGCCGTTTCCACCTTCGCCGCCGAGCCGTTGGTGACGAGGGATGTGTTTTACACGAAGTCGAAGGACAAGCTGCAATCGCTCGACGTTTATTCGCCGCATCAAGGTGATCAGCATCCGGTCATCGTGTGGATTCACGGCGGTGGCTGGACCAAGGGAGACAAGGCTGTGCTCCAAAAGAAACCGCAAGCCCTGGTGGAGAAGGGTTACGTGTTGGTATCGATCAACTATCGGCTCGTGCCTACGGTGACGCTGAAGGACCTGATGGGCGACATTGCCAAGAGCATTCGATGGGTTCGCGATCATGCCAAGGAGCATCGTGGCGATCCAGACCGCATCGTGATCATGGGCCACTCGGCTGGGGCGCATCTCGCCGCGCTCCTTTGCACCGATGATCGCTACCTGAAGGCTGCGGGTGTCCCAATGAATTGCCTCAAGGGCTGCGTGCCACTCGATGTATCCGCCTACGACATCCCCAAGCGTCTCAAAGACGGAGGTGACACACCAGCGACGAGCTACACGAATGTCTTTGGCACCACGGAGGCTGAGCAGCAGGAGTTCTCGCCGGTTTACTTTGTGGCCAAGGGTAAAGCCATCCCGCCCTTCCTCCTGCTGCACGTTGCTTCGCGTGAATCGACCAAAACTCAAGCTCACTGGCTCGCGTCGAAGCTGCACGAGATCGGAGTCGCTGCACGCGTGGTCGCTGCGGAGGGCAAAACGCACGGCACGATCAGCACCGAACTCGGCGGCGCTGATGATCCGCTGACGCTCGAACTTTGGAAGTTCCTTAGCGAAGTCACTTCGTGATGATCAATCTCCACAACCGCTTACAACTTCTCCATGGCGGAAAGTCGTTCGGTCAGTGGAGGATGCGAGTAGTGAAGCCAAACGTAAAACGGGTGCGGTGTGAGATGAGCAAGGTGGTCATGCGAAAGCTTCTTCAGCGCACTGACCAGTGGAGCTGCTGACCCAACGGACTCGGCGGCAAAGCGATCAGCCTCGAACTCGTGACGACGCGATAACAAGGATACCAAGGGATCGAACAACCGGCTCCACGGCGAATACACGATCATGAACAACACCATGCCCACGGCCACACTTGGATGCGCTACGCCAAAGGCCGAGAACAGGCGTTGATCGTGCAGCCCCACATGCAGAAGTGCAAACATGATGCCGGAGAGAACGAGACCCAGGATGATCTGTCGAGGCACGTGGCCGAGCTTGGCATGGCCGATTTCGTGAGCCAGGACAGCGACGATCTCGTCGGTGGTATGGCCTTGGATGAGGGTGTCAAAGAGAGCGATGCGTCGGGTCTTGCCGAATCCGACGAAGAAAGCGTTCGCTTTGGTGCTGCGACGGGAGCCATCAATGACGCTGATGTCGGCCACAGGGAACTTCAGCCGCTCCGCCAGCTTCAGGATCGCATCGCGCAATTCCCCTTCAGGCATCGGCTCGAACTTATGGAAGAGCGGCATGATGAACCGTGGTGCCAGCCACGTCATGAGCAGTCCCCAGACGCTGACGAGAAGCCACGACCACAAGGCCGCAAGCGGACTGTGCTCGAACAACCAGAGCAACAAGGCCAGCAAGGGAAGTCCGAGCAGTGCAGCGAGAATCAACCCCTTGAGTCGATCCATCAGGAAGGTTCGCAGGCTGGTATTGTTGAATCCGAACTCGGTCTCGACTCCAAACGTTCGCCACAAGTCCATCGGCAGACCGAGCACGGATGATCCGGCAAATAACACACCCATCAACCAGAGTCCATTCCCGATCGTCCCCCACCCCACGCTCGCAGCTCTGGCATCCAGCCAACCAAAGGCCCCCGACCACCACAAACCAAGCGTGACGGCCAAAGTAAGACCATCTTCCACCACATCGAGTCGGGCCACCGACGACTGGTAGGCAATCGTTCGCTCGCGATCTTCGGGTGTGACCACATCTTTCATCACCTCGGGCACATCATTGCCGAGGCGTGAGAGGTTGAGGAAATCAGCGACCAGCTTGAGATGAAACCACCCCACAATCCCGACCAACGCCACAACGAACCAGGGATTGCTCAGGCTCATGGGCGTTGGGAAACTGGTGAGCCTAGAAGAAGAACTTCAGCTTCACCATGATCGGGATGACGAGGATGGCGAGAATGTTCACCACCTTGATCATCGGGTTCACAGCAGGGCCGGCGGTGTCCTTGTAAGGATCGCCCACGGTGTCGCCCGTGACGGCTGCTTGATGAGCGAAGCTGCCCTTGCCGCCGTGATTACCTTCTTCGACATACTTCTTCGCGTTGTCCCAGGCACCGCCTGCGGACGTCATGGCAATGCCGACGAAAAGGCCGGTGACGATGGTGCCGATGAGCACGCCGCCGAGAGCTTCCTTGCCCAGGAAGGCGGTGCCGATCACAAACACGAGAGGCAGAAGAGCCGGGACGGTCATTTGGCCGAGAGCAGCCTTGGTCACGATGTCCACGCACTCCTTGTAGTTAGGCGTGTCCTTGCCCGTGAGAATGCCGGGGAACTTGGTGATCTGATCACGCACATTGCGCACCACCGCACCAGCAGCGTTGCCCACAGCGTCCATGCAGAAGGCCGTGAACAGGAAGGGCAGCAGGCCGCCGATGAACATACCAATGATGACTTTCGGATTATTGAGATCAAAGGCCATGGTCACGCCTGGCAGGTAGGCCTTGAGGTCTTCGACATAGGAACCGAACAGCACCATGGCGGCCAAGCCGGCCGAGGCGATCGCGTAACCCTTGGTCACAGCCTTCATCGTGTTGCCAACGGCATCGAGTTCATCGGTGATCTGGCGAACGCCCGCAGGCAGTCCCGACATGGCGGCGATACCACCAGCATTGTCTGTGATCGGGCCGAAGGCATCGAGAGCGATGATGATGCCCGACATCGAGAGCATCGACACCACAGCGACCGCAATGCCATAGAGACCTGCCCACTCGTAGCAGCCCCAGATGCTCGCAGCGATGAGAAGCACGGGCATCAAGGTGGCGTGGTGGCCGACGCTGATACCAGCGATGATGTTCGTCGCGTGGCCGGTCTCAGAGGCCTTGGCAATGCGACGCACAGGGGCGTGGTGCGTGGAGGTGAAGTAGTTGGTGATCCAGACGACCAGGAAGGTGAGCACCACGCCGACGAGCGCGCAGTTGAAGAGCTTGCCCGCCACTTCGGCTGGGAACATGCTGCTCGTAGCCACCTTGAACAAGATGGCAGAGATCACACCCGCCACACCCACACCCCCGATGAGGGCAGCCGTGGCGCTCTTCTGTTTGATGAAGTTCACATAGCCGATGCCGAGGATCGAAGCGATCAAAGACAGGGCACAAAGGACGAAGGGATAGGCGAGAGCGGCGGTGGCATTCTCTTTGACAGTCAGGAAGCCAACGAGCACGGCACCGATCAGGCTGACCGCGTAGGTTTCAAACACGTCAGCAGCCATGCCAGCGCAGTCACCAACGTTGTCGCCCACGTTGTCAGCGATGGTGGCAGGGTTGCGAGGGTCATCTTCGGGAAGGTTCTGCTCGTTCTTGCCGACCAAGTCAGCCCCCACGTCGGCAGCCTTCGTGTAAATACCGCCTCCGAGACGGGCGAAGACCGAGATCAGCGAGCTGCCCAAGGCGAGACCGACGAGCGCGTCGATGGCTTCCTTGGTGCCGTGAAGCTTCACCATCACACCATAAAACCCAGCCACGGAAAGAAGGCCGAGCGCCACCACCAGCAAGCCCGTCACGGCACCGCCATTGAAGGCAACCTTGAGAGCGGAGTGTGAGCTGACGCTTGCAGCCTGGGCCGTGCGGACATTGGCGCGCACAGCGATCGTCATCCCGATGTAACCTGCGGCCAGCGAGCAAGCGGCACCAATGATGAAGCCAATGGCGGATGCGCCGCCGCGAGCCACATAAACAGCCACCACCATCAAGGCAGCGATGATCGAGACGGCTCGCGTCTGGCGAGAGAGGTAGGCATTGGCCCCTTCCTGGACGGCTCCAGCGATTTGCCCCATGCGCTCATTGCCTGCAGAACTGGCAAGGATCTTGCGAATCAAGACGACGGCGACGCCAAGGCCTACGAGGGCGAGCACGATGGACAGAGTAAGGCCGTTGGTGGTGAAGATGCTTTCGGTCATTGAAAAAAGTAGGCTTGAGAGTGCGGTCGAGGGGCTGTGAAAAAGCCGGGAAGTCTAGCGGACCTGTCTAACGAGGCAAGATGGTTTTGCATTGTTTGCAAAGGTGCCATCTGATCACACGCCCAGGTTGGCGCTAAACCGGGAGCACTATGCGAACGCTGGCGGCCCTCTCTTGCGAAAAAGGTGGGCTACTTCTTGCCGTTGCCAAACATCATCGAACTCATCTTCAACCCCGTCTCCTGCATGGCACGCTGTTGTTGCTGCAAGGCTTTGAGCGCCTCGAGTTGCTTGGGCGTGAGGAATCCTGCGGCAGCGCCCAGGACTTGCTGTGCCTGCTGATCGTAGCTGGCCATGAGGCGCTCGGTCATGGCTGGGGTGAAATTCATGGGATCGGCGTTCTGAGGCTTGGACATGTCCGGCAGGTCCTTCACACTGGTCCGCGCCTGCTTCATGGCAGCGACCAGTTGATCCTCCTGCTGCGGTGACAGCGGCTCGCCCGCAGTCGCGAAGTTGGCGGCACCCATCGCCAGCTGCATGCGCTCGGGCTTGCTCTCTTCCCAGTCCTGGAAGGTTTTGTAGTCTTCGTCGCTGTTGAGGAAGGTCTTGATCTTGGCGTCGCTGGCCGCTTTGGAGTCCGACAATGCTTTGACCGCCGCATCACGTTCGGGCTTCGCGGTGTTGCCCTCCATAAACTTCAGGCCCATGTCCATTTCGGCCTGCATTCTCTCGGAGATCAACTGCTTGAAGTTGGCCTTCTCCTCATCGTTGAGCTGAAAGCGGTTGAAGAGCTTGCCATACTGCAGGTCGAGCTGCGCCAGCTGCTGTTGCTTGATCATCTCGCGCATGGCCGGGCTCTTCATCATCTCCGCCATAGCCTTCATGGGCTTCGTTTTGTCAGGCGTCCCGATGCCTGCGGATTCGGCAATGGTGCGTCTGGCCTTGCCCGAGGCTGCCTCGGTGGCTTGTGCGATGCGAGCTTCCGCGTCGGCTACTTTCTTCACCATGGCTTTCATCTCCGTGGCTGTCTTGGACGCTTCCGCCTGCGCCTCGGCGCGCTCTTTGACCGCTTTCGCGAGCGACTCCTCCAGCTTCTTCACCTCTAGCACTGCTTTCTCCGCCCGTGCCGAGGCCTCTTCACTCTTGCGCAAAGCAGCATCGCGCTCCCGGATCGTCAAGGCCGCCAGACCTCCTCCCATGATCAATACGGCCAGCAACAGAGCAACGATGAGTTTGTTCATGCCCGGAGACTAGCGGTGTGCAGCCCGGCAAGTCAATCCCCAGGCGACGCAAGAATTTTCAGCACTCCCTGCTGGACACCGCGCGGGGCTTTGGCTCCAATGGCGGCTCTTCGCTCTCGCGAACTCAACTCAACCCACATCCCCAACATGGCAAACATCCGATTCGGCTCCCAGGTTTACACCTGGTTCATGCAAGGCACAGGCAAGGCCTATGACAACAAGCTCGACCACATGATCAAGGTGGCGGCTCAGGCTGGCTTCCAGTCCATCGAGCCCATGGTGCTCGAGATCTCTGAAAGCGCCCTCGGCTGTGGCAAATACTGGCTCGGCGACTTCTGCGATCCGCATCGCCTGAAGGATGCGCTCCAGGCGCACAACATGGAACTCGCAGGCCTCGCGCTCGTCTGTTCCTGGGACAATGACACCGAAACTCCCGCCGAGAAGGAAGCCGCTGACTTCACGATCAACCTGCTCAAGCACTTCCCTGGAGCCAAGTTTGGCACCGTCACCCTGCCGAGCGGTCGCGCCAAGGACCTTCAGCGCCGCCGCTTGAACGTGGCCCGCAACGTCAACGCCGTCTCTCAGCGCGCCACGGACGCCGGCCTCGTCTGCTCCTACCACCCGAACAGCCCGCCCGCCTCGCTCGTCCGCACGCAGGAAGACTACGATGTGGTGCTCAACAGCCTCGACCCCAAGGTCACCGGCTGGACACCCGACGTGGGCCACATCATCCGCGGCGGCATGGATGTCATCGCCACGCTGAACAAGTTCTCGCACCTGGTGAACCACATTCACTACAAGGACTTCTCCGGGAACGGCCCCGAGCCCTGGGCTCAGATGGGCAGCGGCAAGCTCGACTTCCACAAGATCACCGAGTGGCTCGTCCAGCATAAGTATGAAGGCTGGATCATCTGCGAAGATGAGGCCCACATCGCCGTGGACGATCCCGATGGCGTCACGATGCAGAACGGCCAGTGGTGCAAGGACAACCTGGCTCCGCTCGTCGCCTAATCGCTTCAGTTCCAAAACAAAACCGCTTCCATCCCTCGTGGGTGGAAGCGGTTTTTGTTTCTCGCAAAAGAATGGAATCCAGACACTCGCCAAGCGAGCAGCCCGTCAATCAACGATACCCGTAGGCCAGCGCCCAGAAGACGCCTTTCTCCGTCTTCGACGTGATCGAGAACAAGATCGAGTAGGTGCCGGTCTTGGGCGGATTGACCTTCACCGAGGTGAACATCGGACCCACGCCCACTTTCGGGGTGATCTGCACCGGGTTGCCCTTCTCATCGAGCACCTGAATCTCCAAGGTGCAGCCGTCGTTCGCGGTGCCGAGCCAGAAGGCATACTCATTGCCCTTGAAGAGCTGGTGCTTGACCATCAGCTTCTGGCCGGACTTTACCTCACCGTTCCAGTAGTCCTCGCGCACGATGAATCCCTCGTTCACAAAGGGCTGCGCGGCTTCCATCGCGAAGCTGTGGGCATCATCCACCGTGGCATGGCTGGAGAGCGGCAGGAGTGCGGCACAGAGGAGTGCCATGGCTAGGATTCGCTTCATATAACGAGTGAGGGAGACTGAGGCGTGAAGGTGGAAAGTCAGGATCAAGGCTTGCCGTCAATCAGTTCAAGCAGGCCGCCAGTGGTCTTGTTGATGGTGGACACACCTTCGGGTGTGAAGGCTTCCGTGCTTTTGGTCATGATCTCTTTGATAACGTTCAGTCCATCAAGGATCGCCTTCACGGTGGCGTGGTTCTTGGTGTTGCCAGGCATCTTGCCGATCTGGCCGATGAAATGATCCACCAGCATTGGCTGCTGCAGGAGTTCGGCACGATCGGCCGAGAAATTCTTGCCCACCACCGAAGTCACCGCCGCAGTGCCGCGAAGCCAGCCACCCACCGAGACGCACTGCGAAAGGTCGTTGTCTTTCATCTTCTCCATCGTCTCACGGACGGTCTTCTGGGTGAGATCAAACTCCTTGCGGATCGCAGGCCAATTGTTGCTCTTGGACGCGTCGAGAATCGCATTCGCGTGCGGCAGCACAGCCTTCTGAATGCCAAGGCTCTTCGAAAGATCGATCACCTCACGCCCAATGTCCTCAACGGCCTTTTTGTCCTGCGCCTGCACGGCAATGAAGCCCTCGGCGACGACACTGCCAAACACGAGCGAAAGCCGGGTGCGGTCCGTGGTCTCGGGAGCCTTCAGATTGCGGAGTTCTTGCCGCCAGTTGGGCTCGCCCAGCTTGTCGAGCACGGAAAAGATTTCACTCGGCACTGGCACCACCACATCGTCCACCACGTAGCCGGGGAAATTCTTGGCACTGCTGGTCACCTCGACCACACCGGCATTCGAGCCCTGGCCCAGGGCCGCGGAGGAAAAAGCCACAGAAAACAGGCCAAGCAGGGATAGAGAGCGTCGGGAAGTCATGGTCAGATCGGGGGTTTGAGTCGAACAAATCTACGTATCACGAAACGCCACAACGCGGACCATCGCAACCACTTTGCATCTGCACCAGCCCGCGCATCGCACTTCCCAAGAAAAGGTTTGCGCGTGTTTCGTTTCCGTTTCAGAGAACACAAACCAAGACGCTTCACATTGGCCACTTCCTCACGCACGCTCGTTGCCATTCCTGCCCGCTGGGGATCCACCCGATTCCCCGGAAAACCGCTCCACCTCATCGCTGGCAAACCATTGGTCCAGCACGTCTGGGAGCGCTGCCAGGACTGCAAGGCCGTCGATGACGTGATCATCGCGACCGACGACGCCCGCATCGTGGAAGCCGCCGCCGACTTCGGGGCCAAAGCGGTGCTCACCCTGCCCACGCATCCCTCCGGCACCGATCGCATCGCCGAGTCCGCTCAGTCTTTCCCCGAGCACGATATCATCATCAATGTGCAAGGCGATGAACCCCTCATCTCTCCTGCCCTGATCGACCAGCTCGCCGCGACGCTCCGCGCTGAGCCCTCTATCCCGATGATCACCGCTGCCGCCGTGATTCACGATGCCGCTCAGGTCAATGATCCAAACGTGGTCAAAGTAGTGACCGATGTGCGCGGCGATGCGCTCTACTTCTCGCGCAGCACCTTGCCCTTCGTCCGCAACACGGACCCGCGCACCGTCCACAAACGCCACCTTGGCATCTACGGCTTCCGTCGCGACTTCCTCTTTCAGTTCGTCGCCTGGCCGCCCTCGATGCTCGAGATGACCGAATCGCTCGAACAACTCCGCGCCCTCGAGAACGGTGCCCGCCTTCGCGTTGTCATGACCGAGGATCTCTCCCCCGGCGTCGATACCGAGGAGCAAGCCCGCGCGGTGGAAAAAATAATGAAGTTGGAAGGATGAGGTATGAACCCGCTTCACCCATTCACTTCATTGCACATGCCTTTCATACTTCAGACTTCATCCTTCATCTTTTGATTCCATGACCAAATACATCTTCGTTACCGGCGGCGTCGTCAGTTCCCTTGGCAAAGGCTTGGCCGCAGCCTCGCTCGGCACTTTGCTGGAGCATCGTGGTCAGAAGGTCATCCTGCAGAAGTTCGACCCGTATCTCAATGTCGATCCCGGCACGATGAGCCCCTTCCAGCATGGCGAGGTGTATGTGCTCGATGACGGCGCAGAGACCGACCTCGACCTCGGTCACTACGAGCGCTTCACCAGCACCAACCTCTCGCGTATGAACAACCTGACCAGCGGCCAGGTGTATCTCAACGTCCTCACCAAGGAGCGCGAAGGCAAGTATCTCGGCAACACCGTGCAAGTCATCCCGCACGTCACCAACGAGATCAAGGAGCGCATCCGCAATGTGGCCGAGCAGATCGGCGACGGCATCATCATCACCGAGATCGGCGGCACCGTCGGCGACATTGAGGGCCTGCCTTTCCTGGAAGCCATTCGTCAGTTCGCGCTCGAAGTCGGCCCCGGCAATGTGCTCTTCATCCACACCTCGCTCGTGCCTTACATCAAGGCAGCTGGCGAGTTGAAGACCAAGCCCACGCAGCAGTCGATCGCCAAGCTGCGCGAGATCGGCATCAGCCCGCACATCATTCTCTGCCGCACCGAGTATCCGCTGGAGCCCGACCTTCGTCACAAGCTCTCCATGCACTGCAACGTGCCCATCGAAGGCGTCATCGAAGTGCGCGACGTGAAACACACGATCTACGAAGTGCCGCTCAAGCTCCACGAAGAGCGCCTCGACGATTACGTATGCAAGCTGCTGCACATCGACGCCCCGCAGCCCGACCTCGCGCGCTGGCGCAACTTCGTCCAGCGCATCATCAGCCCCACCCACCATGTCCGCATCGGCGTCGTGGGCAAATACATCGAACTGCAAGACGCTTACAAGAGCATCTACGAAGCCCTCACGCACGCCGGTGCCGCCAACGACTGCAAGGTCGAGATCGTGAAGGTGGATTCGGAGAGCATTGAGAAAGCAGGCCCCGAACTCTACCTCGGCGGCCTTCAGGGCATCCTGGTTCCCGGTGGCTTCGGCGAGCGCGGCATCGAGGGCAAGGTCATCGCCGCGCGCTACGCTCGTGAGCAAAAGATCCCATACTTTGGCATCTGCCTCGGCATGCAGATCGCCGTCATCGAGTTCGCTCGCGACGTCTGCGGCTTGAAGGGCGCAAACAGCACCGAGTTCGACACCACTTCGCCGCACCCGGTCATTAGCCTCATGGACGAGCAGCACCAGATCGTCGAGAAGGGCGGCACCATGCGCCTTGGCACCTGGGTCACCGACATTCAGCCCGACACCAAGGCCTACGACCTCTACCACAGCGCCACCATCACCGAGCGCCACCGCCACCGCTACGAGTTCAATCCTGACTACAAGCAGCAGCTCGAGGACAAGGGCCTCACCCTCTCCGGCTCGTCACCCGACGGCAAGCTTGCCGAGATCGTCGAAATTAAAGGCCACCCGTTCTTCATCGCCTGCCAGTTCCACCCCGAGTTCCTCAGCAAGCCCAACCACCCGCACCCGATCTTCTTCGGCTTCGTGAAGGCGGCGATGAACACGCATTGAGGAGAGCAGGAGAGGATTAGAGCCAGAGAGCTTTAGAGCCTTAGAACTTGAGAGCACTGGCCGAATTTCTCCTCGTCACCGCATCAGCGCTGGAGTTCAGGCTTCAGCCTGCGGCGCACAGCTCACGAATCGCCAGCACCTGATTGGTTCATCCTTCATCATTCATACTTCATCCTTCCTGCATGAATCTCTTTTCCCTCTCCGGTAAATCCGCCCTCATCACCGGCGGTAGTCGTGGCCTTGGCAAAGCGATGGCGCGTGGCTTCGCTGAAGCGGGTGCCGATGTGGTCATCTCCAGCCGCAGCGCTGACGACCTTAAGGAAGCCGCCGCTGAAATCGGTGCGGGCCTCAATGTCCGCGTCGAATGGATCGCTGCCGACATGAGTGATCGCGCCCAGGTCAAAGCGCTCGCCGATGAAGCCGTGCAACGCCTGGGCAAGATCGACATCCTGGTCAACAACGCGGGCATCAACAACCCGCAACCCATCGACGAGATCACCGACGAAGTCTGGGACAAGAACGTCGAAGTCGATCTCACCGCCTGCATGGCGATGGCCCGCTACCTCGTGCCCGGCATGAAGCAGCGCAAGTGGGGCCGCCTCATCTACACGTCTTCCGTCCTCGGCTTGGGCGGACGACTGCATCGCAACGTCTATTGCGCCTGCAAAGCCGCTCTTATCGGCCTCGCGAAAGCCAACGCGCTCGAACTCGGACCCTACGGCATCACTGCCAACTGCCTCTGTCCCGGCCCCTTCCTCACCGACATGCCGATGAAGTTGCTGAGCGATGCCGACAAACAAAAGTTCTCCGACCGCACCGCGCTCGGTCGCTGGGGCCTGCCGCGCGAGATCGCGGGTCCAGCGCTCCTGCTTGCCAGCGATGCCGGAAGCTACATCACGGGCGAGGCCATCGTCGTCGATGGCGGTGTGTTCGCGAACGTGCTGTAGGCACCACGACCCAAGGCCGTGGCGCTTCACGTCCATGGCTAGCCACGCATCAGGTGCTCGATGTCGTTGGCTTCCACGGGGATGTGGCCCATGAGGTCCACGGGGCCGTCGGCGGTGACGAGGATGTCGTTCTCCAGGCGCACGCCGATCTTTTCCTCGGGGATGTAGATGCCGGGTTCGACGGTGAGCACCCAGCCTTCGGCAAAGGGTTGCGACATCACCCACACATCATGCACATCAAGGCCGAGCGAGTGGCCGAGGCCGTGCATGTAGTATTTGCGGCAGGCGAGGTTGTCATCGGTCTGCTTCTTGATGTCGGCCTTCGAGATGAGACCGAGCGCGAGCAGTTCCTCGTTCATCATGAGCTGCGATTCCTTCTGCCAGTCGCGCTGGAGCTTGCCCACGGTGGCACCCTTGATGCTGGCGCGCATGACGCGGAGCACTGCGTTGTAGATGTCCTTCTGGCGCTTGGTGAACTTGCCGCTCACCGGGATCGTGCGGGTGAGGTCGGCGTTGTAGTTCGCGTAGCTCGCGCCCACGTCGATGAGCAGCAGGTCGCCTTTCTTGCAGCGCTGATCGTTCTGATTGTAGTGCAAGGTGCAGGCGTTCTCGCCCGAGGCGACGATGGGATTGTAGGCGAACTTGGCGCGCTGGCGGATGAACTCGTGCGCGAACTCGGCCTCGACTTCATGCTCCCACACGCCGGGTTTCACGAACTTCGCCACGCGACGGAAGCCATCGTTCGTGATGTCGCAGGCCTTCTGCAGCAGGTCGATCTCCGGCTTTGATTTGATCAGGCGAAGCTGGTGCATCAGCGGCGCGAGACGGCGGAACGTGTGCAGCGGGAACTTGTGCTTCATGCGCGCGATGAAGCGCTCGTCGCGGGTCTCCACCTCGTTGCTGGAGCGCTTGTGCTCGTTGGTGTTGAGAAACACGTTGTCGGCGTCGAAGGCGAGTCCGCGCAGGATCAGTTCGAGTTCGCTCAGCCACTTCACTTCCTTGATGCCGGAGATCTTGGTCGCTTCCTCCTTGCTGTGCTTGTGGCCTTCCCAGGTCTTCAGGTGGGCATTCGGCTCGCGCACGAACAGGATCTCGCGTTGCTTCTCGTCAAACGCATCCGGTGCGATCACCAGCAAGCTCTCTTCTTGCTCGATGCCGCTGAGGTAGAAGAGATCCGAGTTGGGCACCATCACGAGCGAGCCGTCGGCATTCGTAGGCAGCACATCGTTGGCGTTCACAATGGCGATGGAGTTCGGCGGCAGGAGCTTGCGGAGGCGTTCGCGGTTGGCGGCGAAGAGCTTGGAGTCGATGGGTGCGTGTCTCATGGCGGCGCGCAGTGTCAGCGGATCAAGGCGGGCCGCAAGGGGAGAAGAGGGCGAGCAACTTTCTTGCTCGCCTTGCGTTGATGCGCGCACCACACTCTCACCTGTGATGAAACTCGCACACCTCTCACTCCTCTCCATTGCCTTCACCGCCACGGCACTGGCACAGACATCTGAAAACAACGAAAGACTGCGCGAGGGCTTGAAGCGTTTCCCCGCAGCAGACACGAACAAGGACGGCATCCTCACGATGGACGAGGCGAAGGTTTTCCTGGCAAAGATGGGAGAGAAGTCCAAAGGCAAAAAGGCCGTGAGACCAGACGCGCTGAAGCCCGACTTCGCCGAAGTGGCTTACGGTCCGCATGAGCGCAATGTGCTCGATTTCTGGAAGGCGAAGTCCGACAAACCCACCCCAGTGGTCGTCTTCATCCATGGCGGAGGCTTCCGTGCGGGCAGCAAAGAAAACTACCATGGCGACAAGAAGCTGGAGGACCTCGTGAAGTCCGGCGTGTCCTGTGCCGCGATCAACTATCGCTTCCTGCCCACGGCGCCCGTGCAGGACATCATGCGGGACTGCGCCCGAGCCATTCAATTCATCCGCAGCAAGGCGACTGAATGGAACGTGGACAAGACACGCATCGCCTCCGTCGGCGGTTCGGCAGGCGCAGGCACCTCCCTGTGGCTCAGTTCCCACGATGATCTCGCTGACCCAAAGGCGACCGATCCCGTGCTGCGGGAGTCCTCCCGTGTTCGTTGCGCCGGACTCATGGCCACCCAGGCGACGTATGATGTGCTGCGCTGGCCCGAGTTTCTCGGTGAGCCCAAGCCAGGCTTCTTCGTGGAAGGCGAAGTGCCGCTCTTCTACGGACTGACCTCGATGGAGGAACTCAAGGGTCCCGTCGGCGAAAAGATCCGCCACGACTGCGACATGCTCGCCTGGCTGAGCAAGGACGACGTGCCGCTCTTCATCGACAACAATCAAGATGTGCCCGCGCCCACCAATCGCGGCGAGTGGCTGCATTGCACCCAGCATGCCCGCACGGTGAAGAAGCAATGCCAGACCGTGGGCATCGAGTGTGTGCTCGTTCAAGACGAAAAGGAAACCAAGCCCTTGCTCGTGGACTTCCTGCGCAAGCACCTCGCCGCGGAAGGCCAGTAAGCTCAAAGCATCCGCCGTGAGCAATCCGAGTTGATGGCGCACTGAACATCGCCACCAGTGCGCGCCATGTTCTCCCCTGCCCTGCTCCAGCGCATCGTGCTGCCGCTTTGTCTTGCCCTTGCCTCCTGCGCCTCGCCTGGGCTGCCGCCGATGCCCATCCTGTCGAAGGTCACGCGGGCAGAGTCGATCCAGATTGCCGAGAGTTATCTCCGCCATCGCTGGGTGCCGTCCAGGCAGAACATCATGCACGGCAATGATGCACGCGGTGTGCGAGTGGACACGCCGGACATCGATTACCAGCCCGGCGGACGCGCCATCCCCGGCTGGTGGGTTCCCGGTGCCGTGAACGAAGGCGTGCCCTATCAATGGGGCGGGTTCTCCACGCTGGCGGAGTTCGATCAGGGCATCGCGCAGGGTCTTGCTGCGGGCGATGTCTATACCGACGCCAAGCGCGCAGCGCTCGATGATGCAGTGAGCCCCCAGGCCGTGGGCATCGACTGCTCGGGCTTCGTCTCGCGTTGCTGGAAGCTCCCCCGCTCTTACTCCACTCGCGAACTGCCTGGCCTCTGTGAACCAATTCCGTGGGAGGACCTCAAGGCTGGCGACATCCTCAACACGCACAACGCCCACTGCCTGCTCGTATCTCATTGGGATGATGCTCAGCGTGAACGAGTCTTCGTTTACGAGACGGGCTGTCCGCCCACCTGGAAAGTCGCAGCCCACGCCATTGATGTGGCCTGGCTGAAAAGCCTTGGCTACACGGCCTGGCGCTACCGTGGCATCGTTGACTGACGGGCAACAAAAAAGCCGCGCAGAGCACAGGGCTCTACGCGGCTTCGTGAGAGTAAACTCACCCAAGATTACTTCAGCGCCTTCTTGAGGGCCTCAGCCTTGTCGGTGCGCTCCCAGGTAAGGTCAGGATCGTCCTTGCCGAAGTGACCGTAGTTGGTGCTCTTGCTGTAGATCGGGCGCAGCAGGTCGAGCTGCTGGACGATGTCGGCAGGCTTGAAGGAGAAAGTCTTGAGCACGGCGGAAAGGATCGCGTCGTCGTCCTTGATGCCCGTGCCGAAGGTGTCGATATGCACGCTGACTGGACGAGGATGTCCGATCGCGTAGGCGAACTGCACTTCGCAGCGCTCGGCCAGGCCGGCAGCCACGACGTTCTTCGCCACCCAGCGGCCCATGTAGGCTGCGCTGCGGTCCACCTTGGAGGGGTCCTTGCCGGAGAAAGCACCGCCGCCGTGACGACCGGTGCCGCCGTAAGTATCAACGATGATCTTGCGACCCGTCAGACCGCTGTCGCCCTGAGGACCACCGACCACGAAACGTCCGGTCGGATTGATCAGGAACTCGGTGTCCGGGGTGAGCATGTTCTTGGGCAACACCTTCTTGATGATCTGGTCCACGCAGAACGCACGAATGTCGGCGTGCTCGACGTCAGCGCTGTGCTGGGTGGAGATCACCACGTTGACGATCTTGGTAGGCTTGCCGTCCTTGTATTCGACGGAGACCTGGCTCTTCGCGTCCGGGCGCAGCCACTTGATCTTACCAGCCTTGCGGATCTTGGTCAGCTCGCGGCCCAGGCGGTGAGCGAACATGATTGGAGCAGGCATGAGTTCATCGGTCTCATTGCAGGCATAACCAAACATGATGCCCTGGTCGCCAGCGCCCTGCTCGGCGGTGTCCTTGTTCTTGGCCTTCTTCGCATCCACGCCCTGAGCAATGTCGGGCGACTGGGTGGTGAGGTAGTTGTTGATGAAAATGCGGTCGGCGTGGAACACGTCGTCGTCATGGATGTAGCCGATGCCACGGACGGCATCACGGATCACCTTGTCGATATTGATCACGTCGCCGATGGGCTTCTGGCCGATTTTCGGAATGGTGATCTCACCGCCCACGACCACGATATTGCTCTTGGCAAAGGTCTCGCAAGCCACGCGGCTCTTGGGGTCGATGGTGAGGCACGCGTCGAGGATTGCGTCGGAAATCGTGTCGCAAACCTTGTCTGGATGGCCTTCGCCGACGGATTCAGAAGAGAAGATGAAGCTGCGGGGCATGATGGTCGTGTCGTTGATATGGATGAATGGTGATTCGTTGATGGGTAGCTGTCCAGGCAGAGGGCGTCAATCCTGAAATGCCCCACCAAACGGGGCGCTCCCTGTCAACGCCACTCGCCACGGCGGCAAGCGGAAACATCAGGGGGCCGCCCACATCGCCAGTCGTCGGCCACCGTTGTGGTCAGCGGTCCTGCGCCGCCCGGACGCGCTCGGAAAGCTGCCGCAGACCCTTGAGCGCCGTCCGTCGGCGGCTCCAGGGATGCAAGCGGTAGCGCTCCACACCTGTCAGAAGGAAACACTGACAGGTGCGCCCGCGGATCAGTTCCACGAGCAAGAACAAAACCGGCACCACCAGCGCAAACAGGATCTCCACCAGACCAGCGCTCAGTGCGACACACACCAAGCCCACAATCAGGGCCAGCCCGCCCCAGATCCCCAGACGCCAATACCAGCCATTCGTCTCCATTAGCATCACGGCCTGCACATTTGCATAGGGCATTCGCTCGTAACGCTCGCGCCCAGGGGTGTAGGACACCTGGAGAAGATCCGCCTCACCGAACCACAGGCGCACCGAGCCCATCCGATGCCGGCCGAAGCCAGGAGCCCGTGTGTATCGCGGCGGCTTTGCTGGAGTGGACGTTGTCATTTCAGCCATTCCCCCAAGGATGAAGATGTAAAGCCCATGATCCAACCTGCCACGACGATCAATCCAACGATCAGCACCGCGACATTCCGCCACCAACCTCGCCCCGTGAGACTGCCCGGCTGACGCATGCCATAGATCGCCATGCAGCATGCGACCGGTGCCGTTGCCAGCGTCAGCGGCCAGAAGAACAGGAACGAAAGCCCCAGGAGCCAGGCGGCCACGCTGCTCCAGATACGGCGGGACTTCTCCAGCACGGGTGCCATCCGGGCCACGGCGCCGTCATTGCTGAAGCAATCCGGGCACACCACGCCACTCGGGAGTTCCAGCGCGCACAGGGCACACACGAATCGCCCGCAGGTGCCGCAGGCCTGGACGGCTCGGTTTTGCAGATGGAAGAAACACGAAGCCTCGGCGTCATCGGCCAGCGACTCCGCCCTCCGTCCGCGCTCCTGCTCTCGAAACAAAGCGGGGAAAATCTCGCCCTGGAACGATGCATGGCACACCGTGCACTCGACGTGCGAACCGAGGCGAAGCATCTCGACCGGCAGCTTGTGCCCGCAGCGCGGACACCCCTGGTGGATGGACATCACAGCCATGGTGCTTCGATTCCCGGTCAGTCGCGGTAAGTCGGCAGGGATCGCAGAAACTCTTCACAGCAACCCTTGGCATGGGCCGTGCCATTGTCGTCGATCAGCGTGGGCACCAGCAGCCGTGACCGCACGCCCACCACGATGGCAGCAATAAAACAAACCAAGCCAAGAAGGAAAAACCAGGGCTGCTCCATCGAAATGCCACCGACAATCGAACCGATCACCCCAAAGACGAGCAACCAAGTCGTCAGCAGGCCGTTGCTGCGCGCCTTGCGATGCTCTTCACACAGCGGAATCGCCACTTCGGCCTTCTTCCTCAGCACGAGCGCCAGCACCACGTAGATCAGCAGGCTCACCAGCACCAGAATGTAAATCCACGGCGCATGCCAGTAGAGAGTCCGCTGCTGGCGGGTGGTCGAAGGCTGACCGCACTTGATGCACTTGCCAGGAAGGGAGGCACCACTGCGAAAGACCAGTTTCGGCCCCGAGCGCCACACGCCATCGCCCCCCATCGGGGCCACACCCTCCGCCATCTTTTGCAGGACGACAGGTTTGCATCCCGCACACACACGATGGCCGCGAAGGTCGAGAATCTCCGAAGAAGGAAACGCTCGTCCGCACTCGCTGCACGGCACCGTTCCGGGGCCCGGCTGCAAGGCCGCCGGCCCGCCCTGCTCATCGCCGCTCCATGCGGAACCCATCGCGGGCAGCAGCGTCCGAGACGCAGGAGCACTTTCGGCGGCCGAGGCCGGAGGCGGCGACATCACGGAGCCCAGTGGCACCCAGTTCTCCAGCCCCGTGCGCCAGATGAGGGTGTTGGAGAACACCTCGCCTCGGGCGAGCATGTCCATCATTACGGCCTGCGTGACAGGCCCCGCCTGCGCACCGGCGCGTTCATAATACCATTCGGCAGTCGTTTCGGGAGTATCCATCTCGCCGAGACGCTACCGGCCTCGACCAAGTTCGGCGAGACTTTTCTCAGGTCTTCCCTGCAAAAACGACCCACCCCCAAAACGGCGCATCACTGCGGCGTCATGTCGTAGATGACGACCTTGCTCCAGAAGGTTTTGCAGGTCTCCACGAAGCGTTTGTGGTCCGCGCAGTCCGTCTGGTAGAAATCGTGGTCCGCGATCTTCTTGAACTGAACGATCAGGCTCCAGTCGAAGGACTGATCGCACACCGGACGCGGTGGCACGTCGGCGCTCTTGCCCACCCAGGCGCTGCCCAGGTAGTTGATCTTGGTCACGAGCTTGAGTTCACGTTCGAAGGTCTCACGATCAGCTTCGGAGAGGTCCTTCTTGAGCCAGAAATAGACGCAGTGGAACATGGTCGGCGGCGAGGATTAGAGTTTGGAGAGAGAGTCGTCGAGAGCAGCGATCACAGCACCGATGGAGGCGTCCGTTTCATCGCCCATGTTGGAGATGCGGAAGGTCTTGCCCTTCAGCTTGCCGTAGCCGCCATCAATGATGAGGCTGTGGTTCTTCTTCAGCAGCCCGATGAAGGCGGCCACGTCGATGCCCTTGTTGTTCGCCACGCAGGTGAGCGACTTGGAGCGATAGCCCTCGGGAGCGAAGAACTCGAAGCCGTTGCGGCGCACCCAGTCATGCACCATTCCATTCAGGCGAGCGTGACGGGCATAGCGGTTGTCGAGGCCTTCGGTGAACATCGCGTTCAACTGGTGACGCAGGCCGTAGATGAGGCTGATGCACGGCGTGCTCGGCGTCATGCTCTTCTCGCCGTTCGCGCGGAACTCGATGAAGTCGAAGTAGTAGCCACGGTCGTTGATCGTCTCCGCGCGCTTCATCGCCGCTTCCGAGGCGGTGAACAAGGCCAGCCCTGGAGGCAAGGCGAAGGCCTTTTGGGAACCCGTGAGCAGCACGTCGATGCCGAGTTCATCGAAGTTCAGCGGCACCGTGGTGAAGCCGGACACACTGTCCGTGATGAACATCACATCGGGATACTTCTTCTTCAGCGCCGCGATCTCCGCGATGGGGCTGAGCACGCCTGTGGAGGTCTCGTTGTGAATGAAGGTGACCGCGTCGAACTCGCCCGTGGCGAGACGCTTGTCGATCTCCTCCGCCATGATCGGCTGGCCCCACTCGACCTGATAGGCCTCGGCTTCCTTGCCGCAGCGCTTGGACACATCCAGCCACTTGTCGGAGAAGGCACCATTGCAGCAGTTCAGCACCTTCTTCTTCACCAGGTTGCGGATGGAGCCTTCCATCACGCCCCAGGCGGAGGAGGTGCTGAGGAAGACCTGCTGCTTCGTGCCGAAGAGTTCCTGCAGCTTGGGCTGAATCTCCGCGTAAAGATCCTGGAAGCCCTTGCCCCGGTGCCCCATCATCGGCTGCGCCATGGCAGCGAAGGTGGCGGGTGAAACTTCGACGGGACCGGGGATGTAGAGTTTAACGTGGCTCATGGGTGCGCTTTGGGGGGAGCGCCGATAGTAGGAACCTCTCGCCGATGTGCAACGGCGGAGACGAATCTATTTCGAATTCATCTCCTGCCCCCTCAACCGACCAACCCCGCCAAGCAAGGGGGACATACTCAACGACAATATCGCCACAAAACCAGACTGCCCGCCCGAGGGTATTAATCTAGCCGAGATGCGGCGACTAGAATCGTCCGCGCAGCATGGAGAACCCAACCTCAGCCCCAGAAACGTCCATGAAACCACTCTACTCAACGGCCTTCATCTCACTCATCGTCGTTTCGCTCTCGACCTACATCGCGGCACAGGGGCTCGACCCGCTTGCCAGGACCTCCACGTTCACCCCCACCGTTAGCTTTATAGAGAGTCACTCTGAATATGTCATCACGACGGTGGACAACACCGATCCCGAGTTCCCAATGATCTGGCGTGAAATCGGAGCCAATGAGAGCATCAGTGTGACCGTGATTGCCAACATCACTGGCATCAACCTCGCATCCCTGACTGCTTCCACGCCCTTCTCTCTGACGCTGGGTGATTTGAGCATCTACGGCACCCTGGGCGATGACCCGCTTTACGCACCTGGGAAGACCACGATCAGCCTCCCGGCGATCAACATGGAAACAGGAAAGCCGATTGGCACCTATGGCGTGCGCCTTTCGTGGTCGTCCACACGACTTGTCATCACAGTGACCGGTGCCTCACCGCTAGCCATGCCCGGCACCGTGGAGATGGCCAACTGGGCTACAACTAACCCCTCCATTCGCGTGATCCGCAAGGTCAGTCTCGAGTTCGGCCCGTTCACCGCCCCTGATCGCAATGTCTATGTCAGCGGCAAATGCACTGTCACCACGAAATCCTATACCACTCCCGAACCGCAGACCCTTGACCTGGTGACCACTAGCCTGTCTGGCTCATGTGAATACGGAGTGCCGACAAACACAGTGACGAGCCCGTTATCTGGGTCCGTCACCGGGCCAAACGCCACCATCATCGGCAAGGCGATAGACTCTTTTGGCATCAGCACTGTGGAGTATGCCGTCAATCCGTCGTCATCCACGACCAACTGGACACCCGCCACCTCCGTCAGCATCCCGCCACCCGCAGCATTGTGGGGCACGACCTCAGCCTCCTGGAGCATCAGTCTCACAGGCCTTGTGCCTGGCACCAACACCCTGTGGGTGCGTTCCACCGACATCAGCGGCAACACCTCCATCACAACCGCCGCCACCTTCGTCAATCCTCTGCCCACCCCCGTGCTCGGACGCTGGGACGCGGTGATGACTCCGACTAATGTCAGCCCGGTGCGAGGTGCCGTTACCTTTTCATGCACAGCCAACGGCTATCACACGGGCAAGCTCTACCTGGAGACCAGCACGATCAGTTTCACGGGCTACACTGACTCCAGCAGCCGCATTCAACAAACCATCCGTCGTCTCGGTTATCCCGATCTCACGCTCACCGCCGACGTTCTCAGCGCCAATGGAACCGGCGTCATGACTGGCACGCTCGCCGATGCCTCTGGCAATGGAGCGACCTTCGCTGCTCACGCCTCACCTTACAGCCCGACCACCCTGTCGAGCGTCGATCTGGCGGGGCGCTTCCACGTGAAAGTGGATCCTCCTACCTCCGTCACGATGGGTTATAGTTACCTCGTCGTTACCACAACTCGCACCGGCACGGTCACCGTCAGCGGTCGAATGGCTGACAGCACCCCCATCACCTGGTCAGGGGTGCTAGGCACGACCGGGGAGATCCCCATGTTTGCCCCGATTTACACCACCATGTATCTCACGCGCGGATCCGTAGCCTGCCTTCTCAAGATTGATGCCCCCACCCACTCCATTCCCACCTCCACCCTGAAATGGACACGCCCCCTGGGTGCCACTGACAAGCAGTTTCCGCCCGGCTACAGCCTCGCTCTCCCAGCGAGTGGCAGCCTCTTTGACGTAGCTCCACTCGGCATTCGAGTGATGGGCCTGCCTTCCGGCGCTGGTAATGCCCTCGCCACCATCACTGGAGAAGACGTAACTGGGACACTCGAACAACGCTTCACCGTCAATACCACGAACACCACCTCTCCGTTCCTACCCAATCCAATCGGCCTCAGTATGGTCGCGATACCCCGCACAACGGGCCTCGGGGTCGGTAGTTTCAGAATGCCCGGCACCACCACAACGGCGGCCATCAACTACCTCATCGTAAACAATCAAGCCTTTGGTCACTACGTCGCTCCTGCATTACCTGGCACCGTAAATAAACGGTTCGGCACCGTCACACTCACGGCTGCACCGTCTCCGTGATCGAGGTGGCTCACTCGAATCGCTGGGCACGCTCCCCACAGAGAAAGACCACCTCTACGGGCCATCGTCTCAGCGATCGTCGTCGTCGCGCAAGTGCACTCTTTACGCGAAGAGCGCCGCCACCGGCTTGCCGCCATCGGTGATCGGCACCGGGCGCGAGCCATCCATCAGCTCCTTGCCCGGATCGATGCCCAGGGCCGCGTGGATCGTCGCATGGAAGTCCACGAGCGGGACCGGGTTCTCCACCGGCTTTTTGGCCAGATCGTCCGTGACGCCGTAGGCACCGCAGTGCTTCAGCCCGCCGCCCGCCAGCACCATCGAAAACGCCGTGCCCTGATGGCCGCGACCACCGCGTCCATCGAACTCCGGCGGGCGACCAAACTCCGTCGCCACCACCACCAGCGTCTTGTCCAGCAGGCCCTGGGATTGCAGATCCCCAATCAAGGCCGCGAGGGCGGTATCGAGTTCCTGGATCAGGAGGTGCTGATTCTTGTAGCCCTCATTATGAATGTCCCAGCCCGTGCCGTTCATGAAGTTGAGGTTGTGCGACACCTCAATAAATCGCACCCCTGCCTGCACGAGGCGACGCGAGAGCAGGCATCGCTGGCCGAACTCCCCACCATACTGATTGCGCAGGGCCGCCGGTTCCTCCTTGAGATTGAAGTGCTTCATGAAGCCGGGACCCGCCAGACGCAGCGCCTCCTCCTGCGCCATCTGATAGTCCGCCGCGGCCGAACTCTTCAGCGCGCGAGCCATCAGCGGCTTCAGCAATTCGCTGCGCACGCCGGCACGCGCCTCGTCCACAAAGTCCGGCCTCGTGAACCCCGCCGGACCCGTCTCCGTGTCCGTCAGATACACGTAGCCACTCTTCGCCCCCAGGAAGCCAGGACCACGGCTGACATTGGGGTAACCAATCAAAATGTAGGCCGGCACCTTCGGATCAGCGGCCCCGCGTTGATTCGCGATGATCGATCCAATGCTCGGGTAAGTCACATTGCCCGAGATCATTCGCCCCGTGTGCACGATGTTCGTCGCGAACGCATGCTCATCAATGACGTGATGGTTCACCGTGCGCATGATCGTCATCTGCTCCATGACCTTCGCGCTCTTGCTCAAGTGCTCGGACACCCGCACCCCTTTCACCGAGGTCTCGATCGACTTGTAAAGCGAACCCGGCTTCGACGGCTTGCTCAGGTTCTCGCCCAGGTCCTTGGGGTCAAAGGTATCAATCTGCCCCATCCCACCGCCCAGCCAGATGAAGATACAATGCTCAGCCTTGCCCTTCGGCGTATGGACCGGAGTCGTATTGGCAAACAGCGGCGAAGCACCGAGCGCGGCAGCAGAGGTGAGGAAGGAGCGACGTTTCATGGTCCCGGATAAACGTCCAACCCGCGCCCTCTCTCACCTGAATCGTGCTAACACTTTCGTGGGGGGAGGAGGAGGAGGGAATGACGAATGACGAAGTCGGAACCCGTCATTGGTCATCGGTCATTCATCCTGAAACACGCCGTTTCTTCCATGCCACGCAAACCTGTCAGAATACCGTCCGACCCCTTACCAAGTTCGACTTCCAGAAAACAACCGACCGTGAACGTGTGAATTCCACGGGTTTGCGGTTCGAAAGAGACAATGCCAGAGGTAATACTCGGGATCTTGCTCACTCAGGAATAACAGCATGAAAAAGCTCGACTTGAAATCCACTCTTGAGCGCATCTCCGGCGTGACATTCGACCGGCGGCATCTTGATGCCATTGATCGCACCTGCTGGTTCGCTCGACTGGAAGACTCACCCAAAGCGATCGCGTTGGCTGAAAAGCTAGCCCCAGAAATTGAAGAATGTGGTGCTCTGATCTACGCGGGGAAAAGCGCCCCAACGATCATGGTAACGATCGACATGCTTAATGCCTCCGTGAACGGGGGGCCTCCACTCCCGAGTTCCGAATGGTGGCGCGAAGTCGTAGTGGTTCCAGATGTCGCAATGCCAGACGCGCTAGGACTATTCGAAGTTGAGGGTTTTCCAGACTCACTTCGTTCAGATGTGGCACACCGACGCGAAGAGATTGCCGAAGAAATGAGGGATTTGGCCAACCGCATTCACACCTCCATAGGTCCCATTCGATTGATTGCCCTTTGCAGTTCGTGCGCCACGTTTGGGTTCTGCAAACAAATAGCCGTCAGTGATCGACAGTTAGCCGTCGATATGGCCTTGGAGATCAATGGTCGCTACTTTCCGAAAGGGCCGTCGCCCCGCTCGGCAGGCAAGTATTGGGTCAAATCGGGAGTGTTCGGTTTCGGACCGACCTGAGGAGATTGCCAGGCTGATGGTAATGATTCGACGCCGACAACACGCAGCAGCAGCCTTCGAGCAATCAATTGCGGTATCCGCTGCCAGGCATGGCGCTCCCTTCACCTTCGCAGCGCCAGGATCAGCTCGTTCATCTTCAGGCGCAGCGTTTCCATATCGGGATGAGTCAAGGGAGAGTCCGGAACCATAATGCCCGGCGTTGTTGCTGAATGGAGGTGAAACGCTGGTGCTCACTCTTTTGTGAAGTATCCAGCGGCTTTGAACAGGGGGGTATTGTGTCTGATATTTTCGGGGGTGATGTTCCGCCCGGTGACACCAGACTGGCTGCGTAGCAGCCCCAGAGTTAAGAAGTGAGTTGGAGTGATGTTCACTGGGTAAACTCCGCCGTAGTCGAGCTTGAACCCATAGGCAGCCCCACTCCAAGTAACGCCCGAATGTGGGTCAGTGAGCAATGCCTGTAGATCAGGTGTCAGGAAAGTCGTGTCGTCCGGCATAGCTCCATGCTGGTCAAAGTATTGTGCCGTCTGAATCTCGATCTTCTGAAACTTGTCCTGCATAGGAGGAGTCAGCGACTTGCGAACGTGATGAGCCATCCCGCTCACAAATAACAAGTAGCAAAGCAAGACACCAAACGACATGCGAACACCGAGACTCATTTCAGGCTTGCTCATGATTCTGATGGACTCCGTTTCCTGGCCGAACACTTCAACATCCTACCGGAAACGATGGTTCAAGCGCAACGCAATCTTTAGCAAGCAGGCTGCTTCACGACGGGTTGCGCTGTGATGACCCGCATTATCCTCTCGTCACCTTCGCAGCGCCAGGATCAAATCGTTCAGCTTCAGGCGGAGCGTATCCATGTCGGGATGAGCCAGCGGCGTGTCCAGCGTGGTCACCGCGTTCGAGACATTGCTCGATTGATTCAGCGTCGCTTGCAGGGCGGCGTTCAGGTCCGCAGCAGTCACCTCGCCGGGCGGCCCCTGGCTTCCCGCCTCGCCCTGCGCTCCCTGGTTGCCATCGTTCCCGCGAGGAATGGCGAAGGCGAAATGAACGCTCGATCCATCGAAGCTCACGTTCACCGTCGCTGGATCACCAGGGTTCAGCGTCGTCACACTGTCCACCACCGCCGTGGAAAAGGCTGGCCCTTGGGGCCCAGGGTCGCCCGCATTTCCCTGCGGGATGCCGAAGGTGAAGTGCAGCGCCGTGCCCACCACGTTCACGCTCACCGTGGCCGGATTGCCCGGCGGCAGCGTGTTCACCGCGTCCACCACCACGCTGGTGATGGAGGAGGCCTGATTGATCAAGTCGATAAGACCAGCGAACTGGCCCCGGAAACGGTCGGCATCAATGTTTTGGCCATTTTGCGGCCAGGCTGGATCGAAGGGCATGACTCGGAAAAGATGAAGGATGAAGGATGAATAGTAGCCCAGTTGCGCCGCAACTGGCCGCCCGGTAGAGGCGAAGGTTCATGGGTTAGCAACAAAAGCGCACTGGCGGAGCAGGCGTTCCCCATCACAGCGTGACGGGACTACAATGGAGGGAGGGCGGCGGAGGCAGACGGAGTCCGGCATGTCATTCGTCATTTGATTCGCTCCGCTCACCCTCCGGGCTCCTGCGGTCGTCTGTCTCGCTTCGCTCGGCTGTCATTCGTCATTCGTCATTCGTCATTCGTCATCCTTCATCCTTCCTCCTTCCTCCTTCATCCTTCATCCTTCATCCTTCATCCGTCCTCCTTCCTCCTTCCTCCTTCCTCCTTCCTCCTTCCTCCTTCCCGTCACGGCACCACCGCCTGCGCCTCCGGGCCGGGACCACTCTCCCCGGCAGCGTTCACGGAGGTCACCCGCACCTTCACCGTCGCCCCGCTGGTCAGGCCCGTGACCGTCGCATCGCTATCATAGACCGTCGCCACGGTGTGGAAGCTGGTGTCCGTGCCCACGATGAGAATCTGCACATGGTAGTAATCCGCCCGCAGCGCATCGTCCCAGTCCACCAGCAGCGTGGTGGCCGGACCCGGCACCGCCGTGGTAAGGGTCGGCACCTCCGGCGTCTCCTCGTCCGCCGGACGGCTCAGGCCAAAGCTGTGCCACCGTGGATCATCGTCCGTCAGCAGCGTTTCCAGCTCGGCGATCAGACCGCTCGCCCGCTTGCGCAGGTTCAGCTCCGCAGCATCGCGAGCTTGCTTGGCCTGCCCCATCGCAGCCACCTTCCCTGCCAGATCGGCCCGCGCATCGCTGATGGTGGTGAAGAGCGCCGTGGCGATCACCGCCGTCGCCTCCATGTCCGCGCTCTCGTGCGTCGGGTGATTGGTGAAGTGCGTCTTCAGCGCCTCCACCAGATTGAAGCGCTCCTCCTGCGTCGTCGGCATGGCCGTCGAGTTGTTCGGCCAGCCCGCCGCGCCCCATTCCACCGAGTAGTCCTCGCCGAAGAATTTCGATAGCCGCTTGCGCGAATTCGCGATGAAGGCGCGCCCGTCGTTGTCCGCCTCATTCAGCGTCGCCGTGGCCGTCTTCTTGGCCACCTGGGCGTCGCCGTAGGCGGCTTCCGAGCTTCGGGCGGCAGCCAGCGCGGGGCGCAGCACCGCCTCGGTATTTTGTTTCACCCCGATCGTCACTTCGAGGGCGTGAAGACCGTCGCACAAGTCATCGCACAGGGCGAAGAGACGGTCCCGTTTCGTGGGCAGAGCATTGGAGGCCATGGTTCGATTGGAGGAGCGGCGGCGCGTCTCCCGCGACTCCCCGAACCGGGAGCCATCTCCGAAGAAAGCCTGTCCGAACACGGCCATAAGGGAGCGGGGAAGCCAGGGAAGAAACGCCTGTGGTTAGCATTCCACCCTCCCCACCGGACACTGCGCCCGAAGGAAATCGAAGAGCGAAACGTGCCCCTGTTCTATGGGACTCGGTTTTCGACATCAAGGAAAATGTTCAGTCTAAACAATAGTTTTTACTGCTGTTCACCCAAGCCTTCCGCGTGGATGTAAACTTGAGATGAAAGCCTTGATTTTCCAAGTATCCGCGCGACTCCTCAGGGAAGGTTAAGCCTTTTTCCTTGCGACTAATTATAATCGAATGAACCGCAAAAATTTCCAAGTGCGGGATATTATAATCGAGAGTCCGGCAAAAATTTCCCGGAACTCCTCACGACTTACGGGAGAAGCGCCGGAAAAATAAAATGCGAGAAAATACAATCCAGAGCCCCGCTAGAATTTCCCAGTCGCACGCATGAGAATCCCGAGAAGGCCAAAAAATTTCCAGTCGCACGCACGAGAATCCAGAGACGTTCCGGGAAATTTTTGTCGGGCTCTCGATCGTCGTGAGGAGGTTAAAAAAGGCCTTGGTCTTCTCTCGTGCGTCCCCCGCCCCACCCCAGAAAGCCCGGTCGATGCAGCGAAAGCCACAAGCCCTCGGATGTGAATAACCAGCCTTCGCGCCCGCCCATCAAGCCCGCGCGTTTCCGCAGCAGAAGCCAGCCCCGCCCCCACGCACCGCCCCAGCCACCGCTTTGACTTCCCGAGTCTGTTTCCTCCGAATCTGGCTCCCGATGAAAGCCCTTTCCTCCCGCCGTTGAGGAACTCCGCCTTCGCCCCTCGTCCCACCCGCCGCCCTCACAGATCATCCAGCGGGCTCGTGATCTCCCCGCGTATCGCCTTGGCCAGCTGCGTGTAAATCTCCGTCGTCCGCACATCCGTATGGCCCAGCAATCCCTGGATGGACCGGATGTCCACCCCGCGCAGGATGAGATGCGTGGCGAACGAGTGGCGCAGCGTGTGGGCGGTCACGCGTTTCTCGATCTGCGCTAGGCGCGCCGCACGAGTGATCTCTCTGCCAATGCCAATCTCATGCAGATGATGGCGTCCATGCAGTCCCTTCGCACCATCCACGTAGATCCGACTGGAGGGAAACATCCAGAACCACTGCCAGCTGGTCGATGCCCCTGGATACTTGTTCGCCAGCGCATGAGGCAGCCACACACCCGGAATACCCGCCGCCCGATCCTTCTCAAACACAGCACGAACCCGCGATTTGTGCGCCGTCAGCGCCACCATCAACGATTTGGGCAGGGTGACCACTCGGTCCTTATCCCCCTTCCCACCCCGCACCTCCAGCTTTCCTCCGCTCAGATCCACATCCTTGATGCGCAGCGGCAAGGCCTCATTCACGCGCAACCCACACCCGTAAAGCAGCTTCACCACCAGCCCCACATCTCCCTCCACGAACTTGAGCAGGTCTGCCGTTTCCTGCTGTGTGATCACCACTGGCAGCCGCTTCGTTCTTTTGGCCCGTTCAGCATCGATACCCTCCAGGGGCTGCTTCAGCACCTCGTTGTAGAGAAAGACCAAGGCGTTCAGCGCCTGATTCTGAGACGAGGCCCCCAAGGCCAGATTCTGCGCCAGATGAGTCAGGAATTGGGACACTTCCCCCACGCCCATCTCACCTGGGTGCCGCTTCCCGTGCCAGAGCACGTAGCGCCGATACCACTGCACATACGTCTCTTCCGTGCGCGGCGACATGTGCCGCCTCCGCAGTGCACCGCGCAATTCATGCTCCAGCTTGCCTTTGCTCATGCGCACTATTCCACAGGTAATCTGGTGGCATTGCACGCCTATTTGCGTGCTATTTGACATTTTTCACCAAATTCCTCGTCATCCTCAGGCCTCTTTGTTAGTTTCTTCGTCACTATTTAACAAAAATGTCAGCTATAAAGATGCTG